>CAZGZT010000012.1:0-45947 GCA_964529805.1 uncultured Solobacterium sp. | reverse complement strand
CTACACCAGCATTTGCAAGAAATTTTTGAAGCCTCTCTACAGCAGTCTTTTCTTCTTTAGGTTCTTCTTCTTTCGTCTCTACAACGACAGTCTCAGGCTTCTCGGAAAGATTCTCTGAAGGGATATCAACGATCTCTTCCATCTTGTCCTTATCCATCTCTTCAATCGTCGTCTCATCGAATCCGGTATCGTTGGCAGCCAGTTCTTCTTCAAATTCAGCCTTACGTCTGGCAGCTTCTTCCTGCAGTTCCAGAAATCTCTTCTGTTCCTTTTCCTTGGCGATACGGATCTGATCTTCCTTGAATTCCGCTACCAGCTGATCCACATCCAGACCTAGCTCTCCGATCTCGCTCTGGGTCTTGATATCGATCTTTCTTCCTGTCAGCTTCACCGCTAGTTTCGCATTCTTGCCACGTTTGCCGATGGCGACAGAAAGCTTATCGTCATCAACAACGACAACCAGCGGACGCTTGTAGTATTTCTCTTTTTCCGCGATTTCTTCTTCCGTCAGTTCAGGATCGGTCAATGGGCTTGCATAGAAGCAGGCTCTGACATCAGCCGGAGCCAGAGCGTTCTTGACCAGTTCACCGATATCGTCGTTCCATTCGAAAACATCGACCTTCTCGCCCTTGATCTCACCGATGACAGCCTGAACTCTTGACCCTCTAGGACCGATACATGCGCCGATCGCGTCGACATCATCGTTCCTTGAATATACAGCCATCTTCGTTCTCTCGCCGGCTTCTCTGGCAATCGCCTTGATCTCAACCAGACCCTGGGCGATTTCCGGAACTTCCTTCTCGAACAGTCTCTTGACAAAGATCGCATCTGCTCTGCTTAAAACGACCTGAGAACCCTTGGAGTTCTTAGATACTTCCTTAATGACGCAGCGGATACTCTGACCTTCTCTGTACTGTTCGCCGGGAATCTGTTCCGACTTAAGAAGAATACCAATCGTATTCTTAATATCCACAAGAATGAACTTGTCTTCGATGGTCTTGATGATACCGGAGATCAGATCGTATTCCTTATCCTTGTATTCATCGTAGACACGCTGTTTCTCGTATTCCTTGATCCTCTGCTTCAGCATCTGCTTGGCAACGTTGATCGAAGTTCTGCCGATCTCGTTGAAATCGACTTCTTCCTCGATGATGTCGCCTGCCTTGGCTTCCGGATTGAGCTTTTTCGCTTCGGAAAGCAGGATATCCAATGTTTCATCAAAGGTTTCCGTATCGTCGTCTACAACCATCAGCTGATGATATACATGCATTTCGTTCTTCTCGATGACGACTCTTACCATCGCTTCCGGTGCATCGATGTGCTTCTGATACGTCTTGGCGATCGCTTCTTTCAGCGTCTCCAGAACAAATTCAGGATCGACTTTACGATCTTCCTCAAACAGCCTCATTCCATCGATAAAGTTTTTATTCTTTAAACTAATGCCACTCATAATCTTTCTCCTTTAAAACTGTACGGCATAACGCATTTTCTTGATTTGCGAGTAGTCTACGGAAACATCTTTTGTCCTGTTCTTGTCTTTTGTTTCCATAAGAAGCTTTCCTTCTTCAAATGACTTCAACGTACCGTAGTACTCCTTTTCCTTTGTCTTGACATAGATATATGCACCTATGGCTTTCATGACTTCCTGTTCATTCCGGATCGGTCTTTCTGCACCGACCGTAGAAACATCCAGCAGGTAGTTATCATCGAACTCATCCTCAAACTGATCCAGATGATCCGAGATCTCCTGGGAGATCTTTTCCAGTTCATCCATGTTCAGTTTCTCGTCCAGCAGAACGCTCAGTGTCGCATCTTTCTTGTGATACGTCACTTCAAACAGCTTCATGCCTTTGTTTTCAATAAACTCCTGTAATGACTTCTTAACTCTACCTAGATCCATAATCCTCCAAAACAATGAATGAAGGAGCGATTTCTCGCTCCTTTATCTACCCCAATATATTATATGATTTTTAAAAATATTGCAAATATATAAGCTATTTCTTGGCTAAACTTAAGATCTTTAGAATCAGTTCAACAACCTTTTCTCCGTCTTCCTTGCACCAGAACTCGTGGACACCATGGAAATTCTGTCCTCCGGTTCCTAGATTCGGACAAAGAAGTCCGTTCCAGGTAAGGCTTGCGCCATCCGTTCCTCCGCGAATAGCGACTTCCTTGTAATCCAGTCCTGTCTCGGCCATGGATTTCTTGACCAGTTCGATCGGTTCTTCGTGACCGATGAATTTCTCCTTCATGTTGCGGTAGCTGTCGGTGATCTGCAGATCTACGACATTGTATCCGTACTTCTGATTCAGGGAATCGGCTATATTACGGAAACTGTCTTTCTGCTGATTGAGAAGATCCATGTCGTGGTTACGGATGATGTATGACATTTCCGCATGACCTACTTCTCCCTTGAGATCCATCAGCATGTTGAAACCCTCATAACCTTCCGTCTTTTCCGGCACAGCATCCGGATCCAGCATGCCGTGGAATTCGTGCGCTACCTGCAGTGCGTTTACAAGTTTGTCCTTGGCAGAACCCGGATGAACAGAAATACCGTTGACAGTCACCTTAGCACTGGCGGCATTAAAGTTTTCATATTCGATACAGTTCGGCTTATCGCCATCAACCGTATAGGCAAAATCACATTTGAATCTTTCATAGTCAAAGTGATCTGTTCCTCTTCCTACTTCTTCGTCTGGAGAGAAACATACTCTGATTGGACCATGCTTGATTTCAGGATGATTCACCAGCGTTTCTAAAGTTTCCATGATACAGGCAACACCGGCCTTGTCATCAGCACCAAGAAGTGTGTTTCCGTCTGTCACAACCAGGGTTTTCCCGATATAGTCTTTCAGATTCGGAAAACGCTCTACTGTCGTATACAGATTCTCATTCAGTCGGATATCGCTTCCGTCATAATTCTCTATGACACGCGGATTCACATTCGTTCCCGATGCCTGCTGAGAAGTATCCATGTGGGCATTTAGACCGATGGTCAGATATTCCGGATCTCCCGGCAGATAGCCGTAGACGTAGCAGTATTCATCCAGAACCGTATCTTCCAGACCCAGCCTGTTGAGTTCATCCAGAAGATGCTGAGCCAGCTTCCATTGTCCCGGAGAACTAGGAAAAGTCTCGCTTTCTTCAAAGCTTGTCGTATCGTACTTCACATAATTCAGCAGTTTATCTATCAGCATGTTTCTTCCTTTCTAGAACAGTGACATCTGGTTGGAGTCATCCAGACCCTTTAAAACACCCAGATCATCCAGTTTCTTCAGCAGCGTCTGAGACAGCTGCGTCCTTTCCATGAGATCTTCCTTAGATAGGAATTCCCTTTCTTCTCTGGCTGCAACGATGGATTCCGCAACGTTGTCTCCCAGACCGTCCAGTACTTTAAATGGCGGTATGATCTCTCTTGGATCATCAGGATTTACAGTAAACTCTGTAGCCAGTGAACGATAAAGATCGATATTGCTCATGCGGTAGCCTCTTGATACCATCTCGTAGCAGACTTCCAGGGTATCGAAGATATCCCTTTCCTTCTTGGTTGCAGGGTTTTCTTTGCTGTTCATCCTGCCCTTTATCTCCTGCATTCTGGCATAGATCGCATCCGCGTCCTTGGTCATCGTCTCCAGCTCATAGGCGTCACAGCGCAGTGAGAAATACGATACATAATAGTATTCCGGATGATAGACCTTGAACCAGGCCACTCTGACCGCCATGATACAGTAGGCAACAGCGTGGGCCTTCGGGAACATGTATTTAATCTTCTTGCAGGAATCGATATACCACTTCGGTACATCGTGCTCCAGCATGTCTTTTTCTTCTTCTTCCGTCAGACCCTTGCCCTTACGGACATGTTCCATGATATTGAAAGAACTTAACGGTTCCAGACGGTAGCCCATAAGTGTAGACATAATATCGTCACGACATCCGATAACGTCAGACAGTCTAATACCCGAACGGATCAGTTCCTGAGCGTTTCCTCTCCAGACATCCGTACCGTGGGAAAGACCGGAGATCTGTACCAGTTCTGAGAAAACATGCGGTCTTGTTTCTTCTATCGTACTGCGTGTATTCAAGGTACCGAATTCCGGCAGACCTGCCGCACCGGTTTCCTCTTTGTAATTCGGATTGACGATGTTTAAAGCTTTTGTTGAATAGAACAAAGAGAGTACCTTTTCATCATTCATCGGTATTGTCTTGACATCAATGCCGGAAAGATCTTCAAAAAGACGCATGGCGGTCGGATCATCATGACCGAGCAGGTCGAATTTCAGTAGATTGTCAGAATAGTCGTGATATTCGAAATGCGTCGATTTCCAGGCGGCATCCTTGTCATTGGCAGGATACTGAATAGGCGTAACATCTTCGATCTCCATGTCATCCGGAAGAACGACAATACCTCCGGCGTGCTGACCAGTCGTACGTTTTACTTCCTGACATCCCGAGGCAAGACGCTGACGCTGTGCCCTGGACATGTTCATGATGCCCTTGTCTTCGCAATATCCGGAAACATAGCCGAAAGCGGTCTTTTCCTGAACGGTCAGAACGGTTCCTGCCCTGAAGACATTGTCAGGTCCAAATATCTCTCTGGTAAACAGATGTGCGCTAGGCTGATAGACGCCCGAGAAGTTCAGGTCAATATCCGGGATCTTGTCTCCGTTGAATCCCAGGAATGTCTCGAACGGAATGTTCTGTCCTTCACCCTTCATTCTGGAACCGCAGTCCGGACAGTCTTTACCCGGAAGGTCATAGCCGGATGCAACATCATGCATCCAGATCAGCTTATGGCATTTCGGACAGATGTAATGTGGCGGTAACGGATTGACTTCGGTAATATCCGACAGAGTCGCAACCAGAGAAGATCCGACTGATCCTCTGGAACCGACAATATATCCGTCATCGTTGGAACGCTTGATCAGAAGATGGCACACGAAATAAATAACGCCGTAGCCGTTACCGATGATAGCATTGAGTTCCGTCTCGATACGTTTCTCGATAAATTCATCCAGATCATCGCCGTAAATACGGTGGGCATTATAATAAACGAACTCGCGCAGATACTGATCTGCAGAAATCACATCATGTCTTTCTGTGAACGGTTCTTCAATAATATTGCACTTACGCGCAACGGCAATTGCATCGGTGATTTTCGGAGGTCTCAGTTCATCTGAGAACGGCTTGATGCTGTCACACATATCAACAATCTTATTGGTATTATTAATAACCATGTCGCGGATCAGTTTTTCGTCTTTCAGCCATGCAAAAGCTTCCAGCATTTCTTTTGTATTAAAGAAGTGTTGATCCGAAGTGATCTGTTTCTCTCTTTTTTCCTTATCGAAGATGTACAGCGGATGATGCGCACCACCAATCGCCTGAGCAGAGATGTATACATCTCTCAGGATCTTCTCGTCCTTCTTGACGTAGTGGACATCCCCTGTTGCGACTACGATCTTGTTCTGCCGAAAAGCCTCATCAATGATATCTTTCAGATAATCCTTCAGTCTTTCCTTCGTAAACAGTTCACGGTCTTCGTACAGGAATCGGTAATTCTCCAAAGGCTGAATCTCGATATAGTCGTAGAATGCGATCGTCTTTGCAAGCTCTTCTTTTGATCTGGTAGAGGCAATCTCAAACACTTCACCGTTGAAACATGCCGATCCAATCAGCAGATTCTTACGATTCGCATTGATCGTCTCTTTGAAAATACGCGGTTCAGCGATGAACTCGGAGTTTGCATCCTTCGTATTCGCCTTGCCAAAGACAGCAAGTGTTTCAGTATTCGATATTGATACCAGTTTAAACAAATCTTTCAAACCTTCCTTGTTTCTGCATAGAACGATCGTATGGAAGGCCCTGTTCTTGACAAAAGCGTCCTTATCCTGGAAGTTCTTCAGATCATTCAGTGTCATGACACCGTTCTTGTTCAGATCTTTCAGCATGAAGTTGAAAACCTGTCCCAGGACATCCGCATCGTAGTTGGCTCTATGGGCGATTTCTTCATCATAAGGAATGTTGTAGGCACGACACATGTTTCCTAAACGATAGGCTCTTCTGTTTTTCAGTAAAGATCGGGAAAGGTCCAAAGTATCAATAACGGTATTGGTTAGAGGAGGTTCATTGATTCTTTCCAGTTCTGAATTCAGGAAACCGAAGTCGAATGCCGCATTGTGTGCGACCAGAACTCTTCCTTTGATGAAATCCAGGATCTCCTGTTTTACTTCAGAAAAACTTCTGGCATTACGCAGATCGCTTTCCGAGATGTGAGTCAGGTTCTTGATATTCAGTGAAAGAGAAATCGGAGGTTTAATAAAAATATCTTTCTGCTCAATGACGGTGCCTCTTCTCATCAGAACTGCACCGAATTCAATGATATAGTCGTATCTGGTAGACAAACCGGTCGTTTCCAGGTCAAATACAACATATTCTTCTTCGCTTAACAGGTGATCAGTCGCGTTGTAGACAATATTAAGCTCCGGAGAAACCATGTTCATCTCACAGCCGTAAAGCAGCTTGAAATCAGGTTTTTCATCCTTGGCCTTCTTCATGATGTTCTTGTAGGCTACCTGTGCTTCATGGAATCCCTGCAGGCAAAGATGATCAGTGATCGCTACGGCACGATGCCCCATGGCATAGGCGGCATTTACGACTTCCGTAGGAGATGAAACGCCATCCATTTCCGAAAGCTTGGTATGCATGTGCAGTTCTACACGCTTTTCTTTTTCGTCATCTACCAGCGGTGAAATATCATCGATAAATTCGATCTGATCCGGTTCAAACAGATAGTCGTTGCTGTAGGTGTCAAAACGGTAGTTTCCGTAGAATACGGCGCACTGCCCCTCTTTATTTAACTTCATGATCTCTCTGGTGAACCTTTTACTTTCAACCAGTTTAACCACAACGGCATTATTCTCGTCCTTCACATAGATGGTCTGGATCAGTTTTCCCATCCTGGTCTCTTTTTCTTCGATCTTGAACATCTCGCCCTGAAACTTCACATTATATGATGTTTCATCCAAGTCATCGATCTTTGCCGGTGTATATTCCTTGTTTTTAGGACGATAGTACATCTTCTTTTCCGGCTTAATCTCTTCTTCCTTATGTACAACAGGCAGGGCTTCTCTTTCTTCTACAATGTTGTTTTCTTCCTTTTTCTTCAGTTTCATCGAAATGTTCTTGCGGTATCCCAGGTCATAGAAGAAAAGCTTCAGATCATCGATACTGCTGTAGTCTTTTTCAAAGGCTTCCTGTTCCGTATAAGAGAGAACGAATCCATCTTCACTGATCACCGGAACACAAGAGCCAAAAAGATTGTTTTCTCTTCTGTATTCTTCCAGATAAAGATTGATCTCTCTGATCGGAAGATCCTGATCCTTGGCTTTCAGATATAGCTTTAGATTATCTACTCCGTTTTCTTCAAAGAACGTCAGTACATCCTTATACAGGCTGTATGGAAGCATGCAGTCGTTCTCCGCTTTAATGATCGTAAAGTTCTTGCCTTTCTGATACAGAACACCTGTAACCTGGAAATTGTTAAAATATGCGGCTTTATCCGCATTGTATCCGAATCTCTCGATGATTTTACTAATATCAAAACTCATAACTGTACCAGTTTTCTTAACGCGTCTTTGGCGGCATTCTTCTGCGCCTGCTTCTTGCTGGAACCCTTGCCGTATCCGTAAGTCAGACCGTCGATCTTGACTGCCACCTCAAATTCCGGATTGTTGTTCGGACCTTCTACCGAGATCGTTTCATAGACGATCGATTTTCTGGAATCCGCCTGTACGTATTCCTGCAGTCTGGTCTTATAGTCAAAGGTACTTTCATCCGTTTCTCTGATATGTTCTCCCATCAGATCATCCAGAAGACGGAAGGCCGTTTCCTGTCCCTGATCCAGATAGACTGCGCCGATGAATGCTTCAAACATGTCCGCCATGATCGAATCCCGGTTTCTTCCTCCGGTCTTCTCTTCTCCTGCACCAAGCAGAAGAAAATCATTCAGATCATTCTCCCTGACGATCTGCGCCAGAGCTTTTTCCGATACCAGATTGGATCTTCTGGTCGACATCAGACCTTCCGGCAAAGCAGGTTCAATCTCAAAAAGACGCTGCGCACTGTAGACCTGCAGTACGGCATCTCCCATGAATTCCAGTCTCTCGTTGTTTCCGTTAGGTGTTTTATGTTCATTCACATAGGAAGAATGCACAAAAGCCTGAGAAATCAGTTCCTTGTCAGTATATGGTATTCCATGTGAATCAAGAAAATCAAAAACGCTCATATCGTTATTATACCTTAGCTAATATAGTTTGCGGCAGCGATTTCCTCTATTTTTTCGTAGTATTTTCTGAGGTCTTCCTTATTCTGATTCTGACATATGTAATGGGCATCTTCTTTGGCTGCATTGATGAATTTTGTATCTTCGATCAGGTTGCCTAATATAAATGCCGGAAGACCGCTCTGTCTGGTTCCCAGGATGTCTCCCGGGCCTCTAAGTTTCAGGTCTTCATAGGAAATCTCAAATCCGTCGTTTGTCTTGCAGAGGATGTTCAGTCTTTCTTTAACGCTCTCATCCTTACTGTCCGTTAACAGATAACAGATTCCTTCAGTACTTGACCGCTGTATTCTTCCTCTTAGCTGGTGCAGTTGGGAAAGGCCGAATCTGTCCGCATCATAGACGATCATAACAGTGGCATTCGGTACATTGACCCCTACTTCTACGACAGTCGTCGAAATCAGGACTTGAATCTCATTTCTGGAGAAACGATCCATGATCTCGTCTTTTTCTTCACTATTCAGTCTTCCATGCATAAGCGCTACGTTATATGGCACTAAAACGCTTTTTAAAGCCTCATACAGGCCGTTTACGTCTTTTGCCTGATAATTGTCGTTTCTTTCTATTGCCGCCGCTATGACGTATATCTGCCTACCTTGCGAAAGATACCCTTTTACTTCATCCAGAATATCGGCAATGCTGTTTTTATTGATCAGATAGGTCTTACAGCCTTTTCTGCCTGAAGGCATGGTAGCGATAGTCGAGATATCCATGTCTCCGTAGATCGATGAAGCAAGCGTTCTTGGAATCGGCGTAGCGGACATCAGAATAAAGTCGCAGTTTTCTCCCTTGTCTTTTAAGGCCTGTCTCTGTTTGACACCGAAACGGTGCTGCTCATCCGCAATGACCAGCCCAAGCTTTTTATAGTCTACATCCTTCGAAAACAAGGCATGCGTTCCAACAACGATATCAATATCTCCTTCGGCCAGCTGGTTCTTTACTGTCCTTTCATCGTTCATCGCTCCGTATAAAAGACCTACCTTAACACCAAAAGGTTCCAGATATCTCTTCAGGGACTCGTAGTGCTGTTTTGCCAGGATCTCGGTCGGAGCCATCAGAGCCCCCTGATATCCTGCCAGATAGTTGGCATACAGGCCGATCATGGCTACGGCGGTCTTTCCCGAACCTACTTCGCCCTGCACCAGACGGTACATCGTATTGCCTGATCCAAGATCCCGCAGGATGTCATCTTTGGCTTGTTTCTGATCTACAGTAAGTTCATACGGAAGCGATCTGACAAACGCTTCGACTTTATTGCTATCGAACTCTTTCTTGTTTTTATTGTTTTTTGTAGTATCGTTCTTCAGAATATCCAGTGCGACATAGAATCGCAGGAATTCTTCGTATTTCAGCCTGCTAATGGATTTTGTGAGAAGTTCCCTGCTCTTCGGATCATGGATGTTTCTGATCGCCGTTTCATGGTCGATCAGACCATGCTTATCTACAAGTTCTTTAGGCGTCAGATCGGGTTCTTCTGTTCCTTTATCCAACACAAACTGGATCAGTTTCCGGATATCGTTCTGGGCGATTCCTTCTTTCAGGGAATAGTATGGAATGATACTTCCGAGGATGTCTTTTGTATAGTAATTGCTGGCAGTGATCTTGTTGTTTCCGTCGTATCTGCCGATGATCGTGATCTCTTCATTCATGTCGATATTGCGGATCCACGGCCGGTTGAAGATGGTAATGCCAAAGATCTCCTCTTCGTACATGACCTTGAATCTGGTAGTAGCCAGCTTCCCTTTCCTAAATGTGCTTGGGAAGCTTACCAGTTCCCCAACAAAGCATACTTGGATTCCTGTTTTGAAGTCCTGTAATGCTGTTTTTTCATAGATCTCATATCGAAATGGATAGTAGCTTAAAACGTCTTCTACCGTGTGTAGATCCAGCTTTTCAGCGATTTCTTTTCTTTTTGGTGTCAGCTTTAGTTCGCTTAATTCCATATCAACATTATTTTATCAAATAGGATGTTTTTTATGTTAAAATAAATGAGCATCCCCGAATGGCGGAATTGGCAGACGCGCACGACTCAAAATCGTGAGGAGAAATCCGTGTCGGTTCGACCCCGACTTCGGGGACCAGGGTATATGAAAAGTACGGACAAATCCGTACTTTTTTATACTTTCTTTTTAGATTTTCTATACTCAATCCTTATCTCATCGAACTCCTTAGGATCAGAATTCAACTCGCGTACTTTTTCCCTTAAAAACGCTAAGGCATAATTTGAAAATTTGTGAGTTTTACTTGCTTTGGAAGTTGTTATTTCAAGATGAAATTTTTTATTACCTTTCATTTTATAATGGTGTACTAATGCATACACATCTTGACTCGATATTCCTAATTGTTCTGCGAGCTGTTTTTGAATAAAAGGGTGTGTCTCATCTGGATTTCCTTCTGGAACGGGAATTTCTTCCGCTAAATCAATGTTTCCAGTCACCTTAAGTACTGGAATCCCGTCTATTTCATTAAAGCTGCCTTCTTTAATGTATTTTGCTTTTTTTAGAACTTGAGTTATTAGCTTTCTATCAAAGGAAACATCAACTCCATACGGAGTTGTTAAATGCCCACTTGAATAGTTTATTATGCCTAGATTTGCAGTATCGCTTTTTCTTATTATTTCTAATAATTTAATTATGTGCTCTCTTTCTTTAACCAATCTATTTTCTATTATTTTTGATAACTCAGTGTATTTAATCTTTTGGGTTCTTGCACGATATCGATAATATATATCGCCACTTGATATCTTTTCTGATTCGTTTGTTTTTATTGCAATTATAGGTTTATTATCAGATTCATACGTGTAGATCCAGCCAACTCTTTTCGTTTCAGCTTGATTTTCATTGATCGGCACATTTATATCTATTATTCCAGAATCCCAAACTATCTCAGGTTCAAACAACGAATTCAAACTATCTGTGAATCGTTCCTGATTCAAATTATCAAAATTGGAATTATTAAGTCCTTTGACAATTCTTGGGGCATCCGATATACCAAAAAGAATATATCCCCCTCTATTATTTGCGAAACCGGCCATAGTTTTTGCATATTTCGGAATATTGTTTTTATTATATGATTCCTTAAATTCAACAACATTACTCTCCCGGCTCTTTAAAGTAAAAGAATCTGTAAGAGAAGAAAGAATACTAAATAAATACTCCTCATGTGTCATTTTTCAATTTTCCCTTCAACCTCTAATCTGTTTTATATATGCTTTTTACATTTTCTACAACCACGGCTATTAGTTCTGTGATTGATAGTATCCTTCCAAACATTGCCGCATTTTGAACAAATCCAATATATCATCTTTGCTTGCCCCCTGGTAACTTCTGTTGGCTTGAGAGTGTTAAGCGTAGGATGCCATTCCGCTGCAAGATCAGGATCGGTTGTAGCTAAATCGTTTATTCCCGGGACAACAACTCTATTCGCACAGCAAGGACATCCTTTTCCATTGGCTCTGTTATAGATTTGAGCATCCCATCTATAGCCACACTTATGGCATTTCCAAGATACTTCCAAATGACTGCCACGGCCAACTTTTGTTGGATCGATATCTGTATTGTTTTCATAGTCCCAATCTTGCATCAGCTCAGGCATTACGGTAGGAAGATCATTTATGCCGCTTACTATTGTTTTTCCCGAACACAAAGGGCATCCGTTTCTATAGTCTCTTGTACGATCGCAGATTGCTGCTTTCCACTTGTGACCGCACTTGTGGCATTTCCATCCAACAATTTCACCGCTGCCGTTGGTATAATGCTCTGGTCCATATTCGTTTGCTTCGTAATCCCAATCCAGTAAGCACCATTCTTTATCGATACTCCCGCGTTTGGCAAGAATATTGTCCTTTCTTGTACTCATTCTTTTTGGCATGGCACAGACGTCACATCCATGTCCTTTTGTCCTATTCGCAATAGGTGCTTGCCATTCATTTCCGCACTTAGGGCAGAGCCACCACACGGATTCTGCACTTCCTGGAACAAACAGATCAGGAGTCAGCTTTCCGTTCTTTGTAGGATGCCACTCTTTGGCGATTTCAGGGTATAGATACTGGAGAGAATCTTCTAATTTAAGTGTTTTGTATTCAAGGATTTCAGCTCTGTCTCTGGCAACATTTACATCATATGAACGATAAGAAAAGAGAGTAAGCTGTTTAAGAAAATCGGTTATATAAAAATCTAATTGCTGATAATCACATTTCTTAGGGATATACCATATTCTATCTGCTACATCAGAAAATCCCGTAAAAGATCCTTCCTTAATCCGGAACAGACGAATATCGTTTTTCTTGCATATCTGATATTTCTTTTCTTCTCTCGTTTTCGACTGAGCGGATTTGTCGTGCCAGAATATACCATCATACTCAATGCCAGTTTTTATAGATGGGATATAGATATCAAGTTCCATACTGTTATCAAAAATCCCCTTATACCTGTTTACCGCATCAGGGTAAAACTTTTTGATGTAATAGAAAAAACACTGTTCAGGAAGAGACGTACCTCTTGCTTTGACACAATCCGGACATTCCTCACCTGATGTTCGTTTATAAATGGCTTTTTTGTATTTATGCCCTTTCGGACAGATCCAATTTACTACTTTGTTCGACTTAACAGCTACAGTTGAAGGATCAATAGTGTTGGTTTCATAATCCCACTCTGACATAATATCAGGGCGTTGTGACTGTAGATCGTTATACCCTGGCAGGATCTTTTTGTTTGAACAATAAGGACAACCAGATCCTCTTTTTGCTCTATGGTATATGGATGTAATCCATTTATGGCCCTTTGAACAGATCCAACTCGGTTTCATTCCGCTACCAGTCGTCAGTTTTTTAGGATCGAGACCGAGTTTATTATTCTCTTCCCAATTCCATTCCTTCATCAAACGAGTATCACTAATTATGTATTCTTTTCTTTTTGCCATTTTTTGCTTGAAATAATTATAACATTCACCTTTGCAGAAAAAATACCATCTGAAGCAGCAGAGTCCATATGAAAGACCCTGCTGCTTTGTTTTTTACATAAGAATCACTAAAAACAATTCATTCTTTTTTATGTGTTGTTTAAACATGACTACTGTGTAAGTTAATATCACACTCATCGGACTCTCACCGGTACAATCTGGCTGTACGCATTCCCTCGCAAGTATCATTGTCACAGAAACAGTATCTAATAGGAGTCATCGCAGTTCTTTTGTGTATATCGCAAGCGCACGCAACCGCTCTTCCATAAAGACTTATATCTGATCAAGTTGTATATAATCATGTGTTATGATCAATTAAAATCAACCTTCAGACTGATGTTTTTCAAAGAACATATATTGTCTAAAGGCTGATTCTTTCCTCAAAAGTGGTTCTTTTTTTGGGGGTCAGGGGACCATAGCATATGAAAAGCACGGGCAATCCGTACTTTTTCCATAATTAATAAGCTGCATAATCTGGAACACTACATCGGTGATGTAAACCACATATATCCTAAAACGCATAAAACGGCAGCCAATAGGCAAAGGATTGTAATCCCTAATGCTTTCTTTTTATTTACAAAAGCACTTGCTGCAAGTATGATCCCAAATATACATCCAATTACAATATATGCTGTAAAACCCATAATTTTTACCTCACAAACTATGCTTTATCTTATTAATAATCACTGTTTTTTCTTTCATAGAAATCTTTCCGACTTCATATCTGAATTCTTTCAGTTCATTCTTATATGTAAGAAAGGAATGATCCATATCGAATCCTAAGATATCCCTTATTTCATTAAAGGCGAATCTGTAATGATCCTTAGCGTTTTCTGTGATATATCTCCACAATGGTTCATATTTGCTCATAGATAGTTCTTTCGATTTTTATTTAGCCTACATCGCTTATATTCCATGTCGCTACCTGACTGTCTTGTCCGTTCACTTTTTCAAAGCCCATGGATTCATACAGTCTGATAGCAGGGAGATTGTCCACATCAACCGTTAGAAACATCTTTTTTGGACGGTTCACTTCAATCGCTCTGGCTATTAGTTTTCTTCCCCATCCTCTTCTTCTGTATGGTTCCAGTACAAGCAGATCAAAAATCTCATTGTCATCAAAACTTTTTGTTATATCAAGGTAACCGATCACGTCATCATTATCTTTTGCGATATAGATGTTAAACCGTTCTGTAGCTTCCGCCGTTTTTTCACCTGTCCAGTAACGATCCTTGTCATGGATAGTAAAATACTGCTGTTTAAAACTCTCCGAGAGTGTTTCTATTCCTTCAGTATCAGCAATCAGACCACGGTCATTCAGAATCATTTTCTGCTGCTGAATATCGAAAGAAGCATTTTTCTGAACCAGCAGTTCTTTCAGCAGTCTATTCTGCGGATTAAAAACAAAATCGGTCTGGAATCCCGGATAATGATCCTGAAGATACGAAAGGATCTCCTCATATGCCTGTCTGTATCTGGACAGTCCTATGATCATCTCTATGTACTTTTCTTCCTTAAGGATAAGAAAAACAAAGAGTCCGATCGTTCTATCATCCTGAAATACACCGAAAACGTGATCGTCTGGTTTATTCAGGGCATTGTATAGATTGTCCTTGATATCCTCTTCACTAGCCAGCATCGGATTAGAAAAACACGGATCACTGTTCAGATCCGTGATAAATTCTTCATAGTTGTCTAATAAATCTAATTCTTTGATCATCCTCTTCTTGCTTCTCTTAACGGTTCATCCCATAAGACAGAAGCGTTGTTTTCTTTTGCCAGTTCATCGATGATATCGTGCAGATGTTCCAGATACTCGGCTTCTTTCTTCTTGGATCTTCTGCCTTTTCCCTGATAGAGTTCTTTTTCAAAGTATGCGTCATAGGATACCGCATAGTCTTCTTCATCTCTATGCGGAAAGAAAGTAACGGCTGCCTTGTATGTGATTGTTCCTGCTTCTGAATCGCTGATCAGCGTGACAAGTGCTCCGTTCCGCTTTACACCGGAAAACATTGCATCTGCCTTAAAATACTGTTCATAGACATTAATTACCATTTAAGATTCTCCAATGCTTGATTAATATAAGCTTTACTCACCTTCAGGGTATTCAAATACAGCGATAAAATCGGCACTCTCATCGAATTCAACAGTAATCTCTACATCCGTTGAATAGTCTTCACCGTTCTTTGTCCATTTGACAAATACCCAGTCTTCTCCGCCTTCCGCAGGTACTGCCGTAAGTGTATAGACAGTAGGTTCATAAAGGCTTAGGATCATCGATGATGTCGGTTCTTCCGCTTCAAAGGCGTCTTCTACGTCCGATACTGCCGTAAACTGTCCCCAGCCTTCCGTATTGATGCTGACGGCGATCGAAGCTTCTTCAAATTCGACAGGTACTAAATGATAGGTTTTTCCACCTTCTACTTCAAACAGGATGCCATCTTCTCCTTCTTCCGAAACAGTTACGACAAAATGTCCATCTTCATAATCAGGAACGATATCTCCATGCAGGGAACTGCCCTCCTGCTGGATATACCAGCCATACATGTCCTCACCCGCCAGACAACCGACATACCATCCAGGGTATTCTTCTTCATTGCTCTTGAATATGGTAACCAGATTTCCTTCTTCATCGGTAAAGAAACCTTCTCTGGTCCATTCCTTGGCTATTTCCTGCTGTTTGCCGTCCGAACCGGAACAGGCAGTTATACAAAAAGCCATCATAACAGTCAATAATAAACAAGTCAGTTTTTTCATCTTCGCAATTCCTCCGTTTTCTTTATTGCTTCCCAATCATCCCTTGTCATGATATTGGTTTCATCTTCTTCTATGGTTCCGAAACGGGTTTCATAGGTACCATAGGCGTAATGTCTGAATCCACACTTCTCCTGTACTCTTTGTGACTGTCTGTTACTGAGGAAATGGCCGCAGAGTACAATATCCAGATCAACTTCCTCAAACAGATAACGGATCACTTCCCTTACGGCTTCCGGCATCAGTCCTCTGCCCCAGTAATCCTTGGACAGAACATATCCTATTTCCCTGCATTTCTTGTCTTTCAGTTCCGGAAACTTTTCTTCATTATATTTTTCAATTCCCAATGATCCGATCACCTTTCCCTGATACTCCAGAGCAAAGGTCTTTTTCTTATTGATGAAAGATTCCAGGATCATCTGTGAATCATCCTTGCTTTGATGTGGCAGCCATCCGGCCATCTGTCCGACACCGTCTACCGATGCGTATTCGAAAAAATCATCCAGATCTTCCTGACACCACGGACGGAGGATCAGACGTTCTGTTCTTAATAAAGTATTACTGATATCAATTTCAGCATTCATGACAGTTACCTAAAACTACAGGTTTCTTTTAATATACTATGAACCTTTTTCTCTTTCCAGATGAATTAATAGATTCTCAAATAAAAATCCTCTATTCAGAGGATTCTTTCTTTAGTTATGCTACTTCTACGATACCGTTTTCCTTAATGGTGATCATCATGCCATCCTTGACATAATCCAGGAATTCTTCTCCAAGTTCATCGATAACCGGCATGGAAGCATCAGACCAAACACTGGCCAGAACGGCACCTGCACAAGCCAAGGAATCGATGCGGTTGGCAAACAGCATGCATCCGGGATTTCTTTTCATTTCACAGGCACAGTACAGAACCAAGCCTCCGGTCGTAGAACCGATGGTCTGCGGAAGACATAATGCTTTACCGGCGATAGGCTTGCCATAAAGATCCGGATTGTTCTGATCGGAAATCTTTGCGGTCTTATCACCAAACTGCAGGGCTTTCTGCAAGGATGCAAGCGTATTGAAACCGCCATGGGTAACTACCGCTTCACAGGTACAGACACCCGGTGTAACAACTCTTCCTTTAAACTCTTTCATCTTAATTGCCTCCTTTGCACAGCTGCATGACGATTTCATCATCGGTATAATACCTTGATGACGTATAGGTTCTCAGTTTATTGCTTGATGTGATGACAGGCATCTTGCCACACAGCGGATTGTTCATAAACATCAGCGGACAGATATAGGACAGAATAATACCTGTCTTTTCCAGTCTTGGATAGTATTCCGTTTTCTTGAATTCCTTGATGACTGCCGGCGCTGCCGTAAAGACGGTCGGAATCAGAACCTGCGGATTGCTGTATTTCTTCAGGTTCTCTTCAATCACATCAGTCCAGTCTTTCAGCTGCTGAAGAGACATGTGCGGACAACCCATGAAACACAATCTAGGCTTTGCTTCCTTGTCTTTCCAGATCACCGGATAAGAATCGTAAACCCTTTGCAGCTCCGCATCGTCAATTACGTATTCTTTGGCATTCTTCTTGATCAGCGCTTTTCCCTGCTCTTTCGCTTCCGGAGTCAATTTGTCGATGTGATAGAGTCCTACCGCTCCATTGGAAGCCGTAGCAGCACCGAAATCTTTCAGATAGGTACAGGCTTTCTCATCCAGTTCCTTTCCCAGCCATTTGTCTAATCCGATCACATAAGGAACATCCTCCATGACCTTCATGCCGATGGCACTTCCTAAAAGCTGCGCTTCCGGCTTTTTTGTCGTCTTTATCCTGACGATCCAGTCCGCTTTTCTTCCTTCATCCGTCAGAAGGCCGAAATAAGGTACACAGCCGACAATCGATCCCATGATATCGATAATACCTGAATTGCGGTTACACCTCGCTCCAAGAACGGAATTGGCGTAGACGACGGCGGAAGACTCCGACCACGAAAGGATATCTCCCTTTTTTGGCGTATTTCCTACCTCCGACATGTAGCAGGTGCAGGTAAACGCATCATCCTCCAGAAGACCCAGCTTCTTCAGCTGTTTCTCATAGAAGTCCTGCTTATTGTACATAAAACGTTTGAATACGATATTCTGCAGAAATGTCGTTGGAACATTCGGATCAAGAGGTCTTGGATCTACGGTAAACTTCTGTCCGGATACCACACCCTCCTGTAAGAGCGTATCCATCAGCCTGTAGACCGGATCCATGACGCCAAGACCGAAAGAAGTAACCAGGTGGTTGTAGTCGGAAGTCACTTCAGCCATTTTCGTAGCACCGAAAGCCTCTCCGTACATTACCAGAGTCTTCATGACCTTGGCAAGGGTTTCTCCCTGTTTTCCGTTGAGAATATCCTGCTGTTTTTTCGTTAGTTTCATAAGTATTGCTCCTATATTTTCATTGCGACTTCATATGCACGCCAGATGACGGTTCTAAGATTGCCTACGTCTTTGCAGTCTCCGACCAGCTTAACCTTTCCGGATTCTTTCGCCAACGGCGCAGGCACATAGCCGACGGAAGAAATGACCGTATCGCAAGGAATCTTGATGTCCTTGCCGTCTTTCGTACAGATGATCTCTTTATCCTTTACCTCCTTCAGCGATGTTTCCAGATAAACCGGAACCTGATGCAGTTCAAACCATTCTCTTAGATAGGATGAGTTAGCCAGACAGACACCGGTCTGAGCAATAAGATCGTTCTTCATCTCGACAATGGATACTTCTTTTCCTTCCAGAGCCAGTTCGTAGGCGATCTCGCAGCCTGTCAGTCCTCCGCCCACTACAACTACCCGTTTTCCCGTCTTCTTGCTGTTCAGATATTCGCAGGCTTCTACTGTCTTTTCAAAACCGGGCACATTCAATTTTCTCGCTACAGCTCCGGTTGCTACGACAACATCCTTGCCGTTGAATCTTTCCAGATCCGTTATTCTTTCATTCAGATGAATCTCTATATTAAGGTCTTTCATCTTCTTTCTGTACCATTTCAGCAGATCTCTGAGCTTGCCCTTGTAGGATTCGCTGCTGGCTGGTATAAACGTGCCTCCCAGGTGATCGGAAGCTTCGTAGATGATCGGATTATGTCCTCTGAGTTTCAGCACTCTTGCTGTTTCCATTCCGCCGATGCCTCCGCCGATGATGACGACATCCTTAGGATTATCTGTTTTTCTGATGTAGTGCTTATCCGTCTGCATCGTCTCTGCATTCACAGCACATCTGGCAAGATGCAAGGAATCATAGAGTTCCTGATCGTTTGGAACACCCTTGTAATGACACATGTTGAAACAGCCGTTGTGGCAAAGAATACATGGACGGATATCATCCAGATCGTTGTTCATCAGTTTGGTGATCCATTCGTTGTCCGCAAGGAACTGTCTGGCAAAACCGGCGCCGTCGATCTTTCCTTCCTTGATCGATCTGGCAGCCGTTTCAGGATCCATTCTACCTGCAGCTACGACCGGAATGCTACAGAACTTCTTGATGTGTTCGACATCTTTCAAATTACAGTTCTCCGGCATGTAGATAGGCGGATGTGCCCAATACCAGGCATCATACGTGCCGTTGTCGCAGTTCAGCATGTCATAGCCTGCTTCTTCCAGGTATTTCACCGCTTCCTCGGACTCTTTCATGTCTCTGCCGACTTCCGTATAATCTTCTCCAGGCAATGCTCCTTTACGGAAGTCTTTTGTCTTGGATACGACAGAATATCTCAACGATACCGGAAAATCCTTGCCGCATTCCTTTTTGATTGCCTTGACGATCTCAGCCGCAAAACGGTAGCGGTTTTCCAACGATCCACCGTATTCATCCTGACGCTTATTGACGTATTTCAAAGTAAACTGGTCCAGCAGATATCCTTCATGTACGGCATGGATCTCTACCCCGTCAACACCCGCATACTGCAGCTTTTTCGCCGTTTTTGCAAAAGCGTCGATAAACTCCTGTATCTCGGCTTTCGTCATTTCTCTTGACGGTACCTTGTCCGACCACCTGTTTGGGCTTTCCGATGCGCTGGCCGTAATCTTGTCCAGATCCATGAACGGCTTGGAAACCGTTCTTAACAGCTTATTTGTATACAGCATCTCCATCATCCTGGATATGGTAAAAGAGCGTCCGAATCCGGCCGTCAGCTGAACAAACAGCTTTGCACCGGTCTTATGGAATTCCGGCATCCAGTTCTTCAGATCTTCGTACATTTTATTGTTCTTGTACAGCCACTGACCGAACATCGGATTATAGACTGGCTGACATCCCGGAAGCACCAGACCGCAGTTGTTTTTCGCAACCTGAAGAATAAACTCCGCACCTGCCTTGTCGAAATGATTGTTCTCCATCCAGCCAAGAAGATTTGTTCCTCCCATTGAAGTCAAAACAAAGCGGTTCTTGATTTCGACATTGCCGATCTTCCAAGGCGTAAACAAAGGCTCATAGATTGTTTTCATTTTACCCATAGTAAAACTCCTTATATTGTGAATATTTTAACATAGTTGTTAATTTAAGAAAACAAAAATGCCTTTTAGGCATTCTGTTTGTTTATATCTTTTTGACTGGGTGTCTGATGACTGTCTTTAGCTTGGCAGGATCAGTCTTTCTGGCATCGCTTAGATAGATCTCATGATGCCTGCGTTGATCAGTGATATCCAGGGCATATCCCTGCTGTTCCATGTACTGATGCATCTTTTCTACCGTTGCCGGTTCATCGTCATACGATCCGTTATGCATGCACTGGACGCAGAGCCCTTCATCATAGG
Organism: uncultured Solobacterium sp.; assembly: GCA_964529805.1. GTDB lineage: Bacteria > Bacillota_I > Bacilli_A > Erysipelotrichales > Erysipelotrichaceae > Colivicinus. The sequence continues at coordinate 25,111 of CAZGZT010000012.1, read as the reverse complement.
TTAAGAACTCTACTTTAGAGAAATCCGTTTTCTTCTTTTTTGTTGCTTCTTTGATTGCCCAATTGAAATCTTCCTTTGTGACAAAGTCAGGCAGACGGATCACGGAATACCACTGAAAGTTCTCTTTATGTGCATAGTCGATGCCCTGCACATCATCCTGCCACCAGAATCCTTCCAGCGGAGGAACGACATAATCGAAGTATCCTTTGATCTGATGATCGGCCTTCTTACTCATCTTGATGGTAAAAGCAATACTGTACAGCAGTCCGATCGACTGCTTGTATTCCCCATCTTCCTCATTCGGATCTCCCTTGCCACGTACGGCGATGTAGTTCATCTTCGGTACATCAACAATACCGGGCTGATCTTTCGGCAGATAGAATTCCTTGTATTCTTTCTTGTAGTCAAATGCCATGTCTACTCCTGATCCTGATGCAGGATCCTTTCAAATTCCGGTTTGAGACCTCTGTCTTCTCCTGTGACAAAGTAGTTCTGCGGCATATCGTAACCAGGAAGCGGATTGCCTTCCACGATCACCGGTCCTTTTTCGGTAATGGCGATATCCCATCCGACATAACGGATATGTTTTTCAACAACAGCAGCTTTCTTGCACAGTTCCAGAGCTTCCTTGAAATACGGTACCTTAAAACCGATCAGTTTCATATCACTCAAAGGATGCTTTGTATAAGTAGAAATCGTCTTGTCCGACCAGCACGGATGGATAATCTCACCTTCATCTGATAATACGGTATAGATTCCTCCTGCACCGACGTTGTCGACCGGAAGTTCGCTTGTTCCGATGCGCTGTATGGCATACATGACATGCGGAATATCATTTTTATCTAAAACAGTGGTTACTCGAACGGTATTGATCGAATAAGGGTTCAAAAGATTCATCTGTTCGTGCTGAAAGATGGAATCCTCTACGAACAGTCTGTTCTCTTTCAGATATTCATATATTTCCTTCAGATCGGAATCCTTGCTGATTTCGATATTTCTGTATATCCCCTTCCCGGAACAAGAATCCGCAGGTTTGGTAAAGAATTTGTCTTTTCCCCTGCAGAATTTCTCAAAGTCTTCATAGGATGAATTGGTGATATCCAGAAATTCCCTTCCCAACAAATCCGAAAATATCTGATTGAACTTCAGTTTGTCATTAAACAGTTCCCTGTATTCCGGATCGTTCAGTGTCTTAAACAAAGACTGAGAATAATCGAAATTCACATACGTATCGCGGTCTTTCTGCAATTTTCCGACAAAATGAAAGAGATTGTATTCCATGTATCCGACATGATCCTTCAGGATGCATTTCGCCATGTCTGCAAGAATAAACAAAACCGGTTTACCCGAATACCTGTGTACTTCTTTTGCGTTGTTCAGCATTCTCTGGATGCTGGAGAATTCAAATCTGTCAAATATGGATGCCATACCAATATTATACAAAAAAGCACCTGTTAATGCTTCTCTTAGTTTATAATATAGCTAAGCGAGGAAAGACCATGATCAATAAGTATACCCTAAGCAGAGCACAGAATATCCGTTTTATCAGAGATCATCTGGATGTTTTCATCAGAAACAGCATTACACTTTCAAGATACAGCGATGATGATCCGTCAAAAGAAACGGCAAAGAAGAATTTTGAAGAAGCTTACGCGTATATCATGGAAAACCAGGATGTCGAGAACGACTACAAGTGTCTTCTGACCCTGCATGAAATGCTGATGAAGGATCTGGACAGCGGGATCAAATCGGAGCTGACCGATCAGCAGATCAATGAACTAAGCGAGATGATCAATCAGCCGGCCAAATCCAATACCGAGATCGCAATCGATGTCATGCTGTATATTCTGGATAAGAGGCTCTTTTCCGATGGCGATGTCAGAGCTGCCGTAATGTTCGCCAACAAGATCATGATCGACAACGGCTGCGGCATCATTACCGTTACGGAAAACAATAAAGATGTCTTTAGAGAGAAACTCAAGGAATACAAAAACAATAAAGACTACGACATTAAAGACTGGATCTACAAATACTGTATCAAAGGTCCTAAACTTGACCACTAAGCCTCTGTTAAAGAGGTTTTTATATTATAATTGATAATATGAACACAAGAAGATTAACCACCATCTCCATGCTGACGGCACTCTATGTCGTTTTAAGCATCATTACGCCGGTAAAGGTCGCCAACTTCAAGTTTACTTTTGAAGCTTTTCCGATCCTGGTTGCCGGTCTTCTTTTTGGTCCTTTGGATGGTTTCTATGTGGGAGGCATCGGTTCATTCATATACCAGCTGCTGTTCTCCGGATACGGGATCACGGCTACGACGCCTTTGTGGATACTGCCGCATGCCTTAAGCGGACTGCTTGTCGGATTCTATGCGAAAAAGAAAGGCTTTTCGTTGAACTTTATCGAAACAGTCATCATTGCATCCATCAGTGCTTTGCTGGTAACGACACTCAATCTTCTGGCTCTTTATGTCGATTCAAAGCTTTACGGCTACTATTCCTATGCGCTGGTATTCGGCAACATAGTCTTTAAGATCGCTGTCGGCATCATTCTGGCATTCATTTACAGTATGGCTCTGCCTAAGCTTTTAGGATTCCTGAAGAAACAGCTTAACCGGGAATAGACCGGTGATCATAATCATATAAGAAAGTGAGGATACTGCTGTGTTAACTGATATTCAGATCGCTCAGTCCTGCAGAAAAGAAAAGATTACTGCTATCGGCGAAAAACTAGGTATTCCGGAGGATTATCTGGAACTTTACGGAAACTACAAAGCCAAGGTTGACTACAGACTTTTAAAGGATTTAAAAGATAAGCCGGATGGTAAACTGATCCTGGTAACGGCGATTACTCCTACCCCTGCCGGAGAAGGAAAGACCACAACTACAGTAGGATTGGCTGACGGTTTGAGAAAGATCGGCAAGAAATCAGTGGTAGCTTTAAGAGAACCTTCTTTAGGCCCTGTTTTTGGCATTAAAGGCGGGGCTGCCGGAGGCGGATATGCCCAAGTCGTACCGATGGAAGATATCAACCTGCATTTTACCGGTGACTTCCATGCGATCGGCGCAGCGAACAACCTTCTGGCTGCCATGCTGGATAACCATATTCAACAGGGAAATACCCTGAATATCGATCCTAGAAGGATCACATGGAGAAGAGCTGTCGACATGAATGACAGACAGCTTAGAAATATCGTTGACGGTCTGGGAAACAGAACGGATGGAACACCAAGACAGGATGGTTTTGACATTACCGTTGCATCAGAGGTAATGGCTGTTTTATGCCTTGCATCCGATATTACCGATCTGAAAGAAAGACTCTCTAAGATCGTTGTCGGATACACCTATGACAATGAACCTGTTACGGCAGGACAGCTAAAAGCACAGGGTGCAATGGCTGCACTCTTAAAGGATGCCCTGAAACCGAATCTGGTTCAGACCCTGGAGGGAACCCCTGCCTTCATTCATGGCGGGCCGTTCGCCAATATCGCCCACGGATGCAACTCCGTTACCGCTACTAGACTTGCGCTCAAACTAGGTGATTATGCCGTTACGGAAGCAGGATTCGGCGCAGATCTGGGTGCAGAAAAGTTCCTGGATATTAAATGCCGTATGGCAGGTCTGAAACCTGATGCCGTCGTTATCGTCGCAACAGTCAGAGCTCTGAAGCATCACGGCGGCGTTGCAAAGGATCAGCTTAACGAACAGAATCTGGAAGCTCTGGAAAAAGGTCTTCCAAACCTTCTTCAGCATGTTGAAAACATCACCCAGGTATTCAAGCTTCCTTGTGTAGTAGCGATCAACCGTTTTCCAACCGACTCTGAAGCGGAACTGAAACTGATTGAAGACAAATGTAAAGAACTTGGCGTTAATGTCGCCTTAAGTGAAGTATGGGCCAAGGGTAGCGAAGGCGGAAAGGCACTGGCGGAAGAAGTCGTAAGACTCTGTGATCAGCCGAATGATTTTACTTATGCCTATGATCTGGATCTTTCGATTAAAGAGAAACTGGAAACCATTGCAAAGAGAATCTACCACGCTGATGGCATCCATCTTCCTGGAAACGTTCCGAAGCAGATCAAACAGCTGGAGGATCTGGGATTCGGCAATCTTCCGATCTGCATGGCCAAGACCCAGTATTCCTTCTCTGACGATCAGACAAAACTGGGTGCTCCAAGAGATTTCAACATTGTTATCAGAAACATCAAAGTATCTGCGGGAGCAGGATTCATTGTCGCTTTTACCGGAGAGATCATGACCATGCCTGGTCTGCCTAAAGTCCCTGCCGCAGAAAAGATCGATGTCGATGAAAACGGAGTCATTACAGGACTGTTCTAATATGGAAAACAAGACATTAAAAGAGTTTACACAACTTACTGCCAGTAAGGATCCTGTACCGGGTGGCGGATCTGTTTCCGCACTGTGCGGTTCTTTGGCTGCCGCTTTGGCTGAAATGGTTACGAACCTTACCATCGGCAAGAAGAAATATCTGGAATATACCTTTGAACTGACGGATATCCGTAAAGAACTGGATATCCTCAGAACAAATCTTTTAGACTGCATCAGAAAGGATCAGGAAGCGTTCACGCCTCTTGCACAAGCCTACGCCCTGCCGAAAGACAGCGAAGGATATGCAGAAAAACTGGAACAGTGTCTAAGAAATGCCGCTGATCCTCCTTTACTGATCCTGAAATACTGTACCAGAATCATTGAACTGGATGAACGTCTGGCTGTGATCGGTTCCAAGATCTCCGTATCGGATGCCGCAAGCAGTGTCATGCTGGCACAGGGAACCCTGTATGCAGCCTATGTCAACATTCTGATCAATACCAGTCTGATGAAAGACAGAGAATATGCTGAAAAGATAGAAAAGGAAGCGGTAGCGTTGTTGGACGAATACTCCGTCATGGCTTTGAATATTTATGACGATATCTGTAAGAGGCTGACCAATGGCTGAACTGTTAAAAGGAAAACCGGTTGCGGATGCGATCGATATAAAAACCTGTAACGAAACATCTGCCTTAAAAGAAAAAGGCATCACCCCTGCCCTGGCTGTATTCCGTGTTGGAGAACGGGATGATGATCTTTCCTATGAAAGAGGCATTCAGAAGAAATGCGGAAAAACAGGAATCAGAATGCTGTCTTATGTTTTTCCCGAGGATGTATCTGTTGATGAATTCTATCAGAAACTGCAGGAAGCCAATGAGGATCCTATGATCCACGGCATCCTGGTATTCCGTCCTCTTCCAAAACGTTTTGATGATGAAGTTCTCAGAAACAGCATTCATGTTTCAAAAGACATCGACGGATGCGGCGATCTATCCCTTGCGGGCGTATTCACCGGCAAGGATCTTGGATTCGCCCCATGTACGGCTCAGGCAGTCATGGAGATCCTCGATTACTACAGTATTCCTACGGAAGGAAGCAATGTCACAGTCCTTGGCAGATCCTTAGTCATCGGCAGACCCGTTTCCATGCTTCTAATGAAGCGAAACGCCACCGTAACGATCTGCCATACCAGAACCAGAAACACTGCTCAGATCGCTTCAAAAGCCGATATCCTGGTATGTGCGACAGGACAGATGGAATCCGTCAATGAAGAATACGTCAATGAAAACCAGACTGTCATCGATGTCGGAATCGGATGGAACGAAGAGAAACAGAAACTGTGCGGAGATGTACTGTTTGATCAGGTAGAACCAAACGTAAAAAAGATCACACCGATTCCGGGAGGTGTCGGTTCTGTTACCGTATCCATCCTTTGTCAGCATGTGATCAAAGCTTGTAAAAGAAGTCAGAAACAGGAGTGATCCTGTTTTTTGATGTAAAGAAACAGATTGATTCCTAATGTTGCAAACATGATGATCAATTCACACAGCGTATTAACCATACCTGCATTCAGATATAATCCAAAAGCGGCAGTCAGGCACAATGTATAGAAGTTGATCGATGTTTTTCTGTAACTCTGAAACAGATTCAGGTAAGTAACGGCAATCATTATGCAGAATCCCAAATATGCCAGTATCAGATGGATATTGCCTTGCAGATCGTAGGGATAATGATGCGGGATCACGGATGCCAGAAACAGGCTCAGAAAGATCAGAATGCCTCGTTTTGGATTGCTGATAATTGAAGTCTCATAGGCAAGCACAAGACCGCATAAAACCCCTGTAACAAGCAAATATAAATAACCCCTAGTGTTTAAACTAAGGGTAGAATAGTTTTCATTGAACAGCTGCAGTCTGCCTAAAGGAATCAGCAGCAATACAGCAGCAATTATATTAAGAATATATATAAGTTTATTTCTTATCCTCATCGATCAGTGTTCTTAATGCTTCAACAGCTACTCTGATTGCACAGTCCGTATCATGAACCTGCGGATTATCCAGACCGGCAGCCGCTCTTTCCTGATTCGCTACAACCAGGAAACAGGAACCTACTCTGACATGCAGATACTGTCCCACAATGAACAGCGCAGCCGATTCCATTTCCGAAACCTTGCAGTCAAGTGCCAGCCAGGCTTTCCATTTTCTTAGAAGTTCATCCCCGTTAGGCAGTGTTTCCGGTCTATGCTGTCCATAGAAAGCATCCTTTGACTGGGTTACACCGACATGATACGGCTGATTCAGCTTCTTGCAGGCATCAACCAGGGCGTTGGTTACATCCAGATTGGCAACAGCCGGGAATTCGATCGGAGCGTATTCTCTGGTTGTTCCTTCCATACGGATCGAAGCGGTTGATACGCAGACATCGCCGGACTTAACATCCAGCTGCATGCCGCCGCATGTTCCGATTCTAATGAACGTATGTGCACCACAGGCTACCAGTTCCTCCAGAGCGATAGAGGCGCTAGGACCGCCGATACCGGTAGAACATACCGATACTTTCGTACCGTTCAGATAACCAGTATATGTTGTGTATTCTCTGTTCTGTCCAACCTTTTCCGGATTATCGAAATACTTGGCGATTTTCTCACATCTTCCCGGATCGCCTGGAAGAATGACATAATCGCCGATGTCTTCTCTGCTGACACCGATATGGTACTGCTTCTCGTTCTGCGAATAGTTTATCATTAGAAGATTCCCTCCTGATTTCTCAACAATATTCTATTAGAATTTACAGTTAAGTACAACTTCACTCATAAAATACAAAGAACCGCAGATCAGGATATTGTCATAGGATTTTATGGCTTCTGCAATCGCTTTCTGGTAGTCCGTTTCCGTTTCATAATCAGAGAATTCTTTTAAATCAATCACTTCGCTGTTTGGAAAAGTCGTGATGATCAGCCTGTCCGTGTGTTCCTTTAATAGATCTGCCATTTTGCGGTATTCTTTTCTTTTCAAGGCAGAGAAGATAATGCACTTGCTGCCGCTAAACCGGTCGAATGATTCTGTCAGAGCTTGAATGCCGTGAATGTTATGTGCGCCATCCAGGATAACTCTTGGATTCTCTTTGACGATTTCAAAACGGCAGTGCCAAATGGTATTCATTAATGCTTCTTTGGTTTTATGATCATCTACAGTAAAGCCGTTGTCTTCCGCAATGATATTCAAAGCCTGCAGAGCAAGAGAGGCGTTGTGTTTCTGATAATTCGCATAGGATGCCAATTGATATTCTTTACCCTTAAAAAGGAATTTTCTTTCACCCAGATCGACATATGGTTCTTTCTCATAGAAACGGGAATGATGCTGTTCTGCTGTCTGTCTGACGATTTCCTTGCAGCTTTCATTCAGATCGCCGATCAGGACTTTAGAATAATCCTTAATGATCCCGCATTTCTCTTTGCAGATTTCTTCCAGCGTGTTTCCCAGCCTTTCCATGTGATCATATCCGATTGTCGTGATGATGGATAGTTTTGTATCGTTGACCGCATTCGTACAGTCCAGCCTTCCTCCCAGACCTACTTCAATCAAGGCATAATCGATCTCCTCTTCCCTGAAATACTGGCACATGATCAGATAGTCCATTTCAAACATGGAAAGTGAATTCCGTTTAAACACATCCAGATTCTGGTTCAGGATCCTTAAGAAGGCTTCTTCTTTGATATTGACATCATTGATCCGGATACGGTCAAGATGGGTCACGTAGTGTGGAGAAGTAAAAGTCCCTACCTTAAATCCCTGCGACATCAAAAGAGCACGCAGATAATTGACGGTTGAACCTTTCCCATCGGTTCCGGCAACATGGATCGTATAGAAACTGTCCTGCGGGTTTCCCAGTTCTTCACAGAGCTGTTTAAAACCTTCAAAAGAATAATCTTTGTTTCTAATAGAGGTGATCCAGCTGACCGCTTCTTCAATATCAGTGAACATCATAAATATTATATAATGAATTCATGAGAATTATCGGCAATGACTGGGATGAAGTACTGGGAGAAGAATTCGATAAGCCCTATTATCAGGAACTGAGAAGTTTTCTTGATTCGGAATACAAAAACAGAACGGTCTATCCCCTTCCGCAGTACATCTATACAGCCTTGAGACTGACACCGTACAAGGATGTCAAGGTCGTTATCCTTGGACAGGATCCTTATCACGAACCGGGTCAGGCACACGGTCTGGCTTTTTCTGTAAACAAAGGGATAGAGATCCCTCCTTCCCTGGTGAATATCTATAAAGAACTGCATGACGACCTTGGCTGCTCCATTCCAAATCACGGCTGCCTGACAGAATGGGCAAAACAGGGCGTACTGCTGCTGAATGCCGTACTGACAGTACAGGCCCATAGAGCCAACTCTCATAAAGGAAGAGGATGGGAACAGCTGACCGATACGATCATTCAGAAAGTGAATGAAAAAGAAGAACCTGTCGTGTTTATCCTCTGGGGTTCCAATGCCCGCAGCAAGAGGCAGTTCATTACCAGTCAGAAACATCTGGTGCTGGAATCGGTTCATCCTTCTCCGCTTAGTGCTTACAACGGTTTCTTCGGTTCCAGACCGTTTTCAAAAACAAACCGTTTTCTTGAAGAAAACGGTATACAGCCGATAGACTGGCAGATCAGATAATTCCTAGCGCTGAGCCAGGAATTTTTTATATTCATCGATAATCGTTTCCAGTTCTTCGTAAGAACGGACCTGGTTCAGTTTTGCCTTGTATATGGAAGCATGATACATTCCGGACAGGTAATGAGGAGCGATACCGCGCATCTCGCCCATGGCCAGTTTTTCTCCTTTGAGATGAATAAGTTTTTGAGCGTGTTCCAGACAGCAGTTCAGTTTATCTACTGTCGTGATTTCTTTTCTCTTCTTACCATCAAGAATATCCGTGATTTCTTTGATCAGGAAAGGATTACCGATCAGTCCCCTGCCGATCATAACCGCATCGCATCCTGTTTCTTCTTTCATCCGAAAGAAATCGTCTGCACTGACGACATCGCCATTCCCTATGACCGGGATTGTTAGATTCTCTTTCAGGGTCCTGATATGGCTCCAGTCGGAATGACCCTCGTACATCTGTGAACGTGTCCGGGCGTGTAAAGCGATTGCACTGACTCCTGCTTCTTCCAGCTTCTTTGAAAGTGATAGATAATTCATGTGTTCCCTGTCCCATCCAAGACGCATCTTGACAGTAACAGGTTTTTTCACGTTCTCTACGATCTGTTTCACAATGATGGCAGCTTCGTCTTCATGTTTCATCAGAGCTGATCCTGAACCGGTCTTTACGACCTTATTCACCGGACAGCCCATGTTGATGTCGATGATGTCGCAATCCGTCTGACTGTCAAGCACTTTAGCAGCATGAACCATAGTCTGAATATCGCTTCCGAAAAGCTGCATCGATACCGGATGGGAATCTTCCGATACTTTCAGCATATCCAGTGTTTTTTTATTCTCGTAGTAGATTGCCTTATCGGAAACCATCTCCGTATATACCAGACCGGCCTTGAATTCAAAACAAAGCTGTCTAAAAGCATCATTGCTGATACCTGCCATCGGCGCAACGATGACCGGAGAGGATATGATCTTATCTCTTATCTGAAACATAATTCAATACAGTCCTGATGTCGTTCTGATCGAAGTGATAAACCTTACTGCAGAATTCACATTTGATCTCTATTTTTTCGTCTTTGCTGATCTCTTCCAGATCCTTCTTTGGAAGCGTCAGCAGCTTGCTCATGAACTTATCTTTGGAACAGCCGCAGTGATAATACACTTCTTTTTCTTCCAGAATCTGAGCATCCGGGAAGAGTCTGAACAGATATTTCTTTAAGTCGGGATCATCTTCAAGAACGGAAGAAATCGGTTTTAAATCAAGGTTTTCCAGATATGCAATATCGCTTTCAACATGGTTCGGAAGAAGTTCAATAATCATGGCTCCGGCCGATTTGACGGAATCATCCGTGTCCACCAGTACACCGACAGAAACGATTGTCGGAACCTGTTCCGATTCCATGAAGTAGAAAGCAAAATCATCACCGATCTCTCCGCTTTGCAAGGCAACCTGAGAAGTATAGTTCTGCTTCATTTTCAGATTCTTTGTGACTTTAAGATACCCGTCTGTTCCTACCGCCAGACCGACAGCCAGCTTATGGGTATTCTCGTATGTCTGATAAATATGCTTATTACCGCAGAATCCTTTCACAGTACCGTTGCTTTGAGCAACACAAAGAATCGTTCCGATTGGACCGTTTCCGTTAATCGTCACCGTAACCGTTTCGTTCTCATCCTTCTGCATCAGTCCCATCAGTGCCGTGACAGAAAGCGTACGGCCTAAGGCCGCACAGGATGTAGGCCATAGATCATGATACTTCCTGGCCTGTTCTACTACTTCCTTAGAATTCAGCAGATAGATACGGGCATGTTCATTGAGTGCTGTAGCGATCAGTACGTTTTTATCCATACAGTTATTATAACAAAAGAAAGTGACGCTTATTCCGCCACTTTCTTTCTTGTTGTTTTTGGTTTTGCTGCTTTTTTAGGTTCGGCAGGCTTTTTTGCCGGTGCCTTGGTTTTCTTTTCCGGTTTCAGAAGTTCTTCGATCTCTTCCGCCGTCAGCGTTTCTTTTTCCATCAGCTTCTCGGCGATCATGATCAGTTCTTTCTTGTTCTTCCTGATGATATCTTTTGCCTGAGCATAGCAGGAATCGATGATCTTTCTGACTGCCGTATCGATTTCGTATGCAACCTGTGATGATGCATTGGATGGAGATGTATAATCTCTTCCCAAGAATACGGAATCATTGCCGTTGTTGTACTGGATAGGACCCAGTTCAGACATACCGTAGGTGGTAACCATATCCTTGGCGATCCTGGTTGCTGCCTGGATATCTCCTGTCGCTCCGGTCGTAATATCGTCGAAGAACAGTTCTTCCGAAGCTCTGCCGCCCATGTAGGAAGTGATCGTATCCAGAAGTTCTCTCTTGGAATTCAGGATCTTTTCCTTTCTTGGCGTAATCAGGTTGTATCCCCCCGCATTGCCACGAGGAATGATCGTAACTTTCTGAACCACAGCGCCATCCGGCAGATTCAGTCCGACGATCGCATGACCTGCCTCATGGTAGGCAACCAGTTTCTTTGTATATTCATCATAAGTCCTTGATTTCTTGGCCGGACCCATCATGACTCTGTCAATGGCTTCATCGATCTGCTGCAGATGAATTTCTTCCAGGTTTTCTCTGACAGCCAGAATAGCAGCTTCATTCAGAACGTTCTCCAGATCGGCTCCGGAGAAACCAGGCGTTCTTCTGGCAAGCGCAGCCAGATCAACATCGGCAGCAAGTTTCTTGTTTCTGGCATGTACTCTTAATATCATCTCTCTGCCCTTCAGATCCGGCAGGGATACTGTGATCTGACGGTCGAATCTTCCCGGTCTTAACAAGGCCGGGTCCAAAACATCCGGTCTGTTTGTAGCGGCGATAACGATAACACCCGCATTGTCGGCCATGCCGTCCAGCTCTACCAGCAGCTGGTTCAGGGTCTGCTCACGTTCATCATGACCTCCGCCAAGACCTGCGCCACGCTGTCTGCCTACCGCATCGATTTCATCGATAAAGATCATGCACGGTGCAGTCTTCTTCGCTCTGGCAAACATGTCTCTGACTCGGCTAGCACCAACACCGACAAACATCTCTACGAAGTCTGAACCGGAAATGGAGTAGAACGGAACGTTCGCTTCTCCGGCAACCGCCTTCGCCAGCAAAGTCTTACCTGTACCGGGCTGGCCGACCATGATGATACCCTTCGGGATCCTGGCACCCATCTTGGAGAACTTTCTAGGATTCTTCAGATATTCAATGATCTCCTGCATTTCTTCTTTTTCTTCATCACATCCCGCAACATCGTCGAATCTGACCCGGATATTGTCTTCCAGATGGGCTCTTGACTTCGAGAAATCGAAGGCCTGTTTATTGGAGTTCATTGCTCCCATCCGGTTCATCAGGAATATGCCGACAACGACAAACGCCAGCAAAGGAATGACAGAACTCAGCAGTTCCAGCAGGTAATTGGATGCGTTCGCATCGACAAATGTGACTTTATCCAGCTTCTTTAGTTCATCGATCAGTTCATCGGTTGCTTTTTCAGTATTCGGAATGATTGCCGTAAACTGATAGGACGAATCCTTTTCCTTTACTACGCCGGTAACCGTCATCGTATTGTAGTCGATTGATACCTTGGCTTCACTGATCTTATTGCTGGAAAGCAGTTCATTGAACTGTTTATAGTTCAGATTTTTGTTTGTTGTCTTGACCGGGCTGGTAAATACCATCATGATCATGAACAGACATACGATCAGATATGGCAGAGAATTCAGCAGCGGTCTATTGTTGTTTTGATTTCCGTTTCTATTGCTCATTCATTAACCCTCGTATAATTCTTCCTTTAATACTCCTACAAAAGGCAGATTACGGTACTTCTGATTAAAATCCAGACCGAAACCGATCACAAACTTGTCAGGAATCGTAAAACCGACATATTCGGCCGTTATATCCGTGATTCTGCGGCTTGGTTTATCAAGCAGCGCAACTACCTTTACTGTATTGGCTCCCTTGGAGTGAAGCAGTTCTTTTACTTTCTCCAGTGTCTTTCCTGTATCTACGATATCCTCAACGACCAGTACGTCTCTTGAAACAATGGAACGGTCAAGGTCCTTTACGATCTTGACATCACCCATGGATTCCGTACCGCTGTAGCTGGAAACAGCCATATATTCCGTTTCGCAGTCAATCGAAATATTCTTCATCAGTTCAGCCATAAAAGGAACCGATCCCTTTAGAAGACCGATAATAACCGGAACTTTACCATCATAATCTCTGGAAATCTCTTCACCCAGTTCTTTACATCTTTCGGTAATCTCATCCTGAGAAATCAGTACTTCTTTTACATCATCCATCAACATCGCTGAGTCCTCCGTAATATTAATATTCTATCACAAACAAATTAGGTTTTTCTGAATAATGATTCAGGTCACAGCCGATTTCCGGCACCAGAACAATATCCCCTTTTCTATTCAAGACAACAGGCCAAATCATCCGTTTTCTTAGTGGAATCTTATTGTCGATAAAGAATCGTCTGATCTTTTTTGTACCGTAACGCATCTGAATCGAATCTCCCTGTTGGAAACTGCGTATCGTAACTGGAAAGTCATCTTCCTGCAGAGTTACGGCTTGTTTTGTATTGCCGTTATATTGGATCTTGAAATACGGATAATCCGTTTCATTTAGTTCTTCCATTGAAGCAAAAGTATAACTGTATGGTTCAGGAGCTTTGAAGAAAGATACCATGCCATATTCCTTAACCATAATCATCTCTTTTTCTTTAATCTGACAGCGGTCGCTTTCACGGATCTGCCTTAAAGTATCTTCAATGAACATATCACTCTTCCCCGGAAAGATTTTTCTGACAGCAGTCTTTACATAAGGATAAGAAAGGAATACATCTGCTGGATAACCATCCTTTTCAAGGAATACAGAAACTGCTTCATCTTCCATGGCTTTCTCTTCGTTTTTTCTTCTGATTTCTGCCAGGATCTCTTCTTTTTCAGTATCACTCATCTTCTCGACTGATTCATGTCTGATCCTGTTGCGGGTATAGACATCCGATAGATTGGATTCATCGATTCCGTATGGAACACCATTCTCTTTGCAATAGGTCAGAATATCCTTTCTGTCCCAATCCAGAAGCGGACGAATCACCATCACACCGCAAATCTGATTGCTTTCAGCAAGACCATAATGACTGACACCCAGATTTCTTTCTTTCTGCATCAGATAGGTCTCGATCAGATCATCCCTCTGATGAGCGATCAGCACAGCATCCAGCTGATTATCCCTACATAAGTCGGCGAAGAATCTGTATCTTTCTTCTCTGGCACAGGCCTGAAAGTTGCCTTTATATAAATCAGGATCACTATCCAGCAGATGAAATGGAATATTGCATTTTTCACAGTAGTATCTGACAAGCTCCTCATCCCGATCTGCAGTCTTTCTCCTGTGATAGTTCACATGCGCTGTTTCAATATAGAAGCCTTCCCTTCTTGCCATATCTAAAAGAGCCATTGAATCTGGCCCTCCGGATACTCCAATCAGATATCTTCCTTTTTTAAGATGATCCAGTGTATGATCCTTCATTCTTAGTTGTTGAAACGGAAGAACATGATATCGCCGTCTTTTGGATGATAATCCTTTCCTTCCAGACGCAGTTTTCCCGCTTCCTTCAGTTTTGCTTCCGTCTTATATTCCATAATGTCGTCATAGGTATAGACTTCCGCTTTGATAAAGCCTTTCTCAAAATCGGTATGAATGATACCTGCGCACTGGGGAGCGGTATAGCCGGACTTGAATGTCCATCCACGGCATTCATCCTTTCCTACCGTAAAGAAAGTCTCCAGTCCAAGAGTCTTGTATGCTTTGGCGATCAGCTCATCCAGACCGCTATGATCGATGTCCAGCTCTTTCAGGAATTCCAGTTTTTCTTCCTTTGAAAGATCGGAAAGTTCTTCCTCGATCCTGGCTGAGATCGCTACAGCCTGTGATCCTTCTTTCTCGGCATAATCCTTCACTGCACAGTAGTATTTGTTGGAATCGGGATCGTTGATCTCTTCTTCCTTGATGTTGCAGACATAGATGACAGGTTTTGCAGTGAGGAAGTTGAACTGTTTCAAATAAGCCGCTTCTTCTTTGCTGAAAGAAAGGGAACGGATGTTCTGGTTCTTGCCTAAAGCGTCATAGATCTTTTTCAACAGCTGATACTCGAATACGGCATCTTTATCCTTCGTATTCAAAGCCTTCTTCTCCACCTTGGCAATCCTGTTTTCGCAGGTAGCCATGTCAGCCATCTGCAGTTCATAGTTGATGATCTCGATATCGTCTACCGGATCGATACGGTCATAGACGTGGGTGATGCTGCTGTCCTCAAAACATCTTACGACATGACAGATCGCATCTACCTCTCTGATATTCGCCAGGAACTTGTTTCCCAAACCTTCTCCTGTCGATGCACCTTTTACAAGACCGGCAATATCCGTAAATTCGAAAGTCGTAAAGATGGTTCTCTCTGGCTCAAACAGCTTACTTAAATTGATCAGTCTTTCATCCTTAACTTCTACGACACCGACATTCGGTTCAATCGTCGCAAAAGGATAGTTCGCCGCCTCGACTCTGGAATTGGTTATCGCATTAAACAGTGTTGATTTTCCTACGTTTGGCAAGCCTACGATTCCTGCTGTTAAACTCATATTTTCACCTCATTTTAAGTTTAACACTAATGCATGTTAAAATATACCCATGAAACTGATCCCAGCAGACAGGAAAATGATCCCTATGCTCTCGGAATTCGCCGGAGATGTTTTTATCGACTACTACAAAGATCTGATCGGCATTGACCAGGCTGTCTACATGGCAGGACTGTTTCTTTCGCAAGAAGCAATCAGTAATCTGATGGATCAGGGAGCTGTATTCGTTCTGGCCATGGAAGAGGATAAACCAGTGGGTTTCTGCGAATACATCAAAGAGGGATCCAGGCTCTTCCTTTCAAAGCTCTATGCGGAAAAGATACACAGAGGAAAAGGAATCGGCAAGCAGCTCTTTCTCAACTGTCTGGAATATGCCAAAGAAAACGATCTCAAAAGCATTTATCTGACCGTAAACAAGTACAATACCCCATCCTATGAGATCTATCTCCATCTCGGCTTCAAAGTCATCGATGCCGTCGTAAACGACATCGGAAACGGCTATGTGATGGACGACTACATCATGGAATACACACTATAAACAGAAAAGCCCTTTCGGGCTTTTTCTGTACTGCTTATTATTGGAAGATTGTTAATGAAAAAATTATTACAATATATTTATAACATCAGGATGTGAAAAGTATGTGAAACTTAAAACCTGATCATCAGCATCCTGTCTTTTCCATTAATATCCTTAAACACATTAACTTCCGCATTCGGGAAGTAACTGTGTGCCAGATTAGATAATGCTTCTTTCTGATCATATCCCATTTCAAAGAAAGCCAGAGCATTCTCTTCCAGAATTTCATTGGCGTGTTCAAATATCTCCCGATAGAATTTCAGACCGTCTTCTCCGCCAAACAGAGCTACATGCGGTTCAAAGTCATAGACTGATGACTCGATCTTTTCGACCGTTTTAATATACGGAGGATTAGAAACAAGGATACTTACCTTGATTCCTTTTTCGATATACGGTTCCAGCATCGACCCTGACAGGAACGTGATGTCGCAGTCATTGATCCTGGCGTTCTCTTTGGCTGTGTCCAGTGCTTTATCCGAGATATCCGAGGCATAGACCTGCAGGTTCTTTTCTTCCTTTTTTAAGGCAATTGCGATGGCACCTGATCCCGTTCCAACATCGCAGACATTGATCCTCTTTCCCGCAAAAAACGCGTCATACTGGCTTAAAATGAGCCCTACGAGCTCTTCTGTTTCAGGACGAGGGATCAGAACATCCTGGTTCACGATCATCCTGTATCCGTAGAAGTAGGAATAACCCAGTACATAGTTCATCGGTTCATTGTTCATGAGCCTGACGATACCCTTGGAGAACTCCTTCATGATCTCTTTATCCACTTCATGATCGATATTCAGATACAGATTCACCTGATGATCATTGCACAGTTCAAAAAGAAAAGCCTTCACCAGTTCAGGTGAAAGACCTTTTTCTACAAAGATTTTTTTATACTGATGAATCAGCTGGTTATACGTGCTCATTTAACAGTTTCTCTCTGTCGTCGTTCTCCAGCAGGGCATTGACGATATCGTCCAGTTTTCCTTCCATGATCCTATCCAGCTGATTAATGGTCAGACCGATACGGTGATCGGATACTCTGTTCTGCGGATAGTTGTAGGTTCTGATCTTTTCCGATCTGTCTCCCGTTCCGATCTTGGAACGTCTGATCTTGCCTTCTTCTTCCTCTTTCAGCTGTTTATAGTATTCATAGACTCTGGCCTTGATGATACGCATCGCCGTTTCCTTGTTGGCGATCTGGTTACGTCCATCCTGACAGTTTACGGTAATACCCGTAGGCTTGTGGACAATTCTAACGGCAGAGTCGGTCTTGTTGATGTGCTGACCGCCTGCTCCGGATGCACGGTGCGTTTCGATTTCCAGATCGGAATCTGGGATCTCGACATCTTCATCTTCCACATCAGGGAAAACGATGACCGTAGCAGTAGAGGTATGCACTCTACCCTGCGTTTCGGTCTTTGGAACACGCTGTACACGGTGCGCACCGGATTCGAACTTGAAATGACGGTAGGCATCCAGACCTTTAACCATGAAACTGATCAGGGCATATCCACCCGCTTCGGATTCCGATGTTTCCATGACTTCCACTTTATATCCCAGAGACTCGGCATAATAGGAATACATCCTGAAAAGATCTCCGGCAAAGATATTGCCTTCATCTCCTCCAGCTGCGCCTCTGATCTCAACCAGACAGTCGTATGAATCTTCCGGATCTCTAGGCAACAGCAGATCTTCGATGTGCTTGTTCAGCTTTTCCAGTTCCGCCTTGGCATCATCGATCTCCATCTGAGCCATTTCCCGGATCTCCGGATCATCGTCTTTCAGCATCTCCTGACCTTCTTCAATGACGGAATTGTATTTCTTGTAGTTCTGATAGGCTTCATAGGCTCCCTTAAGTCTGGCCTGTTCCTTGGATAGTTTCGTATACTTTTTCACATCAGAAACATTCTCATCCAGCAGCATGAGCTCGCCTATTTCCAGATACTTCTTTTCAACTTCTTCCAGTTTGATTATCTTGGCATCCATAGTTTATTTTCCAAATCTGATTTTCGGTTTTCCAGGTACTTCATGACAGTGACGGCATCTGGCTTCATAACTTTCCGATGCGCCCACCAGAATGATCGGATCATCGTAGGAAGCAGGCTTCCCGTTGATGATTCTCTGGGTCCTGGTGGCAGGAGCGCCGCACTTGTTGCAGACGGCAGCCAGTTTCGTGACGAATTCAGCTTCCGTTATCAGTAAAGGCATCGGCCCGAAAGGTTCACCTTTAAAGTCTGTATCCAGTCCGGCAGCCATGACTCTAATGCCTCTGTCTGCCAGCTCATTACATACATCACAGATATTGTCCCCGAAGAACTGCGCCTCATCGATCGCTACGACCTGTGTCGTAGGTTTGATCATTTCAAGAATCTCTACGGCATCGGAAATGACATGAGATTCTACTGAGGAACCGGCATGGGAAACGACTTTCGTTTCGGAATAACGGTTATCGATCTTCGGTTTGAATACCATGATTTCTTTCTTGGCAAATTCCAGAACCTTGATCCTTCTGATCAGCTCTTCTGTTTTTCCGGCAAACATGCAGCCGCTGATGGTTTCGATCCATCCGTCTCTGTAACTCTGATACATAATCACACCTCAACAATACTATTATAACGAAAAAAATAGAGGACTTATCCTCTATTTCTCTTTCAAACCGTACTTCTTATTGAATTTTTCAATTCTGCCTGCGGATGCCGCGAATCTCTGTCTTCCGGTATAGAACGGGTGGCAGTTTGAGCAAGTATCTACTTTAATGCCGTCCTTCTTTGTAGAACCGGTTTCGAATGTTGTTCCACAGCCTGCGCAGGTAACAGTAACTCTGTAATAATCAGGATGAATACCCTTTTTCATCTTCAATCTCCCTTCCGCCTTGAATATCTTTGTCAATCCAAAGTAAGTTTACGCCTAATTATCATAACAAATCTGTTTCTAAATGTAAACAGAATTATTTGATTTCTGCTCCGATGGCTCTTAGTTTTTCAACGATAGAATCATATCCGCGGTAAATATGGTAGGCATTATGTATCACGGTCTCTCCATCGGCCATCAGACCGGCTATGATCAGGGATGCGCCGCATCTTAGATCGGTAGCGAAGATATCCGTACCATGCAGCTGTTTACCGCCGTGTATCGTGCTCTTTCCGGTCGTGTATTCAATGTCTGCGCCCATCTTGTTCAGTTCACCGCAGTGCTTGAAACGTTCCAGATAGATGGTTTCTTCCACATGACTGTCCCCGTTGACTTTCGTCAGCAATGCCGTCAGAGGCTGCTGCAGATCTGTCGCAAAGCCTGGAAACGGCTGGGTAATAATATCGATCGGCTTCAGGTCTTCCGATTCGAATACCCTGATGTAGTCAGATCCCTGTTCCAGTCTAACGCCCATTTCTTCCAGTTTGGAAGTCAATGCTTCGATATGTTGAGGAATGACATTGTTTACGGTAACATCTTCCCCGCACGCCGCTGCGGCTATGATATAGGTTCCCGCCTCGATACGGTCAGGAATAATGTCATGGATACAGCCTTTCAGTCTGGTAACGCCGTTGATTGTGATCTCCGATGTTCCCGCTCCTCTGATCTGGGCTCCCATCTTGTTCAGCATAGAAGAGATATCGATGATCTCCGGCTCCTTGGCCGCGTTTTCAATGGTCGTTCTTCCTCTGGCAAAGCATGCTGCAAGCATGATGTTGATGGTAGCTCCCACTGATGCGAAATCCAGATAGATGTCGTCTCCCTTGAGCTCATCTGCAGAGATCTCTATGACATTGCCTTCCTGCCTGATTGTCGCACCAAGGGCTTCAAAACCCTTCAGGTGAAGATCGATCGGTCTTGGGCCCAGATTACATCCTCCAGGCGAATACATCTTCACATGTCTGAATCTTCCCAAGAGTGCTCCCATGAAATAGTAGGACGCTCTCAGCTTCATGACATCTTCATCCAGCAGATCCACATTTGTAATGTTGGTAGGGTCTATCGTCAGTTCATCGTCAGATACTCTGACATCGATATTCAGAAGGTTCAGAAGCTTGATCAGTACCTTGACATCCTCAATCTCCGGCACATCATAAAGCTTTACGATTTCGCTTGCCAGAACAACGGCCGGTAGTATCGCAACCGCCGAATTCTTGCAGGAAGATACCGTCACTTCACCCTTCAGCTTTCTTTTTCCCTTGATTTTAATCAGATCATTCATCTTTACTACCCAATATAAAGCAGGTATTCGAACCTGCCTTAATTCACTTTCTTTGCGTAAGTTTCTTCTGAATTTCCTATGCAGAAATAGATATTGTCGCCCACTCTGGCATACGAGTAATCCGGATCATCCGTTCCTTTTACGACTTCCAGAACCTGGAACTTTTCGCCGTTATAGGCCTGATGCTGCCCGTTAAACATCGTATCATCATCACGTTCTCTTGTCGGCTTGTTTCTAAATACGACCGGACCGTCCGTAATCTCGTAAGTCATCGTACCGGCTGCATCTTCTTTCTTGCCGGTATTGTTTGCAATCTGCTGATTCAGCGCTTCGATCGTAGCATCCTTTTCAGCCAGCTGCTTCTTGTAGGTTTCTTCATTAGCCAGAACCTGCAGATAGCTGGTATTGGCCTTAACATAGGCGGAATGCTGTTTAAACGCATAAATCAGTGATGCTACGCTTGTAATCAGCAGCAGCGCAATGATGATCAGGCAAAGAACCAGAGAAGTATTGCTTCTGCCTGCTCTTGGCTTGACTTCCCGATAGTCTTCTTCATTCTCTTCTACATCATCATAAAGTTCATCATCGCTCATCTTAAAGATCGACATGTCGATGCTTTCGGAATTGGTAGTCGTCTTATCTTCCACAAAATCAGGAATATCTAACGTTTCATCTTTTTCGTAGGGATTCTTTCCAAACATATTCAACCTCACTGTAATTCTTCTTCAGACATGATACGATATCCTTCATAATCGCCATTGAGCAGTGCTGCCTGATTGGCTATATCGAATATCGAACTGATAATCTTTTCTTCTGTATTTGCGCATTCTTTTATGGCATCAACAATCAGTTTCTTTTCATCGGCATTGATCTGATAGTTGTGCTTCAAAGTAATCTCAACAAACTGTCTTAGGTTCTCAACATCCTTGAACGAGAGTCTGTGCAGGACGATGACTTTATCTACCGTCAAATATTCGTTGGCGATCGCATCTTTCATGGAACATACGCCCATGATAAAGGAAACGGAAAGATATGGATAAATCTCGCGAATATGTTCACTGGTCTCTCTCAATTCCTGCTCCAGTGTTTCTCTTTCCTGATCCTCTCTCATCATCTTCAGCCGCAGTTCATCGATCAGGCCGCTGGTATAAACGTCATCTTCTTCTCTGTCGGCATCATCATCGGCCAGGGAAGGCTCTTTATTCTCTTCTATAGGATTCTCGACAAACAGTTCATCTTCCTTATAGAGATTCTCTCTGGAAGCCTGCAGATCCTGTACCATTCTGATAATATCGTCCTTGTCGACAGAACCGTCTGATGAAACAGGTGGCCTGTTTTCGCCAGAAGGACCGAAAGGAGAAATGTTCGGTTCGTTGTCATCGAAGTAACGGAACAGTTCATCGATATACGCATCCTTCTTATCATCGGAAACTTCAGCTTCAGCCTTCTTCTTTTTCTTTTCTTTTTCTTCTTCAACTTCAGCGATGTCCTCGTGTGCCAGAACTTCATTGAAAATGGAATCGAGTTCATGCGACTGGTAATCGGCATCGTTCTGATTGATCGTTTCGCCGTTGTTGACTTTATTTACGTTCTCGGTAATCTGCTGCAGCAGTTCATTATCCTCATCAGTAAGATCAAACAGATTCTTTGTTTCATCAGTCTGATCAGGAATATCAACTTCCTGATATGGAGCCTGGTAGTTGGCTGTTTCCGGCTGAATATCAGGGACCTCACTGCCGTTTTCTTCAAAAACACCATCCAGATTATAGAAAGCAAGCAGTCTGTCCAAATCGGATTCTTTTGTACCTGCAGGTTTCTCTTCCACGCTCTCGTTATCGAAATCAACATCCAGCATTCTTCCGAGTTCTTCTGAAAGTGATTCTTTATTACCGTGCGCATCGATGAACTGATCAAACACGTCCTCACCGGCACTCATCAGTGAATCGACCTCAGGCGGCATTGAATCGAAAGAAAAATCTAAGCTTTCACTTAATTCCTTTTTCAGTGATACCAGATCAATATTCTTTAGTTCTGTTAATGTCGGATCAGATCTCTCATCCAGATGCTTGTCAAGATAATCAACTGCTCTGTTAACAAAACCCAGCAACATTATGTTTTTAGGTTTCACGGTTCCTCCTAGTCAAAACGAATAATCCATCGCCGATATTATCAAACATCATTATATCAAAACGCTCATCATTATGCACCTTTTCTCGGAATTTGACGATCTTTTTGACCAGATTTCTCAGGTTTCTGGAACGTATACTTTCCGGATCATAGATCAGACCGTGAAAAACCATGTTGTCGAAAACCATCACGCCGTCATCTTTCAGATTATCCAGAAACATCTCCAGATACTTTCCGTACTGGGCCTTTGCCGCATCAACAAAGATCAGATCATACTGTTTATCTGTTTTGAAGTCTTCAATCGCTGTCAAATAAGGGATGATCTGATCGGATAAACCGTTATCGGCAATGTTTCGAAGCGCTTCCTGATAGAGTTCTTCGTTCTTTTCCAGAGTATCGACATGGATGTTTTTATCCAGTTTCGCCATCTGTATCGCCGAATAGCCTACCGCTGTTCCCAGTTCCAGAATATCCCTGCAGTTTCTTTCTTTGATGATATTTAAAAGAAAGGCAAGCCCTTCATCCTTGATAATGGGCACGCCTTCCTTTAACGCTTTTTCTTTTAATGTTTCGTTCATTGCATGATCTGCTTCACATAGTCGATAAAGCCGGCACACTTTTCTTTTGCCTGTTCCATGCTGACATCTTTCACGGAAAGATAGCACTTGCATTTAGGCTCCGTGCCAGACGGTCTGATCGCTATGAAGGAACCGTCCTCCAGATAATATTTTAATACATCGGAGACGTCATGTTCCGCAAAATCATTCACCTGATCGCCTTCATAGACCTTCTGAAGCTTGTAATCTTCGATCTTCAGAGTCCTGTATCCCGGAATCTGCAATGGATTGTTTCTGACATTGGACATGATCTGCTGCAGCTTTACGGCACCGTCAGCACCCGGAAGCATAATGGAGAACTGGGTATCGTAGTAGTATCCTACCTTGTCATAGGCCTCATTCATGACATCCATCAGGGTCTTGCCCTGTTCCAGATAGTATGCGCAGGCTTCCGCCAGCAGCAGGCAGGCCTGAGTGGCATCCTTGTCTCTGACAAACGGTTTAATCAGCGAACCGTATGATTCCTCATAGCCGAAGACATAGTTCTTTTCATGTGTCTTTTCATACTGTCTCACCTTGTTTCCGATGTACTTGAAACCGGTCAGCGTCCTCTCGTTGTCACAGCCATGATATCTGGCGATCGCTTCACCGATGTCGCTGGTAACGATCGTATTGAACATGCAAGGATTCTCTACCTTGATGCCAAGATCTTCATAAGAAGAAAGAATGTATTCCAGAAGCAGTGCTCCGGTCTGGTTACCGTTTAAAACGATATAGTCGCCATGGTGAAGGATACCAACGCCCATTCTGTCGCCATCCGGGTCAGTTACCAGAAGCAGTTTGGCACCAATCTCTTTCGCAAGTTTCAGTACTTCCTCATAAGCTCCCGGTTCTTCCGGGTTCGGAGTTTTTGTTGCGGAGAAAGCTGGATCGAATACCGACTGGCTTTCTACGGCTACTACGTCATAGCCTGCCATCTTCAGCGTATCCATGACCGGATAATACGAAGTGCCGTGTTCCGGTGAGAATGCGATCTTGAAGTTCTTGTTCAGATCTTTTCTTAACTGAATAGACAGACAGTCGACATAGTAGGCATCGTCTACTTCCTTGTTGACGATGTGGATCAGACTCTCGTCGTAATTCTCAGGAGGAAGGATATCAAGGATATCGCCAAGCTTTGCGATCTCGTCAATGACCTTGGCGGCAAGTTCAGGGATCAGCTGACAGCCCGTCTCGTCATAGAGTTTGTATCCATTGTATTCCTTCGGGTTATGAGAAGCCGTGATCATGATACCACCGTCGCATTTATAGAATCTGACCGTATAGGACAGTTCCGGTGTCGGTCTCAGAGAATCGAAAATATAGGTCTCAATGCCGTTTGCAGCCAGCAGTCTGGCACAATCGAATGCGAATTCCTTGGAATTGTAACGGTTGTCATAGGCGATCGCCACAGAATGCATATTGTTCTTGTTTAGATAATTCGCAAATCCCAGTGTAGCCTTTCTGATCGTATAGATGTTCAGACGGTTCGGACCAAGGCCCATCAGACCTCTCATGCCTGCAGTACCAAAAGCTACATCCGTATAGAATGCATCCTTGATCTCCTGTTCGCTTAATGCTTTCAGTTCTTCTTTTGTTTCTATGCTTAAATTAGGATGGTTCAGCCATCTTTCATAATTCTCTCTGTAGTCCATAGTTCTCCTCGCAAATTAAAAACAAGGGAAGAATCTCTCTTCCCTTTCATTAAGTTCTTTGATTACTCAATAACCTTTTGTGTTCTCAAGATTTCTTCGATAGCTGTAATCGCTGTGTCTTCATCTTCGCCTTCACAAGTAATGGTAATTTCAGACTGTGTAGGGATACCTAGCGACATAACACCCATAATGGATTTCATGTTTACAGATCTTTCTTTAAAAGAAACCTTAACATCACATTTGAATTTACTTGCAGCGTTCACAGCAACAGTAGCAGGACGAGCATGTAAACCTACCGGAT
>CAZGZT010000011.1:0-54286 GCA_964529805.1 uncultured Solobacterium sp. | reverse complement strand
TTCATCTTCCGCCACTCGGACTTCTTCATATCCAGAAAACTGAAATCGATCTTCTCTACTCTCGTCATAGGCACATCGCAGTACATGCATAATCCGCCCATTTCATGGCTGTTTGTATAACGGTATCGGCCGCACTTGAAGCACTGATACAGATACTGTTTATCACCATCGCCGATGTTTGCATAATCAAAATCCGTACTGTGAAACAGTCCGTAATGATACTGTTTCTCGGCGATTTTACAAAGCTCGTAGAATTTTCCGTTATGTCCGCCATTTTTAACCGCCGTATGGATCAGCTCGTGAGCCAGAATACATCTTTTCTTCTCTTCCTGGTCTTTCAGCTCTTTACTGATTTCTATTCTTTCTGCCGTATATTCATATTCATCTTTTTGAACGTTTCTTTTTCTTGTCTGGAAACACTTCCCCATATAGCTGCTCATTTTCTTGTACATAACAGCCTTCGGCATATGAACCGGGATGCCTGCCGTTCTTAGTTCGTTATAAACTTCCTGACATTTATTTGTCAGTTCCAGATCGGCCATGGCGGCTTCTCTTTTTCTGGTTTCTTTATCGTTCATATCCACCTCCCGTCATGAAAAACAGATTTCTCTTTCAGAAATGCGGTGATCATAAAATCACATCGGAATTCAATTGTTTCTTCTGTTGCAGCATTACTATTCTAACATGCCTGTCAAGCGTTTTTTTCAACTGTACCGCTTACTTGATTTCTACCTTAAAAGTATCGTAAATGATCTCTTTAGCCTGTCTGACCGTCTCCATGAAATCGGCGGCTCTTTCCTTATATACTTCCAACAGTTCGTTATCGAAAGCTCCGCCTCCAAGATTGTAATAAACGGTTCCTTTATCCAGAATAAACACGGCTCTGAATTCCTTCCCGATCCTCGGTGAAAGTATGCAGATATAGTGAGCCAGATCTTCATCTGTACCGAATTCTCCGCCGTAACACTGTATCCAGAAAAGCCAGCGGTTCCTCTGATATACTCTTATTTTCTCGTCTGTATGAATCAGTTCCAGTTTCTCTTTGTTCATATTGCTCTCCGTTGTTGTTCAATCATCCATGCGGATGCTGATGAGGCCTATAAGACCTCATCAATCAATCCGTATTTCTTTGCTTCGTTGGCCGACATCCAGTAGTCTCTTTCACAGTCTTTTTCGATCTGTGTGATGTTTTTCTTTACCTTGGAAGCCAGTATCTCCATGATGTCTTTCTTGATCTCCATCATGTTGTTGTAGGCGATCTCGACATCGCTGGCATTGCCCTGAATTCCGCCGTAGATCTGATGGATCATCAGCCTCGTGTGCTTCAGGCAGCAGCGCTTATGGCCGCAGGCAAGGATGACTGCAGCCATGGAAGCGACTGTTCCGTATCCGATCACTCTGACTTTCGATTTCAGCAGTTCCATCGTATCGATGATCGCCAGGCCATCCGAAACGGAACCGCCCGGAGAATTGATATAGATATTGATTTCTTCACTGTTCAGTGAATCAAGATAAAGAAGTTTTCCTATTACATTAATCGCTGTATCTTTGTTGATCTCGCCGTTGATGAAGATCATACGGCTTTCGATCATGCTGTCCTGTAAATCGGTTCTGTTCATTTTTCAAACCCTCCTTTTCCCGATCTAAAACACTACACTTCGAATATTTCTCTGTCATTCAATACAGGCATATCCGCATCCGACTGTTTTCTTCCCTTGTGATCATATTCCGCAACGATGCGGTCAGACTCCATCTTCAGGTATATCGAACCGATCGTCTCATCGCAGGAGATCTCAAACACACAGTCATCCAGAGGCTTGTTCAAGGCTTCCGTCAATCCTCTGGCACCCGTATTGATCTCTCTGGCTTTTTTTGCCAGATACTCAAACACCTTCTTGCTGACATTGAGCTTTACTCCTGTCGCCTCGAAGAAATCCTTGTATTGCGTGTAGGAAGAATCTTTCGACTTCAGAAGAATATTGTAGTAATCCTCTTCCGTCAGATCGTTGATGTTGACCAGTGTCCCGAATCTTCCGATCAGTTCAGGAAGATAACCGGCTTCGATGATATCCGCCTTCGTCAGACTTCCCTCGCCTTTCTGATCAACGGTCGCAAAGCCCATTCTGTTCTGCTGTGTATTTCTCATGTTCTTACGGACATAATCGAACGATCCTGTCGCGATATAAGAAATACCTGAAGTATCGATGACAAATCCTGAAGAATCTTCCCTGTATCTGCTGACGGTGATCTTGTTAGGTTCCAGAATCTTCAGGAAATTCTGCTGCTGCGCCGGACCGTCACCGCGGTGATCCAGCGCCGGATCATAGACTTTGTCGAACTCGTCCAGATAAATGATGCTGTGGAAAACGCCTCTTCCAAGCTGTTCTTTCGCATCCTTGAGGATGTGTTCAACAGTAGTAGTTCCCTTGTAGCCTGTCTGTACAATGTTGGAACAATCGAATTCTACAAACGGAATATCAATGATTTCCGCAAGCTTCTTGGCTCCGAACGTCTTACCCGTCCCTGTAGGACCGGCAACCAGAAGATTGTTGTTGACCGGCTTCTTGCCTTCTTCAATCAGTTTCTGATTCAGCTGGTGCTTGTAGCCGAAGATCGACAGCTGTCGGACATACTCGTCCTGACCGACCACATACTTCTTCAGTTCCTTCATGATTTCTTTACTGTTCAGCATTCCTATTCACCATCCTTTCCTAACGGCACAACAAGGAGCTAGAGGCAAAGCCTCAGCTCCTTCACATAGAAGTCGGGGTTGGGAACATCTCTGCCCTCAACCTTTCTGGTCGCTGCCGGGATCGAAGCCTTGAATCTCAAGGCCGTGTCCTTGAACAGCGAGAGGTAAAGGACAGCCTCCCCCGTCTTCTTTTTCTTACATACGGCATAAGCCGTACTGTACATCCTCTTGCTCAGTTCCTGAACCGTCGTTTTCGACAGACCCGGAAGCAGGTGCATGTACAGGCTTTCGCCGTAGCAGAATTCGAAGTTCAAGCTCTCGTTTCCCTGTAAAGACTGATTCAGTTTCCTAAGGACTCTGTCCCTGGAAACCTGATCGTCCTCACAGGCGAAATTCACCGCTCTCTCTTCCCCAGTCAGAAGGTTCTTTTTCTTAACAATGTTGAATGTTTTAGCCACAGCAGCTCCTTTCTGGGCGCAAAAAAAGGCCCGAATTCCAATGGATAGACTCATCCTATCCATCTTGATTCGAACCTTTTACATTCAGGTATTTCAAGCGCTTTTTAACGCATAGTTATCATACCAAATCTACAGTAAAAATCAATAGTTTTTTCTGATAAATGAGTGCTAAATTTCACTTGTTTTTTTCTTATGAAAAAGGTCAAAAACGATCTGTTTTTGATGTCTTTTTATCAGACAGATTTTGAAGTTTTATCCTTTTCCTGATATCTTTCTCTGGTAAGCCGATCGTAATAATCAACATCGTCGTCGATCACGATCCTGGTGTAGTTTTCAATGAACTGATCGACGCTTAACGGATATCGTTTTCCTGAACACCAGCAGGCCATGGAAGTGACGTTCGGACGGGAATAGGAACCATCGGACCAGCAGGTATACAGGACACGGGGTCCTGATCCTTCTGTATAACCCGTATAGCCGCTTTCGTTCAGGAACTTGACCAGTCTCGATAATTCATCTGCGCTTTCATAAGCGACAGGTATCCCCTTGATCCGGTTGTGTTCTTTCTTGTATCCGTATCTTAGTTCACCGATTCTTCCAAGCCTGAAATAAGGAAGCTGTCCCATCAGATATCCCCAGTCATTGCCTGTCAGTTGTCCAAGGAATTTCTTCAATGCTTCTGTGTCCCGGCTGTATTCAAGCCTGTGCAGTTCTCCTACCACATCCCAGTTTGCGTGATAGTGTTTTTCTTCCCATTTCTTTTCTTTTTCGTTCCAGCTGTAAATCATTTTCTTTCCTCCTTACAGGCCTATAAAAAGAAAAGAAAAACTCCCATCGTCATGATAGGAGTCAGATGTGTATTTCTCCTATCATTCAAGCATTAGCACCTTGTCCTCGTGGATAGGTTGCTGTACGATCATCGAGCTTGTCTCTAGCGTACTCTTTATAGGTGAGATTATTTAATCATTTATTATGATTGATGTCAATATGCTAGGTAGTTCGGTTTTATAATGGCAGACTGTTTTATACAATTAACAGGTAATAAGATAAAATAGAGACAAGGGAGTAATAACCATGAATAACGACATCGATCCAAACAATAAAGACGGTTACAAATACGACTACGGGTATTTGATATGTTATCTGCCATTTAAGGCAAAAACAAAAAGATTATCTATTATAAAAAAAACAAAAGATCTACTACTAAAGACAAAAGACCTACTATTTCCAAAAGAAGGGGTAACAGATCAGTCATCTAAGAAAACAAGCTTATCAAAAGAAGCAAAAAAAGAACTGCTGTCAAAAGCAAAGACCAACAAAAGAATATATGAAGATGCTTATCTGATGAATAACGAATTTGAAATAACTGCCAGAGCTTTTTTAAGAAGCGTAAAAAGCAGCATTAATAAACATGTAAATTTTTATCACCTTTATAGTATCATCCAGAAAAAGATGAAGGTAACCCTGGTTTGTGATGACGATGCGAATGATCTCTGTTCTAAGATTGTTGAAGAGGGCAGTAAGCATAATTTTGAAATAAAATGCAATGTTTGTTTAACTAAAAACAAAAAGATAAAACAGTATATTAAAGAGGTAGGCGAATATATTCCGGAAAGCGATCTTGTTTTAGTTTGTCCTCAAGTTAATAAACGCACGACCATTAATAAACGCACGACCAGAAAACTCCTGAACAAATATCCCTGCAAGATAATTGAAATCATTGATAAAAAAAAGGGTGTTGAAGAAATCCTAAAGAAGTATTTAACAGAAAAATGGATTTATGTAAATGAGATCAACGGGATTAAGGGTTCTAACATAGATCAATATATTGGTGAGATTAATAAAAAGTTTTTAGACCATCACAAAGAAAAAATGGGAGATGACGGAACAGAAATCAATATCAATGATGTTTCGTTTTCTATATATGATGAAAAAAATTATAAAAACATCGGTATCCTTAAAGTAATGATTCGTGTTCGTTTTGATCCAAAATATACTGATGAGGATAAAGGAAAAGCTCTTTCTCATCTTTATGATATTATCAGCAGAAACACAAAAAACAAATTCGACAACAAGAAAGTAGAAAACTTTAAGATTTCTACGCAAAAAAACATATATGCTGATCTGGTCGATTTATTTAATGGAATGCCTATTAAAATGTCTAACAAACAAGAATTAAACAGGCGTTTTATACGAAGAAAAAACAAGTATTATGAATTGGAAATGAAAGAAAACGATTGGGCGTTCAACTACGAAGATAAAGATAGGAAGTGCTATACGTTTGCTTATTACACTGTAAAAGATGAAATAAATAACTATTGCAAAAACCATAGCGAAGCCAAAATAAAAGAAATCATGTATAAAATAACCAGGATCCATGAAAACGGAGCGATCAGAACCTATAACAAAAACAATGATATTTTTGATCTATACCAGGATGACACCAGTGTTATCTGGGGAGTATCCAGAGTAGGACTTGGTGCAATACTGATTCAGGAAAAGAAAACAGAAAGAGATAGAAACATTAAGGTGTTGAACGAAGATTTTGCTTTCATTTACGAATTCTGTCTCCATCAGAAGTTCTTCCCTTTCTCGCTTTTAAACCACAACAAATTTAGTGATGTTGATGATGATCAAAACTTAAAAACACGGCATGAAAAAAACTCTATTAAACAATACTTATTAAGAAAAGTAGAATTTACTAGCTTTAACGAGATTTTCTGTCCACAGATCATATCTGAATTTGAGACTCAAGATGTATATGATTTAGTCAGAGAGAAATTAGAAGTTAACAGGTTGATGGAAGACGCAAAGAACGCTCTTGATGCCTTAGAAGCTAAAAAATCAAAACAGATCAATACAAGAAACACTATTTTTTCTGCAATTTTATCCATGTTTGTTTTCCCTTTAACTGTATCGGGGTATATAGATAAGTATTTATCAGCAAATCAGACCTTTAACATTATTGCTGAATTACTAAAAGAATATCCAATTATTCATGATTTGTTTTTAAAATTAATATTTATAGGTTGTATGTTGATTGGTGGTGTTGTTTGGTGGGTTACATACATATTAACCAATCGTTATAAAAAGTAATAATTGATTTGGTTGCTGGTTATTAATTAATGAATTCTATTAAGAAATTATTCAGAATCCTGATCATCTTTGTTGCTCTTTTAGCAGTCCTTTTTGGTAGTATTATCTACTACTTGAGAGATACTACCACCTTAAGAACATACACCATCAATCTTTTCGACGACGGATACCATGTCGATGAAAACGAACTGGTCAATTACCGGGATGGTCTTAACTATCAAAGACTCAGCGACGATGAAAAATACGTATACAGCTATCTATACCACAATACTCTCAACAACGATTTTCTTTACGAGCTCGGTGATGATTACGACTCCGAGGAAATACGTGCAGCTATTGAGGCTTTTCTGTACGACTGGCCGAAATATTATTACATAAACGATGTAACCATCCAGTCGTGGCATAACGCTTTTTACAAGTACACCATCCTTAACATCGATAATCAGGAAGAAATAACAGAAACAATCAAAAATATTGATGATAAGACTGAAACCATTCTACCTAAGGTGATCACAGACGACGAATATCAGACAATTAGAAACATATATGAATATGTCATTGATCATGTCGAATACGTAAAAGACGCCGAACACTGTCAGGATATCAGAAGTTCGTTGTTAAACGGGGAGACGGTCTGTGCCGGATTCTCCAAGATGTTCCAACATCTGGCTAAGGAGTGCGGGTTTGAGTGCTACTACGTATCGGGCATCGGAGACAAAGAATCGCATGCCTGGAATCTGATAAAGCTTAATGATAACTGGTACTGGGTAGATACCACATACGGAGATAAGCAGAGTGTCGATCTGTACCTGCTTTGTGATGATGACTTCTTTCTCATTAACCACACTCCTGATGAGAGCTATCCTGCATGCGATGATGACAGTATGATGTTAAAGGAAACAAACGCCAGACGTTTCGCTTCTTTTGACAAGAATGAAATAAAAGAATTCATAGATGAAGCGGTTCAATACGGAGATGATTTCTTCCTGTTTGTGTTTACCAGTGAAGAGGATTATCAGAACGCTTATGACTGGCTGATAGAAGACAGATACTACGAAACCATATATAGAAACTACCGGTCATTGAGAAAGACAGACGGTTTTTTGTGCTCTTATCTTCCTGAAGCTCAATATTTATATCTGTTTTATAACCAGTGATGGATCTAATGCCAAATTCTACTCAGGATAATATAAAACAATAAAAAAGCCTTCATAAAGGCTTTTTGAATGTTTTTAATGATTAGACTATCTGGATCTTTTATTCTACCGTTACTGATTTGGCAAGATTCCGCGGTTTATCGATATCGCGTTTCTTGTTTACTGCCGTATAGTAAGCCAGCAGCTGCAGAAGCACAACTGATACGATCGGGTACAGAACATCATTCATCTCCGGCAGGCGGATCACATGTCTGAATTTATCGGCTTCCGTTTCTGCTTTGGTGATAAGGACAACCTCCGCACCTCTGGCAATCGTCTCTTCAATGTTGGAGATGGTCTTCTGAGCCACTTCACTCTGACTGGCAAGAGCGATAACCACGGTCTTCTTTTCAATCAGTGCGATCGGCCCGTGTTTCAGTTCTCCGGCATAATAGGCATCCGCATGGACATAGGAGATCTCCTTCATTTTTAAGGCACCTTCCAGAACCGTCGGATAATCAAGCTGACGGCCTATGAAATAGGCATCGCTTTGTTCATCAAGCAGATGAGACAGTTCTTCGATCTCCTTCTCTTCCTTCAGCATTTCCCTGATAAGATCCGGAAGTCTGTTCAGATCGTCAAGCAATGATTGATCTGAGACAAAGCCGCCAACCTTTTCACACAGATAAATACTCAGACAAGTCAATAAGGTAAGCTGTGTCGTATAAGCCTTAGTGGAAGCAACCGAGATCTCCGGACCCGCGCAGGTGTATATCGTTGCATCTGCGATCCTGGTCATCGACGAACCCAGAGCGTTGACTACGGCAATCGTCCTGGCTTTCTTCTGTTTTGCGAGTTTCATGGCTGCCATCGTATCGGCAGTCTCTCCGGACTGGGATACGAAAATGCACAAAGTGTTTTCATCAAGATAAGGATTTCCGTATCTGAATTCGCTGGCAGGCAGATGGCTGATTGGTGTCTTGATGTTTCTTTGCAGGATCTGTGTTCCGAAGATACAGGCATGATATGCCGTGCCGCAGGCAACCAGATAGATCCTGTTGATCGTCTTCCAGTCATAGTTGAGCTCATCCAGTTCCCTGAAGACGATCTTTCCGTTTACCAGTATACCTCTCAAGGTCTCTTTGATGGCTGTAGGCTGTTCATGGATCTCCTTCAGCATGAACGAATCATAACCGCCCTTCTGGGCCGCTTCGATGTCATAAGGGATATCGATCCATTTCTCTTCAGCTTTATTCCCTTCGAAATCGAAAACTTCGATCTTGTCTTTTTTTAATATCGCAATCTATCCGTCTTCCAGAGGCAGTATCCTTTTGGTATAAGCCAGCAGAGCCGGAGCATCCGAGGCACAGAAAGCAGCATCCTTCGTCTTTCCCAGAACCATCGGACTTTCTTTCTTCGCTACATAGATCGTATCCGGTTCAACGGTCGATACGATGCACAATGCAAAACTGCCCTCAAGAACTCTTAATGTCTTTTTCAGGGCCTCGAACAGATCGTGCGTATCGTTGTAGTAATAATCATCCAGCAGATTGACAACGATCTCGGTATCCGTTTCCGATTGAAAACTGTAACCCTTTCTAATCAGCGTTTCCTTTAAAGAAGCATAGTTTTCAATGATGCCGTTGTGTACCAGTGAGATCGTATTCTTCTGGTTGCTGTGAGGATGAGAATTCAGCTGCGAAGGGACGCCGTGGGTTGCCCAGCGCGTATGGCCGATCCCGCAGATCTGAGGACAGTCCTTGTCCTCCAGCATCTTCTCAAGTTCACTTAGTCTTCCTTTTGTTTTGTAGGTCGAAAGACCATTCTCATCGACCAGTGTCACCCCGGCTGAATCATAGCCGCGATATTCAAGTTTTTCCAGTCCCTGCATGACAAAAGAAAGTGCAGGGTCCTTACCGATATAACCGGTAATTCCGCACATAACAAAAACCTCCTTAATGTCATGAAGGATACCGAATGGATCTGTTCAATCCTCACGAATTGTTTTTTCCCATCGTTCAGGCCGTATCAGGCCTCTGGACCATCCGCCGAATCTTTCGATAAGCCCAGCCCTCGTCAACTTATACTGTATAAGTCCAGGCGCTATAGTGTTAAAACATCATGACTCTTCTATTATATCCGACTGAGCCCTTATTTCAAAAAAAACATATATATCATATCCGGAGCTTTCGTTTATGCTTTTTACTGATACAGGCATAAAAAAGGCCTTCTTCAAGGCCTCTTATTATTCTTACATGATGATCAGACAGAACTCTTTACCATTCCTCGAGCGTTTTCTGATAATCGATCTTTCTGCCCACTCTGCGCCATACTCCGAACAGACACAGCAGCATGAATGCCAGCTGAACGGCATAGAGGATCGTCGTGCCGGCATCCCCAGTCGTATATGTGTTTGTATCAGCAGCGTCTTTCCATACGAAGATCTCAGACAGGAAACCGGGGATCCAGTCGTTCAAACAGTGCACGATGGCGATTCCCAGCAGGTTTCTCGTCTTCCAGTAAACGATCAGATAGCACATTCCGGTCACGCCGGCAGCCGCGATCTTCAGGAAGAACTGTAGGACCTGTTGCAGGTCGGAAAAGTCGACGCTTACGACATGGACATAGCCGAAGATTATTGAAGAGATAAACGCCGTCAGAAGAAACGGGTGTTTCAGTTTTCTGAATAACGGAAGCATGGCGTCGTTCGCACACGCCCTGTAGCATCCTTCCTCATAGATGCCCACCAGGAACATGTCGATCGTAAACAGAAGAAGATCCTTTACCCAGTGGGGATTCAGCTGCGGTTTATCAATAAAATAGGACATGACGCCAAGCAGCATGAATACTAACGGAAAGATCAGCGTCGGCAGCAGATGCTTTATCGAATACCAGGTCTGGTTATTCATATAAGAGAACGTCTTTTTTCCTGAGATCAGATAAAGGAACACCAGCGTGACAATTGTAATCACAGAGAATTCGATCATCAGGCCGAAGTTGTCTTCTTTTAAGATCCTGCCGCCAAGGATCATCAGACCGATCATCGCAAGAACAGAA
Source organism: uncultured Solobacterium sp. (assembly GCA_964529805.1). Lineage (GTDB taxonomy): Bacteria > Bacillota_I > Bacilli_A > Erysipelotrichales > Erysipelotrichaceae > Colivicinus. The sequence continues at coordinate 43,847 of CAZGZT010000011.1, read as the reverse complement.
GCGACATACAGGACGATGTTCAGATATTTCTTGTTATTGTTTGATTTCATATTTATCTCACCATTTACTAAATTCAAAAGTGTTGCGCCTATACTATAACATCATTATTCAGTCGCAACAAACATTTGTACATATAAAAAGCCCTGTCTTGAACAGGGCTTTTTCAGTTACTTATTCTTATTCGTACTGGGCGAAGAACGCATCGATGAGTTCTTTGTAGTCGCCCTTGCAGATGATGTGGTGGTTGGAGATCGGCTTCTTGGAGAAGTACTGGGTTCCGTCTTCCATCTTCAGCTTCATCTGAGTACGGCACAGATCTTTCCTGTGCATTGTTTCCACCAGCTGTGCTCTTCCGGCGTAGTGTCTGGTAAGATCGCCGTTGCACTTGAAGACAGTCATGACCTGAGGCTTGATGTCGGATGCTACGGCAACGCCGATGCCCGATTCAAAGTGCGTCGTCAGATAGTAGTCGTCAGGCATGTCGATAGGGATCGTGCAGTGAGCGAAGATGATCTCGCCGCTTGTCGGGTCCATCGAACACGGATTAGCCATGAAACCTGTTCTGTTTGTCAGCAGTCTCATGATGACCATGGAAAGCAGGGATTTCTGGTCGCCTTCGCAGGCAGCCGGAATGCCTTCCGCATTCAGAAGCGCCAGAGCAAGGCAGCCCGTCGTCTTGATTCTTTCCAGCAGATCGAAACATCTTACCGTGACAGCTGTTAATCCGTATTTCTTTATCAGTCTCTTTAAAGCGCCATAGACGTTGAGAGCCTTTTCCGTCTCTTCCAGATTGAAGGACTTTTCCTTCAGCTGTCTGGTATAGTCGTTGTCTTCGTATCCGCCCTTGTGATATTCGTCGATCAGTTCATCAAGCGTATATAAAGTCGATCTGCAGCCTGTAAGTTCTTCCAGCTTATTGAAATCCACATCGCTGGCAATCAACCCGCCAGGCTCGCCAAAACAGCCCAGATGGGACTTGCTCAGCAGATCGTTGGCTTCCGCAATTTGCAGTTTCAGTTTCAGTTCATGAGCCAAAGTATCCATGTCTCCGTGCAGGATCTCGCCTTTCAGTCCGTTTTCCTCCAGAAAGCCCATGATCTCCATGGATGCTGCCAGAGAATTGTAGGAAGGAGTAGTAAGAAGCACATACGGCTCCTTCGTCATGACGTGATTCTGCTTAAAACCGTTCTCCGCTCCGCCGGAGGCGATGAAATATACCGGCAGCGGCTGTTTAGCTACTTCGTCCATCTCGGCCGTTACGACTTCAATACCCACCTTCTCCGACAGTTCCTTCAGGAAAATGTCGCTGTAGGTCGGAATATATGGATCGTTGCATTCAGGCGGACCCATCAGGAATTTGACTTTCAGTTGTTTCATTGTTTTTCTCCTTTATCATTCAACATTCAGGTGTTTATAAATGTAGTTTTTGTACAGTTCGGGATCCAGTTTTGAACAGATATAGGCATTCTCCTTCTTTCCCGAAAAACGGTATCTGTCGACGAGCACTCCGCCGTAGCTTGGACCGTTGGCTGTGTCCACTTCACAATAGTATTTGTTGCATTCTTTGATGCATTCAGGATACAGAGCCGCAGCCATAGCTGCCGGATCAGCCATATCCAGACAGTTTTCCTTGAATCTTTCCCTGTTCATGTTCATGAGGATGACGTTGGTATCGATGCAGAACCTGCCGATGGCAGAACCGTTACGGATCTTTTCGATCTCTTCTTCATTCAGCATCGCCTCATCCAGACAGGCATCCCAACCTACAAAGATGAGAGGATCGATGCCTGATTCCAGCATTACCTTACAGGCTTCAGGATCCTGCCAGATATTGAATTCGGCAGCAGGCGAAACGTTACCCGTTCCCAGTCCTGCTGTTCCCATGACGACGATCCTGCCGACCTTCTTCATTGTTCCCGGTTCCAGACGATAAGCCAGAGCCAGATTGGTTAACGGTCCAAGAGCGATAATGTCGATCTCTTTGTCTTCGGCATTCCTCAACGCTTCCAGCATCTTCAAAACCGCATGCCCTTCCTGAGGCTTAAGACTCTGATCAACCAGCCCCAGATCGCCCATGCCGTCATAGCCGTGCGTCTCGGCAGCGCCTACCCAGTCCCTTACCAGCATCTCATCGCAGCCCTCATAAACCGGAGGATAGTACGAATCGTTTACCTTCAGAGTCGTCAGGGTATTCAGGGTCGCCTGTTTCATCCTTACGTTTCCCGATACGGTTGTGATCATGACGATCTCGTAATTCTCGTCATTCAAAGCCATCGCAATCGCCATGGCATCGTCCGAACCGCAGTCCGTATCGATAATGATCTTCTTTCTGTTTTCTTTCATATCAGTCCTTTATGGTCGTAAACTTTTTGGGATACAGTTCATCCGCAGGCCAGGTGGTCATGTTGTGATACATGTCCTGCCACTGCAGGATCTCGTAGTTGCAGCTGTGGGCCAGGATCTCTTTCAATCTGGCTTTTTCCTTCTCTGTCTTATGTTCGCAGAGTCTGTTCACGATGGCGATCTCGTTCTCGGTCTTTCTGATGTACTCGTCGGATACATAGTAAGCCAGCCATTTGTAAGATCTGTCTTCCTTGTCCAGTTTGCATTGATCTAGCAGGTCTTCACCGAAATAGCGGTAGATGATGTTGCACGGGAACAGAGCCATCATGCCTTCAGCCAGCGAACCCTCATGGACGCACATCAGCTGAAAGGCCGTGTAGGATCTTTTACCCGGTGCTTCAATGACGCTGTCGAGCTCATCCAGAGAGATCCCCAGTTCTTCGGCCCAGTAGGTCCTGTTCATCATGACCGTAGACTCCATGGTATTCTTCACGATCGGATAGAATATTTCCATTTCCTCAAAACAGGTGCATTTTCCCAGCAGGATAGCCCAGCAGCGCGTATAGTCCAGAAGATACTGATAGTTCTGTCTGATCTGGAAACGGAAGCGTTCCAGGCTCATCGTGCCGTTAACGATGTCCTGCATGTGTTCGGTCTTTTCAATGATTTCTGCCGTCCTGTGCAGGATCGGATACAGTTCCTCTTCGTAGAAACCCATTATTTTTTATCCTTCTCAATCAGTTTCTCGATTGCCCGGCAGGCGATCTCGATTGTATGGTCGTTCATTGAACCGTAAGCCATGATCGCTCCGGCTTTGACGCCTCTGATGCTGGAAACAACAAACAGAGTGCTGGTCTCCATCTCGCTGGCCATGACGCCGCTTCTTTCCCAGCAGGCCCAGCGTTCATGAAGTCTCGGCGCATCAGGCATGCTGTCAGGATCGTGCTGACCGTAGAAGGAATCCTTGGACTGGGCAATGCCTTCCGCAAAAGGATAACCCATCTCCTTGGTCGCTTCCACCAGGGCATTGGTGACTTCTCTGTCTGCTATGGCCGGATATTCGATCGGAATGTAATGGATAGTCGTTCCTTCATCCCGGATCGCTCCGGTAATGACGACTCCTTCCAGTTCTTCGTTGTAGCTTTCTTCGCAGATCCTGCCGCAGGTACCGACTCTGATGAACACTTCTGCACCGCAGTGAATCAGCTCCTCCAGCGCAATCGCCGTTGAAGGACCGCCCATTCCCGTCGAACATACCGAAACCAGTTCGCCGTTAAGATAGCCGCTCCAGGTCTTGTGTTCACGGTTGTGAGCTACCAGATGCGGATCGGCAAAATGTTTCGCAATAATGTCGGTCCTGAACGGATCGCCCGGAAGCAGGACGTACTTGCCTACTTCACCCTTCTTGCAGTGGATATGATACTGTCTGCCGTCTTCGGTCAGAACTTCTTTACTTTGAATCGCCATTGAATTCCTCCTTTATCAGATAATGTATGACAAGCGCAAGAACGCTCAATATGATCAGTAATACTTCAACGCAGTTGAAGATCGCCGTGATCCCGTATCTTCTGATCATCAGTGACGAGATGACAGGCGCCAGAATGTCCCCGACGCTTCCGGTAGAGGCTATCAGGGCGCTGGCTAAAACGATCTTTTCATGATAGATCCTGGTAGCCAGGGCGATAACGATGCTGAATAGCACACCTGTCAGAAAACCGGATACCGCCATCGTCAGATAGTAGTACTGGATCTTTCCTATAATCAGTGCCGCCATAAGCAGCAGAGCCACAATAGCGCTGTTAAGCAGCAGGACGGTCTTTTCCCTGACTTTCTCCAGAATGAAGATGAAAGCGATCGAACCGCCAAAACTGAATAGATTGTATACCGTCAGGATGTTTGCGGCATCCTTTGCCGGAAAGCCCAGAGCCTCGATATAGGAAGTCATGTACGAGGCCAGACAGTTGCAGATGGCACAGTAGATCAAACAAGAGATGCCCAGAATGATCAGACACAGTTTCTGATTCCTGCTGTAGTAGGGCTCGATCTTTTCCTCAGGCAAAGACCGATCGTTTCCGTTCCAGGCCACCGTCGGGACAATGATCAGGATCGACAGACCGATTACCGACAGGATCACGTTACCGAAATACAGAGGCAGACCTCTTTCCTGAGAGAATCCTGTCAGAAAAGCGATCGCAAAACCTCCTACGCCGTACATTGCCTGTCCGGCCGACAAAGCCGAGGAATACCTCAAAGGATAGACCCTGCTCAACAACAACGGACAGACCGTATCCTGTACCGACATGCCGATACCGCCCGCAAACGCCAGCAGGAAAGCCAGCAAAAACCTGTTGTTGATTACCAGTCCGATCATGTACAGCAGGACGCACAGCGTTCCTGCGAACAGAACTTTCATGGGACCGTAACGCTCGGCTGCCTTACCGATGAGATAGGCCGACAAGGTCCTGCCGATCGCAAAAGCTGAACCGATCAGCACAACGCTTTCAACCGGCCTTGCATATAAAGAAACCAGACCCGACATCTCTGCTCCGACCATCATACAGATGATGCCGGTAAGGAAATACATCCCAAAAGCCAGATATGCGAGCCTGATCTTCATTATCTTAGAGCCATGATCCTTTCTACGGCTTCGTCAATGGTGATGACGTCGCCTCCCGCGTTCAAAGCGCGGCATACTCTGGATACGTATGGCTGCTTCAGCATGGCTTCTTTCAGAGAAGCGAAATCCCAGAAGATTTCTCTAGGGGTTCCTTCCCTGACGATTCTTTTGGTCGCCATGACGATGACGCGGTCAAAGTTGTTGGCGACAAATTCCATGTCGTGGGAAATGGTAATGACTGTCTTGTTCATGTCATGAAGGATATCGAGAATCTTTCCTAGACGGATATTGCCTTCGATGTCCTGACCGGCGGTCGGTTCATCGAAAATCAGTACGTCCGTTTCCATGGCCAGTACAGCGGCAATGGTAACGAACTTACGCACGCTCAAAGGCAGATCGAACGGGTTCTTGTCTCTGAATTCATCCATGCCCGTCAGTTTCAGAGCGAATTCGACTCTTCTGTCTTCTTCTTCCTTGTCCAGTTTGAAATAAGCCGGACCGAAGCGTACTTCCTCTTCAACTGTTGAATGGAAGATCTGGTCGTCAGGATTCTGGAAGACGTAGCCAACCTTGCGTGATACCTGGGCTGTAGTATAATCCCTGGTATTCATGTCGCCGACCAGTACATCACCAACGGTCGGCCGATTAAGGCCGTTCATCATTTTGACCAAGGTAGTCTTACCGGCGCCGTTCTGGCCGACAATGGCGACGTTCTCGCCCTGTTTTATTTCGAGATTGATGTTTTCCACGGCAGTATAGCCGTTAGGATACGTAAAGGTAACGTCCTTGATTAAGATGTCAGACATGTTATCTTCCCTCCTTGAGAGCTCTGCTTATCGTCTCGCAGGCATCTTTCTCGGTTACCGGAATATGATCCAGCGGAAGTCCTTTTTCCTTCAGTTTCGCTCCAAGCATGGCTACCTGCGGAAGGTTTACGCCTTTCTCCAGCAGAGACATATCTGAAAGTACTTCAGCCGTCGGGCCGTTCGCAATAATACGGCCGTCCTTGAAGGCGATTACTTCATCGGCATATTCCGCAATCAGGTCGATCTTGTGTTCGACCAGTACGATCGTCTTGTGCTTGTCCTTCATGGCCTTGATGACCTCAAATACGCTCTCGGTTCCCTCCGGATCCAGCTGGCTGGTCGGTTCGTCGATGATCAGCACATCCGGTTCCAGAACGATGACGGAAGCCAGAGCCACTCTCTGCATCTGCCCACCCGAAATCTCGAACGGATTGCTTAAAGCCAGTCTTTCGATGTTGGTCGTCTTCATGACCTCGTTTACTCTTCTTTCGATCTCATCTACCGGTACACCGAAGTTCTCCAGACCGTAGCACACTTCTTCAAAGACCGTATCCTTGACGCCGCTGATCTGGGTAAACGGATTCTGGAAGACGTAACCGATCCTGGTTGAAATCTTCCCGCCGTATTCCGTGATGTTCTTGCCTTCCAGAAGGACTTCTCCTTCCAGCTTGCCCTGATAGAAGCTCGGCGCAAAACCTCTCAAGACCGCACAGAAAGTCGTCTTGCCTGCACCGTTCTCGCCGATGACGCCGTAGACCTTACCCTTTTCGATCTTGACATTGATATCTTTAAGGATCGGTTCATCAGTCAAAGGATACTGATAGGACACGTTCCTGCATTCCATAATAGTGCTCATCCTAAGAACCTCCAGACGACGATTGCCACCGTTATGATCAGAGCTACGACCGTAGCCAAAGTCTCCAGACCCGATTTCTGCAGTTTGAAGACGCTTGTCTTCTCGTCCTTGATCGAGAAACCTCTTGCCTCAAGCGTAACGACTCTCTCCTCGGCTCCGGTCACGGCCGTCAGGATCAGCGGTACCAGTGATGGAACAAAGGCCTTGGCTCTGACCATCAGGTTGCCTTCGGTCTCGATGCCGCGGGCCCTTTGTGCACTCATGATGACCTTGGAGTTCTTGCTCATCTCATCGATCATCTTCAGTGTTGAAACGAAAACGTACGAGATCGTTTCATTTACTCCGGCCTCATTCAGAGCTGCAGCGATCTCCTTGTTGGAAGTGGTCTGGAAGAACCACACGAATATTCCCGCTACATCCAGAACCATGAAACCCAGTGAACAGGCTTTTCTGATGCCTTCCTGCTCAATGGTGATGAAACCCAGCCTGAACAGCACTTCGCCTCCCGGAATGATCAGCGACTGTACGATGAAAATGATTAAAAAGACCGTAAAGACCAGCTTGCATCCCTTGATGCACTTCATAAACTGGCCCGAGATCGCAAACAGGATCAGCAGAACGCCGAACCACGGTATCAGATAAAGAGGGATCTCGAACCTTGTGACCTTTATTGTCGATATTACAAAAGTGCAGATGATATATAGCAACAGAATAAAGGCCTTCGTTTTCGGATGAAGACCGTCGATTTTGTTGGGTTTTTTAATCTGCACCATTTCCAGATATGATTTTTCCATAATTGTCCTCGTAATAATAAAAGGAGAATTGGGAGGATCCTATTCTCCTTTTATCCGTTGTTAAATAAGACTATTTCTTCAGATACAGTTCGCCAAGAGGGAACTTGACCAGAGTCTTGTCCGGAATAACCTTCATAACACCCAGAGAGATCAACCAGGAAATGATTCTGTCGATGATTGTCCAGACGATCTCAACACTGAGGAATGAAGACCAGATGCTCTTGCCGGCTGCGATCATGACGGCAGAGATCAGGGATGTGCCTGAACCTGTAACGCCGCCGAATACATAGACGACTACCGGAGCGGAAGCTACGGTTGAAACGATAGCCTGGATGACTGTTGCCAGCAGGCCCTTGCCGACGGATGTGAACCAGCCTGCTCTGGCCATGAAACCGGTAACGAGACCGACCAGAACGTTGACATGGATGAACCAGAAGTTGACCGGATTGAGGATACCGGTAACGATGTTGGTCATCAGACCGGTAACGGCGCCTACCCATGGTCCGGCGATGATGCCGGTGAAGATCGTACCGATGGTATCAAGATACATCGGCAGATGCAGCAGGGAAGCCAGCTGTCCGCCTACAACGTTGATTGCAACGCCTACAGGGATCAGTAAGATCGTAAGCATTGTGAAATCGTCTTTGATTGAACGTTTTTTAGTTGTCATATTTTCTCCTTTTTTATCGACCCGAAAGTTTCAGACAAGGTCTCCCCCCAGTAACCTTTCCCGATGCTTCCGGGTATTATGTTTAACATAATTTTCCCATATTTGACTATTCTATTCAATTCATTTATATATATTTCTTTTTCTAATATAATTGAATTGAAAGAGGTTCTTATGAAAAAGATAGTATTCGTATCCCACTGCATCCTCAATACTGCTTCCAAAGTCGTACTTTATGATCAGGAAGAAATCAATGCCGAAGAAGAACTCAGGATCCGTTTCCTGAACAAGGCCGTTAATGCCGGTATCCAGCTGATCCAGCTTCCGTGTCCCGAATTTACCCTTTACGGATCAAGACGCTGGGGACATGTTTCCGACCAGTTTGACAATCCTTTCTTCAGAGATCATTGCAGAAAGATCCTGAAACCCTACATCGAACAGCTCAAGGAATACCTTGGAAACGATTCCTTTGAGGTTCTGGGTTTCGTAGGCATCGACGGATCGCCGTCCTGCGGTGTCGACTACACCTGCAAAGGCAACTGGTTTGGTTCTTTTGAAGGAAGAACCAACCTCGAAGAAACGCTCAACGATGCCAGGCTCGTTTTCGGTAAGGGCATATTCTATGACGAACTGGAAAAGATGCTGAAAGAAGAAAACATCCTGAAAGACGTTAAGATCACTTCCCTATATGCGAAGGAACCGGATAAATGTTTTAATATGATAGAACAGGTCAGCTAGGCTGACCTGTTTTTTATTATGGTAATGTTACCTTATGCTAAGACGGACAATACAAGAAAGAACTGTTTTCCGTTACTTATTACCAGGCAGTAAGCTCCAGATACAGATCCTTGTACTGTTTCGCTGAGTTGTCCCACGAAACATCCTTGGCCATATCGCGCTGAACCATCTCGTCCCAGTAGTAACGGCTCTCAAAGTACAGCGTTTTTGCCCGGTTGATCGCATCATACAGAAGTCCTGTCTCGTATCTGTCGAATGTAAAGCCGTTGCCCCAGTCGGCATACATGTTGTAAGGCTCCACAGTATCCTTAAGACCGCCGGTCTCTCTGACGATTGGAACCGTTCCGTAATGCATGGCAATAAGCTGTGTCAGTCCGCAAGGTTCAAACCGCGAAGGTACAAGCAGCGCATCGCAACCGGCATAGATACGATGGCTTCTTGCTTCATCGTACTGGATGCATGCGGCAAACTGTCCTTTGTATTCGTTCTCGTAGTAACGGAAGGAATTCTCATATTCAGGGTCACCGGTACCGAGTATCACGACCTGCGTGTGAGAGTCCATGATCTGCGGGACGCAGGCATTTACCAGGTCAAGGCCTTTCTGGTTTGTCAGTCTCGAAATGAGTCCGATCACAAACTTGTCCTCGTTCTCTTCAAGACCAAGTTCCTTCTGTAATGCCAGTTTATTCTCTTTCTTTTTAGAGATGGCATCTTCTTTACTGTACGATGCAGCGATATCCTTGTCTTTGGCAGGATCCCAGATATCGTAATCAATGCCGTTTACAATACCGCGCAGTTTTCCCGAGTGATAACGCAGATGATCCGCAAGCCCCTCTCCGTACTCGTATGTCTGAATCTCTCCGGCATATGTATTGGACACGGTTGTGATCATGTTGGAGTAGGTTATTCCGCCCTTAAACATGTTCGCATCGAGCCAGTTCTGGGTCAGTGCATCTTTGTTGAAAACATAGTCAGGCAGATTCGTCCAGTACTTGATGGTTTCAATGTTGTAAATGCCCTGGAAACGCAGATTGTGAATCGTAATCATGGTTTTTGCGCCTCCGATAGGAGTGTCCTGGAAAAATGTGCGCAGATATACCGGTACAAGCGCTGCCTGCCAGTCGTGGCAGTGGATGACATTCGGCTGCCAGTTCATGTAGTTCAGTGCCGCCAGTGCAGCCTTGCTGAAATAACAGTACTTCGGGATGTCGTCGATCAGGTTTGTATACGGCTTATCTCCTCCAAAAAATTCCTCGTTGTCAATGAAATCGTAGACCACACCGTCCCAGACATACTCCATGATACCGACAAAGAACTGTTTTCCGTCACTTGTCAGATCCATGTAGAAGCTTCCCCGGTAAACCATCTTATCCTGATATTCCTGCGGAATGCACTTGTATCTTGGAAGGATCACCTTTACATCGCAGTTTCTATGGATCAGTGCCTTAGGAAGAGAATACATGACATCTCCCAGTCCGCCGGTCTTTACAAACGGATAACACTCGGACCCGATAAACGCTATGCTTCTGCGTGGCGATTCAAAGCTCTGTGTCTGAGCCGGTTCTTCAATAGCGGCCAGAATCTCATCAGCTGCAGCTTCTACGGCAGTCTTTTTCACTGACGCTTTTTTCGGTACAGCTTTCTTTGCTGCGGGTTTTTTTTCAACGGTTTTCTTTTCTGTCGTCTTCTTCTCTACAGCAGCCTTTTCAGCTACTGTTTCTTTTGTTTTCTTAGTTGCCATCTTTCCTCCTACAGATTATACTGACTGAACGCATTAGTCTTACTTTCACTCAATTGTATCAGGTTCGTCCTTCTCATCAGGAATATAAAGGGCGATTACTTCATCGTTTTCGATTGCTTGCAGACATTTTGCTCTATAAATAAGCAGTATTGGCGTTGCCTCAGACGGAGCCTCTTCTTTCCATTTGGCCTCATCCGGATTCAGATAGGTACAGATGAATCCGTTAGGCAAATAGACCAGAGCGCCAAGGTTGTCTTCCATCGGCCAGTAATTAAAATCCGGCATATTGGAACGGGCATCGGACATGTGGTCTTTGACTTCCTCAACTATTTCATCAATTGTTTTGCCTTCGTTCTTTGTGTAAGTGAAAGCTTCATCTGAAATAAAGGCTATGATCGATTCAGGGTTGGATATCTTCTTGACGTTCTCAAGCATCTCCTCGGCCTTGTCGTTCCATTTTTCTTCAATTAGTTTTACCAGCATGCTTTATTCTCCTTTTAAATATGTCGGTCTAACTTTATTTTAACTGAATAATATTTATATGTCATATCTCATATGCTCCTCTTCCTGATTCTCTATATTTATCTGTTGTTTAATCGATGATGGATTTGTCGTCAGATTCTATTCAAGAAAAACAGAAACCAGAAAAAAGTCCTTATTAAGGACTTTTTATACTTACATCTATTCCCACTCGATTGTGCTGACAAAAGCAGACCACAGTATCATATTGATTCTGCCTTTCCTGCTATCAGTCATCATCCCGGAGGCTAAGATGGCGACATGTTCATTGTTCCGGTAATAAAGACCAAATCAGTTTTTCTTGTCAAATTTCAATCCCTGCGGTCCGACGCTTTCGATTGTCTCTGTATCAGGCATCGGAATGTCGTATTCAGCGACTTCATCAAGGAATCTGCTGTAGTGGATCGTTACATAGTGGTCTGCATACTGATCCTGGGATTTAAATCTTTCTCCCATGTTACCGATAGCCAGCGCCAGCCTGTTAGCCATTCTAGCGAGTACTTTGCTGGAAACAAAAGCAAACAGATTCTCGCTGACTGGCTCAGTCGATTCAATGACATAATCCGCCATTTTCTTCATTTCTTCATCGGCGTCGCATGTGGTAATGAGAACGGATCTGAGATTCAGGAATTTGAACTCGGTCAGGTCTTCTTTTGCTCTCTTCTGACTTACACCCTTCGGACATATCATGACCATAAAATCATTGTTGCCGTTTCTATTGTGTACCCAGTATTGTTGATGGCCGTATTCCTCAATCTGCTGATGGATGCCGTCAAGCGCGCATTGTTCCATAAGTTTTGCACATCCATGTTCCGCCATGATGTAGCTTGGTCCAGCACCGAGATAGTAGATCTTCTTCTGGTCTTTGGCGTCATTGCCGAATTTTACCATCAGATCATCATATTTCATACAGGTTTCATAGCCGATATAGGCAGCTCTCCTGATATCTTCAGTCGCTTTTTCTGCCTGTTCTTTGGTCAAATGGCCATTGAGTTCTCCCATTCTTACACCCAGCAAAGCATACATCAAAGCAAGCGTCTCATATCCGTTGTTGCCCCAGATATAGGCCTTTTCATTGTGCTGGGTGCAACAGAGATGGTGCTCACAGGATGAATTGAGTCTGCTTGTCTCCTTGCATGTCAGGGAAATGACCGTGGCACCTCTTTTTTTCGCTACGTATACCGTTTCAACTGTTCTTGCTGCAGCTCCGCCGTGGGAACAGATCAGTACCAGTGAGTTTTCGGGCAAATAGTTGACATAGTAGGCGTTAAACTCCATTGTTTCAAAAACATCGATGTCGACACCGGAGTTTTCTCTGAAATTGAACTTGAGTGATTCAGGAGCATAAAGCGAGTTACCGATACCGACAGCGTACACATGATTGTATTTCTTTCCGATTACATCGTTGAGCGGATCCATTATTGCAGGGAATCTGGAAATAACGTCATCCACCTCGTACCTGAAATCAGCGTAATCCTGTTCGGTAAGTCCTTCGTCCTTTCTGTTCATGTTTCTTTTAAACACTTCATTTCCTTCAACAACCATTGGCATTTCTTTATATTCCTCCTTAGATAATTATTTTTTCTATATCTATATAGCTTTTTATTTCAGCCAAACGATCCTGAACGTCTTTCTCTGTGACGTCAAGGCACTCTTTCATAAGTCTCCTCTCTATCTTGAAAGAAGAAGACACGGTAGCTCTTATGCTGGAATCGAGCAGGTCGCCGCTGTCCACATAATTGGCCAGGAAGCCGCCGCAGAACATGTCTCCCGCTCCCATGGCGTTAATACATTCGTTTCTTGCGATACCGACCTTCCAGCATGTTTCGCTTTCTCCGTCATATACAAGAGATCCTTTCTCTCCCATCTTGAGAACCGTTCTGCCTGCGCCAAGCTCATATAGTTTCTTCAGGTACGGCAGATATCCGTGCCAGTCTTCATCGCAATCGATTCCGAACAGTTTTACCAGTTCTCCTTCCGAGGGCATGAAGACCGTTACTTTCGGAAATATGGTGCCAAGTTTTTCCAGATATTCTGGAGCACACCATGCCGGCTGCGCATCAAGCGTTTTAACTGCTGACTCTGGGATCTTATTCAGAATTCCTTCTACAATCGACAGGGGGCACAACGGTGCAAGGTGAAATCCTTCCGCTTCAAGAACCTCACCTTCAAAATCGCTTTGGTCAGGTGTGACGATTTCTCTTGGACCCGATTCGGGATTCGTGACAGTATACCGGTTGGAAAACCGGTCAAAGATCTGCCACGATTGGGGCGAATTGTACCTCTCCTCTTGTCTAATATATCTCGTATCGATCCCTTTTTCGGCAAAAGTTTCAACTACTTCATCAGGAATGTTTCTTCCTTTTCTGGATACGATTGCGACTCCTTGCCTTTTCCAGAACCATGCACCGATAGCCGAATATAGCGAACATCCGCCCAGCTGATTGAAGAACGTTTCCCCGGTATGGTATATTACATCATCTATGGTTATGTGTCCTATGGTAGCAATCTGTATTTTTGGCATGGGTCTATTCTCCGCAGCAATTTCTGAATGCATCCATAAATTCCTTTAGCCTGTCAGGATCCAGTTCCTCGTTTATATCACCATTTCTTTTCAATGAAGATGCAATGATTATGCCGTCAGCATATCTGAGTGCTTTCTCCACATTTCCGGCGTTGACTCCGCCACCGATCAGGATGCTGGCTTTTGGCTGTGCCTCCTTGATTTCGGAGACCATTTTTATCGTTTCATCAAAGTTCTTTCCGGTCAAAATCAGTTTGTCCGCTTTTGCTTTCAGCGCATGGTTGCACGCTTCCTTCAGAGGCACGTTCCCTAAAGGAACACCCATTCTGTCGTGCACATCCGCCCAGATCTCGGCCCTGCAGTTAAGTTTTGCCTTCATGGCCAGCGTATCATCCGCTCCTCCCGGTTCAACAACCGTTCTGACCATAGTGCCGACATATACCTTGGCTCTGACATAATCGAGCTCTGCTGCCTTGGCCACCGCCATACAGGCCGGCGTATCATTTCTGAGGATGCTTATGCCAGTAAGGCAATCATCGCCTACGCTTTTTTTGAGTTCACAGGCAACAGCGGTCATCATTGCGACCGTATCAATCCCTGCTCTGTCATAAGCCGGGAGGTCGTTGACGTTCTGAATCATGATGCTTCTTACCCCTGCGTCATACAGCGTTCCGGCTTCCTTCCTGACAGAGGCAAGAACGTCCTTCATCTCGACGTCTCTTCCGTAAAGTGTCCCTGGAAGAGGTTTTACTCCTATGACGACAGTGAGTTTGTTTCTGTTATCCATATTTATCTTTGTCCTTTCTCAAATGGCTTGCCTGCTGCTTTCGGAGCTGCTGAAGATCTTGATGTAAAGATCAGCGTCAGCAGTGTGAAGATATACGGGATCATCTTGTAGACGTTCTGCGAAATTCCCAAACTGAACAGGAATGGAATCCCGGAGTATGTGGCCGAGATCGTCTTGAACAGCCCGAAGAAGAATGAGGCAAAACAGATTTTGATCGGGTTCCATTGCCCGAAGATCATGACCGCCGTCGCCAGGAAGCCGTACCCGGAAACGGAACAGTTGAACTGATTTGAAGTGGTAATGACAAATATCTGTCCTGCCATACCCGCCAGAAAACCGGAAATAAGAACGCAGATATACCTTGTTGTATATACGTTGATTCCGACGGAATCAGCTGCCTGCGGGAATTCGCCGCACGCTCTCAATCTGAGACCGAACTTCGTCTTGAAAAGAATAAGAGCGGAGATGATCAGGATGATAAAGCCGATATATGTCGAGATGTATGTCTTCTGAAAAAAGATTGGACCTATGATCGGTATATCTCCCAGTACAGGAACTTTGCTGACCATGAAGTTGACATAGAATTCGATCTGCTGTCTTCCAAAGATTAGCCTGTCCACAAAGACGCAGAGAGCAGGAGCCAGCATGTTCAGTGATATGCCGGACATCGACTGGTTGGCCTTCAGCGTAATGGAACAGAACGCATGGAGCAACGCAAACACCATTCCTGCCAGACCCGCCACAAGAAGAGCCGACAGATATGCCAGCATGCTGGTGCTGTTAACTTGAAAAAACGCAAGATACATTGATCCAGCAAAAGCTCCCATGATCATTATTGACTCGATACCGATGTTTGTTACGCCCGACCTGTTGGAAAACATCGAGCCAAGGGCAGTAATCATCAGCGGGATCGAGAAATAGAACACCTGCTGAAACAGGAATATGATAGTGCTATTCATTGGCTACCCTCCTTTTCCGATGTATCAGGTGCGGTTTCTTTGGAAACCGCTTCTTTTCCCTTTTTTCTTTGCTTTCCTCCAAGGTTGAGCACAGCGCTGTCAAGCAGCAGCTTAATCGCCATGGAGAACGCACTGAAATACATGATGACTGACGTGATGACATCGACTGTTTCCGATGTATAACCAAAAATCTGAATGTATATCGATCCGCAGTTCAGATAAGATATGAAGGCTGCGGACAGAATGACTCCGAGAGGGTTCGACGCACTGAGCAGTGCCGCTGGCATCGCGTTTGTTGCGTCTGCGCACAATACCTCGGCAACCGCGTATGTCTTGGTCATGGATGATAGGTATGTGACACCTCCTCCGAAGCCCGCAATGAAACCGCCAAGAAGGATAGACATGATGATGTTCCTTTTTTCGTTGACGCCCATGTATCTTCCGGCTTCCCGGTTGAATCCGACCGCTCTCAATCCATATCCGAGAGGTGTCTTGAAGAGTATCACATACACAATCACGCAGAACAGGATGGCGATGATGAATCCGATGTTGACATTTGTTTTCGGGAACAGCTTGTCAAGACCGCATTTAGGCATAAGAGCGGACTGTTTGACCGCAGCGCTGACACCCATTGGCCGGTTGAACCACAGTTTTGTGATCAGCTCGTTCGCAAGATACATTGCAATGTAGTTCGTCATGATCGTCGTGATTATCTCGTTGACATCGTAATTCGCTTTTAAAAGCGCAGGAACGATGGACCATATCACTCCGGCAATCCCTGCTGTCAGGATACACACAAGCCAGTGGATGCTTGATGGCGTTTCGACCATGCCGCCAAGAAGGATTGCCGTTATGGCGCCAACGGTAAACTGCCCGGTAACGCCCATATTGAAGATTCCCGTCTGAAACGAGAAAGCAACAGACAAACCTGTATAGATGATTGGTGTCATGAAATATAGGATATTTCCTAATCCATACATGCCTGTCTGGAGACCGCCCTTGAGCAGAATGCCGAAAGCCTTGAATCCGATCTGTGGTTTGAAAGCAACCATCAGGATCAGCCCGACAAGCAGTCCTGCGACGATGGAAACGAATGAAGACAGGAGATTTGCGAATGTCCTGTTGCCAAGAAGTCTTATCAGTTTCTCTCTAAGCATTGCTGACATCTCCTCTCTTTGCGCCGGACATGTACAGGCCCAGTTCCTCTACCGTTATCTTTCTGGGATCCACGTTGGCGACGATCTCGCCTTCGTACATGACCAGGACACGATCGGCGACATCCATGACTTCGTCTATCTCGAATGAAACCATCAGCACCGCTTGATCGCTGTCCCTTTCTTCGACCAGTTTTTTATGCACGAACTCGATCGCACCGACATCCAGACCTCTGGTAGGCTGAACCGCCAACAACAGGTTATGCCTTCTGCTGGTTTCTCTAGCAATGATTGTTTTCTGCTGGTTTCCGCCCGACATGACTCTCTCGCTGGTTGATCCACCGTATGCGGAACGGATATCGTATTTTTCAATCAGCTCGTCTGCGTTCCTGTAGATCTCTCTGCTGTTCAGGAAACCATTTCTTACATACGGCTCTTCGAAATACTGGTTCATGATTAGGTTGTGCGCCAGATCATAGTCCAAAACAAGTCCGTGTTTCTGACGATCTTCCGGAACATGTGAAAGACCGTGCGTATTCCGGTATCTTACAGTTTTATGAGATACATCTTCCCCGTTGAGGCAGATCTCACCGCCTTCCTGTTCCGTCATGCCGGTGATCGCCATGACCAGTTCGGACTGTCCGTTGTTTTCGACTCCCGCAACACAGACAATCTCTCCGCTTCGGACGGTAAAACTGACATTATTCACTTTTGTTTTCTTTGTTGCTTTGTTTCTGACAGAAAGATTTCTCACATCGAGAATCACATCTCCCGGTGTTGAATCGTTTTTGTCTACCGTGAAGGATACGTTCCTTCCGACCATCATACTCGACATCTCCTGAAGGGACGTCGATTTTACATCTACTGTGCCAATGCACTTGCCTCTTCTCAGCACTGTGCATCGGTCTGCTATCTCTTTAATCTCTTTCAGTTTATGAGATATGAATATGATTGATTTCCCTTCTTTTATCAGCTCTCTCATGATGACGAAGAGTTCTTCAATCTCCTGAGGAGTCAAAACGGCCGTAGGTTCATCAAAAATCAGAATCTCGTTTTCGCGGTACAGCATCTTAAGAATCTCAACTCTCTGCTGCTGACCTACGGTGATATCCTGGATTTTTGCGTCCGGATCGATGGCAAAACCGTAACGTTCGCTCAAATCCACGACTTTCTTTTTGACCAGATCCATATCAAGGAACCCGTGTTTTGTTTCTTCAGCACCAAGAACGATATTCTCCAAAACAGTGAACACAGGAACCAGTTTGAAATGCTGATGCACCATGCCGATACCAAGTCTTGTTGCGTCGTTTGGGTTTTTGATCACCACTTTTTCTCCATTGACGCTGATTTCTCCTTCTTCCGCGTTATACAGACCGAAGAGAACACTCATCAGAGTGGACTTTCCTGCTCCGTTTTCACCGAGCAGAGCATGAATCTCTCCCTTTCTGACACGAAGAGTGATGTTATCGTTGGCGATGATGCCCGGGAACCGTTTCGTGATGTTGATCATCTCTATCGCATTTTCGTTTTCCATTGCTGTCACCCCATAGCAGGAATCACTCCTCATCAGAAAGCGATGAGGAGTGATCTTTTTATTCAGTTGATTGATATGATCGGATTATTCCAGATCAATAACCGTTACGTATTCGACAGGAAGTTCTGCCGCTGTCGCAAAGTCAGTGTCTACATACAGCGAAGAAGCAAGCCCATCCTCGTCTTTTGCCAGTCTGTCATAAAGAGCCTGATAGTCTGCAACAGTGAAGTTCTTCATTGACCAGGTTTCGGTCGGAAGTTTGACACCGCCTTCGGCACAGCCCAGTTTGGTGAGTCTTCCGCCAGGAAAGTTCGCTTTGTCATTGAACCAGGTATCAATTGCCAGATAGGCAGCAGCGCCTGTATCCTTCATGCATGAAGTGATGACGCGGTCTGACTGATAGGACTGGTCAGTATCGACACCAATGACCCATCCGTCATTCTGTTCCGCAGCCGCCATAACCGAGTTACCCATGGCGCCTCCGCAGGCAAAGATGACTTCTGTTCCATCCTGATACCAGGAAGCAGCAAGCGCCTGGTTGTCCGGATTGGCTTCAAAGTTATTCGTGTAAGCGAACTTGACTTCCACTTCGCCTGGCTCGAGGCCAAGGTCTCTGGCGGCAGCTTCGGCGCCCTGAACAAAGCCATATCCGAATCTGACAACAGCAGCGACGGCCATACCACCTAAAAAGCCGAGCTTTCTGTAGCCTTCCATGACTGCAGCATAGCCGCCCAGGAACGATGCCTGTTCCTCACGGAAGATCATTGCTGCCATATTTGGCTCTTCATGTTTTATTTCGCCCGTCGGATCGATCGGCTCTTCGTTGATGATGTACATCCCCATTTCTGGGTAGTCATACTGCAAAGCATATGCGCCCTGAGCAACCTGAGCAGTCGCACAACCGATGAACTGGACGCCTGCAGCTACGGCTGCGGCAGCCAGCGCTTCAAACGTTTCGGCCGAGTCTTCGTTTGTCTGAACATAGGTGTAGGTCCATCCGTGCTCTTGGCAATACTTTCTGATACCCTGAATCTGGGTTTCCATCGATCCTTTATCGTCGACGGAAGCAACAGAAGGTATCAGCATGATGATGTCGTATTTGCCTGTGGATGCATCGACGGCGTTCGCCAAAGCGGAGTCAGGATTAAGACCGGACTTGTTGTCTTTGCCGGTATCCTGCGGCTCATCTCCTCCGTTACCAGTCGGCTCAGTCTCCGGTTTAGAACAACCGAACAGGGAAGCTGCCAGTAACAGGATCATCAAAACTGTTAAAAACCTTTTCATTATTTCCTCCTTTTGATTATGCGTATTGGTTTTGTTCGCATCTAATTCCATTAAAAGGTAATTCTAGAATGAATAAATATGAAAACGTTTTCATAGAGGCGCTGTATGGGATGAAAACGTTTTCATCAAAATCATATAAAAAGCAGTAGATATAATTTCCTTAAACTAACAACTATATAATGCAGGAGGTCAGAAATGTTTTATCTCATTCTCGCAGTCTTGATTCAGTGCATGCTGAGTATCATACTGAAAATTGCAAATATCAGAAAATACGACAGCAACAGCATTACATTCATCAACTATACCGTGGCCATGATCATGGCGGTAGGAAATGCTGTCACAAAGGGACAGTACCACATCTTCTCAGAACTCGGAAACATGAATCCTGCTAGTCTCATGACAGAAAAGACACTTGGTAACACTGCCTTCACCGTCATTCTGTTGGGAATCATTTCTGGCGTGATATTCCTTGTCAATCTGCTTATCCTAAACAACAGCGTCGCCCGGAACGGTGCAGGCATCTCTTCGTTCTTCAAACAGTCCGGTTTCATAGGTGGTGTGCTTCTAGCGGTCATCTTCTTCAAGGAAACCCTGAAACCGCTGCAGATGGTCGGAATCGTGCTGGTCGTCGTTGCACTCCTGCTTCTTGTGGGAGATTTCAAATCGCTTGATGTCAAGACGCCTGTTCTTCTGTTCCTCATGCTTCTAAACGGAACGATCATCGAAGTAGACAACAAGTTTTTCAACGATTTCGCCATAACTGAATACAAGCCTCTGTTTTTGGCCGCGATCTTCCTTGTTGCGTTCGTGTGTTGTGTGATCTATATCGTTTATTTGGTCAAAAAGGAGAATAAGAAACTTCGCTTCGGTACAAGCGAACTGATCGCCGGTGTCCTTCTTGGCTTGAGCAACATGCTTAACAACCTGTTCCAGTTGAAAAGCCTGGACAGCCTTGATGCGTCTGTTGTCTTTCCGTCTCTGGCAGGTGGTTCTCTGTTCATCATGACACTTGCAAGCATTGTCGTCTTCAAGGAAAAGACGACAGTCAAGCATATCCTGTCTGTCGTTATTGCTATCATGGGTCTTGTATTTATCAATATGTAAACCGTTTGACCCTGTTTCTTCGATATTTCTCTTTCGACCACCGTTTCTGTTTCAGCGGTGGTTTTAAAAAATCAGACATTATTATCCGTAATGTCTAATCGTTCCTCTGTCGATAAGCTCAATATCAAGGAGAATGTTGCGGTTGCTGACTTTCTTTCCGTTGATCAGTTTGATCAGGATGTCAATCGCATCCCTTCCTATCTCCTTCAGCGGCTGGTATATTGCGCTTGCCTGTATTACTTCCATCATCTTGTAATCACCGAACCCAATCAGCGATATATCGTCAGGCACTTTATAGCCGCTGTCACGCAGGGCGATTGTCGCCCCGACTGTAAGCCAGTCGTTTGCGCAGAAGATTCCGTCGATTTTTTCTTTGCTTGAATCCAAATATTCTCTTATGTTCTGCTGAAGTGTTGTTCTGGAAAAAGATTTTGTGCCAACAACATTGATGTTGTACTTGCGGCAGGCATCATAAAAGCCATCGCTTTTGAGCTGGTTGACACCATTGAATCTTTTTGAAATGAAATAGGCAACATTCATCAGGTTGTGTTTCGCGAATGTCTCTCCAGCCAAATATCCGACCTTATAGTAATTGCCGGAAATATAAGCGCTGTTCTGGTCCAACGTGAGATCAAAGGTTACGTTATTCAGATATACGACGGGCATGTTTGGTATGGCCTTAGAGAAGTCAACGTTGCTGTTCATGGCAATGATACCGCCGATGTTCATCCTCTTTATCTCTTCGATGCATTTCTCTTCTCTCGTGTCATTTTCAGCCGTATTAAAGATGATACAGGCGTAGCTGTTGTTGGGTATCGCTTTTTGAATCGCATAGACAATTCCGGAAAAGAACTCGTCAGATATATCTGGCACAACAACAGCAATGAGCTTTGATTTGAAATTTCTCATGCTGCTTGCCATGATGTTCGGTCTGTACTTCTGTTGGCGAATCACTTCCATAACCTTGTTTTTCGTCTCCTCAGAAACAGGCGCGGAATTGTTAAGAATTCTTGATACGGTCGCCGGAGACACTTTACTTAAGGTGGCAATGTCAACGATTGATAACTGATCTTTTTTTTGTTTACCCACTTTATTTAACTATATCACACATTCAAAGTGTCGATGAATACTGGCTTTTTGCGGTAATTCTGCCGATTTAGAAACGCCCCTGACTCTGATATAAAAATGATACAACTATGAGAAGAACAGGCTGGCAGATTGGTCTATTATGAATTCAGGAGGTGTCGCCATGAGCGCATATAAAGAATTGTTCGATATCCTATCTGCGTCAGAGATGAGTGAATCCGAGATCTGCAAGCTGCTGGGAAGATTTCTCGAGGAGGAAGCAGATATGTATGTTGAATGCATGGAACTGATCAGGGATCACCTTCGATTCAAAAGATAGTTTCAAGAGTTTTGTGTAAACTCCTCTGATTTAGTTCCGTAAGTAATGTCGAATAACCGGTTTATTTCATAGGATGCCTCGATAAATCCTTTCATGGCTTTCTGGGAGGATCTGCTGTTGCAGTCGATCGCCTTGACGCAGATGAAGCGGTCAAGGGAATCCTCGTTGGGAAACTGCTCCTTCTTCATGTCTCTTTTCAGTTGCTTGTTGAAGGAAATCACCGTTCCTGTCTCTGGGGATATCCACCGTGATCTTCCCGCATTTCGTATCAAGGACTCTCTGATAGCTGCCGTTCCTGGAATCGCCGTGCTTGTTTTTCCTGTTGAAGACGAGAACGGTGTGTTTGACAGTGTGCTCGACTTGCCTTTGGCTTGTAAAGGAAACAGCTATACCAGGAGATGCAGATCAGACGATCTTTCCAAAGCCGGAAGGATACTGTTCAGGGATGTTCTTAAAATGAGAGAGATCGATATCGCGCTTATCGACAGCGAGAACGCATACAGATAGAAAACTTTGATGTCGTTGAAAAAGACGTGACGACATATGCCTTCAGAAGAAACTACGCCACCCGCTGTCACAACAGACTTAGCAGAGTTCAAATCGAATATCTGATGGGTCACAAACTATCAGACATCAGATACCAGAGATCTGATTTTGTCGATGAAGATTTCCTCTATGAGATGTATAATAAGCTCAGGAGCAATCCTGTCAATTCCTACTACTTTGGAAGAAAGAACTGACAACGGCGCAATTTTTCCTGATAGTGAAAAACCCTTGATTTGTTGTCGGTTTTTACTCAAATTTTACTCAGGAAAATCTAAAACCATCAAAAAAAGCCCCTATTTTAAGGGCTTTTTTGATTTGGTAATTATTCCCACTCGATTGTACTTACAGGTTTATCGGAGAAGTCCCACAGCACTCTGTTAATACCCGGCACTTCCTTGATGATCCTGTCTCTGATCTTGTACAGAGTCTTGTATGGGATCTCAAAAGACTTTGCAGTTACGGCGTCTCTGGTGTTGATGGCTCTGATGATTGCTGCCCATCCCATGTATCTCTTTCCGTCCTTGATGCCGGTAGACTTCAGATCAGGAATGACACAGAAGTACTGCCATGGCTTGTCCTTGAGCTTGCCAATCTCTTCTCTGACAATCGCATCGGCTTCTCTTAAGGCTTCCAGCCTATCCTTAGTAATAGCACCTACGCATCTCACGCCAAGACCAGGTCCTGGGAACGGCTGTCTGTAAACCATGTTCTTTGGAAGACCTAATGCTTCACCGACAACTCTTACTTCATCCTTGTACAGATACTTCACCGGTTCAACCAGTTCGAAGTCGAATTCCTTCGGCATGCCACCGACGTTGTGGTGAGCCTTGACGCCCTTGGATTCCAGAATGTCCGGATAGATTGTTCCCTGTGCCAAGAACTTGATGCCTTTCAGCTTTTTCGCTTCTTTCGCAAAGACATCAATAAAAGTCTTTCCGATGATCTTTCTCTTGGTTTCCGGGTCGGCTACACCCTTCAGTTCTTTCAGGAAAAGCTTGGACGCATCCACATATCTTAAATCCGCTCCGAGATTGTTACGGAAGACTTCAATGACCTGTTCCGGTTCGCCCTTTCTCAACAGACCGTGATTCACATGTACACAAACCAGCTGTTGGCCGATGGCCTTAATCAGCAGTGCGGCACACACGGAAGAGTCGACACCTCCTGACAGTGCCAGCAGGACTTTTTTGTCTCCTACCTGTTCCTGAATAGCCTTAACCTGCTGATTGATGAACTTCTCAGCAGCCTTCTTTGTTGTAATTCTCTTTAAGCTTGCAGGTCTCTTATCCATTTACTTTACCCCCATCATTGTTCTTTAACAGTACGTCGTGCGCTCCGCCTTCTACGATCGAAGTGGATGACACCAGCGTCAGTTTCGCTTTCTTCTGGAATTCCGGAATTGTCGTTGCACCGCAGTTGCACATGGTAGAACGTATCTTGTGTGTCGTCAGACGGACATTCTCTTTCAGACTACCGGCATATGGCACATAGGAGTCGACACCTTCCTCGAACGAGAGCTTCTGACTTCCGCCCATGTCGTATCTCTGCCAGTTGCGTGCTCTGGCGCTTCCCTCACCCCAGTATTCTTTATAGTAGGTTCCGTTGATCATGACCCTGTTGGTCGGCGATTCATCGAATCTTGCGAAGTATCTTCCCAGCATCACGAAGTCTGCGCCCATGGCCAAAGCCAACGTGATATGGTGATCGTAGACGATGCCGCCGTCGGAACATACCGGAATGTAGATGCCTGTTTTCTTGTAGTAGGCATCTCTTGCCTTGCAAACTTCCATCAGTGCAGTGGCCTGTCCTCTGCCGATGCCCTTTGTTTCCCTGGTAATACAGATCGAACCTCCGCCGATACCGACCTTAATGAAGTCCGCTCCGGCATCAGCCAGGAAATTGAATCCTTCCGCATCCACGACGTTGCCGGCACCGCATCTGACCTTGCCCTTGTATTTCTTGTGGATCCAGTCCAGCGTCTCTTTCTGCCAGTCTGAGAATCCTTCCGAAGAATCGATGCACAGCACATCCGCACCCGCTTCTACCAGAGCCGGAACTCTGTCTTTATAGTCACGGGAATTGATGCCTGCTCCGACGATATAACGCTTGCTGTCATCCAGCAGTTCGTTTGGATGGTCCTTGTGCGTCTCATAGTCTTTTCTGAAAACCAGAGCCTTCAGATTTCCTTTTTTATCCACAATAGGCAAAGTGTTCAGCTTGTGTTCCCAGATGATGTCGTTGGCTGCCGTCAAAGAAACGCTGTCCTTGGCGGTAACCAGTTTATCCAGCGGCGTCATGAAGCTTTCAACCTTGGCATCCATCGGTGTTCTGGATACCCGGTAGTCTCTGGAAGTAATGATGCCTAGAAGCTTGCCTTCTCTGCTTCCGTCTTCCGTTACCGCCATTGTCGAGTGTCCGGTTCTCTCCTTGAGTTCCAGAACATCTCTTAATGTAGCGTCCGGTCTGACGTTGGAATCGCTTGGAACGAATCCTGCTTTATAGCTCTTGGCCTTGCGGACCATTTCCGCCTGTGATTCGATCGGCTGTGCGCCATAGATAAATGCCACACCTCCTTCTGCCGCCAGAGCAACAGCCAGCCTGTTGCCTGATACCGACTGCATGATTGCGGAAACCATCGGAATGTTCATTGTCAGCTCCGGTTCTTCGCCTTTCTTAAAACGAACCAGTGGCGTCTTTAATGAAACGTTATCCGGGGTACACTTCTTCGTCGTGTGCCCGGGTATAAGAAGATATTCATTAAAAGTACGGGAAACTTCACTCATCAGTTTTGCCATTATATTCTCTCCTTGTTTATAAATATAATAATACTTTAGCCGTGAAACTAAAGTATTATTTTGCTTAAATCTATTATATCTTAATTTTTTATGCCTGCGTCTTGTCTCCAAGTGTCAGGATCAGATTCAGTATAATTCCTGAAAGTGCAGCGCCGGCAACGCAAGGAATCATCATATTGAAGAACGGGATGTTTCCGCCGAATGCGTACTGTCCGCCCAGTCCGACGATGCAGACCAGAGCGATGACGGCGATGTTCTTGGAATCGAACATCGATACGCCTTTGTCGATCAGAATCGCAATACCCTGAGCAGCGATAGCGCCGAAGCAGTATACTTCAATGCCGCCGATGACGGCCAGAGGAATACCGTAGATCACCTGAATCAGCGGAGTGAAGCAGGATACGACCATCGCAATGATCGAAGCTACAACCAGTACAGGAACAGAGAAGACTCTCGTGATAGCCATCAGGGAAATGTTTTCGCCGTAGTTGGTTCCTGCAGGACCACCGACAAATCCGGAGATCATATCGCACAGGCCATCACCAACCAGGTTTTCGCCTAAGAGAGAGACCAGATCGTAATGGCCTTTGCCTTTTTCCTTGGCAACGTCATTGACATAGATATCCAGCTGATACATGTGCGCCGTGGATTCCGGAATCGTTGCGATTGCGATCGGCATGATTCCTACCAGAGCATTCATGGAGAACTTAGGCAACGTGAATGCCGGCAAGGCAAAGATGGATCCGTCTCCAAGTTTGAATGTAGATGCAGCCAGCGCTTCAGCCGGAACAGCACGGAACAGATTGATGCCGCCGACAAAGTAGAACAGTGCGGAAACGACACACCCGGTCAGTACACCCAGCAGCAGCGGCAGCTGGCTCAGCAGACCCTTAAGATATCTGGAATAGATACAGGTAGAAAGGAATGTAACGATGCCCACGATCAGCCAGGCTGTCGCGACAGGACTTCCCTGAACGACATCCAGTCCGTTGACGTTTCCGCCGATGCCCAGGAAGTCGGACATCGCATTGCCCGCAAGCGTCAGACCGATGACCATCGATACAGAACCGGTGATGGAAGCAGGAAGGAATTTCTCGACCTTCTCGGCACCGAATCTCTTCACGATCAGTCCGGCAGC
Source organism: uncultured Solobacterium sp. (assembly GCA_964529805.1). GTDB lineage: Bacteria > Bacillota_I > Bacilli_A > Erysipelotrichales > Erysipelotrichaceae > Colivicinus. Next base: position 17,536 of record CAZGZT010000011.1, on the reverse strand, counting down.
GATCGATACAAAACCGGACATGATGATACCGAACTGAGCCTTGGAAATGATCTCGGCAGGAAGAACGCCTGTAGCGTTCCACAGCGCGATCTGTTCTTCAGTACCCTCGGCTACCGCCATGGCAAATACAGCAGAAAGATACGCAAACGAAGATCCATAGTACAAAGGAATCCTGCGCTTCGTAATCAAAATAAAACACAGAGTTGCAAGTCCGGAAGCAAAAATCGTTGTCGAGACCTGAAAACCTGTGATCAAAGCGACAGTAATAGTGGCAGGGAACATAACGATGACCTGCTGAAGCGCATAAAGCAACAGTTTTCCTGTAGATGGCGTTTCATCAGGCAGATAACCTTGTTTTTCCTGGAATTTAGCAGACATAACTTTACCCCCTATATGAATGGGTTTTGAAGAAAAAGATCCCCCATACCGGAGGATCTTACATGCCTTCTTTACAAGTCTGATCCCGCCGGAATACAAACCCATTTTTTCTAGAATAACAAAAATCTTTTGTCCATTTCAATATAATTCTTGCCTTTTTTAAAAGTTTCGTATTATAGTTATAATCAGGAATTTATCTCCTCTATGGATACAAATAATCATCATTATTTCATACTTGCAGAACTGATCATCTACCTATGTTTCCTGGCGGGTGATCTTTTTGGTTTTGATACAAGTCTGATTAAGTATGCAGGTATTGTTTTGTGTTTTTTCAGGGCCATTTATAAAAAGAACGGGATTATCGCTTTGGCGTTCGGATTGACAATGATTTCCGACTTCTTCCTGCTTCTGCTGGACCGTTACTATACCGCAGGAGTGTGCTTCTTTGTTCTGGTACAGATGACATATCTATACTATTTACATCGGCAGAGATGCGGGTCGTATCTTGTTCCTAGAGGCGTGCTGTTTGTCGTTGGAGCGATTCTGCTTTTTGTGAACAGGCAGACCGATGCGCTAAGTGTGGTAACGCTTTTCTATTTCGTTAATCTCTTGGGAAATACCATGTCTTCTTTTTCAAACCCGGAATTAAAGATGGTGTCTTTTGGTTTTGTTCTGTTTGTCTGCTGCGACATCTGTGTCGGTCTGCACAACCTTTTGCCTTACGGAAGACTTTATGACTTTGTCTCGTTCTGCATGTGGTTGTTCTATCATCCTTCCCAGATACTGATCTGTCTTGGATCGGAGAAAACTCTGCGGAAATAAACCGTGTCCACTTTACAATATCGGATGAAATAAGATTATAATAAGTATAAGTATTTTTAAGGAGGAAAATATGGCTGAAAAGAAAGAAAAGAAATATATTGCTGCTGATGATACTAGCAAAGTTACTACCAGAGCTCCTAAACAGGCGAAGCCGGTAGGTAATCCTGGACCTCTCCGCTTCGGTGCGGTAGTTCTCTGGATTCTGGCCCTTGCCCTTGAAGTATGTGCTTTGATGGTGTTCCTGGGCAAGCTTGATCTCAAGTTCATCGCTCAGATCCCTCAGTTGATCGGCTTCCTAGTACTGGATCTGATCGCCGTAATCGTCGGTGCACAGCTGTGGAAGAAAGCCAACCACATCGATCCTGTTTCCGAAAAGAATCAGCTGAAATTCTGGCTCTGGAACAACATGGGTCTGATTGCTATGGCAATCTGCTTCTTCCCGTTCATCATCCTGGTTTTAACCAATAAGGATGCGGACAAGAAGACAAAGACGATCGCTACGGTCGCGGCAGTTATCTGTCTGCTGATCGGCGGTGTTGCTTCTTACGACTGGAACCCTGTTTCTGTAGAGCAGAAAGATGATGCTGTCAATTACTTTGGTCAGGCGGACGTTTATTGGACAACGTTCGGAAAGGTGTATCATACACACGACGACTGTCAGCACCTGAACAGAAGCGGTGAACTCTACTATGGCACCGTTGAACAGGCTATCGCCAATAACAAAGTCAGGCTCTGCAAAACTTGTGCAAAGAATGACGGAATTACCGGTGTAGCTTTGGAAGATTAGAGAGAAACAAAATAAAAACATCGGTTTATAAGCCGATGTTTTTATTTACTTAATTGAGCTTTTAAATACCGTCATAAATGATTGCTGCCCATGTTCCGTCTGTTGCCATCCATCTTTTTACACCAATTCTATACCATGTATATCCTTCGTTTGTAACTGTTTCATATACGTTGTATTCTTCACCTGTGTGAACATTTCCAACTTTATTGGCGTTTCCGTTCTTCGTTGATGGTGTAGTTCTGACTTTTACGTTATTTCCAATTTCTGTAATCCTGATTCTAAATAACACAGTTGTGTTTCCATCTCCTGGATAGTTAACCATCTCGCTTGATCCTATCGAAACATATACCTGTACTACCGTTCCTTTTTTTGCTGTGGTTCCTCTACTGGGATTTGTTCTTATTACATAGTCGGATTCAATCGTTTTGGATTCTTCTTGAGTAACTGTATATTCTACTTTCATCTTATTCAACGTATTCTTTGCGTTCTTGATGCTTGTATTATATAAATCTGGAACAACAAAGGTGTTTGCTGCTTTTATCTTCTCGGCTTCTCCCTTTTTCATTGCAGAATCTTTATATTCACCCAATTCGTTATAAAGTCTGATGGATTCATCATACTCTTCGTTTTCTAATAGGTTTGCTGCTTTTTGATATCTTGATTCATAGATCAACTCACTAGAATCCTGATATTCTTTTATCAGGCCAAATTCTAAGGCTGCCTTATCATACTCTTTGTTTTCAAGTAACTCTTTTCCCCATTCATATATTGCTTCCGTTTTCTTTTCAACGGAATCCTCATATCCTTCTGTTTCTTTGAATATTGAAATAGCTTCTTCATATTTCTTTTCATCAAGCAGAGTTGAGGCTTTGTTGTATTTGGTTTCTATTACTCTTTCTTTTGAATCTTTATAGCCATTGAGGCTGTTGAAGATTTTTATTGCTTCGTCGTATTTCCTGTTTTCTAAAAATTCTTCTGCTTGTTCATACTTTCTGTTTGGTATTATAACGTTGTTGTAATAAATACCTGCCGCGAGCAAAAGCATCAGCATAGCAGAAACAGCAACAATCAATCGTCTTTTTTTTCTGTCCTTTTCTTCTTTCAGAGCTTTTTCTTTATTCTCAAGCTCTTCAATAATCCTGTTGCATTTTTCAACATAATCCTTTGCTTCTTCATAGTCTTCCAATGCGTCAAGCTTATTTTTAAGTAATTGAAATTCGTTTTTCTTTATACTTACATCCTCAATGTCTTTTAATCTATCAAAATCATTTAAATATTCTTTATAATCCTGTTTTCTTTTTTGAACCAGTTCCTTGTGTTCCTTTTTGATTCTTTCGTCTGTTTGTTTAATAAAATCAGGATATTCCTTTAGTACTTTATCTTTGTTTTCTTTTTCGCTCTTCTTGGCCTCTTTAACTCTCTTGTCGTATTCTTTTAATACGTTATCAAACTTTCCAGACAGTTCCTTATTTGCATATTCTTTAATTCTAGAAATAAGCTTTTCGTTGTTAAATTCGTCTTCAATCTTCAACTTTTGGTTTTCTCTTGGTTGAACTTCAGAACTATAATTTCGTGAGTATTTCTCATATATGTCTACAATATCGGGTTCGCTTAGGTATCCTGGAACAGCATACTTCTTTGCAAACGAATTGATATGATCGTAATCTATGCTGATTTGTGCTTCTTTTTCCTCTGGTTCCCGTTTGTTATACAAATTTTTATAGTAATCCAAAAGGTCCGGCAAATTCTTTTGTTTCGTTTTTATCATTAGCTTTGCTAAATACGCATCAGCGTTTTCCGGATCTAGATCCAATACTCTTTCAAAATACTCGGCGGCTGTTTCAAAATCTCCGTCTTCCAAAAACATCGTACCTCTTTTTTTAAGCGCATCTATGCTTATGTTGCTTTCGATTGATATTTTCTTTTTAGAAGCCGCTCCACAAAATGGACAGAATTTATCGCTTTCTAATATTTCTTTCCCACAGTTTATACAATACATCTTCATTGCTCCTTTATTGTTTAATTGCAGCGCCGCATTCATAGCAGAATTTGGCGTTATCCCTTAAAACGGCTCCGCATTTTGTGCATCGTTTTATCTTGCTGCTTTTGTGTAGTGGGTTCTGATTTCTGAAGAATTCTATGAACCCGTCTATTGCATCATAATTTTCATAATCAGGGAAAGGGGTAACAAAACACAAATCACTTATTCCGTAAACAAGTTTCATTATTGGATAGAAGAATAGCGTTCCTAATGTCCACCAGCCTTTTTTACCGAACGCATGAGTTAGATCAATAACGTACTTGATTGCAAAAACAGTTATCGCTATTAAACAAGCAAACACTATTACAATAATTGAACCGCTCCAATACTTTATTGCGTTTTGCATTTGTTCTATTGATTGACTTGTTTTTAATGAATTATTCATAAACAATAGACACATACCTGACAATAACGTAGCAGCAACAATAAACTGCACAGGCAAAAACGCTCTCCATCCGTTATCATATAAAGCTTCAAAAATGCAAAAGTGCCTATAAATCGGAATGATTGAATACCACCCTTTATATCCCAATTTTTTAAAAAAACGCCAGTGTGAAATTATAATAAACATCTTAGTACCTCCAATATTGTTGTTTTGATATATTGTTTATTTCATTATATATCATTGATATCTTGGTTTTATTGGCTTTTCGTAAATGAAAAACACCGTCCTAAAACGGTGTTTTTTATTCTGCAGTATTTAAGATGTATTTCATCTCATCGTCTTCGTCGCTGGTGCCGAACCTTAAGCGGTAGTAGGCATCACAGAACCTGTTCATGTAGTAGCGGTACAGTGCCATCTGTCCAAACAGGAGCTTATCGTCGGTATCCTTGTCCCGATAGAAGATGATTTCAATGTTGTAGTCATCTGCCTTGTACAGTTCATTTACCGAATCCTGTACGAAACGGTATCCTTCGTTACTCTCTGTGTACTGCTGCAGGGATTTCCTTGCTTTCCTTGCTGTCTTGTCGTTCATGGATATATCCTTGATCTTCCTGTGTGTACGGAACAGGGCATAAAGCAGTTCTTCCGCTCTGATTGCCTTCAGGTTATCGGAAGACCAGATGTCTCCCGCGTCCTTTGCCAGGGTCAGCAGCTTCACAACAACATCTTCGTCTTTCAGATAGACGTACGACTCCACCCTGTCGGATATCTGCATCCCGCATTCGCTCAGATATACCGGCTGGAAGAAAGTAACGTTATCCAGATAGAAACCCGAAATCTTCTTCGGCAGCTTCTTGTCTTTGGAAACCTTCAGAATGGCCTCCTTAAATTCTTCCAGAGTCCGGTAGCCGTTGTTAACGCCATACCTGTCCCACATCGTCTTGATGCTTCCGGAAGTAAAGTAAGCCAGACGTCCGAAACCGACAATTCCTTTCTCGTTTCCCTGCCTGTGTTCCTTGTCCTTAGACAGAAAGAAAACGAGATCTCCTTCCATGAAATCAGAGAAGTTGGTGTTGGTGGAGATGCGCCAGAAGTTGATCGTCTTATGTCTGTTAAGACGATGCAGTTCCAGCATCTTTGAATCTGTGATGTATGCGATTGCTGCCATTTCTTGATTTCATTATAAACTATACCGGCAACGGATCATACCGATATGTTCCATCCAGGATCTCCAAAAAGACATCCAGGACGTGTTTATCTGTGAAAGATGATTTATCGATGATGTAGATGCCCAGCTCTTCGGACTTGGCGTAAATGGACGGATACTTGCGGTCCAGTTCCTCGCCGACACAAAGCACAGGTACTGATAAAGCGTTGCCAAACATGGAGTTATGGACATAGATCTCATTGAGATCTCCCGTGTCGGCTTTCGAGGACTTGCAGCTGACAAACAGAAGCCTGTTGTTACGCATCACCATGCAGTCGATCTCGCAGCGTACCGGCTGGATGTACTTGTCGTCAGAGAAGTCGATTTCGGCGCTCATCAGAACATCATCAAAGTACCCGGATTCACTCAGAATGATATAGAGATAGTTTTCCAGGAAGGCTCCGGAAACGCAGACCATTTCCTGCAGCTTTCTGGTTTTGAAAATCAGATAGTTGTCGCGGATCTCAAACAGATCGCTTTTCTTTTTGTAGCAGTAGTCGGTCTTGATTTTCTGAATGGCTTCCTGATCCAGGATGAACCTGGTAGATCCGGACTGACGGGAGTTGTTGATGACAGAATTGAGCTTGGTCAGAAAACGGATGAAGGCCGCGTAGTTATCGATATTGTTTTCTACAAGGTCAACGATGGTTTCTTTTGTCCTGTTGTCGGTTGCAGAGTGATGCATGAACGACTTGATCTCGCCGCCTCTAAGTTTCAGAACATCTTCGATCTTTAGTCTGAAGACGTCTTTATAAAGGACGCTGTGCGTGCGATAGTCCTTGATTACGTTCTCTTCGTCGTCGTAGTAGATGATCGGGTTCTGACGGCGGTTGGCCATTTCAAACAGCAGCAAAGACAGGTATCTGGCTGCACCGACATCAATGACGGAATCCGGGTTCTGATCCAGAATCTCGTTCAGCTGCTTCTCGTCGTCATTCAGCTGGATAAAATGAATCTGTGTATCTGTAAGATATTTATGAATGACTTTTTCAATGTTGGCAAACGTGTTTCTGGAAACTTCGTGGTGGTAGACAAAAAAGATCTCCTCGGCATTCAGAGTCAAGGCACTGACGACGTTGTTTAACGGTTCCTGATCATCATATACGGTCAGCAGTTTACTCATCATTTATCTTCCTTCTGTTGTCTAAGGCTTTAATTAAAGTCAGTTCATCGGCATAATCCAGAGAAGCTCCCATTGGCAATCCGTGCGCCAGTCTGGTCACAAGGACGCCTTTGTCTTTCAGGATCTTATCCAGATACAGCGCCGTCATTTCTCCGTCCATGGTTGGAGAGGTGGCGATGATGACCTCTTTTGTTTCCTGGGTAATTCTTTTTAATAACCCGTCTATTCCGATGTCTTCCGGATAGATTCCTTTTGAAGAGGAGATCAGTCCGTTCAATACATGGTAAAGCCCTTTGTATGAACCGGTTTTCTCGATCGCGACTACATCCTGCGGATAGGCCACGACCATGATTGTCTTATTGCTTCTGGTCTTGTCCTTGCAGAAAAGGCACTCGTCTTCATCCGAAAGAAAACCGCAGGTCCTGCATCTTCTGATATGCCGGATGCCCTGCAGCGATTCAATCATTTCATCGATGTTCTCGACGTTCCTGTCAAGCAGACTAAAAGCGTAACGCTGTGCCGTCTTGTTTCCGACGCCCGGAAGCGTTTCAAGTGCTGCGATCAGTTTTTCGAAATTCTTGGGATACATCTTACTTTATCGGCAGTCCCATCGCAGAAGCCATGGAACCGAGGCGATTCTTCTTGTACTCGTCGGCTTTTTCTATTGCATCATTCACGGCGATCATGATCAGATCCTGGATCATCTCCTGGTCTTCCGGATTAAGAATGGATGGATCGATCCATATGGAAAGGATCTTGTCTTCTCCGCTGACCGTTACCTTTGCCAGTCCGTTTGAAGCGCTTCCTTCAAACTCCATGGCATCGATCTGCTTCCCGACTTCTTCCATCTGCTTCTGCATCGCCTGTGCCTGCTGCATCAGTTTGTTGATATCCATATTATTCCTCTACTTTCACCTGGTCACCGAACAGATCTCTTAATCTGTCTTCCTGAGTCTGGTTTGCGGCCGTTTTCTTGCTGGTGTATTTCTCTATGTATACCGGTTTATTCCTTCTGTCTTCCGGTGTTTTTTTGTATAGATCGATCAGCTGTTTCTTTCTTGCTTCATCGATGCCGTAGACCATCTTGTCGATGCCGAATTCTTCGTTGAGGAAGTGATACAGCTCTTCGTTCGTGGAACGGGTGTTGATGCTGTCGGCCTGGGTCTTGTTACCGCAGATGATGATCGCATCTTTATTTGAGGCGAACAGTTCGGTACCGATCAGGAGCTGATAGAACTTGCGCTTGTCTGATTCATATCTATATAAATCAAGCTTGTTGTAAATGATCTGGTCGTTGATCTTCAGGTCTCTGTTGGCATCCAGCAGGATCGAGAGCAGGAAGTCAGTGTTGTATTCAATGATCGGTTCGACTTCTTCAACCGGTTCTTCAACAACAATTTCCGGTTCAGATTCTGTTTCAGGTTCTATTTCAACAGACTTCTTTTCTTCTGCTTCTTTTGCCGGTTCTACTACATTCTCTTTTACCGGTTGGATTTTTTCTGTCTTTTTGCCGTTGCGTCCTGCCATCTTGATCAGACAGAGTTCCAAATAGACCAGGAAGTTCTGATTCTGTTTTTCCTTGGAAATTGTTTCTTCCAGATCTCTTGCGTCTTTCAGCAGGTTTTCGATCGTCGTAAGATTCAGAATCTCCTGCGCTTCTGCAGCCGTAAGTCTGTTCAGTAAAGTGTCTTTGCCCTGATCGGAATAAATCAGCGTATCTTTGACGATTTCTAAAAGATCGACAGCCAGACGCTTGGTATCCATTCCCTGCGTATACATGTTTCTGAGCCTGGATATGACTTCGCTAACCTGGTTGTTGTGGATGTCTGTAAACAGGCTGACTTCTTCCTTTACTGAGGTCAGACCGAAAATGTGTTCAACATCTTCCAGAGTCACTTCATCAGGATTATAGGCAAGGCACTGTTCCAGCAGTGACAAGGCGTCACGCATTCCGCCTTCTGCCATTCTTGCCAGTTCTTCGACGGCCTTCTCTTCATAAGCGATTCCTTCTTTTTCCAGGATTTCCATGGTTTTCTTCTTGATCTCAAAACTGCTGATCTTTGAGAAGTTGTAGCGCTGGCATCTGGACAGCACGGTCGGGATGACCTTCTGCGGATCGGTGGTCGCAAAAATAAAGATCACGTGTGCCGGCGGTTCTTCCAGGGTCTTCAGCAGCGCATTAAAAGCCTGGGTCGTCAGCATGTGAACTTCGTCGATAATGTATACTTTGTATTTTCCTAACAGAGGCGCATACGGCACCTGTTCAATGATTTCCCTGATATCGTCGATGCCGTTGTTGCTGGCGGCATCGAGTTCAATGATGTCAGGATGGTTGCCATCCAGATAAGCCCGGCAGTTCTTGCAGGTATCGCAGGATTCTTCCTTGAAGTTTTCGCAGTTGATGGCCTTCGCAAAAAGCTTGGCTACCGATGTTTTACCGGTGCCTCTAGGTCCCGCAAAAAGATATGCATGAGCGATTCTGTTCTTTTTGATCGCATTCAGCAGCGTCTTTACGATGTACTTCTGTCCGACAACTTCAGAGAATTTTGCCGGTCTGTATGTTCTGTATAATACCTGATATCCCATAACAATATTATAACGCATATCAGGACAGAAAAACGCTTAAAAAGTATTTCCCGGGGATTATCAGCGTTTGTTTTTAAAGAATTTCTTTAAGAGATCCGAACACTCTTTTTCCAAGACTCTTCCCTGGATCTGCGGATAGTGGTTCAGCAACTTGATGTCCTGCAGTCTGATGTTGGAAACCAGGGCTCCTCCTTTTGGATCTTCACACCCGTAGATGATTCTGTCGATGCGGGAATTGATCAGTGCACCCGCGCACATCATGCATGGTTCCAGAGTCACATAGATCTCGCAGCCTTTCAGGTTCCAGTTGCCCAGTTTCCTGGTGGCTTTCCGGATGCATTCGATTTCCGCATGAAAAAGCGCACAGTTTTTCTTTTCTTTTCTGTTGTGTGCTCTGGCAATGATCTTTCCGTCTTTTACAATTACGCAGCCTACCGGAACCTCGTCTTCTTCAAAAGCCTTCTGCGCTTCTTTGTAGGCCTGCATCATGAATGTGTTTTCCATTCACTGGTCTTTCCAGCTGTCTACCTTTTCCTCTTCCTCCAGGCCCATTTCCTTCGTGTAATGTCTACCATACTGCTGGCCGATTCCGTAAGGGGTGATACCGTTCTTGCTAAGGACAACGCCTACACCTACACCTATCAAGGCGAAAAATAGAATTATTAATAATAACGTCATGGTTTTTCTCCTTTCTCTATCTCACCAGGAACATCATGATTCCAGATATGATCGCAGCAATCAGCGGGAAGCCGACAAGGGTTCCTATCCATTTTCTGGTCATTGTCTTTGAATCGATGTATGGTTTTAGGTCTTCTGTGCCAGGGATGTTCCAGGCTTTCGTATGGTTGACCCACCACCAGTCGATGAAGACTCTGTCGAAAACGCCTTCTATCAGCAGGACGGCGCTCATCTGCAGGAACGGACCGAGGAAGCCTCGTGCTTTGTTTAATCCATAGACGGAGACGACCACAAACACAAAATACGGCAAGACTCCAAACAGCTTGAATTTGTTGTAGTTCTGCTTAATCTTTTCGCTGGTGATCAGTCCCTTTTCTACAGCCCTGTCCTGAACTTGTTTGTCATAAAAGAAAACCATGTTCACAGGACCGTTGGCGATGCCGATCACGCAGCTAAGCAGTACAGCCAGACAGCACACCAGTCCTTCAAAGATAATTAACATACCCTTCTCCATCTAACAAAAATGGTACACACAAACAGAGGTTCGTATGGCTGCTTGCTTCCGCACCTGACCAAGTTAGTAACATGAATGTTGTACCACTTTTATTTTAGCTTAAGATTTTATTTCTTTCAATCTGCTTCTGTTTTTCCGTAAGAGACGGGTGCTGGCAAAGATATTTGCGACAGGAATGAAATGGCATATCATATTTGGCAGAGAACGTTTTTTCAGTTTTGCGAGATTGAATCCGTAGAACGCGTTAGTCCATAGTATAAAAAGCAGCCACGCAAGAGCCAGGAGTATCGCGCCGACCATTGAAGAGCGTACTGTTGCAAAAACAACCATTATAAACCAGAACACAGTGCCGATCAGGTAGTAAGGCAAAAGACCGAACACACTTACACACATTGAGAACTTTAAATTCTTCTCGTCATTTTTTTTGTAGAGATAAAACGCCCAGACGGCATTCAGGATACCAGATACAAAAATTGCAGGATAATAGATTGGGCCGATGTAGTTGTTGAAGAAATTATCGTATACTTCTATATCGACAACAAAAGGAACAACAATCATATAAAGCATAATGGCGTTGATGATGGGAATCGCTTTTCTCATTTTATTTATCTCCTTTTAGCAGGCTGTAATCAAATTCATCAAAATCGTTGATTTTCTGCTTGATCTGTGGCAGGTAGGGGCTTCCTTCTTTTTGAATGATGACCAGATTCTCACATCCGGCTTCTGCCGCTTTCAGGATAGATCTCGGCGAGTCGTCAATGATCAGGCATTCAGATATATCTGCACCTAGTCTTCTTGCACCTTCCAGATACATCTCTCCTTTATCCTTATAGTCTCCGTTGTCGTATACTACCTTGTTGATGTCAAACCACCTGTCCAGGCGAAGAAAACCAAAATAAAAGTCTCTGTTTTCCTGAATGGATGCGGTACACATGGTAAACGGGGTATTTTCTTTCTTCAGGTGATCCAGCAGCTTTTCTGCTCCTTTTCTCATCCCTCTGTCTTTGTATTCAAGACAGATCTTGTGATAATGCTCGGTTTCTTTCCGTTTTGACCACCAGTCTATTTGCTCTTTCTCAATGGGAATACCGTTTTCCTTAAAGATGTTTTTGATGAAGATTTCATTGCGCAGCCCTTTGTGGTTCTGATAAAGTTCAAGAAAACCATTCTCGTTGCCGGTGATTTCTATATATGTCCTTCTCCACGCTTCTTTGTTGATGTCATCATCTTCGAACAGCGTGCCATTATAATCAAACAGAACCGCTTTCATGACTTTATTATACAATGTTCCACGTGAAACATTCCCAACAAGAAAAGCCCTTGTCGGGCCCTTTGCTTTTTTGTTTGCTTCAGATTGTTTCACGTGAAACAATTTTATTTTCTGACGATCTTCTTCTGTCCTCCCATGTACGGCTGGATGACTTCCGGGATATCGATCAATCCATCTTCGTTGTAGTTGTTTTCCAGGAAAGCGATCAGCATCCTTGGCGGAGCTACTACGGTATTGTTCAGGGTATGAGGCAGGTAGTTGCCGTTCTCGCCCTTGACTCTGATCTTCAGTCTTCTGGACTGCGCTTCTCCCAGGTTGGAGCATGAACACACCTCGAAATACTTCTGCTGTCTAGGAGACCACGCTTCGACGTCACAGGATTTGACCTTGAGGTCTGCCAGGTCGCCGGAGCAGCACTCCAGTGTTCTTACAGGAATATTCATCGACAGGAACAAGTCAACGGAGTATCTCCACATCTTGTTGTACCAGTCCATGGATTCTTCCGGCTTACAGATAACGATCATTTCCTGTTTCTCAAACTGATGGATACGATAGACGCCTCTTTCTTCAATGCCGTGCGCTCCTACTTCCTTTCTGAAACAAGGCGAATAGGAAGTCAGGGTCATCGGAAGTTTGCTTTCATCGTTAATTGTGTCAATGAAGCGGCCGATCATGGAGTGCTCGGATGTACCGATCAGATACAGGTCTTCTCCTTCAATCTTGTACATCATGTTTTCCATTTCTTTGAAAGACATGACGCCTGTAACAACCTCGGAACGAATCATGAACGGAGGGACGCAATAAGTGAAGCCTTTATTGACCATGTAGTCTCTGGCATATGCCAGGATCGCGGAATGCAGACGGGCAATGTCGCCGGTCAGATAGTAGAAGCCGTTTCCTGAAGTCTTTCTCGCAGAATCCAGATCGATGCCGTTCAGACTTTCCATGATATCGGTGTGGTAAGGGATCTCATAATCAAAGGTCCTCTTTGTGCCGAACTGCTCGATCTCGACGTTCTCGGAGTCGTCCTTGCCGATTGGAACGGATGCGTCAATAATGTTCGGAATCACCAGCATTCTTTCTCTGATCTTCTCTTCCAGCTTCGGTTCTTCCAGTTCACAGGCTTCGATCTCTTCGCCGATCTTCTTGACCTCTTCCTTGATCTGTTCCGCTTCCTCTTTCTTGCCCTGACCCATCAGAGCGCCGATCTGCTTAGAGATGGTGTTCCTCTGGCTGCGCAGTTCATCTGCCTTGGTACGTAAGGCGCGGTATTCTTCATCCAGTGCTTTAACCTCGTCAACAAGCACCAGCTTCTCGTCCTGAAATTTCTTCCGGATATTCTCTTTGACCAGTTCAGGATTCTCTCTAATCAGTTTAATGTCAATCATGTTCTTCCTCCCTAAACAAACAAAAAGGTGATCACAAGGGCGCCATAGGCGCGGTACCACCTTTATTTATTTCTCTTTCCTTTAACGCAGGAATACGTGCCGGATTAAGGCAACTCTAAGGCGGATTCATCAGGATTCCGCTGACGGGTTCCACCTCATCCCGTCTCTCTGTGAACTTCCTTCTGACTACTATCCCTTATTACGTACAAGAAAATCATATCATAACTGTTTTGGTTTTTTAATATCTCTTTTAAGAAAAAGATGTCCCTTAGGACATCATAATGTTTCTGTCGATGTTTAGATCTTCGTCGGAGAACTGAGACGCATAGAGTTTTTTGTATAGTCCCTTGCGTTTCTTGATGAGTTCTTCGTGAGTGCCGCTCTCAACGATCTTTCCGTTGGATACCACCAGGATCTCGTCGGCGTTGCGGATTGTAGACAGTCTGTGGGCGACGACGATCGTGGTTCTGCCTTTCTTTAAGGAGTTCAAAGCTTCCTGTATCAGTGCCTCGGTGGTGTTGTCCAGAGAGCTGGTTGCTTCGTCCAGAATCAGGATCGGAGGGTTCTTTAAAAATACCCGGGCAATAGAAAGTCTTTGTTTCTGTCCGCCTGATAGACGAACGCCTCTCTCACCTATTTCCGTATCAAAGCCTTCCGGCAGCGACATGATATAGTCGTAGATGTTGGCTTTCTTGGCTGCTGCGACGATCTGGTTCCTGGTAGCATCCTTCTTGCCGTACGCAATATTCTCATAAAAGGATCCGGAGAAAAGGAAGACGTCCTGCTGAACGATACCGATGTTTTCTCTTAAGGATTTCATCGTAATATCTTCAATGTCGATGTTGCGGATACTGATTCTTCCGGAATCGGCGTGATAGAATTTCGGCAGCAGATGACAGATCGTGGTCTTGCCTCCGCCCGAAGGTCCTACCAGAGCTACGGTCTTTCCTTTTGGAACAGTGAAGCTGATATCCTCCAGGATTTCTCTTTCTTCTTCTTTGTTGTAGGTAAAACAGACGTTCTCAAAACGGATGTCGCCATTCAGCTTGCTGTAATCCTTTGCGCCTTCCCTGTCTTCTTCAACCGGCAGATCCAGGATCTCACAGAATCTTTCAAAACCGGTAATTCCGTCGTCGAACTGTTCCATCCACTGAACCAGTTGTAGGATCGGGCTGGTAAAGAAGCCAATTGATACGATGAAGCCGGAATAGTCTCCGAATGTTATCAGCCCTTTATACAAGAATATTCCTCCGGAAATAAGACAGACGACATTAAAGATATCGGTAACGAAAATGGTGGTTGCGTGCTGAATGGCCATGGTAAAGAACTGACCTCTTTTTGCGGCTACGAAGTCCTTGTTCCCTTTTTCAAATTTTTCGATTTCCTTTTCGGAGTTGTTGAAGGCTTTGGTGATACGGATACCGGACACTGATGAGTTAACATCGCCGTTGATCTGGGCGATCGATCTCCTGGCCTTCCTTGATGATTCTATGTGTTTCTTTCTTACAACGAGCGTGATGACGAAAAGCAGCGGCGAACAGGAGAAGATGATCAGCGCCAAGGTCAGGTTGATTCTGGAAAGATAGAACAAAGAAAACAGTATTGAGAAGGACGTCATCACAAGCATCTCCGGTCCGTGGTGGGCAAGTTCGGAGATCTCCTGCAGATCGCTGGTAATGCGTGACATGATCTTGCCGGTCTCGTTGTTGTCATAATAGGAAAACGGAAGTTGCTCCAGTTTCTTAAACATCTCTCTGCGCATGTCTGCCTGCATGTCGGTGCCTACCATGTGGCCGTAGTAATCGACGCAGTATTTCATAATCATCTTCAGTACATAAGCACCGAGCAGGACGCTGCCAAAAACAACGATCTGATCGAACTTCTGATTTGGGATCAGGTCATTCAGCATGTACCTGGTGATGATCGGATAAAGGATGCCGGTAGCTGAGTTTCCCAGCGCACAGGCCATGTCCAAGGCAAACACTTTTAAATATGGTTTGTAGTAGGAAAGAAATCTCTTCAGCATATGATCTCATTCTAACACGCGAACAGTTGAATCTATGATTTAATGCACACAAAACAAAAAGGACGATTACTCGTCCTCATTGTCTTCTTCGTCTTCGCCATGACCCATCAGGCTTACGGCGGATACATAGGTGCCTTCCTGTGGTTTGATCAGTCTGACACCCTGCGTCGCTCTACCCATGGTTGAAACCTTGGCAAGATGGATACGGATGATGATGCCGTCGCTGGTCATGATCAGACAGTCTTCGTCTCCGTTGACTGCTTTCAAGGATACCAGCTCACCGTTCTTTTCGTTGATGTTGATGGTCTTAACACCCTTGGCTCCTCTGGAAGTCAGACGGTATTCCGCAACCGGTGTCTGCTTGCCATAACCCTTCTTGGATACAACCAGGATGTTGGAACCTTCCGCATCGGTACACATGCCGATGACTTCAGATCCGTCCACGTTCATGCCCTTCACACCGGAAGCGTTTCTGCCCATGGCACGTACACCTCTTTCGTCAAAGCGCACAGCCTTTCCGTTAGCGGCACCGATGATGATCTGTGAATCTCCAAGCGTCGGTCTGACGGCCACGAGCTCATCATCTTCTTTTAAAGAGATGGCGATCTTGCCGTTCTGTCTGATCGACTCAAACTCGCTTGCCGGTACTCTCTTGCACAGACCGTTCTTGGTAACAAAGAACAGGTATCCTTTGATTTCCCATTCGCGGTTGATCGGTACCAGGGCTCTGACTTTTTCGTCCTTGTCGATGTTGATGATGTTGATGACAGGGATGCCTTTGGCATTTCTGGAAGCTTCCGGTACATTGAATCCTCTGATGCGATAGACCTTGCCTTTGTTGGTAAAGATCAGCAAGTAGTCGTGAGTAGACATGGTGATGTTCTGGTCAATGACGTCGTCTTCATTCAGTGCCATACCCTTGACGCCTCTGCCGCCGCGGTTCTGCAGACGGTAGGTATCAATCGGCAGTCTCTTGATGTAGCCGTTATTGCTTAAGGAGATGATGACATCCTCAACCGGAATCAGGTCCTCGTCTTCCATGTCGATCTCTCCTTCAATGATCTGGGTGCGACGTTCGTCGCCGTACTTGTTCTTGATGACGGTCAGTTCGTCTTTAATGATCTGGATAACTCTTGAATGATTTGCCAGGATGTCTTTCAGATCCTTGATTTCGGCATAGAGTTCTTCAAGTTCGGTGACAATCTTTTCCCGGGAAAGTCCGGTCAGTCTTCTCAGCTGCATGTCCAGAATGGCTTTGCCTTGAATATCGTCAATACCGAATTCTTGATTTAAATTATTTAAAGCGTCTGTATCGTCTTTGGAGTTTTTGATGATTTCAACGACTCTGTCGATGTTGTCCAGAGCGATCTTCAGTCCTTCCAGAATATGTGCTCTCTTCTCGTCTTCGTCCAGGTCAAACTGCGTCCTTCTTCTGATGACAGAGATCTGGTGATCGATGTAGCACTGGATGATCTGCTTCAAAGACAGAAGCATCGGCTTGTTGTCGACAAGCACGTTGTTGTTGATGCCGAAGGAAGACTGTACCGGTGTCAGTTTGTACAGTTGATTCAGTACCACTTCCGGTTGAACGTCTTTCTTCAGTTCGATCTCGATGCGGATTCCGTTTCTGTCGTTGGACAGATCTTTCATGTCAGAGATTCCGTCAATGACTTTTTCTTTTGCCAGCTGATGGATCTTTTCATACATGACCAGTTTATTAATAAGATAAGGGATTTCTCTGATGATAATCTTGTGTTTTCCTTGCGGAAGTTCTTCGACTTCAACCTTGGAACGCATGATGACGGATCCTTTGCCCGTCTCGTATGCCTGACGGATACCGGAGCGTCCGACAATGTATCCGCCGGTTGGGAAGTCAGGACCAGGAATCTTTTCCATCAGATCAACTGTAGAAATATCAGGATCATCTATGACTGCGATGATTCCGTCAATCGTTTCGGAAAGGTTGTGCGTCGGCATGTTGGTTGCCATACCGACAGCAATACCCATTGAACCGTTCACCAGAAGGTTCGGGAAGCGGCAAGGCAGTGCGACCGGTTCCTGGTGTCTGGCGTCGTAGTTGTCTCTGAAGTCTACGGTATTCTTCTTGATGTCCTGTACTAATTCCAGGGAAATTTTTGACATACGTGCTTCGGTATAACGCATGGCAGCTGCGCCGTCGCCGTCAAGGGAACCGAAGTTCCCGTGACCATCTACCAAAGGATAACGGTAGGAGAACGGCTGGGCCATACGGACCATGGTTTCATAGATTGCGGTGTCGCCGTGCGGGTGATATTTACCCATGACTTCACCGACGATGTTTGCCGACTTGAC
>CAZGZT010000010.1:0-56039 GCA_964529805.1 uncultured Solobacterium sp. | reverse complement strand
TAGTAGACTCTGCCCGGTTTTCTTGGCGCGGCTTCCGGAACATCGCCGTCGATATATCCGACTGCACAGTGTCCGACGCCTTCCCATTCTCCTTCGATTCCCAGGTCTTTCAGTAACTGTTTATACTCTTCGGTTTCGAATTCTTCCCTGGCTCGGTTGATCCAGATGCTGCCAAGTCCTAATGAAGTTGCCGCCAGCATCATGTTTTCCATTACCAGAGAACCGTCATAGGCTCTGTTAGGAGATGATTTATCGGCCAGGACGATCAGGATGAGCGGAGCGCCGTAGAACGGATCAGAATCTGTTTCTCTTCCTACGACTTTGTAGTTGTCTTTGGAGATCTTGTCTCTTAATTCCTTGTTTGTGATAACAAGGATGATAGTCGACTGCGTACCGTGTCCGCTTGGAGCATAAAGCCCTGCTTCGATGATCTGATCGATGTCTTCCTTTTTCGGCATCTCTGCCTTGAATCTGCGGATACTCCTTCTTTTCAGGATGCAATTCATAACTTCATTCATGCTGCTTCCTCCTAGTATTTCTCCATCAGTTCTCTGACTTCCTGTCTGATCTGATCTTTCATCGCGTCATTATCAATGTTTCTTGCGATCTGCGCGATCCAGTGGGCGACCTTCTTGAATTCTTCTTCCTTGAATCCTCTTGTCGTCATGGCCGGCGTTCCCACTCTGATGCCGCTGGTATAGGCCGGTTTCTCTTCATCGAACGGGATGGAGTTCTTGTTTACGGTGATGTTTACCTCATCCAGTGCGGATTCCAGCCGCTTGCCGGTAATTCCGAAACTGTGCTTTACATCTACCAGGACCATATGATTGTCTGTTCCGCCCGAGACGATACGGAAGCCTTCTTCTTTCAATGATCCAGCCAGCGTCCTGGCATTGCTTACGACCTGTTTCTGATACTCAATGAATTCCGGCTGCAGGGCTTCATAGAAACAGACGGCCTTTCCCGCGATCACATGACACAGCGGTCCTCCCTGCATGCCCGGGAAGATGTTTCTGTCAAGATCCTTGGCGTACTTCTCCTTACACAGAACCAGTCCGCCTCTAGGACCTCTTAAAGTCTTGTGCGTGGTGCTTGTAACGAAGTCGGCATACTCAACCGGATCGGGATGCAGGCCTGCGGCGATCAGTCCGGCTACATGAGCCATGTCTACCATCAGGATGGCATCTACCTTATCCGCAATCTCTCTGAATCTTTTATAATCGATGAAACGGGCATAGGCCGATGCTCCGGCTACGATGATCTTCGGTTTTATTTCCAATGCCAGTCTTTCCACTTCATCGTAGTCGATCATTTCCGTTTCCTTATTCACACCATAAGTGAAGGATTCATAATCGCTTCCGGAAAAGCTCAGCCTGTAGCCGTGCGTGAGATGACCACCGGCATCCAAAGACATGCCCAGGATCCTATCTCCCGGTTTTAATACCGTTCGATAGACAGCCATGTTGGCGGCGGAACCGCAGTGCGGCTGCACGTTTGCGTGCTCCGCATGAAACAGCTGGCATACTCTGTCTCTTGCCAGATTCTCTACGACATCGACATTCTCGCATCCCCCGTAGTAGCGTTTCCCGGGATAGCCTTCCGCATACTTGTTGGTGAGACAGCTTCCTACCGCTTCCCTGACTTCATCGCTGCAGAAATTCTCCGAAGCGATCAGCTCGATATTGTATTTCTGCCTTTGCTCTTCCTTTTGAATCGACGCAAAAACTTCCAAGTCTCTCATTATGATCTCCTATTCCTTCTTACACTTTCATTATAAGCGATAGGACATCGATTCTTATATTCTTTTACTCTGAAACACAGACAGTTCTAACGAACTTCCTTCAGATATTACTGCTATAATGAAAGTATGAAAAAGTTCTTGAAATTCATCCTGATTGCCGCCCTGATCGCCTTAGGGCTTTTCGCGTTTATTTCTTTCAGAAACTACGGGCCTACAGTCGATCCAGATCCTCCTGTTCAGGAAGATGTGATCAGGGAAGACGGGATCTATACTTCCAAGGAAGATGTAGCCCTGTATCTATATACCTACCATAAGCTGCCGCGCAATTATGTAACAAAAGACAAGGCAAAGGACATGGGATGGGTTGCCAGCAAGGGTAATCTTCAGGATGTCTGCGACAGCTGCAGCATTGGCGGAGACCGTTTCGGAAACAGGGAAGGAAAGCTTCCCAAGAAGGACGGACGCGTCTACTACGAGTGCGACATCGACTACCATGGCGGAACACGTAACGAGAAAAGAATCGTCTATTCCAGCGACTGGCTGATCTACTATACGCAAGACCACTACAACACATTTGAACTGTTATATGGAGAAGAATAATGAAGACAGTATATTTGGACATCAAACTGCTGAATGATTTCGGCAACGATTACCTGAAAGGGATCTTTACCGATCCGTATTATGAGGGAGATACGCCGGAAGGCTTCTATGAATATCTTTCTTCTCTTCCTGAAACGGAAGTGCTGATCAACTACTGCGAGAACGCTTCGGAAAGATCTCTGGAATATCTAAAAGCTCTGGATCAGGCCTGCAAGGATTTCGAACACGTTCATCTCAATTACGACTACAGTCCGGAAGAAGCGAAACAGAAGATCATCCTGGATGTGTATGAGCTCAGTGAAAGAGGGCATGAATATCTGAAGGAACTCTTTGAATTCCCTGAATACTACGGCGAGAATCTGGATGCCCTGTACGACTGTCTGAGCGAACTGGATGATACGGAAGTGATCGTCATCAACATGGATGAGATCGACGATTTCTCCTGCGATGTTCTGAGTGTTTTTGACGAGGTCGCTGAGGATTACGGAAACATCGTTCTGCACTACGAAGACGAGGATTTTGAATAATAAAAACAGCCTTCAGGCTGTATCTTTTAAGTGGCGTCCATGAAGGGACTCGAACCCCTGACCGTCCGCTTAGAAGGCGGATGCTCTATCCAGCTGAACTACATGGACAGTATCTGTATCATAACATGTTCAGGGGTTTATTTCAATTTGCCATGAATACACAACTGTATGGATTAGATAACGGGAAAGATGTACTGCCGCTTGTTCTGATCAACTGCGACGAGGATGCCGAAAGGATCTATGATCTCTGTAAAGAGATGGGTTCTAAAGATTTTATCCTGGCAGCCGTCAGCGGATTTGACTGGAACAGGGATCTTTCCCCGTGGCCTTTTGATCCTGTCTTTAAGGGAGGAGATCCTTTTACCGGAAAAGCCGATGATTATCTTTCTTATCTGAAAGATACACTGCTTCCGGAAATAGAAGAAGAAATAACGAAGCATAATAAAAAGATCTTCTACCGTGTTCTGGCTGGTTATTCTCTTGCGGGACTCTTCGCCCTGTACAGCGCATTCAAATGCGATCTTTTCACAAAGATCGTTTCCGCATCAGGATCCCTGTGGTATCCGGGCTTTCTGGAATATGTTGAAAACCATGCTCTTTCAAACAGCATCAGTCACATCTATCTCTCTCTGGGTGACCTCGAAAGCCATACCAGAAATCCTGTCATGCAGAAGGTGGAAGACAATACAAAAAGGATCCAGAAGATCCTTTCAGATAAAACAGATGTTTTCTTCGAATTCAACCAAGGCAATCACTTTAAGGATCCTAAACTGCGGACAGCCAAAGGCATAGTTCGTATCCTTAATACCTGATTCCTTCTCTGCCGGTAAACCTCCATCCCAGATGGTTGGCCCATCTTTCCGGATAGAAGTCACTGTAGCGATATCTTCCTTTCCTTCTGTTGCGTTCAAAGCGAGGTGTATTGGCCCAGCAGAATGACGGAATACCGATGATGAACAGATAGAACGGTCCCAGAATGCAGGACTGTATCGTATGACCGTATTCATGGACCAGAACCCTCGGATCATCCGTACCCATAAACAGAAACATTCCCATAGACATGGAAGACTTCAGGTACCATCTGGTTACCAGAGCACCGTGAAAGGCATGTCTTTTTTCCTTCGGTCCGGTCAAAAGAACATAAATCCATATAGTAAAACCCAGGATATTCTGAACAATACCCCAGGTCAGCTGTAGAAAATAATATAGAATCAGTCTAGTCTTCATCTAACAGTTTTTTCAGATTCTTTTTGATCCCGGTTTCTGTCCTACTTGAACTGACTAGGATGTTTGACGTAGAAATCTTCCTTTTCTTTCAGGAACTTCAGCTTATGATGTTCCTTGTCGTCCACCAGATCATACAGATCATCGAAAACATGATCCCAGCTGAAGAACTTATCCGGATCAACATTCAGATAATCGCAGGTCTTGTCCGTACCGACAGGTACGACCGGATGAGACAGAACGGTTGCCACTCTGATCATGTAAAAGGCATCGATCAGGGTCTGTTTGATGTTTGCTTCGTCGTTCATGTTCTTGGACCAGAACTTGGATGCGTTGCGGATATAGGAATCCAGATCGTTGATGATCTGATGCAGTTCGAAGCGGTACATATGATTCTCGTAGTTGAGTATCGTTCTTTCAGCCTGTTCCTTGTATTCAGGGGATACTTCGCCATACGGAAGATATCCGTCGAAATACTTCTGAGCGCTGTAGAAGCATCCTCTGATCATTCTATTCAGAACATTGGTAAACAGATTGCCCTGCGCCAGTACAGGATCCGGTTCATTCAGATTGGCATCCGGATTCAAAGGCTGCGGCATGAAGCTGACCGACTTGTTGCCCAGAGCCAGTGAAAGGAAATGGGCTCTAAGCTGTTCAGCCGTATAGTAGTTCAATAGATCGGCAGCCATCGGCGGTTTTACGGAACCTGAAGAAGACGCCTTCTTGTCCAGGAACAGGATATGGTGGTTCGCCACCAAGGTCGTCAGCTGCAGCTGTCCGTTTTCCGGATGAATCGTCAGATTGTCCTTGCCCTGCTGCGCCATCCACAGAGGCATCTGGGCAACGCCGTAGAAATAGATATTGTCCTGTCCGATGAACTGGTAGACCGTAGCTTCCTTGTCGCACCAGTATTTCTTCCATTCATCCTCGGACATTCCGTTTCTCTTGAAGTACGCCTTGGTGAAAGAGATCGGAGCCCAAAGGCTTTCCGGCCATACCCAGACCGTCAGATCTTCTTCGTCTTCCAGTTTCGGTGCCTTGACGCCCCATTCGATGTTGCCGGTCAGTCTTAAAGGAACCAGAGTCTTACCGGTACGGTAGTGAATTCCGGCATTGGTTAAGATCGGACAGGCTTTTTCTCTCTTTGAAAGTTCATCGAAATAGACGGTAAAGCTTCCTTTAATGTTTTCCAGATCGGAATTCTCATGCTCCGGAAGCTGATTCTCGATTGCTTTGTACTGATCCAGGAACTTGGCCTGGATGTATATCACCGGCTGACCAAGAGATTCTTCCATGGTTTCCGCAACGATCCTTCTGACATTCGGTTTCTTCTTGATGTCTTCCACGTATTCCTTCAGCAGACCATTGAATTCCGTCAGCTTGAAGTACCAGTTGGTGACGTCTCTCATTTCCGGAGTCTCTCCGGATAGTGTCGACTTCGGATCGATGAGCTCCTCAGGCATGTACTGATGGCCCAGGTCGCATTCATCCGCATAGCCTTTCTCCGACTGACAGTTCTCGATCGGACACTTGCCTACGACCTGCCTGCCGTTGAGGAAACACTTGTATTTGGTATCGTAGAACTGCTTGGTGACAAGCTTCTCCAGCCAGCCGTTGCGGTAAAGGGTTCTTATGAAATCATCGGTTTCTTCCTGATGGACTTCCTTGGTATCCAGAA
Organism: uncultured Solobacterium sp.; assembly: GCA_964529805.1. Taxonomy (GTDB): domain Bacteria; phylum Bacillota_I; class Bacilli_A; order Erysipelotrichales; family Erysipelotrichaceae; genus Colivicinus. The sequence goes on along the minus strand of CAZGZT010000010.1, from coordinate 50,269 downwards.
GACCCGAAGCGCCAAAAAGATCCAGCGAGATCAGATAGTCTTTCAATGTCTTCAGCTGGGTCAGGTGATTCTCCATGACATAGTCTTCGATGCTTCCCTGATATCCTTCGGTCTCGACCTTCTTGCGGTAGCCTTCCGCGATCGGTGAACCGTAGCAGTCCGTCCCGGATACGAAGATGACGTTCTCCTTGCCGATACGGTCACGTAAGAACCTGGCAAAAACATCCGCATGCACATACATGCCTCCGATATGTCCGAAGTGAAGCGTCTTGTTTCCATACGGCATGCCTCCGGTAACTACCGCTCTTTTCGGAAATTCAGGTCTAGGTCTGTTGTTCATATCGCCACCTCCGCAATCATATTACTATTATAATTCAAATATGCCCGGCATGTGTATCGACTTAAATGATGGACAACCGTTGTCTTATTCTCTTGCATTGTCTATGATATAGACATACAGCTGTAAAGGAAAACACATCATGAAAAGAATCGTAAAAATAGAACCGTATTTTGAACCTAGAATCTGGGGCGGCGGGAAAAGACTGATCGAGGAATTCCACTACCATACCGATATCTCCCCGCTAGGAGAAGTCTATTGCGTTGTCGCTTTGCCTGGACAGGCGGACTGCCTTGTTCCGGAAATGAACATGACGCTTTCTCAACTGTACGAACAGTATCCGGACTGGTTCGACTGCGAATGCGAACAGCTCCCGATCAAGGTTAACATCATTGATCCGATGGATAATCTATCCATACAGCTGCATCCTGACGATGAGTTTGCCCGGACCTACAACGGAGGCAGAGGTAAGCCGGAAGCCTGGGTAATTCTCGATACGCCCGAAGGAGGAAGAATCGAATTCGGTCATTTTGCAAGAAACAAGGAGGAATTCATCGAACTGGCAGAAAGCAGGCAATGGGATAAGCTCCTGCGGTACCTGCCTTGCAGGAAGGATGCCTTCATCAACATTCCATCCGGTACCCTTCATGCGATCGGAAAAGGTGTTCTCACCTACAACATCTCCCGGAATGCCGACCTGACCTTAAGGCTGTACGACTACGGCCGCATCGATCCAAACACCGGTAAACATCGCCCGACTCATCCAAAGGAAGTCTATGACAACGTCAATCTTCCGGATAAGCTGATCGAATTCCAGGATTTCCCTTCCGCGGATGAACTGGGCTGTCAGGTAACCAGATACTGGGATGAACCGGGTCTGTATACGTTGATACGTTTAAGGGTCAAGGAAAAAGGACGCTTCCTGCACGACCGTTTTGCCTTCTATACCTGCGTCAAAGGAGAAGGAACGGTAAACGGCATCAGAATAAGACAGGGCGATACTTTCCTGGTCCCGGACAGAACAGGATGGATCAGCATCGAAGGAGATCTCGATATCTTCCTGGCTTCTTACCGAAACATGAATACCGGTTATTAAAAGGACATGTAACATGTCCTTTTAATTGTTTATGGTTGTTTATAAATCGTAATACAGTCTGAATTCCGCAGGATGCGGGATCTTGTTTACTTCATCGGCATCGCTGCCTACTGCTTTGATCCAGTTGTTCAGCAGTTCCTTCGAGAACACATTCCCTGCCAGAAGATAGTCGTAATCTTCCTTTAAAGCGTCGATCGCTTCTTCAAGAGTTGTCGGAAGATGCTCCAGCTTCGCTTTCTCTTCCTCGCTTAACTGATACAGATTGAAATCGAACGGACCCCAGTTGTGATCTTTCGGATCGATATGATTTACGATACCGTCGATTCCCGCCATCAGGATGGCCGCAAAGCTCAGATAAGGATTGCACGTTGCATCCGGATTGCGCAGTTCAAAACGGACGGAGTCCTCGCCCTTGGCGTAGGACGGGATACGGATGACCGCGCTTCTGTTGGCGCTGGCGTAGCCTATTGTAACAGGGGCTTCAAAGCCAGGGACCAGACGTTTATAGGAATTGGTGGAAGGATTGGTGAAAGCACACAAGGAACGGATATGCTTCAAAAGACCGCCGATGAAATACATCGCCGTATTCGACAGATTCGCATAGTTTCCTTTCTGATAGAAAACGTTCTTTCCGTTCTTCTTCAGCATCGTGTGCACATGCATGCCGTTGCCTGCCTCGCCATGGATCGGTTTTGGCATCAGCGTCGCCGTCAGACCGTTCTCTACAGCGGTATTTCTGATCAGATACTTGGTGATCATCGTATCGTCCGCAAGCTTGCCGACATCACCCAGTTCAACTTCGATCTCCAGCTGACCGGAACCGCCTACTTCATGGTGATGGTACTTTACTTCAATGCCTGCATCTTTCATCAGGGCACAGATGTCGTCTCTTAAGTCGGTAAGTCTGTCTCTAGGACGGTCGATATGATAGCCGCCCTTGGATATATTCCTAAAACCGTCGAAACCTCCGTTTCCCGCCAGCAGTTCCGATTCTTCCGATTCCAGTCTGTATGCCACAAAGCCCGGCTGAATGTCATAGGATATCTCGTCGAAGACCGAGAACTCGTATTCCGGCGCTACCAGCATCTGATCGGCTATCCCCTGCTTCTTCAGATACTCGACAGCGCCATTGATCACGTTGCGCGGATACTGCCCAAACGGAACGTTTTCATTCTCCTTGATCACGTAGACGTCCCCGAACATGCTTAATGTAGGTCTCAAGGCGAACGGATCCAGCATCGCACTGGATAGATCCGGATAGAATACCATGTCCGACTTCTCCACGCTCGCATAGCCGTAGTTGGACGCATCAAAACCGATACCGTCCTTCATAACCTTTTCATCCAGCTTATCTGCCGGAATGCTCAGATGTCTGAACCTTCCCTTCAGGTCAATCAGTTTCAGATCGATAAACTCGATTTCGTTTTCTGTGATAAACTGTTTTGCTTCCTTGATGTTCTTAAACATAAGCTTCACCTCATAATAATTATATAGGAAATAATACCCGATTATCTCAGCGTTCATACTATAATTTAGGTATATGGAAAAGTATTTGTTAGGTTTATTAGGAAGCAGCACAGATCTGTTTTATGAATCGGACACTTATCCGGTAGAAGGAGATTTTTCTCACGCCCGTTTTATCAGCACTTCAGCCGGAGGATGCCCGCTGAATGTCTCGGCCATATGCGCCGCCAAGGGATGTGACGTCAAAGTACTGGACATGCTGGGAAAGGATGACGATACCACGCCGTTTCTGCTGCAGGAAATGGATCGTCTGCATCTGAATCGTGAACAGGTTCAGATCAGGAAAGGCGTCACGAACGGCCAGGTGGTGATCATTCTGACCGGTGACAAGAGAACGATGTTTGTGGTGGACCCGATCCGTCCGGCTTACGAGGTAGACGAAAAGATGCAGGAACTGCTCAACGGTGCAGCTTACATCTATTCTCTGATGCATATGATCAATCGTTCTTTCTCAAACCTGGATCCTCTTCTAGAAGCCAAGAAACACGGTGCCAGGATCGTTCTGGACGGTTCCAGCAAGTATGACGATCCTTCTCGGGTGAAGATCCTCTACGATCTGGCGGATGGACTCTTCATCAACGAGACGGACTATGAAAGACTCAGCGAACACTCTCCAAAGGATCCAAAAGAGATCATCTTCGACAACGGCGGAGAATTCGTGGTCGTCACGCACGGTTCTAAAGGATCCGACCTTCATCTGAAAGACAGGAATGTATATATGCCGGCAATGAATAACGTTGACGTATTGGATTCCACCGGAGCGGGAGACGCCTTTGCGGGATGTTTCCTTGCTTGTCTGATGAAGGGAATAGATTATGAGAAAGCCCTTGCCATGGCTACGGTAAACGGAGCCTATGCCTGTACCATATTCGGCGGACTGGGCGGTGTCGCTACGTTTGAAGAACTGGAAGCATTCGCAAAGGAGCACGGCTATGATCTATGACAAGATGGATGACTGTTTCAGAACGCTGAACGAGAAAGTGGAAAAAGCGATTGAGGACAGCGATCTGGAAACTCTGTTTAAGAAACTGGATGAAATCGAAGGGCCTACTTTAGTCTGCGGTGTCGGAGGCTCTTCCGTTGTTGCCACTTATCTGGCTAAAGTCTTAAGGGAAAAGAAGCACATCATCACCGACTTCATCAGTCCCCGTGATCTCTTTTATATGGATCTAGCCCCATACAGAAACGTCATCGCCGTATCCTATTCCGGAAACAACATCGGTGCGGAAGCCATCTTCCATACCGATCTAAACAAGTACCTGTTTACCGGACATCCAAGGGAAGACGTAAACAACCTGGTTTATCAGATGCCGAAGGAAATGTCCTATGTCTCCATCTCGGCAACTCTGGTTCCGTTAAGTCTTCTGTTCCTTTACTACTGCAACGATCATGATCTTCTTAAAGAAATACTGGATAAAGAGATTTCTTCCGCTTCCAACAATAACGTTTACGAGGTCATGAGCGGTTATGAAACCCAGACGGCAGCCGTCATCCTGGAATCGTCCTTCACCGAATCCGGAATGGCTTCCTGCATCGTTCACGACAAATACAACTTCTGTCACGGCAGGATCAATCACAGTCGCAGGACCGACAGCGATCTGATCTTCTTCAAAGGAAACAACGAGTTGGATGAGATGCTGGAGGAGAATCTGCCGAATCATTTCAAGAAGATCATCACCATCGAAAAGGAATATGTAGATGATGTAATTAATGATTTCTACTCTGCACTGATATCCATGAAGCTGATCAGAGATATCGCTCAGAACAAGCACAAAGACATCTCAGACATGAACGAACTGGCAGACAATGATGTCTTCTATCTGTTTAACGGAAAGATGAAGTAAATGAATGGAGACGTTAAGATCCTTGACATGATCGAAGAACTATTAGAGAAACCTTACTGGGTCATCGATCTTCTGCCTTATCAGGTTCCCGAGGAAAGTGCGGGACAGTATTTTGTGATTGAAGAGTATTTTCTCAAAGATCCGCAGAACAAGAGACTACGTCAATGCTTTGTGGAGATACTTCTGAAGCTGAATTGCTACTGTGATTTTCTGGTTTATCAGAATGACGGGGAAGTCATTGAAAACCCTTCTCCTGAACAGCTGGAAGAAATGGTTCTGCAGAACGCGGATATCATGGATATCATCCTGGAAGAAGCAATGATCGTCATACGATATGACGATACCTACATGACGGTATATGATCCGGATGAGAAACTGCTGGAAACGCTGAAACCTCTGGTAACGGCTAACGGTCTGTTTCTCTGGAAACCGAATCAAGAATAAAAAACCCATCTTGGATGGGTTTTCTTTTTTATATGGATCTTATTTCAGGATCTCATCAAACAGTTTTGTCAGGATCTCCTCATCGAAAGACGAACCAAGGTAGTAGCACCTGCCTTTTCCGTATTCCTTACAGACGGCTGCAGCATAATCACCGAAAGGATTATTCTTCCACTTGATTATCTCTTTGCCATCCGTCACCTTCAGCATCTCCGCAAAGATCCTTCCTTCCCCTTCCATGTCTCCATAGACGCAAGGACTGGACTGTCCTGTCAGAAGTGTTTCCTGTTCCTCGATCACACAGCCCGTCAGATCATCCAGATCGACCGGAAGTCTCTTGTTGAAGATGAGATTATTGTCTGTATCTTTCCAGCCCGTACGTGCCGTTAAAACGGCTGTACCGCCATTTGAGACATAATCCTTGAGTTTCTTCTTGAATGCATCCGACATGATGATCATGTACGGAAGGATGACTGTTTTATACTTTGAGAAGTCCGCATCCGAAGGAATGATATCGCAGTTCATATGACGTTTGAACATCTGTCCGTACAGTTTCATACATTCCTGTTCATAGGAGAACACATCGGACTGTCTCTGTATCTTCATCGAAGACTTGGAGTCGTAGTCGTACACCAGACAGACATCGGACTTCGGATATTCTACCGTTTTTTCTCTGGCTTCTTTGAAGAAAGACTGCGTTTCATAGTACTTCCTGCGTTTTACGTTATCCGCATCCAGAATACCGAAACAGAACTGTTCTGCACCCTTGATAAAACCGCGGTAACGGAAGAAGATCAGCGATTCAACCCCATGGTTCATGGAATCAAGTGCCCACTTCTTGGCCTCGTCAGGTCTAGGCGCATAGCCGATGTCGTTATGGCCCTGGGCTCCCATGATGGATTCCGTGACCCAGATCTTCTGCTGCTTAAAGCCTCTCGCAAAATCGACGGTAAAGGCCAGATCACTGTCGGACAATGGTGCAGGCTGGCCGCCCCAGACCGGATAGTTGTTGTAGGAGACAAAGTCAAGACACTTTGATACTTCAAACGGATCGAAAGACTTGTTGATGATGCCGCCCTCGAAGTCATGAGTAACCACCAGTTTCTCGTCGACCGTTTTTACCGCATCTCTTAACATCTTGATGAAATTCACCGCAGACAGACTTCTGAATCTTTCCCATTCCAGTCTTAAGGAAGGATTCTGAGCCGTGAAAGAAGGTTTCGGCAGAGGAATATCCTCAAAACGGTAATAGGTATGGGTCCAGAAAGACGTTCCCCATCTATCGTTCAATTCTTCAATACTGCTGTATTTGTTTCTTAGATATTCAATGAACTTCCTGTGGCATGTATCGCAGTAGCAAACATCCGAACCTTCATGTCCGATCTCGTTGTCTACCTGCCAGGCGACGATGGCTTTCTCGTCCTTATAATGTTCAGCCATTGCCTTAGCTAAGGCTGCCGCTTTTTCAAGATAGACATCGCTGTTCATACAGTAGCCTCTTCTGGCACCGTAAGGCTGCGCATATCCTCTTTCATCCACGTTCATGATTTCAGGATGTTCACGGTAGAGCCATGACGGCATCGTTGCGGTAGGAACGCACATCATGATGTGCAAGTTTCTTTTCTTGGCTTTCTCGATGACTTTATCAAAGAAAGTAAAGTCATATCTGCCGTCTTCCGGTTCAAATCTGTCCCAGGCAAAATCTCCGATACGGATCAGATTCGCGCCTAGTTCCACGATATTGTCGAGATCTTCATCTACCAGATTCATCCCCCACTGTTCCGGATAGTAATCCACGCCGTAGTATCTCATTCAAACGCTCCATTCATTAAGTCGTTCACGTTTTTCTCGTATTCTTCTTTTGCCATCATGTAGGCAGCCGCATGTCCGCAGCCTTCCACCAATAAGAGCCTCTTAGGAGATACACAGGCCTCGTACATCTTCTCGGACATCCAGCACGGTACGAAATGGTCTTCCTTGCCATGGATAAACAGGATCGGAACATCTGTATCCGCAACGCACTCTTCACCAAGGGACGTATTGAAACTCACGCCGGTAATGATGACGGACCAGAACCAGGCAAAATCGCCGAACGGGAAGTACGGAAGATGGTAGCAGTCCTTGATCAGATACTTGCTGATGGAGACGATGGAATCAAAACCGCAGTCATCGATGATACCGCAGACATTCTTTAATCTTGCATTGGCACAGTGGATGACCGTAGCGCCGCCCATGGATACGCCATGGAGATAGATCCTAGGATTATCGTAAAGTTCATTGACCTTGTCGACCCATCTTGCCACATCACGCTTGTCATGTTCGGAGAAGCCCAGATAAGTACCTTCCGACTTGCCGTGCGCACGGTCGTTGAGCAGCAGGATTGTGGATCCTCTCTTACGGTAGATCTCGATCCTGTCCGCAAAGTCTTCCTGCATCGAGGACTTGTAGCCGTGAACACATATCACGACTTCTTTCGGATTTCCTTCCAGCAGATAGCCGTATAGCGTAAGACCGTCAAAAGAACGGATGCTGATTTCCTTCAGTTCCAGTTCTTCGAAAGCATCGATGTACGGTGCGCGGTAGGCATAATATCTTGCTGCCGTAGGCCGCATCAGATCGGTTTCAGAATCGATGGAAGAAGGATCGATCGCGCTTTCCTTATCTCCTTTTTTCTGATCGTTATAAAGAAATACCGAGTTGAAAATATAGTATCCCACCGCCATAGACAGCAGGACAATTACCGCAGCAATAATCAATACCCAGATCATTTATTCATCCACCTGGACATTGTCAAGATCGACGTCTTTGGTTTCTTTCACTTTTAACATCATGATTACCAGAGACAGCGTCAGCAGCGGCAGATATGCGACAGTCAGAACGATCGGCAGATTGAGCGATCCGGCAATCATTGTGACGACGTTGTTGTAGACCATGTTCAAACCTGTGCCGACCATACCGACCAGCTGCATGGAGCCGACGACGGAAGCGCGGATCTCGGTCGGAGTCGATTCAGAAGTGATGACAAAGTAGATCATGTCGGAGATCGACCAGAGTCCGGCAATGGAAATGCCATAGGCAAAGCCGGTGATCCATGGATTGAGCGGGAAGATGCAGCCGTAGGCGAATACTGCCAGACCAATGGCGGCCCATAAGCCCAGGATCAGAGCAGACTTCTTACGACCCAGAGAGTCGGTCAGGAAACCGCCGATCATCGTGAAGATACCGTTGATGACCGGATAGAACATCAGGATCAGATTGACGGCGTTGTCGTTCATGACGCCGTGGTACTTTCCTGCTTCCAGCATCGGCTGATACTTGCCGGTATAGCCGGTCGAGAAGGCCATGATCAAGGCAACGATCGCGATAGCTCTGGTCTGCTTATGCGTAAAGATGTACTTGAAGGCACCCCAGACGGAGATGCTGTTTTTCTTTTCCTTTTCTTCTGCCAGTTTTTCTGCTTCAGCAGCAGCCTGTCTTTCTTCTTCGGAAGCTCTGAGATACTGCAGTCTCTTTTGCGTATAGACCGGAGTCTCTCTAACGAAGTAAATCGCCGCGATACCGATGACAAAGGCCAGAATGATCGGAATGATGAAGACGTTTCTCCAGGTACTTGGTACTGCACTGTTGACGAACAGTTTGACGAAAAGACCTAGCAGCGATACAGAAATCAGAGCCAAGCCCTTGGTGATGGAACACAGTTTTGCACGGTGCTCTTTCGGTGCACATTCCATGATGTATATGACCTGCATGTCGTTCGGAGTGAAGAAGGTCATGATGACCGTACCCAGAATGTAGAGAGGTACGCTCTTGGAAATGATGCATACCAGCATACCTACGCCCATTCCTAACGTATTGATGATCAGGAAGATCCTTCTGCCGAACTTGTCGGCTAGAGACTTGTAGAACGGCGATACCAGATAGATCAAATAAGCGCCTGTCGTAACAAGACCCAGAGTTCCCGAAGCCGTATTGTATTCGGATGAGCCAAAGGTCGTGTTGAACAGATCACAGATCGTCTGTGTCTCAACAACGCCTCTGACGCTTGAAGCCAGTTCATCGACGATGTAGATGATACTCAGCACAACGATTAAAATCGCGAAATAGTGCCTGTGACCGTGAAAAGCTTCAGCTTTTTCCAGTTTTTCAAGCTCTTTTCTTTCTTTTTCGGTTTTTGTCATATGATTATATCTCCTTAATGAAACCTCTTACATTATAAATTAAAACTTCTCTTACGAGAAGTTGTTTTCTTAATGATTTGTGAATTACTGTTTCTTTTTCACTTTTATTTCCGAGGAGACAATCGCATCATTCGGACAGACCAGAACACACAGATGACATCCTACGCATTTGTCCGGGATCAGAACAGGCTTCCTTTCTACGATCTTTATTGCCTGATGTCCTCCGTCCATACAGGATATGAAACACCTCTGACATCCTACGCATTTTTCTCTAACAAAACGCGGATAAATGATGTAGGATCTGTCCAGTTTGTCCGTAGGTACAATGCCCCGGATCGTGGATCCTTCAATCTGTCTGATGGAAGTATAGCCGTGTTCCTGCAGATACAAGGCAAGACCGTCTTTGAGATCTTCGATGATCCTGTATCCATACAGCATTACTGCCGTCGTGATCTGAACACTGTCGGCACCCAGAACGACGAATTCCAGAGCATCCTTCCAGGTCTCTATGCCTCCCATGGCGGTAATGTGTTTTCCTTTCATATGCTTGTCTTTCGCAAGTTCGGCAGTAAAGCGCAAAGCGATCGGCTTGACTGCTTTTCCAGAGTATCCTCCTATTGAAGCGTTGAATATGCCGTCCGTAGGATCGATATCAACATCGATCAGACTCTTGATCGTGTTGATTGCTGCAACACCGTCTGCACCCCCTCTGATGGCCGCATCGGCGCTCTCTTCAATATGTGTCACATTCGGCGTGAGTTTGGCGATGCATGGAAGACTGCTGTGCTGTTTCACGATTCTGGTGTAGCGTTCAACCAGTTCCGGGATCTGTCCCACGTCACTGCCGGTATGCCCCTCGGTCATGTTCGGACAGGAGAAATTCAGCTCCAGAGCGTCTGCACATTCTTCATCAATCACATCAGCTAGATACGCCCATTCTTCATCGTTCCTGCCCATGATCGAGATCATCAGAAACTTGTCCGGATAGTTCTTCTTAAGTCTCTTGAAGATGCCGATGTTTTCGATCAGGGAATGGTCGGAAAGCTGTTCAATATTCTTGAAACCGATGACTCTTCCCTTGTCCGATCGGATTGCGGAAAAACGCGGAGAAGCTTCATAGATGTCCATCAGGCAGACCGTCTTGAAACACACGCCTGCCCATCCGGCTTCAAAAGCCCGGGCGCACATGTCATAGGTAGAAGAAACAACGGAAGAAGAAATCAGAAAAGGGTTTTCCAGAGGAAAACCGCAGAAGTCGGTCTTCAATATGCTGTAATCGATTTTTTCCTTTTCCTCATCTTCCGCATACTGTAAAAGGATTTTCCTGATATCGATACCCATCGGGCAGGCCTTCCGGCATCTGCCGTCGCAAGTTTGACAAGAAATATCATTGTTCAGTTCGTTTCTTACTACTTTTTCATTCTCAAAATAAAGACTTCTAAGTAAACGGTCAGGTTCTAAGTTGCCGCAGGCTTTCCTGCAAGCAGCATCGTTACAAAGCAGACAGTCGTTATGATTCATCTCTTTCTCCTATCTTCTATGAATAAAACCTCCGAAGAGGTTTTATGCTAATCGACTTTAAAATCGACCGGATCGGATATCTTATCCATCAGTGTCTGAGGATGTTCGATCAGATACTGACCGAACTGCAGCGATCTGGCGAAATAGAATCCGTCTGCGATTCTTTCATCCAGAGTAGCCGTGATATCTACGACATCCCGTCCGTTGGCATCCTTGCGCATCGTACCGATCGTGATCATCATCGAGTTGGTACCGAAATTGCTCAGATGATGGTAGCAGGAATCGGCCTTGATTGAGCCGAGGTTCGCCAGAAGACAGGTGGTATAGTTCGGATCTCCTGCCTTGAGATCTTCCGGATAGATCCCATGATACTCCATTCTGCTCAGGATCCAGAAGAAGATTTCCAGAACGAAACGCGGGAGGCTGCCGATGAACTGCATCGTCTTATCCAGGGAATTGGATCCCTGCGATCTGGCCTTCTGTACATCTCCTAAGATGATCTTGGAGATGGAATCCAGATTCATGTCATCCTTGATCTTCAGAGTCATCAGCGTTTCTACCGCTTCGTCTTCGAACTTCTGTTTCGCTACGAAAGACAGAGTAATATCGTTACGCTGCCAGTATTTCCTTCCGGCAATGAAGATATTCAGTTTCGGACGGTGATAGATCATCTTGGCTACTGCCGTACAGATACAGTGGAACAGCTTATAGTTGCTTCCTTCTTCTTCGTTATGTTTCTTAATGAACTTCAGCAGATCCGTGATATCCAGCATGACCGTGGTGGATACTTCCGCTTCCGTTCTTTTCGGCATGACGTATGGAACAATGGAATGAAACGGATCAGGATCATGCAGCATTACTGCGTCTTTTCTTTTCATGTTTCTTACCTCTATCCTACAAAAGCCTTGACTTTATCGTCGGCTTCGTAAACGTTAACGCCCCTGATCGCCAGTCCGTCCGTAATCGTTGCGTTCTTCAGTACACCCTGCAGTTCCAGCAGTGAGATACCGAAGGTACCTTCGTCATTGGTACAGAACGGCTTGATCGTCTTTCCTGAAAAGTCATAGGCATCCAGGAAGGAAGCCACGACTCTAGGATATGTTCTATACCAGATCGGGAAACCGATGTAGATCTCGTCGTACTGATCGATGTCCAGACGAGGTCCGCCTTTCATGGCAGGATGTTCGTTGTTTTCATCCTCTCTTCTGGCTCTTCTGACACAGTCGTCATAGCTAAACGGATAAGGATCCTCTTCCTCGATCTTGTAAAGATCTCCTCCGGTCAGTTCAGCGATCTTCTCAGCAATCACTTCGGTATTGCCTTTGCTTAATACGATAACTTCGTTGTCCTGCAGATTTTCTCCTACATGGGAAAAGTAAGCGATCAGTGTTCTCATAACGTTAAAGCTCCTTTTTATTTATTATACCTTGAATCAATGAAAAAGCAGAGATGTCCCTGCCTATTCGCTGATATATGTTTTGAATTTCTTTCTTAACGCTCTCAGACGGTTGTCAATCTGTTTCTCCGTGATCTTAAGCTGTCTGGCAATTTCTTTATAAGTCTGGTCCTCTCCCTTCATCAGCAGTATCCTTCTATCCGTCTCCGTCTGTTTCTGGATGAAACAGGCGTAGTTCTCTTTCAGTTCCTGTTCCCGATGATAGGTGATCGGATTGTCCGATATGTAGAAATCTCTTCCGTCGCTTCTTTCATAGACATCGATGGAGTACTTCTCCTGTTCATAGGTGCGGTAGTAGGTTCTGAGAGTGTTTAAGAGTCTGCTGCGGATGACCATGAAGGCATAGGAGGTAAACAGAACTTTCCTGTCTTTCTCGTAGGTCCTGGCGGCACTAAGCAGAGCCAGAGATGCTTCCTGATACAGATCATCTTTGTCTACCGCATAATCCCCGTTTTCTAAGGCAAAAGAATTAATGATCTTGTAGATCATCCTGTGATGACGTTTCAGCAATGCCGCAAAAGCACTGTCATCTCCTTCTCTGATCCTGTCTATCAGCTTAAGATCCTCATCCATGAGACCATTATCCGATAAAAAAAGAGACAGCCGTTTTCATAGTTGTCTCAAAATATAATCAGATTTCTCCACAGTAAGTGGATTAACTGCGGGATCTTTCGATGTTGTAGAGCAGGATGCCTGCGGCTACGGATGCGTTCAGGCTTGTGACATGTCCCTTCATCGGAAGTTTGACGATAAAGTCGCATTCTTCCTTGACCAGTCTGGACATTCCCTTTCCTTCCGAACCGATGATCAGGACAGTATTCATGTCGTAGTCGATGTCGGTATACATCTGCGTTGCACTGCCGTCCGATCCGACGATCCAGTATCCGTGTTCTTTCAGCATTTTCAGGGTATTCACCAGATTGTTTACTTCGGCTACCTTTACGTATTCCAGTGCGCCGGAAGCGATCTTGGCAACGGTATCGTTGACCTTGACGGAATGATGGGTCTTATAGATGACACCGTCTGCACCTACACATTCGCAGGTTCGGATAATGGCACCGAGATTGTGAACATCCTCAAGTCCGTCCAGTACGACGATCAGACCGTTCTTCTCCTTCAGCATGTCCTCAACCTTTGACAGTCTGTATTCCTTTACTTCCGCCAGATAGCCCTGATGATTGCCGGAAGAAGACATTTTATCCAGTGTTCTGCGATCGACGATTTCGTATGGAATGCCTCTTCCCTTGATCTCCTTATCGTTCAGGACATAGGCTTTGATGATACGCTTATTGTCCAGCGCTTCAAAGAAGGAATTCCTTCCATAGACGTAGTTACTCATTGTTGATTCCTCCTTCAAAGACCTTCTCAAAGAAGCGTTCCAGTCTTTCCCGGTCGTACAGATATAGATAGCCGCAGATGGCTTCCAGACCCGATGCGCATTCGTATGTCTGCAGGTCGGAATTCTTAGGGATATGGCTGATGTGATTTCTGCCTCGTTTATAGGCTTCCAGTTCTTCTTCCGTAAAGAAGCCTTCCTCGTTGAGACGGTTGAATACCCTGGTCTGTCCCTTGGCGGAATTGTAGCCGTTGCACAGCTTCTGCAGGCTCTTGGATGACTGATACTTATGGGTTACGAAATACTCTCTTACTCTTAAAGTAAAGACCGCATCCCCGATAAAGCTTAATGAATTGCTGCTGATTTCTTTAATATCCATTAAAGGATTCCTTTTTCCATCAGGATATTCCTGTACTTGTCTGCCGTTTCGAAATCCTTTTCTGCTTTGGCCTTGTTCCAATCCTGATAGATCTTCTTGTCCTCTTCATCCAGAACGGTTTTATCGATAAAGATGCCCAGGATCTCCAGCATCTTCTGGATCGCGTTGTAGTTCTTCGCGACTTCTTCCCAGTCGATCTCTCTGGTACGCAATGACTGATTGAGCAGCTTGACGGTATCGAAGATCACCATGTAGGCGTTAGGAGTATTCAAATCATCCGCCATCTGGGTCAGAAATTCCTGATACTTAACGTCATTGAAAGCGTCGCTTAATTCTATATCCGCGATCTGGCTTTTGACTTCGACCTGTTTCAGAACGGTTTCGATCTTCCCCAGTTCCGTCTTGGCTGCCTGGAAAGTCTCCTCGTCATAGATCAGGGAATCTCTGTACTTGCCGCTAAGTAAGAACCATCTTACCAGGTTTGAACCGTGTTCCGCGATGACATCCTTCGCCCACTGGGTATTTCCTAAAGACTTCGACATCTTGCCACCCTTTGTCTCCAGCATTCCGTTGTGTACCCAGTAGTTAGCCAGACGGTGATGGTTGACGCACTCCGACTGGGCCATCTCGTTCTCGTGGTGCGGGAACTTCAGATCCTTGCCGCCGCCGTGGATATCGATCAGGGAAGAATTGAATTCCTTGCCGATCATGACGACGCATTCCGTATGCCAGCCCGGTCTTCCTTCTCCCCAAGGGGAATCCCACTTGATGCCTTTTTCGGTCTTCTTCCACAAAGCAAAGTCCTGCGGATTCTTCTTCAGGTCGTTGGTTTCGACTCTGGCACCCGCATTGAGGTCTTCCAGTTTCTGATGGGACAGTTCGCCATAAAGCGGATCGGATTCCACGGAGAAATAGACGTCTCCGTCGATCACGTAGGCGTTGCCGCTGTCTACCAGCTTTCCGATGAACTCGATGATCTCGTCCATGGTCTCGGTAACTCTAGGCGTCACATCCAACGGGATGATATTCAGACTGTTCCTGACGTCGTTGTAGGCCTTGATGTAGCGTTCTGCGATCTCCTTCTCGCTCACACCTTCCTCCAGAGCCTTGTTGATGATCTTGTCGTCCACATCGGTAAAGTTGGAAACGAACTTCACTTTATAACCCAGGGCTTCAAAGGTCCTTCTCAGTGTATCGAAAACAACGATAGGACGGGCATTGCCGATATGGGCGTGGTTGTATACCGTAGGCCCGCACACGTACATGCTGACCTGTCCTTCCTTGATTGGAACGAATTCTTCCGTATTTAACGTATAGCTGTTATAAAGTTTCATTTCTTTTTATCCTCCATGTAGTACTGATAAATGCTGTCCTTCAAAGCGATGTATTTTTTCATGTCCTTGCTCTTTAAAAGATAGTCATCCTTGACCTGACCCTCACGGATAAGCGTGATGAGATCCTCATCAGTAAATGTTCCTTCAAATCCTTTTATTTTCCAGATCTTGTTTTTAGTCATTTTCTGCGATCCTACAATAAGTATATTCTATTTCCATGTTCAACAGCTCGGACTTTTTCACGGTCTTTCCGTCAAGATTACTCCAGGAAACGGTTGGAGAGTCTCCGGCACAGATGTCGTCTTCCCCACCCTGAGAGGCGTGAATGTGATCTTCTGAGACACCCAGACCGATCAGGTAGCTTCTGAAGACCTCTTCCGAAGTGTTCCTGCCTTCAGCGAAGCTGAATGTCTCTTCCGGTTTCTCATAGGTAAAGGTCAGCTTGTACGGATCGGAATCCACGTAGTCTCCCTCACCGATCGAAACGATGGTTATGGTATAGTTCTTGCCATCCGTCATGTTGGAAGTGTCGAACTTCACGACTTCTTCCTTTTCCAGTCTTCTGGATACGCCGATGTCGACATCGATCGATACCAGATATCCTGAAGCATTGCTGACGCCCTTGAACTGCACCGAAACATATTCCTCGTCGATACTGTATTCTACTTCCGAAACCATCTCCAGACGCTGCTTGTCCAGATCTTCTTTCGCAAACTGGTTGTAGCTGTTGTTGCCCACACCATAAATCCTGACGCCGTCAAAGCCGATCAGATAGTCGCTTGCCGCGTCGATCGCAATGATGTTGGACCACATTTCTACTTCCGAAATGATCTCGTCGTTGTCGATCTCGATATGGACCTTTCCGTATCTGTCCAGACCTGCCACGAAGCTGTCTCCACAGGTCACGTCAACGATCTCTTTCCAGCTCTCCGCCTGCAGATAGTTGCTGCTGTTCTTGTCGTACACATCCACCGTGCCGTCCTCGCACAGAACCGCCAGAATGTTGTAGCTTGATGCAACATCCTTGATGTTCTTGTAATTCTTCAGACTTCCCGAACCGATGAAACTGCCGCTGTAGTAGAGAACTCCATCCTCATCCAAGGCGATCGATCCGTTGGATGGCGCATAGACCTTCTTGATGTTCTTGACATCCGTAATGTCGCAGGCTCCCGAACTGTTGTCTCCCGTACAGTGAACTCTGCCGTTTGAATCCACGCCCAGCACATGCGCCCTGCCCGCAGCGATATCCACGATGTTGCGCCATTCGCTTAGTTCCTTCGCATACTTCGAGATCAGACCGGCACTGGATACCGTACCGTCTTCGTTCAGAATGATGGTGAATCCTTCTCCTTCCTGTACCTTGATCGCACCGGATGAAGTCAGGTTGGACAACTCGCCGTTGGTATTGCTTCCGGAACCGTTGACGGCCGAATAGTCGTCGATGTAGACGACCGTAGATTCCGATACCGACAGACGGTTGATGTTGTCACGGATCAACGTATAAGGCTTGACTGTATTCTTTAAAACCATGCTCAGAATGACAATTGTCAGCATCAGCAGGATGATGATCGTGCTGGCGATCTTGTGGTTCAGATAGAAATCCTTAATACTGCCAAACAGGGTCTTTTTGGCCGTGAAGTATTCGATGTTGATTTCATCGGTATTGGTCTTGTCCATCTCATGCAGAGTGACTTCCTCGTCGTTTCTGAAGATCTCGGCCACATCCACATGATACAAAGACGCCAGCTTCTTCATCTCCCCGTACGAGATCATCTTCGACCCGTTCTCGTAGTTCATGTATTCCAGGGTATCCACACCCAAAACTTCCGCCAGATATGACTGGGAGTAGTTGTAGTGCTTTCTAAGCTTCATAAGCTTGCCTGGAAGATGATTCATACCATCATTTTAACATCTTTACAGAACGATTAAAAATGCCTCTGTCCTTGACATAGAAATAAATAGATATTTTACTTCTACTATCTTGAAAAAGCCTCTTTCTTATGATAATATTTATAAGCAATGTGCCCGAATAGCTCAGTCGGTAGAGCGTCCGGCTGTTAACCGGCAGGTCACAGGTTCGAGTCCTGTTTCGGGCGCCATTGTTATGGCAAGTTGGTGAAGCGGCTTAACACACCGCCCTTTCACGGCGGCATTCACGGGTTCGAATCCCGTACTTGTCACCACTATCTAAAGAAAAACAGGTTGGACCTGTTTTTTTGTTTTTATTCGAGCAGTTCGGCAATACCCGATCTTCCATATCCGTACTTGTCTGCGTTCACATACACGGCATACGCCGTCACAGAGAACATCAGAACATTGCTCAGCAGGAAAGCGAACCACACGCCCTTAATGCCGAAAAGATAAGGCAGCAGTACAACTGTAATATTGGCGAACAGGACTTCCTGCATAAAGGTCAGAGTCGCCGAGATGCGGTGATTGCCAAGAGATGCGAAGACCATCCTGGCTCCTACGTTATAGCCGAAGAAGATGAAACTGTATGGAGAGATGCTCAATCCGAAATTGATCAGATCCTTGGAATCTTTTGCGCTTTCCGCAATAAACAGTTCCGCAATGTATGGTGAGAAAACCAGGAACAGAACGACTGTCGCTACCGTCAGCAGTGTCAGCAGTATAAAGATCTGTCTCAGAGTCTTTCTGAGTTTTTCTTTATTCCTTTCGCCCATGGCATAGGAAACGATAGGCCCTGTGGTCCCTAACAGTCCGAAGTAGCATCCCATGAAGACGAACTGGATGTTGTTGACGATGGTATAGGATGCCAGATACTTTTCCGATCCGAAGTACAGCAAGGCATAGTTGGAGATGATGGAACCGACGGCTACCGAAGCATTCGACAGGAAGGAAGAGATTCCGTACTTGGAGGAATCCTTCAACAACGGCAGTATCCTTTTGTGAGGCTTACCAAAAGGTAATTCACAGTACTTGCTGAAGAAGAACACGATTCCGATCAGCGTCAGAATGGCCGTAGAGATCAGATTCGCATAGGCGGCTCCGATCATTCCGACCTGTTTATATACGACAAAATACCAGTCGAAAAAGAGATTGCTTCCGACATTGACCATGGAGCTGAACAGTTCCATCTTAGGCTTGCCGGAAGGCACGTAGAAACGCATGAATACGCCTGAAACCAGAGTCAATGGTGTATATAGTGCATTGATCCTGAAGAATGCTTCCGCATACGGATAGATCAGTTCTGTGGTTCCCAGCAGTTTCAGAATCGGTTTCAGGAATACCGTTTCGATCAGACCCATGATCATACCGAATACGAACACAAACAGGATCATGGTGGTAAAATCGGATCTGGCTTCTTCATTTCTTTTCTCGCCCATTTTATAGGACGCCAGACTTGCCACTCCTCCGCACAGGGAAGAGATCGCCATATTGGTCATAAAGACCGGGGAAAGGATAGAAAAGGCTGCCAGCGCATTCTGGCCGACATAACGGGATATGAACAGACCGTCATCGATCGTATACAGCAGCGAGATCAGCGATTCATTCAGGATCGTCGGCAAGGCAAACAGTCCCAGCTGCATCAAGGTATAGTCTTTTCCTATCGTCTTGGTTTCTTCCATAACTTCGCTATTATCTCATATCTAAAGAGGTTTATAAACCCCATAATTCAATACTTAAATAAATTGACTCAGTAATACTAAAGTGTTAAGATATATATGCTCAATCTGGTTCCCTAGCTCAGTTGGTAGAGCATCTGACTCTTAATCAGAGGGTCTAGGGTTCGAATCCCTAGGGAATCACCATTGATTTCAAGAAGTCCGAAAGGACTTTTTTTATTTCAGATGTGCCAAAACCCTATTTTTATAGTTATTATAATCAAGGAGTAAAAATGTCCAAAAGATGCTCTGTCAATGTCACAAATTTCTTTTATTCTACCGTGACAGATTTTGCCAGATTTCGCGGTTTGTCGATATCGCAACACTTTATAACAGCGACATAGTATGCAAGCAGCTGCAGTAAAACAATGATCTGAACTGGCATCAAGCAACGTGATATTTCTTTTAACCTGATAACATATTCAAAACCGTCCACCTCGATGGATTCTGTTGTGATTAGAATGACTTTAGAACCTCTGGCCAGCGTTTCCTGAATATTAGAAATAGTCTTTGCCGCAACTTTTTCTTGCGTTGCCAAAGCAATGACAACCGTGCCATCTTCAATCAAAGCGATAGGTCCATGTTTCAGTTCGCCTGCATAATATGCATCGGCATGAACATAAGAAACTTCCTTTAGTTTCAAACTGCCTTCCAAGGCAACCGGATAATCCTCCTGCCGGCCGATGAAATACGCATCCTTTTTATCTTTGAATAGATCAGAAAGTTCTTTCACCTGGTTTTCGAATTTTAAAACACTTTCCACCAATTCCGGTAATTCTTTAAAATCTCTGATCAGTTGACTGTCAGGTTTATAACCGCTGATCTTTTCAGCGATCTTTATAAGCAGGCAACTGAGCAGAACGATCTGTGTAGTATATGCTTTGGTACTGGCGACTGAAATCTCCGGTCCGGCACAGGTATATAAACAGATATCTGACAGTCTGGTAAGAGATGATCCCAAAACGTTGATCACGCTGATCGTTGCGGATCTCTTCTTTTTTGCCAACTTGATTGCCGCAATCGTATCTGCCGTTTCACCGGACTGGCTGATGAAGATACACAGACACCGTCCATTGAGGTAAGGGTCTCCATAACGGAATTCACTTGCGGGAATTGCATAAACCGGTACATCAGTCAGTTTTTCCAGCTGTTTTGCCGCACTGATGCCGGCATGATAGGCCGTTCCGCAGGCGACAAAATAGATCCTTTCTGTTTTTTTCCAGTCCAAATCCAGTTCATTCAATTCGTTGACTTCTATTTCATCATTGATTATCCTTCCTCTCAGAGTCTCTCTGATCGCTCTTGGCTGTTCGTGGATCTCTTTCAGCATAAACGAATCATATCCGCCTTTCTGAGCAGCCTGAATATTATAAGGAGCTGCTATCCACTCCTGTTTCATTTCTTCGCCTTTAAAGTTAAAGACCCGGATATCATCCGGAGACAAGATCGCAACTTCTTTATCTTTTAATGGCAGGATCTGATCCCCATAAGCAAGCAAAGCCGGTGCATCAGAGGCACAGAAAGTTCCCGTTTCATTCTTTCCCAAAATCATCGGGCTCTCTTTTTTGGCCACATATATCTGATCCGGAAACTCTTTGGAAACGATGCAGAGAGCAAAGCTTCCTTTCAGCCGGTTCACGACTTTCAGCAGTGCCTGAAGCATGTCTCCCGTTTCGTGATAATAAACATCATCCAGAAGGTGAACGATGATCTCGGTATCTGTTTCCGATTGAAAGACATAGCCTTTATTCAAAAGCTCCTGTTTCAGTGACAGGTAGTTTTCAATGATGCCGTTGTGAACCAGCGATATCGTTCCGCTACTGTTTGTATGAGGATGAGAATTGAGCTGAGAAGGCACACCGTGGGTGGCCCATCTGGTATGACCGATACCGCAGGTCTGCTGATGAGCTTCCTCATCCAGTTTCGCTTTCAGATTATCCAGTCTTCCGGATACTTTGCAGGTAAATAGATCGCTTTTATCCACCAGAGTGACACCGGCTGAATCATAGCCACGGTACTCCAGTTTCTCCAGGCCCTGCATGATAAAAGGCAAGGCAACACTTCTGCCGGTATATCCGGTAATTCCACACATAACAAAAACCTCCTATAATGTCATGAAGGATACCGGATGGATCTGTTCAATCCTCACGAATTGTTTTTTCCCATCGTTCAGGCCGTATCAGGCCTCTGGACCATCCGCCGAATCTTTCGATAAGTCCAGCCCTCGTCAACTGTCCAAAGACAGTCCTGGCGCTTCATGTGCAAATCATCATGACTTTATTATTTTACACGATCGAATATACTGTTATATTTATTTCATTTTATTCTTTCTCCGGCAGCTTTAATGAATCCTTTAAACAGCGGATGCGGTTTGCTCGGTCTTGATTTGAACTCCGGATGGAATTGCACACCGACAAAAAATGATCTGTCACTCAGTTCCACTGCCTCGACCAGGGTGCCATCCGGTGAAATACCGCAGATCGTCAGTCCGTGTTTTTCCAGCGCATCTCTGTAATCATTATTAAATTCATAGCGATGTCTGTGACGTTCAGAGATCTCTTCCTGTTCATAGCATTCTTTCATCTTTGTACCGTTACTGATGATGCAAGGATAAGCGCCAAGTCTGAGAGTGCCACCTTTATTCACAGAATTGCTCTGGCCGGGCATAAAATCGATCACCTTGTTTTTGGATAATTCATTGAATTCACCCGAATCGGCATCTTCGATCCCTGCCATATTCCTGGCATATTCAATCACAGCTATCTGCATGCCCAGACAGATCCCAAAATAAGGAATTCTGTTTTCTCTTGCATGTTTGCAGGCAGCGATCATCCCCTCTATCCCCCGTCCGCCAAAACCTCCGGGGACAATGATTCCATCGCTATCCTTCAGTATCTCTGCAACGTTGTTTTCATCTATCTTTTCCGAATCGATCCAGTCTATTTCAACATGATATCCCAGCTCATAACCGGCATGTCTGAGTGCTTCAGCTACCGAAAGATATGCATCATGCAAAGCAACATATTTTCCCACCAGCGAGATTTTCACTGTTTCCTTGCAGGCTTTGATCCTTTCTACCATCCTCTCCCAATCTGAAAGATCCGATTTTTTGTCCGGCAGATCAAGTTCTTCCAGAACGACTTTGGAAAAATCAGAGCGTTCCAGCATCAGCGGAGCCTCGTAAAGACAAGGCAACGTCAGATTTTCGATGACACATTTTTCTTTGACATTGCAGAAAAGAGCGATCTTCTTGAACACTTCTCTTTCGAGCGGCTTATCACATCTCAAAACGATGATATTAGGATTTACACCCATACCCTGCAGTTCTTTGACAGAATGCTGTGTAGGCTTCGTCTTATGTTCGTCAGAGCCTGAAAGAAAAGGCACCAATGTGACATGAATAAAGAGTGAGTTCTCTTTTCCCACCTCCAGCGAAACCTGTCTGGCTGCTTCTATAAACGGCTGCGATTCGATATCACCGATGGTTCCGCCGATCTCCGTAATGACGATATCGGCAGATGTTTTTCTGCCGACAGCATAGACAAAGTTCTTGATTTCATCAGTGATATGCGGTATGACCTGTACTGTTGAACCCAGATACTCGCCTCTTCTTTCTTTATTCAGCACATTCCAGTAGACTTTACCGGTCGTAAGATTTGAATACTTATTCAGATCTTCATCGATAAAACGTTCGTAGTGTCCCAGATCCAGGTCGGTTTCTGCTCCATCCTCTGTTACATATACTTCGCCATGTTGGTAGGGAGACATCGTGCCTGGATCGACATTTATATAGGGATCAAGTTTTTGAGCTGCGATCTTGAATCCTCTCGCCTTTAAAAGTCTTCCTAAAGAAGCCGCTGTAATCCCTTTTCCTAAACCCGAAACCACACCCCCGGTCACAAAAATGTATTTCGTCATATTAATCACCTCACCGTATGGATCCAACCATCGGGACCATCCAGCTCACAATGCTGGATCTTTTGGATGCAATCCCTTAGTTTTTTACTCATTTCACCGTATCCGTTATCTGAAGTATCAAAGATGATCCTTCTTCCGTTAACATCAATACTTCCTACCGGAGCAATCACCACTGCCGTACCGCATAATCCGCATTCTTTGTATTGTTCAATTTCACTTATGCTCACTCGTCTTTCTTCGGTCTTTATACCAAGATATTCTTCAGCAAGATATCTGACTGATCTTCTGGTGATTGATGGAAGTATGCTTGAAGATTCGGGAAACAGCAGTTTATTATCATGGCTGATAAAAAAGATATTTGCTCCGCCCGTTTCTTCGATGTAAAGGTGTTCTCTGCTGTCAAGATACAAATTCTCATCATATCCTTCTTCGTGCGCGATCTGCAGAGGATAGAGACTCATCGCATAATTGATACCCGCCTTGATATGGCCTGTTCCTTTCGGAGCAGCTCTGTCATAATCGCTGACTCTCAAAGAAATTCTCTTTGCCCGTTCGTCAAAATACGAGCCGACAGGAGATACGATCATTCTGAATTCAAATTCTGTTGCCGGAGATACTCCCAAAACACTGCTAGTTCCGATCATGAAAGGTCTGATATAAAGAGAGCCGTTGCTGCCATATTCCGGTATCATCTCTTCATTTGCCAGGATCACCTGGTCCAGAGCCTCAAAGAATTTTTCTTTCGGAACGATCGGCATCACCATTCTTTTACAGGAATCTGCCATTCTTTCGGCATTCAGATCAGGCCGGAAACAGACGATCCTTCCCTCTTTTGTTCTGTAAGCCTTCAAACCCTCAAAACAGGATTGGGAATATTGAAACACACAGGCACTTTCGTTTAAGACGATGTTGGGATCTTCACTCAGATATCCGTCATCCCATCTTCCATCCGTAAACTTCATTACATATCTGTATGGTGCTGCTTTGTAGCTAAAGTTCTTACTGCTCATCTTGTCTCCTCTTTTCTATTCCCACTCGATCGTAGCAGGCGGCTTCGATGTGATATCGTAGACGACTCTGCCAACTCCTTTAACTTCATTGGTGATCCGACGGCTTGTTTCCTGTAATACTTCATAAGGGATCTTCACCCATTCAGCTGTCATGAAATCATCCGTTGATACAGCCCGCAGCGCAACAGTATAACCATAAGTCCGGAAATCACCTTTCACGCCTACAGATCTGGTATTGGTCAGCACAGCAAAGTACTGACTTGTGATCCTGTCGCAGCCGGCTTTTACGATCTCTTCAGCAAAGATGGAATCTGCTTCTTTTAAGATAGCGAGTTTTTCTTCATTCACTTCCCCTATGATCCGAACAGCCAACCCGGGGCCGGGAAATGGCTGACGATAGATGAACTGATCAGGAATACCAAGTCTTTTTCCCAATTCACGCACCTCATCCTTAAACAGATCCCGCAAAGGCTCAACGATCTGTGAAAACATCATATTTTCCGGTAAACCACCGACATTGTGATGCGATTTGATCTTTGCTGAAGATCCTTTTCCGCTTTCGATCACATCCGGATAGATCGTACCCTGGGCAAGGATATCTGTGTCCTGTAATTCTCCTGCTTTTTCTTCAAACGCCCGGATAAACTCTGTGCCGATGATCTTCCTTTTTTCTTCCGGGTCAGTAACCCCTTTTAATGAATGAAGGAATCGTTCTTTGGCATTCACTCTTTCCAGTCTGATATCGAACCGGCTTTTAAATACCTTTTCGACTTCTTCAGCTTCGCCTTTTCGAAACAGACCGTGATCAACCATAACGCAGATCAGATCATTTCCGATCGCAAGGTTAAGAAGTATTGCACACACCATGGAATCGACACCGCCGGAAAGTCCCAGGAACACTTTTTTCCCTTTTAGCTCTTCTCTGTATTTCCTGACAGACCTGTCCAGAAAATCTTCCATCCTCCAGTTCGGCTTGCAATTACATATCTCAAAGAGAAAATTACGGATGATCTGATTTCCATATTCCGTATGTGAGACCTCCGGGTGGAACTGAACACCGTACAGTTTTCTTTTTTCATCAGCAACTGCTGCATATGGGCACTTTTCGCTTCTGGCTATACACACAAATCCGAGCGGCAGTTTTTTTACCTGATCTGTATGAGACATCCAGCCGATGCTCTCTTCTGGTACATTCTTAAACAATCCGGAATCGCTGACAGATACACGTGTCTTTCCATATTCACTCTTTGTAAGAGCGATGTCTATCTCTCCGTGAGTCAGATAAGCCAGAAGCTGATGGCCGTAGCAGATTCCCAGTATCGGGATATTCAGCTGAGTGATCTTTTCATCCACCCGTGGAGCATCATCTTCATAGACACTTCTTGGTCCGCCCGAAAAGACGATGCCCTGATACCCGGTTTTTGCTATCTCTTCAACACTGATCTGATCAAAGTTTTTAATTTCAGCATAGACGTTCTGATTTCTTATCCTTCTTGCGATCAGCTGAGAATACTGTCCGCCGAAATCAATTACAAGAATCTTTTCCATCTCTATATATTTACCTGCGCTTTCATTCCAAGCAGTTCATTATTATCTTCTCTGATCTTTTCAACGACCGTTTTCAGATATTCCTCTGTCTGCTTATCAGCTCTGCCAATATATTTATCTGCTGAAACAATATCTCTCAATTCTTCGAACGAAACCGCAAAGTCAGGATCTACAGCAATCGTTTCCAATAAATCGTTCTTATCACCTTGTTTTACTTTTTCTGCTGCTGCAAGCGAATAGACTCTGATCTTCTCATGCAGTTTCTGTCGATCTCCTCCCTTTTTGACAGCCTCCATCAGGATATTTTCGGTAAGCATAAAAGGCATCTGTTCATTCAGATGATTCTGTATGGCTTTCTCATTGACTGTAAGCCCGGATGAAACATTCATGCACAGACTAAGGATACCATCTGCTGCCAAAAATCCTTCCGGGATGGTGATCCTCCTGTTCGCAGAATCATCCAGTGTTCTCTCAAACCACTGACTTGAAGAATTCAGATATGAATTAAACGAATCCGTGATCAGAAATCTTGAAAGCGAAGCGATACGTTCCGATCTCATCGGATTGCGTTTGTATGCCATTGCAGAAGAACCGATCTGTTGCGATTCAAATGGTTCTTCTATTTCGTGAAGATGTTGAAGCAGTCTGAGATCATTTGAAAATTTATATGCTGAAGCACCGATACCTGCAAGAACATTCATCACTTTCGTATCGATTTTGCGTGAATAAGTCTGCCCTGATATGGGATAACATTCTTCAAAGCCCATTTTTTCGGCAATCTTGCGATCGATCTGACAGATCTTTTCTTCATCACCTTCAAACAGTTTTACAAAGGAAGCCTGTGTTCCGGTCGTGCCTTTACAGCCAAGTAATTTCATTCCGGAAAGGACATGATCAAGATCCTCAAGATCCATGACAAACTCATTAATCCACAGAACAGCCCGTTTTCCGACCGTCGTTGGCTGAGCAGGCTGAAAATGCGTATAAGCAAGCGTCGGTAGACTCTTATACCGTAGGGCAAAATCGCCGAGTATATCGATTAGATTCACCAGCTGTTTTCTAACCAGCAAAAGAGCTTCTTTCATCAGGATCAGATCAGTATTATCACCTACATAACAGCTTGTCGCTCCCAGATGAATGATGCCGGCAGCACTGGGACACTTTAAACCATAAGCATAGATATGTGACATGACATCGTGTCTGGTAAGTGTTTCTTTTTCTTCGGCATCCTCAAAATTGATGTCATCAATATGCTTCTTCATCTCTTCAATCATCTGCCTCGTTATCACCGATCTGCCATTTTCACTTAAACCCAGTTCCATTTCTGTTTCCGCAAGAGCGACCCAGAGTCTTCTCCAGGTCGAAAACTTTTTTTGCTGTGAAAAAATATGCTGCATCTGTCTGGATGCATAGCGTGATGAAAAAGCAGACACATATTGTTCCTTATCTTTCATGATCTATTACCTTTCGATATACGCTTCCCGTTTTGGACCCACGGATATATATGTGATTCGACAGCCGCTATAGTTCTCGATCAGTTTTACATAATTTCTGGCCTGCTCAGGAAGGTCTTCCCACTTTCTGATCTCAGAAATATCGCAATTCCAGCCCTCATAATATTCGATCACCGGTTCAGCCTTATTCAATAAAGCCGGATACGGAAACAGATCCGTTTCTATACCGTCGATCTTATACTTTACACATACCGGGATCTTCTTGAGATAGCTTAAAATATCCAGTTTGGTCAAAGCGAGTTCAGTAGCACCTTGCATCTGCACGCCATACTTTGTTGCCACAAGATCCAGTGCTCCGACTCTCCTCGGTCTTCCTGTCTTGGCGCCATACTCTTTACCTTCTTCACGAAGCTCATCTGCCTCTGTTCCGAATAATTCACTGACAAAAGGTCCTTCTCCGACACAAGTCGAATAAGCTTTTACGATGCCGACCGTCTGATCGATTTTCATCCATGGACATCCCGATCCTATCGGTGCATAAGATGACAACGTGTTTGAAGATGTCGTATAGGGATAGATACCGAAATCAATATCCCTCAAGGCACCAAGCTGAGCTTCGAACAGGATCCTCTTTCCCTGCTTCTGAGCTTCTTTAAGATATCCGACAGTATCACATATATACGGCTTGATCCTTTCCGGATATTCATCACACCATTTTTTCAGAGATTCCATGGTATACGTTTTACCGCCATATACTTTATCGATGATCAGATTCTTCCATTCACATAAATCTTTAAGCTGTTCGTGAAACGATTCAGGGAATAACAATTCACCGATCTGAATGGTCTTTTTCTGATATTTATCGGAATAGAATGGTGCGATCCCCTGTTTTGTGGAACCATATTTTCTTTCCTTAAGTCTGAATTCTTCCAAAGCATCAAGATCTCTATGCCAAGGCATTAGCAGCGAAGCCCGATCACTGATTTTCAGATTGTCAGGAGTAATGGATATCCCTCTTGATGCAAGAAGATCGATTTCTTTACAAAGATTTTCCGGATCGACAGCGACGTTGTTTCCCAGGATATTTACGATCCCTTTATGAAAAACACCTGAAGGAAGCAGATGCAATGCGAACTCTCCATATTCATTGACAACGGTATGCCCCGCGTTGCCTCCGCCCTGATAACGTATGACGATATCAAAATCTTTGGTCAGCAGATCGACCATTCTGCCTTTTCCTTCATCGCCCCAATTGATACCAACAACTGCACAGTTTGACATATTGCTCTCCCTTGTTTTAATCGATCGAAAACAGCAGATCGCCATAATCAGGCATAGGCCAGAAATCTTTGACACAGAGTTTTTCTGCCTGATCGCATGCTGTTCTCAATTCAGTCATCTTTTCCAGAACAACTGTCTTGATCAAATTTGCATCCTTTTCAATATTGATTCCTTTGATTTCCTCAATGACCTGATCCAGTTCATCTGATCCTTTATACATCTGTTCATTCAGTTCACTGAGTTTTGTGATCAGATCCTTTTCATACATGAATTTCTTTTCACCAAGAATGTCTTTTCTCTTCTTTTCAACATCACACAGTTCCCCTATATATCTGTCTATGGAAGGAATGAAACTCTTCTTGATCAAAGAAGACATCGTCCTCGCTTCGATCATGATCGTCTTGCAGTAATTCTCCATTTGGATCGCATAACGGGAATGCAGTTCGGATTCACTGTATACTTTCAAGCCTGTCAGCATTGAAATATTCTTCTCGGTGATCAGATAGGGGATACAGTCCGGGGTTGTCTTAAGATTCAGCAATCCTCTTCTTTGAGCCTCCTGTACCCAGCTTTCGTCGTAGCCGTTGCCATTAAAGACGATCCTCTCATGTGCTTTGACTTCTCTTCTGATCAGTTCATGCAGCGCATTTTTGAAATCATCTTTTCCTTCCAGCTCATCAGCAAAGATCCTGAGTGTATCTGCAACTGCCGAATTCAGCATCACATTCAGACAGGCAGTTGAATCGGATGAACCTAACATTCTGAACTCAAATTTATTTCCGGTAAAAGCGACCGGTGAAGTACGGTTCCTGTCTGTTGTATCACGTTGAAAAGTTGGGAGCGATCTGACTCCGAGTTTCATATATGTTTTCTGAGTTGACTCATAAGCGGTGTCTTCCTTAATTGCTTCGAGTATTTCAGCCAATTCACTTCCCAAATAAACGGAAACGATGGCTGGAGGTGCTTCGCTTGCTCCTAGACGATGATCGTTTCCAGCCGATGCGACACCAACGCGAATCAAGTCCTGATAATCATCAACGGCTTTCAAAACTGCTGTCAGGAATAACAGAAACTGTTCGTTTTCAGATGGTGTTTTGCCAGGAGAGAGAAGATTGACTCCGGTATCCGTTATGATAGACCAGTTATTATGTTTCCCCGATCCATTCACACCATCAAAAGGTTTCTCATGGAACAGACAGACCATATCGTGTTTTTCAGCCACCTTCTGCATGATTTCCATCATCAGCTGATTGTGATCTGTCGCGATATTGCTGCTCTCATAGATCGGTGCCAGTTCGTGCTGACCCGGTGCCACTTCATTGTGCTCTGTCTTAGCCGGGATACCCAGCCTCCATAATTGTTCATTCAGATCATTCATGAAATCTTGTACTTTCGGCTTGATCGCTCCAAAATAATGGTCTTCCATTTCCTGCCCCTTCGGTGGCAAAGAACCAAACAATGTCCTTCCGGTATAGACCAGATCCTTGCGTCTGAAATACAGTTCTTTATCGATCAGAAAATACTCCTGCTCAGGACCGACCATCGGAGTAACTTTCTTTACTTCGTTGTTACCCAAAAGACCAAGTATTCTGAGTGATTGTCTGTTCAAAGCGTCCATCGACCTTAGAAGCGGTGTCTTCTTGTCCAAAGCTTCGCCACTGTAAGAACAGAAAGCAGTAGGAATGCATAAGGTCTTGCCCTTTATAAATGCAAACGATGTCGGATCCCATGCCGTATATCCTCTTGCTTCAAAAGTTGAACGAAGTCCGCCTGAAGGAAAACTTGAAGCGTCCGGCTCTCCCTGGATCAGAGCCTTTCCGGAAAACTCTGTCAAACCACTTCCTTCCCCGTTATAAGACAAAAAACCATCATGCTTTTCAGCCGTAATTCCGGTCATCGGCTGAAACCAGTGAGTATAATGGGTTGCGCCTTTTTCAATTGCCCAGTTTTTCATTGCAGAAGCCACTTCATCAGCAATGCTTTCATCAAGTCTTCCCGCTTCTTTGATCGTCTGTTCCAGTTTGCGGAAAGCTGCTAAAGAAAGTCTGTTTTTCATTGTACTCAAATCAAAAACATCACAGCCATAGTATTCGCTTGCATCATTTCTCATGTGCTAACCTCCCTTGTTTCAGATACAAAAAAACAATTATAGTTCCATTATAGGTTTGTAATTTTAATCAATAAAATACATATATTATTTGCATTACCATATTTTTTATGTATGATATATTTGAGGTTAGATATGGATTTGAGAACATTAAGATACTTTGTTACAGTCGCTGAAGAACTGAATATTACGAAAGCTGCAAACAAGCTTTCCATGAGCCAGCCGCCGCTTAGTTATCAGATGAAGGTCCTGGAGGAAGAACTAGAGACTGAACTGTTTATCCGCGGCAAGCGACACCTTCAGCTGACAGAATCAGGAAGGCTCTTATACAGGCATGCTAAGGAGATCCTCAATCTCACTGAAAAGACATCAAGCGAGATCAAATCCATGAGCAGCGGAATGAACGGAACGATTTCGATCGGACTGGTCGAAGGATCCGCGCCAAACATTGCTGCATCATGGATCGCAGCATTCATGAAAAAGTATCCCGGAATTTCTTTCAGAATCATGGATGGCAATTCTGATGAACTGATCGAAAAACTGCGCAGCGGTCTGATCAATCTGGCAGTCATCACTTCCCCCTGTGACCAGACACTGCTGAACAGCTTTAAAGTCGGTCAAGAAAAAATGCATGCTTTTATGAACAGCGAGAATCCCTTGGCAAAAAAACCAGGAAACACGATCCGCTTATCCGATCTGAAAGATCAGCCGCTCATCGTCCCAAGCAGACAGGCGATCGTTGATATGATCTTCAAATGGTTTAAAGATATCAAAACAGAACCAAAAATCGTATGTAAAATGGACAATTATCTGGATGTTGCAGCATTGGCAGGAAAAAATGTTGGTATCAGTCTTTTCCCGAAAACTTCTTATATCCTAAATCCTCAAATCATCACAAAAGAGATAACTGAAAGTGAACGAATTATTGAATATCTTTTCGTTTGGCTGAAAGGCAAACCGCTGCCATTGATTGATGAAACCTTTATTGATTACGTGAAAGAAAATGCATGACTTGTATTAGCGATTTTTAAATGTGCCTGTCGTACATCAGGTCGCAGTAAAAAGGCACTTGCCTTCAAAAGTGCCTATACATATTGCATTATTCGCACTATCCCCATCTGACTCTTAATCAGAGGGTCTAGGGTTCGAATCCCTAGGGAATCACCATTGATAACGAAAAGCCTTTGTTTAAAGGCTTTTTTAGTACTTTCTGTTATTTTTGAATACACTTTGAGAATTAATTAGAACCTATGATTTTTAAGCTAATCAGGGTTTCTACTACGCATAAAAAAAGAATAGGTTTAAGCTATTCTTTTTTCTGCCCTTCGGCAAAGTACTTGTAAAGAAATATAGAACAATAAGGCCTAGAGAACTTAACCTTAAATATTGTTCTTGAAATAATATACACACTATCCTTCAAATAAAAAAAGTGGGTGGAATTGCAACCACCCGTAGATTTTTGAAAGATAAAATAATATACACTTATTCATGCATGGGCATGTTTCTGAGTATTTCCATCTCCTTTTTAATCATTCCATTCCCACCCATTGTTTCGTAGTTCTTATAAAGTTCCTCTACAATCTCCATTTCAACAGGTGTTATATAACCTTTCTCAGTACATTTTCTGAAGTAGTAACCATGTATCCTGTCTCTAATTAATGCAGTAAGTGCATTATTGATATTACTGAAACTTAAAGATGCACTATTTTCATGTTCTGACCAATGCTTAACATTATTTAAATATTGTTGTCTTTCGTCTTTCAACAATTTAATAAACTCTTCTGTCTCAGCAATCCTTGCATTCTGTTCTCTTTCAGGTTTAGTCAATAACTCCTTGACCTGTGAGAGATTTTTAGATAGATTGAGAAGAACTGTAAGTCCACCACCAATTGCTGCAATATATAATCAAGACTGTTTAATCCATTCTATGAAGTCCATACCTTATACCTTAGATAATTCGTTTATCTTATTTAACCTTTCTTTTAAGTCGATATTCTCCTTATTCAATTCCTGCATTTTAGACTTCATTGACTCAAGGTATCTCTCAATCTCCAATAAGATATCAGTATCATCTGCAGGTAAGTAATTAGTTGTTATAATTGCACACCATCTATCTTTCTCAATCTGATATCAAGTGTAACCATCTGCTTTCATTTGTGATAAGACATTGTAATAACCAATTTGTACATCACTCATAATTTCACCCCCCACTTTTAGCAATTTCAAAATATAACATAGTATTTTTTTATTCCAGATTATTCATGATATCAGGCTATTTTTTATTTTTCTAAGCCATTTATCAGAATTTTATTGCCAAATATAACAGGAAAAATACACTGATTGTACATGATATAAAATTTAAATGGAATGCTGGAAAAAGAATTAAAATAGCGTTATTAAAAAAACGTCCCTAAAGATGACAAAAGAAGAATACGTGCAGAATATGGAATAGATATTCTAATAGGGTAGAGGGGAAATTAATCCCGTCCCTTCCATCACACCGTACGTGTCTCGTATACGGCTATAGTTTTGTTTTTCATCATCTGGATTAATATCTATTGTCTTTACTTTGATTTAGGATACATAATATTAATCCATTCAATAATACCTTTGTCATATACAAAGATAGTTGCGTCTTTTCATTAAATAAGATCATCGTCGGCCTTTTGTAAAGAAAACAAACCACCTTCTCCTAAAAGCTTTGCATTTTCACTATTAGGCCAGTTCGTTTTCTCCGTTCTATTCACATATAAGAAAGTCGGCATTTGAAACGCCGTTCCTGATACAACACACTCTCCAGGCGCAAGAACAGTTATGAAGTCAAGGGAATAACTGTCAAGATATGCAACTGCGCTTCTAATTTTGCTTAAATCTGATGGATTTACTAATTTGTGGATAAAATAATTATGTAACTGCGAGATTATAGTAGATGAGATATCGCTTGGTCTTTGACTTGCGAGCATTAAAAAACACCCGAATTTCCTTCCTTCTTTAACTATTTTTTCAAAGGTTTCTAATGTGTTTTTGTGTGAAGAGTTTTGATTTTTCTCATCATATAAAATATTGTGTGCTTCATCTATCACAATATTTATTACTTGTATGATATTTTCCTTGTTTTCTTTTGTTTCAACAAGTCTATTAAATATGTGCTCAGAAATAATAGTTGGTATTATTTCTTTCATGTCTTTGTTAACATTTCCTAACTGAACTATACTAACATTCTTCCCTTTGAAAAGTTCTTTATTTAGATCCTTCTTTTCAGAAAAATCAAACACTTTTTTAAAATCACTAAACAATTTATTCGCCCTTGATAAAAGAGGCATCATAAAATCAATTTGAATACCATTTTCATTTTCATAAGCAACTGCAAAGTACAATTCAAATAAAAAACGATCAAGTTTATTATTCGGAAGTTTGACTTTTATATCGTTTAATTTATCCTCAAAAGCAGGTTCACTTAAATATATTTTTATGCTATTGCTGCTTTCTTGATAAAAAAATTCCCCGTTTTTTGTATGATACTTAAATCCATCTATCCCTCTGAAATAGTCGCTTAAATAATGCCTCATGGATAGAAAAAGATTCTTCCTACCATCTTTTATCATTCTTCTTATCGAATTAAGATAGTACTCCTCCGGTTTAATACTATCCTTATTAAAAGTGTTTTTATATGCTGTCTTAATAACAGGGACTTGGGTCTTTTCTGAAGCGTTCATAAAAACCACAAATTCATCCTCAGCAAAGTCAGTAATTGAAATTGGTATTTTATCACCTGTATCAGTTCGTGTTTTTAGGTTATAGATCTCTTTATCTTTTTCATCGCAAATAGCGTTTCTAGAGTATTCATTATTTATGTCAAAAACAACAAACTTTCCTCTTTTGGTTTTATTATCTTTAATGATTTTGCAATACTCATTTAAAATTTTTACAAGTGTATTTGATTTTCCGCTGCCTGTATTTCCAAAAACACCGATATGAGTTGGTATTAAACTATTAATATCAATATTGATTTTTTTGCTCTCATCAAACAGATCATATCCAAGAGAAATGGAGTTGTTATCATTCCTATATATAATAGAGAAGTCGCTTTCATCCAATGTTTCGATTTTTGCCGAAACAATAGGAAGCATCCTCAAACCCTGTATGAATCTTCCGTTTGTTATATTTCCGCGGACCTGTAATTCCAAAAAATGAGAAGATACTTTTCCGTTTATTTCCTCACTGTATTCTCCTGTAACTTGACAAATAATGGCATCTAAACCCACTTTTGTTTTTACAAATCCGTTGATTTTTGGCGAATTCTCTCTTTTTCCATTTTTTGTAAGATACGGCGGAAGTAACTCATTCAGCTTCGCTTTAACAGATAGTCCTCTTACTTCAATTATTCTTCCAACTTCGTATCCCATGAATCCCTCAACATTTTTAAACAAGTTATAGATGAATTTACCGGATTCTCATTGTTTTCCTGATTCACAACATACACGCTATCATTCAATTCATCAGGTATTCTTTGATTGTTATTATAACGGAACCAATAAACGGTCAACCCAGATACAACACAATCTTTGAGGATCCTATTTACATGACGGTCCCCACCACTGTATCCTATTACAAACAAAATACTATTGCTCCTGGATAGTTGTGATTTCATTTTGAAAAAGAGCTCAAATTTTTTAGATGTGAGAATATCGTCGTATTTCTCTTCACCTGGTAAAGTCGCATCTTTTATATCACCATGTATTTTGGATAATAGATATGTTGGTGTGTATCTTTTCAAACCATAGTCATAACCGATCATATTAAAGAATTTATCATGATTATCAATATTGCTCGATGAAATAGTATTTGATAAAAAACCTAAGGAAAGAAGCACCCATTCAACAATGTCATCATAATTAAGTGTATAAATATTTACTTGTTTCATTGTAATTGTCCGGTTTTCAGCTTCTTGGACAATTATATTAATACTTTCAAATAATTTTTTTATATCTAAAATATCTGGGTGATTATAATTCAGGCTGTTATAATTTTTTACATATTCTTTCTTGAAACTATTATGTACTTTGTTCCTATCTCTTTTAGACTCAATAGACGCAAGATCATCTTCGTAGTTTACGACATTTCGTTTTATGATAGATTCCAGTAGCCCAATGGTCTCGGTAAAATTCTTTGTTTGAGGAAAAGCTTTACCATTAATACCAGATCCAAACAAAAAATTGATATGTGATGAAGAGAGTATTTTTGCATCGAATGCTTCAATTATTCTTTCCACGCCATCCTCCTTGCTCTATATGATTAATAAATCATGTAGTATAAATTTATGAGTTAAACTATAATCCACTTTCCAGATCTCGTAGAACCCGTTCTTTTTATTTTCTTTTTTTCTTTCAGAGAATCTAATGTTCTTTGCATTGATCTTACACTTCTTCCGGTTATTTCTGACAGCTTTTGTCTTGAAATTGTACTATCTTTTTCGATCTCAGAAAGAACGATCAGCTCCAGTTCTGTCAGGTTTTTTTCATTTAGATTAGTACCTGCATTAGTGACATTATTAGTGCCAACTTTGGCATTATTCCTGAAAAAAAAGAACCAGAAACCATCTATTTCTTTCTGGTATCCGACTTTAACACCAGCTTCTTCACATAATTTATAGGTTTTTTTCAATCCTGTCCCCCAGGTTTCAACGGCCCTACATTTGTATAAGACATCGCATATTATTTCGTTTCTGATCTTTGAAGAAATGTCTCTTTCAACAAAATCTTCAGGAACAAATTCATCGGGAAAAGCTCCAGGATTGTAAATTGCAACTCTTCCTGGATGAATATCAATCTCATTCCTGCTCCAGCCGAGATAGTCAGCATGAGCAAAACTGTTTACGATAATCTCTCTTAATGCCTCAATTGGTATTTCAGGTGTTTCGTTTCTGTGCAGGCCGTTGATATCAACAGACCAGTGAATGTTCTTCTTAATGTAATTTTCTGCCTCTTTCATCAATTGAAAAATATTACCTCTTACAGGATTGATGTCAATGAGTGTATTTTTCTGGTCTGTAGCAAACACTCCCATCTTCAGTTCGATCGGTTCATCGTTTGAAAAGAGATATCTTCCTGCGCTATTAAGATGCTTCTTATCTTCGGATAGAAGATTCAGTTTTTCCAGCAACTGTTTCTTGTTGTATTTTGTTTTAGGAAGTCTATCACAGCCTATAGCATCATTAAAATACTCTTTTAGGGTTTTCTCATCAATTTGATCAATAGTGACGGGTGAAGCTTTTCTTTCCCAGCTTTTGTAGTTTACGGTCATTATGATTTGGGCCAATTCTTCCGGATTCAGTTCCCTGCTTTCATCTGCTACCCTCATATAATATCTTCCATTAGCCGAATATGGCAGGTTCGTTCCTTCGAACGATACCTTTATATATCCTTTTGTTTCATCTAGCATCTCGGTTTCAATATCTGGATAGATCTGAGGTTTTATACTTTCAAATATCTTTCTTGAAACATCCCTTTCTGTTGATTCACCGTTCTGGAAACCTCGTACAGTACCATTATTCTTAACGCCAAAATAAAGGACGCCTCTTCCGTGTTTGTTTAACATTGCGCAGATATCAATCATAGCTGCTTCCAATTCGTTTGTTGTTTCTTTGAATTCAAGATATTCTGATTCTCTTCCAAGGTTCATAATTACTATTCCTTATGTCAATATTATAACATTAGTGCCACAATATGGCACTAATGTTGACACTAAAAAAGACTAACGATCATCTTTTAATGCTTTCCTTTTGTATCTATGTATATAAACGAAAAGAATGAGCAGTATATAAAACACAAATACGATATTTACACATCTAGTTACAACACGATTCATAAAATCAGTTTTCATGACTCTACAGAATAATGGACTCAATAATTAAAGAAATATTACAATTCATTTTTCTTGTCTGATCATAACCGATTGCTATCAAAAGCCCCTGATCATTGCTGTCGTAAATCTGTCGTATGAAAAAGGCGCTTGATTCTAAAAGTGCCTGTAAATACTTGATTATTTCATGTATCCACATCTGACTCTTAATCAGAGGGTCTAGGGTTCGAATCCCTAGGGAATCACCATTGATAAAAAGAAGTCCGAAAGGACTTTTTTTATTTCATCAAGGTTAACGTTAATATGCTTTTATGATTTCCATGATTTCCAGAATAACGGTCAGGATCAGCGCAACGACAAAATACCATGTCGGAGGGAATTTCTTAAAGAAGCACTCCCATAAAACCAGTCCCGGCAACAGAAAACAGAATAGTAATAATACAGGGAACAATGAAAGGTCTGATATTCCGACAGAAAAGGGAAGCATAAGGCTGAAAAGAATCAGATCAGCCACAAAAAACGGATTGGATGTGCTGCTTCTGCGTTCTTCCTGTGCTTTTTTCCCATCGAAACTGCGGATCGACGCTCTGCGTTCTCTCTCCAGTTCTTTCGTGAGCCAGCTGTTTTTTTTCTCTAATTCTTCTTTGTCCTTCATCAATGAAAACCTTCGATTCTATTCATTTAATTTAATATATAATAAGCAATTATGATTTGTATATGCTGTTGATTCAGTTTTTTTCATATATACCGGAAACAGTAGCTGAGCTGTTCGAACGAATACAAATAAAAAAGACAGCACCTTACTTGCTGCCTTTCTTATTTTATGAAAGGAAGAAAAGAAATGAAAAAACTATTTACACTGTAATAATAGCAGTCGAATATGAAAACGGTGTGAAGTTATGTGAAGTATTTATGAATTCCCATCGAATTGCTACAATGATGTAAAGGAACCGGCATATCAAGGTGCGGGAGTAACGGCATGACATCTGATGAACAGAAATATCAAATATCAAAAGAGCTCACCGGACTTTTTCGTATGAGCAAAGAAGATGTATCACCAGACACGGTAAAAAGGATAGAGGCCGCCTGGAGCGGACTACAGGCGTTTGTTGAAGAAATAAACAAAGCCGCCAAAGGGGAATCAGCGAGCATCGATTTGAAGGAAACGGATCCGAAAGAAGCTGTCCTGCTGGCAGAACGGGCCGCATTCTGGAAACTCAATCAGATCCTGACGGAAGCCGTGATTGAAGATGGAACGATTGAACAGAACGATCTGAAACGATACCTTCAGGAACAGATGAATCTTGGAACTGATCTGACGGACAGCAAAATCTTCATGAAAGGTCTTAAACTGTGTAAAGATGATGAGCTTCTTTATTCGATCGCCAAAGCCACTCCTCAAAACAGGCTCTTCTCATTCGGCGATGTTGCAGCTTCAATGATAGTCAGTGAAGAATACCGCTATGCGATGATCAGCAGCTCCATCAAAGGACGCAGAACACTGATCCACGATCTGGCAATCAGCCGTGAACTGGATGAGATGCTGGCGATCCGTACCCTGCTTACAGACTCCAATACCGAAAACAAGAGAGAGTCCCTGTATGTGATCGGCAGCGAAGCATTGCTGATGTTGGCGTGGCTGTATTCATTTTCATACAAGACCGATGCCAAGGAAAGGCTCAAAGAGATCGGTTCTGAATACCCTGAGCGTTATTTCGAAATGGAACAGGAAGAGAAAGACACAGTGCTGAAAGAATGGTATGCGCAAGCCTGCGAATACGCTGAACGTCTAATTAACATGGATAAGATGATCGTAGAAAAGATCGATTCAAATGTGTGGATCGACAGCTCGATGCTGATCGGTTTTCTGGCCGCCTGCCATCCGGACCCATTAAAAAGAACGGAATATGCAGACATGATCGATTCCGAAGAACTCGCATCCTATGTCGGAACTATCACCGATTATTTAGATGTTAAGACTATGCTGTCTAAAAAGATACACAGTGAAGATCTTCTAAGCTGGCTGCCTTACACTGATTCCGTCATCAACCCACCGTTTCCGATCAAAGACAAACCGGAGAATCATGTTGCCTTCTGTCTGGAAATACTGAAGAATACGGACAGTGAAGAAACACGGGAGTATCTAAAAGAAAGAATGGAAAAGGCGGAAATAG
Organism: uncultured Solobacterium sp.; assembly: GCA_964529805.1. Taxonomy (GTDB): domain Bacteria; phylum Bacillota_I; class Bacilli_A; order Erysipelotrichales; family Erysipelotrichaceae; genus Colivicinus. The sequence continues at coordinate 10,844 of CAZGZT010000010.1, read as the reverse complement.
AGATCCCTGACTTCTGATTCCAAAACAAAAGCCCATAAGGGCTTTTTCTTTTATGATATGGAGATGATAGCCTAGTCTTTTCTGTTTTCCATCCAGGTATCGAAATATATCTGGGCGCCCTCTTTCGTATCCATGTCGTAGCCGGTATTCTCGATCATGTAGCCGATCATCTGGATCGGGATCGTCGGATTCTTCACTCTCAGCTCGCTCTTGCGTGAACGGGCCATTTCGGCTATGATCTCGCGAAGATCCTTTCCCTCATACTTGGCACGGTAAAGCTTCATGTCTTTTCTTCTTCGGGCCAGACAGCAGGCATTGTGCGCCCACTTCAGAAACAGAGAAATGCCGATGGTCAAAGGCAGAATCACCAGTATCGATACCCAGGCCGGGACTCTTGTCACAAAACCGTAGAAATCATCCCATCCGCCGTGTTCTTCTCCAACGACCACCACCATGATCACGTATACGATCGCATACAGCAGCACCGGAACAAGGCCCATTTCCGCTTCCCATGGGCGGATCATGTGGCTGTTGATGAAGAAACAGAACGTCACGATAGAAAGGATCGGACAGACGCCGTGCAGGAAGAAACGCGAACCGGTGAAGATCAGACGGAAGCCTTTAACAGGAGACAGGATGAAAAGCGAGACCAGAAAAGTCAGCGCAACAGCCGTGACGGTGATATGCATCAGCACGACGACCCAGTCGGGAAGATGATAGTTGCCTGTACGTAGACCGTCTATCGTATAAGGGATGCAGAACATCATGGACAGCCCCGCCAGGATGTTGGAGTTGACCGTAAACATGCAGAAGGTCTGTATTCCCATGTGATCGAAATTCTCGTCGTGCAGGGTTACCAGATTCATGGTCACGCCGATGATGACGCAGACCGCTACGATCGTCGCGCCGATCAGTGCGCACAGACACTGTTTCCGATTGCTGCGGATTACCGGATCTTTCATGATAACTTTTCTCCTTTACCGGTCGACGATCTTGGCGTTATGACAGCGGGAAGCGATATAGTCGAAAACAAAATCGTAGTCTTCCTCTGCGGCATAGACTTGGTTGTTCAGCGTGACATAATTGACGTTGATCAGATCGTGTTTCCTGTCCGTCCTTACACTGGTCACTTTATCGAAACGGGAATAAACGTTCTCCAGCGTTGCCACATAGAGACCTGTACCGACCTGTCCGACATTGCGGGTAAACAGACCCACCAGCATGGACATAATGCCGACTTTCTGACTGTATTCTCTTTCCCTTTTCATCGGGATGTGATTGATGCCTTCTTCGTCCATTTCAAAACGCACATGGTAGACCCCTCCCAGCGAATAGGCATAGATCCTGTAACTGAGAAACGACAGAAGATAGACAAAAAGAAAGATTGGGATCGCTATCTTGAGGAAAAACCACAGACTGTCAAAACTGAATATCCCGTTTATGCAGGTCATTAACACGATCGTAACAACAATAAACGCGAAAATCCCCGTCAGGATCTTCAGGATCATATCAAAAACGTTTCTGTTCTGATACATATCCATCTCGTATTCCCAGACATACTGTCCTTTTTCATTTACCGTAATGTTTTTCATCTCCCGCTCCTTTCACGATTCAACTTAATCATACAGGAAATCGGTTTGGCCCGCCATATATGTTCTGATTCCTGTCTATATTTTTCCCCGATTCTGCTATATGATGAAAGTAACAGAAGAGGTAATAAAATGTACGATGAATTTGAAGCAGGCATGTCCCTGAGCGACCATGTCAAGATCGAAGTATTCTTTGGCGACAAGAAAACGGTTCTGCGTGTCAATCCGGTCGGCCGGTTTTCACCGGGCGGATGTACGGCTTTTGTTTCACTGAAAAAGGATGCGGTTCTTGCCCTGAATACGGTGGAAGAATTCTATGAAATGCTGCTGAATAGGATCTATTTCGAGAATCTTGAAGTCGCTTTCGATCTGGAGAACTACAGACTCAAAGATGTTCTGGCTTATACGAAAGATCTGGAAGTAGACGACGAGAACAGCTGGTGGCTGAACTATTTCAAGTCTCTGGAAGAAGATGTATCCCGTTTCCACGCTGAACTGATTTCTCTGACAGACAAGCTGAGCGATCTGAAGGCCGTGGTTCACCAGTTCCATGAAGCATCCGGAGAGATGTGCGATTTCGTGGACTTCACCTGCTGTCCGGAAGGCGAGGAAGAGGATGTTTTGCGGGAATTCTTCAAGGAGAATCTCTCTCCTGAAAGCGAAATAGACAACATCATGGAGCAATTCGAGGATGGTTATTTTTACGGGAATTCTTTCGCGGCCGATGAAGCCGTCACGATCGATTTCGGAAACGGAAGTTTCGAGAAGAAACTCACCGTTACAGATGTAAACTAGGAATACGAAAGAAAGAAAACAAAAATACGGTTCAATGAACCGTATTTTTTATTCATCAATAACCGGAAAGATCTTCATTCCTTCCAGAGTTCTTCGATGATTTTACATATCCCATCGTCATTGTTGGAAGGACAGATGATGTCGGCGTGTTTCTTGGTTTCCGGTGTGCCGTTCTCCATTACCACGGCCAATCCTGCCGCTTCCAGCATGCTGATGTCGTTCTCCGCATCACCGAAGGCGATACTCTCTTCGATCGGAATATCCATCAGTCTACAGAAATCTTTCAGAGCCTTTCCTTTATCGACACCCCTGATGTTTACTTCAATCAGTTTTGGTCCGGATGATGATACTTCCAGTTGAGGGAATGCGGATCTTAAGCTACTGATCACTTCTTCCCTGTCGGCACCTTCCGCGGGATAAAAAAGGAATTTCTGCGCATTCATATGTCTTTGCGCATAAGCCTCTTTGACATCGCAGGCTCCCTGAATATTGAACAGTATCCCTTTGACCGCAGTCTTGCGGATATATTCGCAGACATCGCCGTTTTCATCTCCCTTGCCGATTCTCTTTCCATCCACCACGACCGTTTCATATACCGGCAGCGTTTTTACGTACTCCAGTACTCTTAGAGCCAGTTCATAGGGGATTGTTTCCTGATAGACGTAGCGGTTTTCCTGATAGTCGTATACGGTTCCTCCGTTGCAGCACAGAGCGTAGCGCAGAAAAGGCAGAGCTTCCAGAAGAACAGGAAGCTCCAGATGTGTCCTGCCGGTGGAAGGCAGGATGATCACTCCCAGATCGCTGATCCTTTTCATCTCCTTGATCGTCTGTTCAGAGATCGTCTTGTCGTCTCTGTAAAGTGTTCCATCCAGATCGCACGCCAATACCCGATACATATTCCAGCTCCTTTGTCTTTCGTCTTCTCTTCTATATTATATAATGCCCGATCTTATGACCGGGCATTCATTATTTGTTCTATCGGATCCGTATATTAATCCAGATCTTCGCCGTTTGACTTGTAGACCTTCTGAATGTAATAGAACGAATCCTTCTTGTATCGCTTGAACGTGCCGTTTCCGTCATCGTCCACATCGATATAGATCTGTCCGTATCTCTTTCTGATCTCGCCCGTCGATGCGGCAACGATATCGATGGAACCCCAGGTCGTATAACCCATCAGATCCACGCCCTCGTCTACCGCTTCGGACATGGCCTTGATATGACTCCTGAGATAATCGATACGGTAGTCGTCATGAACCGTTCCGTCTTCGTTCAAAGTATCATAAGCGCCAAGTCCGTTCTCGCAGTTGAACAGAGGGATCTGGTATCTGTCGTAAAGTTCATGCAGGAAGAATTTCAGTCCTTCCGGATCTTTTGCCCAGCCCCAGTCGGAGACTTCCAGATAAGGGTTCTTCAGGCCGCCCAGCAGATTTCCGCTGATCTCCTCCGCTTCATCCTTGTGCGTCGTAACGACGTTGGTGAAATAATAAGAGAATTCCACGAAGTCGACCTTGCCCTCCAGCATGTCTTTTCTGTCTTGTTCCGATACCTCGATGTTGATGCCGAGCTCTTTCCACAGTCTCTTGGCATAGGAAGGATAATGGCCTCTTGTGAAAGTATCCGTGCAGTAGTAGAACGCATCCTGCATCTGTTTCTGGTTCGCCAGTTCATCTTTCGGATCGCAGGTATAGGCATGGGTAAAGACTCCCGCCGTCATACAGCCGATCTTCTTTTCAGGATAATTGTCGTGCAGATATTTCACGGTTCTTGCCGATGCGACAAACTGGTTGTGCAGTGCGGTGTAGTTTTTCTGCATGACTTCCGGGTTGGCGGCAAAAGAGAAGATCGCCGCATTGATCTCGTTGAAAGTCGACCACAGGTTGACATCATCCTTGTATTCATCGATGGAATACTTGGCAAATTCCACATATTCATCGATCATTGCCCGGTTGGACCAGCCGCCCCATTCCGTGATGTAGAAGGCAGGCATGTCGTATTTGTACAGGTGAACCAGCGGTTCGATGTGATGCTTCTTCAGCAGGGCGAATACGTCATGATAGAACTTGACTCCTTCCGGATTCGCTCCTTCCTTCACGCCTTTCGGGAAGATCCTGGCCCAGGACAGGGTCAGGTTGAATGCGGTATAGCCCATTTCCGCAAACAGTTCGATATCTTCTTCATAATGATGATAGAAATCTGTCGCATTGTGGTTCGGATAGTATTCATTATCCAGAACAGCCAGTTTGGCTCCCTCAGGAAGTTCAACATGTTCGATCATGCCCCTGACCTTGCCGGTCGTACCGTCAGGCATCACATAAGTGGCCATTCTCGGCGTTGATCTTGTACCGCCGGTCATGTAGTCGGTCATGTTCGGAGCCTTGCCGCCCTCGTTCCAGCCGCCCTCGGACTGATTGGCGGAAATATCGCCGCCCCACAGGAAATTCTTTGGAAAACTCATTTTTGTGTCCTTTCTTTTTCTTGATGTTTCAGCAGTAAATCAAAGGCTTATCAAATGCGATAAGCCTTTCTCTTATTCTTCAGCTGCTTTCAGATGCTGGGTCTCTTCGATTTCCGAGAGCATGTCGATTCTTCTCTGATGACGTCCGCCTTCAAAATCGGCATTCACCCATTCGTCGACGATCATCTTTGCAGTCTCGATACCGATGACGCGCGCTCCGAAAGCGACGATATTGGAATTGTTGTGCTGTCTGGAAAGCTTTGCCGTATAAGGTTCCGAACAGACGCAGGCACGGATCCCCTTGACTTTGTTTGCGGCCAGAGAAATACCTACACCGGTCCCGCAGATCAGAACGCCGCCGTCCACTTCACCGGAAGCGACCATCTTGGCTACCTTATAGCCGCTGATCGGATAATCGAAACGATCCGAAGAGTTCGTACCGACATCGATCACTTCAATGCCTTTCTCCTCCAGATGCTGCTTGATCTCGTTTTTCATTTCTACCGCTACATGATCATTTCCAATTGCCAGTTTCATATTGTTTCCTCTTTCTCTATATATTTCATTATATCCTGAAATGATGCCGATTCCATGTCTGCCTTTGAAGTATCCTGCTGAATAAGAGATGCTTTTAAACCGACCGTAAACAGTCCTGCCGCTTTTGCGGCGTTTATGCCGTTTGGCGAATCCTCTATAACCAGGATCTCTTCTTTTTTAACCCCTAGAGTGTTAAGTTCTTTTGCGCATTCCAGATAAAGATCCGGGAACGGCTTGCTGCGGGCGACTTTCTCGATGGTAACGATGATATCGAATTCATGTTCCAGCCCGACTCCGTCCAGCATTTCATTCATATGCTCTACATCGCCGGATGTCGCGACAGCCGTATGGATTTTTCTCCTTTTCAGATAAGCAAGGAACTCTTCCAGACCTTCTATCTTCGGCATGCCTTCAGATCCGATGATATCCGGGTAAGCCCCATAGATCTCGCTGCGAATCTGTTCAGGCGTATACCTGCCCTTGATGTTGTCCAGTGTCAGAAGATCGGCAGCGATCTTTTCCATCGACTGGCCTACCAGAAAAGCGAGCTCCCGGAAATCTTTCTCGATTCCGTTCTTGCGAAGGAAACGGGAAGTACTCTTCAGGAAGATGACCTCGCTGTCTGCCAGAACACCGTCAACATCAAAAATCACCGCACGTATCATTCAAGTACCTTATCCTATCACTTTCGGAAAGACGACAGTCTTTCTGTTTAAATACCGCTCCAGCGAGCGTACGATCAGCTCGTGGTCTTTCCCTTCGTGCAGGCCGGATACCGCAACGATCGCTTCCAGCTGTCCATCCACATAAAACGGGAATGCCCCGCCGCTGAGCAGACATCCTTCTTTCGCCGCAAAACCGGGATCAGCCTTGCTTTTCACATAAGCCCAGGCACTGCTGTGACCTGTCTCTTTGACGCTTGCCCGCTTTCCTTCCATGTAATTGATATTGCTTTCTTTCTTGGCATCCATCATATACTGGAAAACGGCTAACCCATCCATTTCCCTGGTAATACGAATACCGACCGGAAGATCATATTCCAGAGCCGTTTCCTTGATCACGGTTCCGATCTCGTATGCAATCTGAGAACTGAATCCATCCAGCGATAGATCTCTTTCCTGCTGTTCCAGTACTTTCAGATCTTCTTCCCCATAAGAAGTGAACTGCTTTTTAATCGCGTCCAGCAGTTCCATCTCACGGATCATGGATGCATAAGTATGTACATCGCTTTCATATCTGTTTTCTTTGAGCAGATTCACGAAATGATCGATCTGGGAATAGAAGTCGTCATGATCGTATTCCACCTCAACTGTTTCGTCTTTTCCATCTTTGTGAATGATGAACGTCTTAGGACGGTGCAGATCGATCAGGGTGATGGAACCTTTGTCTCCGATGATTTCCGCGTTCCTCGGTTTGGTTCTGTCAAATGCCACTTCCATCTCCGCTTCGCCGTTGTCGAATTCCATAAAAGAATCAACGTAGAAGTCGAGGCCGTCATAGATATTGCCGTAAGTCCTGATAAACTTCGGTTCCCCTTTCAGGAGATCCTTGATCAGGCTGGCGCAGTAGATCCCGCTGTCTAGAAGCGCTCCTCCGTCCGCGCTGCTGGTATGATAAGACATCCCGCTCATTTCTTTCGGGATCGTGAAACAGACGCGTGTTTCTATCTTTTCAAGCTTTCCGATCACGCCTTCTTCCAGCATCTGTTTCAGTTTCAGATAGGCTGGCGTAAAGCGGGATTTCATCGCTTCCATGAACAGTGTCCTGTTTTCTCTTGCGCAGTCGGCAATTTCCTTCATCTGTGCAGCATTCAATGAAGACGGTTTCTCGCACAGGACCGCCTTCCTGTTTTTTAAAGCCTTCAGAGCGTATTCATGATGAAAACGATGCGGCAGCGACAGATAGATCGCATCGATATCCGGATCTTCGATCAGTTCATCATAAGAAAGAAACACCTTCTCACAGGGATATTCTTTCTTGAAAGCTTCCAGCTTTTCTGCGTTCCTGCCGCTGATCGCATACAGCGTGCTGTCCTTCTGATTGACCAGACTGGCGGCAAAGCGATGGGCGATATTCCCTGCACCCAAAATGCCCCAGCGGATCATCAGTCAAGTTCCTCGCCGTTGGACTTGTATACTTTCTGAATGTAGTAGAAGGAATCCTTCTTCTTTCTTTCGAAGTTTCCGTTTCCTTTATCATCGCGGTCGACATAGATCATGCCGTAGCGCTTCTCGATCTGCCCGGTCGTAAAGCTGACCAGATCCAGGAAGCCCCATACGGTATAGCCCATCAGTCTGACGCCTTCTTCTACCGCTTCCTTCATGGCCTTGATGTGTTCGCGGTGATAGTCGATGCGGTAAGGGTCGTGAATGCTTCCGTCGGCTTCCAGCTTGTCGAAAGCGCCCAGTCCGTTCTCAACATCCAGCAATGGCTTGCGGTATCTGTCATTGAGCATGTGCAGCAGATACTTGAAACCCAGCGGGTCGATCTGCCAGCCCCAGTCGGAAGCTTTCAGATAAGGATTCTTAACCCGGGAATTCGTATCGCCGGTTACCTGAAGATTTCCTTCCTGCGGATGCGTCGTCACGCAATGCGACATGTAGTAGGAGAAAGCCAGGAAGTCGGATTTGCCTTCCATCAGATCTTTCTTGTCTTCTTCACTGATCTGCAGGTCGACGCCTTTTTCTTTCCAGATCCTTTCCGCATAAGTCGGATACTCGCCCAGCATCATCGTATCGCCGCAGTAGCCGAAATTGTCCTGGAACTGCTTGTAGGTCGCCATCACGTCTTTCGGATCCGGTGTCAAAGGATAGACACACGATCCCGCGATCATGCAGCCGACCTGGATCTCAGGGTCGATCTTGTGCGCTGCGATAACCGTTCTGGCCGCCGCAACCATCTGGTTGTGGACCTGCAGATAACGGTCTTGAATCGGGGTATTCATACCCGGCATATCCGCCCACATCAGCCAGACATTGATCTCGTTGAAGGTCAGCCACTTCTTGACCAGATCTTTGTATTCCTTCATGCAGGTCGTGGTGAATGCGACAAACTCTTCGATCATCCTGCGGTTGCACCAGCTGCCGTAGGTCTCCTCGAAATAGACCGGTTCATCGTACTTGTAGAAAGTAATGACCGGTTCAATGTTGTATTTTCTCAGTTCCGTAAAAACGTTACGATAGAAGTCCAGACCTTCTTGATTCACCCCGCCATCTACACCATGCGGATAGATCCTCGCCCAGGAGATCGTCGTATTGAATGAAGTCAGACCCAGTTCCGCAAACAGAGCGATATCCTCTTTGTAATGATGATAAAAGTCCGTTGCGTCATGGTTGATGTAATGAACATCATCAAACAGTTCATAATGTGCACCCTCCGGGAGCTTTCCGAACTGGCGCATCTTCCCTCTTGTTCCATCCGCATTGCGGTAATAGATCCAGCGCATGTCAGTAGTTGATCCGGCTGCACCGTAGTCTACCTGAACAGGACTCTTTCCGCCCTCGTTCCATCCGCCTTCGGCCTGTGTAGCGCTGATAGAGCCGCCCCATAAAAAGTTTTTAGGAAATGACATGATTCGTACCCCTCTTTCTACCTTTATTATCCATGATTTCTATTCTATTTGCCTACAATAAAATGATGTTAATAATGCCGTATTATCAAAAAAGAAGCACACATCCGTGCGCTTCTTTTCTGTTTATTCTATGACTTCGCCGTTGCTTTCGCAGACTTTCTTGTACCAGTAGAAGGAATCCTTTCTGATCCTTCTGAGATCTCCCTCGCCCTTGTCGTTCATATCGACATAGATCATGCCATAACGCTTCTCCATCTGTCCCGTACCCGCGGAAACAAGATCCAGTCCGCCCCAGGTCGTATAGCCGAAGATGTTGACGCCTTCTTCGACCGCTTCTTTCAAACTCTTGATATGGTTTCTCAGATAGTCGATACGGTAAGGGTCGTGAACGCCGCCGTCTTCCGCTACGACATCGAATGCGCCCAGTCCGTTCTCGACATCGAACAGAGGCACATCATAGCGGTCGTTCAGGAAATGCAGGGTGTACTTGTATCCGACGGGATCCATTGCCCAGCCCCAGTCGGAGACTTCCAGATACGGATTGCGGATGCCTTCCAGCATGTTTCCTTTCCCCATCTCTCCTTCACTATGCGTCGTAACGCAATGGGAAGAATAGTAGGAGAAGCCCAGGAAATCCGCCTTGCCTTCCTTGAGGATCCTCTTGTCTTCTTCACTGACTTCCAGCACGACGCCGTCTTCCCTGCGGATGCTTTCGGCATAGCTAGGATATTCTCCTCTGACCTGCGTATCGGCGCAATACCCGAACTGTTTCTGGAAATGTCTGTAGTTGGCAAGACCGTCTGCCGGATCGGATGTCAAAGGGAAAGAACAGATTCCCGCGATCATCGCGCCGACTTTCAGATTCGGATCGATCTCATGCGCCACGATGGTCGCCTTGGCGGAAGCCACCATCTGGTTGTGCATCTCTTCATAACGCGTCTGAACGGAAGTGTTTCCTCTGCTCATCGCCACCATAAGCAGGATGTTCAGTTCATTGAAAGTCATCCATTTGTTGACAAGATCTTTATACTCGGTAAAGCAAACTCTGGCGAATTCCACGAATTCATCGATCATGGCTCTGTTGGACCAGCCGCCGTAAGTCTGCTCGTACCATACCGGCTCATCGTACTTGTACAGGGTAATGACCGGATCCATGCCGAGGTCTCTTGCCTTCTGGAAGACTTTACGGTAGAAGTCTACGCCTTCCTTGTTGACGCCGGCGTCTTTTCCATACGGATAGATCCTCGACCAGGCCAGAGAGGTATTGAAGGTAGTGAAACCCATCTCGGCAAACAGTTCAAGATCCTCTTCCCAGTGATGGTAGAAGTCGCAGGCAACGTGGTTGGTATAGTGGACGTCGTCAAACAGCTGGTATTTAGCTCCCTCCGGCAGATGATCCCACAAAGGCATGCAGTCCTTTTTGCCGTCTTTATTCAGGAAGTATATCTTCCGGTGTTCCGTTGTAGAGCCCGGTGCTGCGTAATCGATCTGAACAGGGCTTTTCCCGCCTTCATCCCAGGCGCCTTCGGCCTGTTCCGCACTGATGGAAGTGCCCCATAAAAAACCTTTTGGAAATGACATGATGATTGCTCCTTTTCTATCTGCTTTCATTATAAGGTTTTCCGGTTATAAATCGGGATAAAGAAACGGCATTCAAAAGGACAAAGCGCTTATAAAAGCCTGCCGGTATTCCGACAGGCCTATGTCTGTTTATGAAATCTATTCCTCTGTGTCCAGTATCTTCGGGACAGAAACATAGTTGACGCCCAGACGGTCCACGCCCATGTTGATGAGTTCCAGGAAACGTTCGCGGTTGCGGATAGCTCCCGAACCCTTCACCTTGCAGCGGCCATCTACCGTCTTCAGGATCAGATCGACGGTTTCCGGAGCGGCA
>CAZGZT010000009.1:0-59703 GCA_964529805.1 uncultured Solobacterium sp. | reverse complement strand
GGAAGCTGTCAAGGCTCAGAATGAAGTATCTGAGATGACCAACAAGATGCTGAAGCAGAATGCCGAGAATCTGAAGATGGCTACCATCGAGACAGCCAAGGAATCCGAGAGAGGTATCGTCGATATCGAGACGCTTACCGAAACCAATAAGAAGCTGATTGAAACGCTGGAAGAAGTGAAACGTATTCAGGTCGAAGGCAGAGAGAAGAGAGCTCAGGCTCAGCAGGAACTGCGCCGTATCGAAGCCGAACTGCAGAAAGAACTTACTGACGTTGTCAATAAATAGTAATTTCTGATCAATTAAGCTAAAATAGTATATGCCGGATGAAGGCGGACGAGTCCGCAGGCATCCGGTTTTTTATTATTGTATTTTAAAAATGATATACAATATTAGTATAGGTATGGAGGTTTCATACATGGATAATGAAATGGAATACGGGACAGATGTCTGTTCCCTGTGCGGGGAAAGACTGACCGAGTTCGGAAACAAGAAACTGAAGGACGGGATCCTGTGCCGTAACTGTGTCAAGCTGGCATCATCCTGGCTGACAGATAAGGATTTTGAAGGCAGAACCGTTGAGGATATCAGGAAGCATCTGGAATACCGTAAGGCGAATCTGGAGAAGCTGGATGGTTTTCTGACGGATAAAAAGGTAGAAGGCAAGTATTCGCTTTATATCGATGAACACGCTTCGCAGTTCGTCTTTTCCAAGAGAAAGGATCTGAAAAAGGAGAATGCCGATGTGATTCCGTTCTCTGCCATCAAAGAAATCAGCATCATGGAGGCGGACTATCTGGATGAAGACAGTGCCGATCTTTATTTTGAAATGCTGCTGGACCATGAAGAGATCCCGATGATCCGTTTCAGGGTCAACGAGTTCCCGGGTCTGGACAGACAGAGCGAAGAATTCAAGAAGACAGATGAACTGGCCATGGCGTATCTGGATACCCTGGCTGAGGAAGAGAATATAAAGGTCGAAGAAGTAAGCGACCTGCAGGAGGTACAAGATGAGTGAAAGACCAAAAAGCAGAAAGAGGAATGAGGTAGAAGGTACCGTTTCCGAAATCAAGAAACAGGAAAGAGGCCTTGGTCTTGGAAAAGTCGGAGAAGGCACGAGCTTTGTTTCTAAGATGTTCAGTTTCTTTAAAAGAGGAAGAAACTACAGAGAAAGGTAAGAGAGATGAAAAAGAAAAAGAGATTCAGTTTCTTTAAACTGTTACTGTTTCTGGTGATCGCTTTTGCGATATTCTATTTCGTCACTTCGATGTTCTATCAGCCACAGACCCCGACATCCAATACGACGCCGTCTTCTACGGTAAACAACGATACGAACAAGGACGACGATAAGGATACCTATACCGGCTACTACAACGCCCACGGTTCAAGCTACTACAACAACTGGCAGCTTACCAGCAATGTGGGTAAACTGAACACCTCTGTCGCAAACGGTGTTAGAAACAAGAGAACGACCATTATCGGCAACAACAGGGATACGGTTACGATCATGGTATTCATGTGCGGTTCCGACCTGGAATCGCAGGCAGCCATGGGTGTATCGGATCTTTCGGAAATGAATGCGGCCACGATCAGCGATAATGTCAATCTGATCGTTTATACCGGAGGTACGACGAAGTGGCACGTGGATGGCATTTCGACGCGTTACAATCAGATCTATCAGGTCAAGGGCGGAGGAAACGGTATCCTGAGACTGGTAGACAATGCCGGTACAGGATCGATGGTTGATCCGGATACGTTAACAAGCTTTATCGAATGGTGCGTAGACAACTTTGAAGCGAACCGTTATGAGCTGATCCTCTGGGATCACGGCGGGGGTTCGGTCAGCGGCTACGGCTATGACTTGAAATATCCGAACAGCGGTTCCATGGATCTGGCTAAAATCGACCAGGCTTTGACGGAAGCGGATGTAGAGTTCGACTTCATCGGTTTCGATGCCTGTCTGATGGCCAATACCGAAACGGCGCTGATGTTGGCGGAACATGCCGACTATCTGATTGCATCCGAGGAATCAGAACCGGGCATCGGCTGGTACTATACCGACTGGCTGAATGCATTATCGAAGAATACTTCCATGTCTACATTGGAAATCGGCAAGAACATTGCAGACAGCTTTGTCAGAAAGTGCGGAAGCGATACACCTAGCCAGAGCGCTACTCTGTCTGTGGTAGACCTGGCGGAAGTGCAGGATATCCTGCCGGCCAAGCTGTCGGCATTCTCAAAGTCCACAACCAGTATGATCAACAACAGCGGTTACAAGCAGGTTGCTTCAGCAAGAAGCGGAGCGAGAGAGTTTGCGGCGCAGAACTATGTCGATCTGGTTGACTTGGCCGACCTGGCAGGTAATGTCGGTACAGATGAAGCAAAGGACCTGGCGGATGCATTATTAAGCTGTGTCAAGTACAACAACACTTCCAGGAACATGTCGGGATCTTATGGACTGTCCATCTACTTCCCTTACCGTTCCAGCAAGTATGTGAGCACTGTTCTGAATACCTACAACAAGATCGACATGAATACCGATTACGCCGACTGTGTCAGAAGTTTTGCTTCTTATGCAACGGCAGGTCAGGTATCTTCCGGCGGTCAGCACAATCCATATCAGTCGATCAGCGGATACAGCTCAGGCGACTACTATTCTTCACAGGAATCATCGGATCTGATCTATAACGTTCTGGATCTGTTCCTGGGCGGTTCTTATGCATCCCAAGACAGCTATTCTTCCTACTATGGAGATGCTCTGGACCTGCTGTTTGGCAGAGGCATCGACCGCAGTATGACGGAATACATTGCCAAGAATCACTTCTCTACGGATCTTAACTGGAAAGACGGCAAGATCGCCATCAGCAAAGATCAGTGGGAACTGGTTGATGATCTGAAGCTGAATATTCTGGTAGATGACGGCAGTGGATATATCGATCTGGGTAAGGACAGCATCTACGATATCGATGCGGATGGCAACCTCTTGAAGAACGAAGACAAGATGTGGCTTGCCGCTTCTGTTGACAAGGAAAACTGGCAGGTCATCCCTTACTACTATCTGTATCAGACGATAGACGGCGATGAGACGACCTTCACCGGAAGGATTCCTGTGCTGCTCAATGGCGAATATGCCAACCTGATCATCAACATCGATAATGACGGTGTTGCGACAGTGATCGGCGCTACCTTCGAATACCGTGAAGGCTCAGGTGTTGTTGCGAAGAATCTGATCAAGATTGGTAAAGACGAAGATGCGGATAAGGAATCCGATACGATCGCCTTTATCTGCGACTACTACAACTATGACGGCAGTTTCGAGGATACCCACATTCTGGGTGATCCGATCACAGTGGTGGACCAGCTCTATCTGGGCGATGTCAGCATCTCCGATTACACGCTGGTTTCTAGCTATGAACTGAAAGACATCTATCAGCAGTCCTACTGGACAGCGCCGATGGAATAGAAACAGCTGAATCATTAATCTAAAACACATGTCTCTCATGACATGTGTTTTTCTTTGTCTTAAAGTAAGGCGAAAAACCCTGCTTGGATATACAATAGAAGTAGAAGATCTAACGATCAGAGGTAGATAATGAAAAAACCAAACGAAATTAAAGAAGTCGTGATCGGCAATCATGATCTGAGTCTGGAAGAGTTCATAGCGGTTGCCAGATACCATGCGAAAACAAAGATAGCTCCTCAGGCTATCGAGAAGATGACACAGAGCAGGAAACTGGTAAAAGAGATCGCTGAACGCAATGATGTAGCCTATGGCATTACAACGGGTTTTGGAGAACTGTCCAAGGTATCCGTAGACAAGGAGATGTCAGACAGGCTTTCCACAAATCTGGTTCTTTCCCATTCGGTAGCGACAGGAGAAAGTTTCAGTGAGGAACAAGTCAGAGGGATGATGCTTCTACTGTGCAACTCTTTATCCAAGGGTTACAGCGGATGCAGAGTGAAGCTGGTTGAAATCCTGGTTGATATGCTGAATAAGGATGTGATCCCAGTGGTACCGCAGAAGGGTTCTCTGGGCGCTTCCGGAGATCTGGCTCCGTTGAGCCATATTGCATTGTTATTATTGGGAAGAGGAAAAGCTTCCTATCAAGGTCAGATCCTTGAAGGCAAGGAAGCAATGCAGACTGCCGGTATTGAAACGCTTGATACTCTGGTGAACAAAGAAGGACTGGCCTTAACCAACGGTACGCACGCGATGACTTCGCTGGCTGCCTTGAACGTCTATGACGCACAAGAACTGATAGGTCTAGCAGATCTGATCGCATCTATCTCCTTTACTGCCTTGACCGGACAGAAGGCCGCCTTTGATCAAAGGATCCATCAGTTGAGAGGGCAGAAAGGTCAGATTCATTCTGCCGAGAATATTTTAGAACTGACGCAGGGAAGCGAGATCTGTGAAGCCTCCCAGGGCTTAAGAGTCCAGGATGCCTATACGTTGCGCTGTATTCCTCAGGTACATGGCGCCTGCCGGGATGCGATTGAATATGTCAGAGAGAAAGTCGATATCGAACTGAATGCGGTAACGGATAATCCTTTACTGTTTACGGAAGACAGATCAGTAATCTCGGGCGGCAACTTCCATGGTGAACCGATGGCTCTGGCCATGGATTTCCTGGGTATTGCCGTGAGTGAGATCGCATCGATCTCGGAGAGAAGACTGGAAAGAATGGTGAACGCTTCACTGTCTAACGGTCTGAATCCTTTCCTGTGCGTTGATCCGGGCATCAACAGCGGTTTTATGATCGTACAGTATTCCGCAGCGTCCATGGTTTCCGAAAACAAGGTCCTGGCTCATCCTGCTTCTGTCGACAGCATTCCAAGCAGTGCCAACCAGGAAGACTTCGTGTCCATGGGAACAACGGCCGCCAGGAAGTGTTCTACCATCATTCAGAACGTCTTTTCCGTTCTGGGTTATGAACTGTTTACGGCCTGTCAGGCAGTCGATTTAAGAAAGAAGGATAAGAAGAACAACGGTCTTTCCGCTGCCCAGAATGCGGTTTATGAACGTGTCAGGGAAGATATCGAATTCATTCAAGAAGACAAGGAAATGAGAATAGAGATCGAAAAGATGGAGAAACTGATCAGGAGCGGTGAATTCCTGCAGATCGTCCGTCGCTTTATTTCTGATTACAGATAGAAGGAGAAGGATATGGATCTTGATTTAGAAAAGGCAATGATATTTACACTGGACGAAGAACTTCCGGAATATCCGGAGATACTGCCGGGTTACCGCAGAGCGCCGAAGAGAGAATCAAAACTGTCGGATGCCGACAAGCATCTGGCGGTCAAGAACGCCCTGCGTTACATTCATCCGAAGTACCATGAACAGATGGCGAAGGAGTTCTATCAGGAACTGGAAGAAAGAGGCCGTATCTACGGCTACCGTTTCCGTCCTGCAGGAAAGATCTGGGGAAAGCCGATCGACGAGTATAAAGGAAAATGTATCGAAGGCAAGGCCATTCAGGTCATGATCGACAATAATCTTGACTTCGATGTGGCTCTGTATCCGTATGAGCTTACGACTTATGGAGAAACGGGACAGGTATGTCAGAACTGGATGCAGTACAGACTGATCAAGAAGTATCTGGAGAATCTGACGGATGAACAGACACTGGTTGTGATGAGCGGTCATCCTTTAGGACTGTTCCATTCCCATAAGCTGGCTCCTAGAGTCATCATCACCAACGGTCTGATGATCGGCGAGTTCGATGACCAGCAGAACTTCAATAGAGCTGCGGCTTTGGGTGTAGCCAACTACGGTCAGATGACGGCTGGCGGATGGATGTATATCGGTCCGCAGGGGATCGTACACGGTACGTTCAATACACTGCTGAATGCGGGAAGACTGAAACTGAATGTTCCTGAAGACGGAGACCTGAGAGGAAAACTTTTTGTTTCTTCAGGACTTGGAGGCATGTCGGGAGCACAGGGCAAGGCGGCAGAGATCGCCGGAGCTACCGCGATCATTGCGGAAGTCGATGCCAGCCGTATTGCCACCAGATTCGAGCAGGGATGGGTTTCGGAAAGAACCTCCGATCTGAATGAAGCGCTGGCTCTGGCCAGAAAGCACCTGGAAGAAAAGACGGCCTGTGCGATCGCCTACAACGGCAATATCGTAGACCTTCTGGAATACCTGTATGAGAAAGATGTTCACGTCGATCTGATGTCCGACCAGACCAGCTGTCATGTACCTTATGACGGAGGCTACTGTCCGCAGGGACTGACTTTTGAACAGAGAACAAAGATGCTGGCGGAAGACAGGGACGGATTCAGAGAACTTGTCAATAAATCGCTGAGACATCACTATGAAATGATTCAGAAATTCGTTCATAGAGGAACTTATTTCTTCGATTACGGCAACAGTTTCCTGAAGGCCGTCTATGATGCCGGCGAGACTTCAATCTGTAAGAACGGCAAGGATGATCTGGAAGGATTCGTTCTGCCTTCCTATGTAGAAGATATCCTGGGGCCAAGACTCTTCGACTTCGGCTACGGTCCGTTCAGATGGTGCTGTTTGAGCAGAAAGCCGGAAGATCTGGATAAGACGGATGAAGCCGCTGCTGAATATATCTTTAATCACAACAGAAGATATCAGGACTACGACAACTATGTCTGGGTCAAGAACGCCAAGAAGAACAAGCTGGTGGTCGGAACGCAATGCCGTATTCTCTATCAGGACGCTGCAGGTAGACTGAACATCGCCTTGAAATTCAACGAGATGGTCAGAAACGGCGAGATCGGTCCGGTCATCTTGGGACGCGACCACCACGATACCGGAGGAACGGATGCACCATTCAGAGAAACATCCAACATCAAGGACGGCTCCAATATCATGGCCGACATGGCGATACAGTGCTATGCCGGAAATGCGGCCAGAGGCATGAGCTACGTTGCCTTGCATAATGGCGGTGGTACAGGTATCGGCAGAGCGATCAACGGCGGCTTCGGCATGGTGCTGGACGGCAGTGAAAGAGTGGACGAGATCCTGAAGATGGCAATGACTTGGGATACGATGGTCGGTGTGGCGAGAAGATCCTGGGCAAGGAACGAGAATGCCTTGAGCACGGCTGCCGACTTCAATCTGAACAATAAAGACAACGATGTCATTACCCTGCCTTATGTGGCGGATGATGAACTGATAGATAAAGCAATGAAGGAATACAGGAAATAATGTCGACATTACTGATTAAGAATATCGGTCTGCTGGCGACATCTCCGGATTCATCCATCAAGAAGGGAATACATCAGAAAGATGTCCTGCTGATGAAGGATGCCTACGTTCTGTGTGAAGACGGCGTTATCAAAGAATATGGAAACGACTATGTACTCCCTGAAGCGGATGAAGTGATCAATGCGAAGGGAAGACTGGTTACACCGGGGCTGGTGGATGCCCATACACATCTCATCTTTGGCGGATGGCGTCAGAATGAGATGGCGATGAAACTTAACGGAGCGGGATATCTGGACATCCTGAGAGCCGGAGGAGGTATTCTTTCGACAGTCAAGGAAACCAGAAAGGCTTCAAAAGAAGAGCTATATCAAAAGGCGGTAGAAGCCCTGGATGAAATGCTTAGTCTGGGAACCACAACCTGTGAGGCAAAGAGCGGCTACGGAATGAATCTGGAAGATGAAGTCAAGCAGCTGGAAGCCATTCATGAGCTGAATGAAAATCATCCGATGGATCTGGTTGCCACCTATCTGGGAGCACATGCTTATCCGGAAGAATACATCAACAACCACGAAGGATACATCAATGAGATCTGCGAAGAGGTCATCCCTTATGTCGCTGAACATAATCTGGCGGAATTCTGCGACGTATTCTGTGAGACAGGTGTATTCTCCAAGGAAGAATCGAGAAGGATACTTCTGAAAGGAAAGGAATACGGACTGAAGTCCAAGATCCATGCGGATGAGATCGATGCGATCGGGGGATCAGTACTGGCAGGAGAAATCCATGCGGTCAGTGCGGAACATCTGATCGTCTGCAATGAAGAAGGAATCGAAGCATTATCAAAAGGCAGCGTGATCGCCTGTCTGCTTCCGGCAACAAGCCTTTATCTTTCCGCGGAATTCGCAAAGGCCAGAAAGATGATCGAGAATGATGTAGCGATCGCTTTCGGAACGGATTTCAATCCAGGATCCTGTCCGTGTCTGAATCCGCAGCTTGTCATGAACCTGGGATGTCTGAAATACAGAATGACACCGGAAGAAGTACTGAATGCAATGACCATCAATGCGGCAGCAGCCATCGGTAGAGCGGATAAGGTTGGAAGTATTGAACCGGGCAAACAGGCAGATCTGGTTATCTGGGATGCGATGGATCTGAATTATCTGTGCTACAGGATGGGAAGCAATCTTGCGCATAGAGTCATAAAGAAAGGAGAGACAGTCTATCTCAATGAAGAAACTGATTGAATTCATACCGAATTTTTCCGTCAGCCGTGAGCACGACAATGAGACCTGTGAGGAACTGATCAAAGTCGCAGAAAGCGTCAAGGACTGCATGCTGCTGGACTTTCAGTCGGACGGGAATCACAACCGCAGCGTTATCACCATGATCGGCACACCGGAAGGAATAGAAGAAGCGGCATTCCAGTTGTGCAAGAAGGCGGCTGAAAGAATAGACTTGCGTAAGCATACCGGTGAACATCCTCGAATGGGTGCTACGGATGTCATGCCATTTGTACCGTTGAAAGGAACGGACATCAGCGAATGTGTGGAACTGTCGAAGAGAGTAGCAAAACGTATTTGGAATGAACTGCAGATCCCTTCCTTCCTTTATGAAGAATCCTGCACAAGAGAAGAAAGAAGAAATCTTGCGAACTGCCGTAAGGGCCAGTTTGAGGGGATGAACGAGAAACTGCAGCTTCCGGAATGGGCTCCGGACTTCGGCGAGAGGAAAGTCCATGAGACGGCCGGAATCACCGCAATCGGTGCCAGAATGCCTTTGATCGCCTTCAATGTCAATCTGGATACGGATGATTTGCAGATCGCCAAGAATATCGCTGCAGCTATCAGAGGAAGCTCGGGAGGTTTCAAGTACTGCAAGGCTCTGGGCATTCCGCTGGAAGACAGACATATTGTTCAGGTATCAATGAACATGGTGAACTATGAGAAGACGCCGCTGTACTATCCGTATGAGATGATCAAGACGATGGCAGAAAGCTATGGTGTCAAGGTCATCGAATCGGAGATCATCGGTCTGACACCGGCCAAGGCGATGATCGACTGTGCGGCTTTCTATCTGAAGGCACATGATTTTGACTGTATGGAACAGGTTATGGAATATAGACTGTTGGAGGGAGAAGAATGAAACTGATCGATTATACGGTTGAGGAATTCTATAAGGAACTGGCCAGCGATTCTCCGGCACCGGGCGGAGGTTCTACGGCTGCGGTTGAGGCATCGTTTGGCTGTGGACTGATTGCCATGGTATGTGAGCTGACGATCCGTAACAAGAAGTTTGCGGATGAAACCGAGAAGTATCAGAAGATCTTGGAAGAAGCGCATCGTCTGGGAGAACAGGTTCAGCTTACGATCGACAAGGATACGGATGCGTTCATGGTTGTGAGCAAAGCTTTCTCGCTTCCAAAAGAAACCGATGAAGAAAAAGCAATCAGGAAACAGACAATTCAGGAAGGACTGAAAGGGTGCTGCTATCCTCCTCTGGAGACGATGAAGATCTCTTATGAAGGACTGAAACTGGTTGCCGGTCTGATTCAGAAATACAACACAAATGCCGCAAGCGATCTGGGCTCCGGTGTTGCCTCGCTTAAGGCGGCATTGCATTCGGCCTATCTCAATGTGCTGATCAATATCGGCGGCATTCAGGATCAGGCGTTTGTAAAGGAGATGGAAAAGAAAGCGGAAGCTCTATACAAAGAAGGAACAGCCATTGCGAATTCTTTGTATGGAATCATTGCCGATTCCTTGAAGACGCAGACAGTTTAATATCCATAAACAAATCATTTTTAAAGAAGGACCTGATCCTTCTTTTTTTTGTTAACGGTTTGAAATAGAGCAGGATACTTCTTCTGTTGTTCGAATAACAGATTTGTATAATCATGCTCTCTTTATAACATGCAGACTTTGTTATAATGTTGATGTATGAAATATGCTTTGGAAGACAGATGGCTGCATATCGAAACGGAATCCCTGTTCGTAAAGACGATACAGGAGTTTTTTGACAGTTACGTTCCTTCCAGAAAAGTGCAGCATCTTCTGATACAGAACAAGCGCATCCTGATGGATGGCAATCCGGTAAAACGGGAAGATGATATCGCGGGCATGCGACTGAGCATCTGTATCTATCCTCAAGAGTGTTCCTTTGAGAAGATCAACCTTAGTCCGGACATCGTCTATGAAGATGAAATCATGGTGATCGTAAACAAACCGAAAGACCTGCTTGTGCATACCGATGGCAGTGAAGAGATAACACTGACCAGGATCATGCAGTCGTATTACAGCGACAGGAACGACATCGATCCGTTACCGATCCACCGTCTGGATAAGGAAACCAGCGGTCTGGTGATCTATTCCAAGTCGCCGGTCTTTCAGCCGTTGATGGATAAACTTTTGAGTGAGAAACAGATACGCAGGAACTACCTGGCTTTTGTTCATGGCATTATGGAAGCAGGAAAGACGCTGACCATCGATAAACCGATCGGCAACGACCGCCACAACGCTAACAAGAAAGTCATCTACAAGAACGGGCAGAACGCCTTGACCAAGGTTAGATCCCTTGGCTGCAGCAAATCAAAGAACTACAGTGTTCTCTACTGTTCTTTGGAAACAGGAAGGACCCACCAGATCCGTCTGCATCTTTCTTCCGTTTCCTATCCGATCCTGAATGATCCGCTCTATGGAAGAAGCTCCGATCTGTGCATCAGGATGGGACTGTTTGCCAACAACATCGAGATGTATCATCCGCTAAAGGAAGATACTCTATCCATAGACTGCGAGCTGCCGAACGACTTGCAGAAACTGTACATGCAGGTGCTGAAATGACAAAAACGAATGCCATGCGGATGCTGGACAGGGCCAAGATCGGCTATGAGGTCCTGGAGTATTCCATCGAGAAAGACCGCTTCTCCGGCGAAACCGTTTCCGATCTCCTTGGCCTGGATTATAGATGCTGCTACAAGACCCTGGGTCTGATCCATGAACACGATGTCTATGTTGCCGTCATATCGGTTGCCGACGAGATCGACTTCAAGAAATGTGCGAAAGCCCTGGGTGTCAAGAATCTGGAAATGATCCACGTCAAGGATCTGCTGAAACTGATAGGATACGAAAGAGGAAGCGTATCGCCGGTCGGCGTCAAGAAAAACAAAGGCATCGTCTTTGACGACGAGGTGCTGAATCATGAAGAGATTGAGATCTCTGCCGGAACGATGGGCTTGGGTCTGAAACTGAAAACAAAGGACATTCTGGATTATCTCAATGCGGATGTTAAGGATATTGTGAAGGAATAAACGAGACAGATATGAAATTCAATTATCACACCCATACCGCCAGATGCGGTCACGCGACAGGAACGGATGAAGAGTATGTACATTGTGCCATTGAGGCCGGATATCAGATACTCGGTTTTTCCGATCATGCGCCATACAGGAACTATCCCAACAGAAGAATTCACATGGACTGGGATCAGCTGGACGACTATATCGAAAGCATCGAATTCTTAAAAGAGAAATACAGAGATCAGATCGAGATCCATCTTGGACTGGAATCGGAATACTATCCGTACCTGCACGAGGAAAAGGTTGAATTAAGGAACAAGGTGGAATACCTGATGCTTGGGCAGCACTTCTCCGATCCGGTCGGTTCACAGGTCGATTATTTCAGGCAGAACAGTGAAGAAGAAATTATGCTGTACGGTACCAGCATCTGCGAAGCCCTGGATACGGGTCTGTTTAACTGTCTTTGTCATCCGGATGTCATCATGAGCAGACAGCCGGTATTTACCGATGCCTGTGAAACGATTGCCCACATGGTAGGAAAGAAATGCTCAGAAAAAGATATACCGGTAGAAGTAAATGTGCGTGGAATCATGAAAGGGAAACGGCGTCCGATCGAAGGGAAAGCCTGCTACTATCCAAGCAAGGAATTCTGGACTGTACTGGCTCAGTATCCTCTTAGAGTCATCGTCGGTATCGATGCGCATGCTCCGGAAGATCTGCTGGATCAGGAATCGGTAAACGATGCCTATAAGATGCTGGAAGATCTCCATCTCAACTGCATTACTGAACCGCTCCTATAGAACAGGAAAAAGACTTATGAATTATGATGTGATTATTGTTGCCTCAGGCAAGGGTATCAGGGCCAATCTTGGCTACAACAAGGCTTTCTATCAGATGAAAGACGGAAAGACGGTTTTGGAACACTCCGCAGTTCTTTTCAATGAAGACGATGAATGTAACAGAATCATAATCGTTACCGGTAAAGACTGCATGCCTGCGGTAAAGAGAAATGATAAGACGGTTGTCGTCGAGGGCGGAGAAGAGAGATCTGATTCCGTCAGAAACGGATTGGAAGAAGTAAAGAGTGAATATGTGCTGATTCATGATGCAGCCAGACCATTCCTGCACAAGGATACCCTGAAACTGCTGAAACAGAAAGTCGTTGAGACAGGTGCGGCCATTCCGGGAAAGAAAGCGACAGATACCGTCAAAATCATCGACGGAGACAAGATCGTAAAAACAATAGATCGCAGAACGGTATTTCTGGCCGAGACCCCGCAGGGATTCAGGACGGAACTGATCAAGGAATGCTACGGAAAGTGTAAGGACATCTCCTTTACCGATGAGGCATCTCTTGTGGAATCGCTGGGATATACCGTCAGTATTGTTGAGGATAAATACGATAACAGGAAACTGACTTCAGAAGAAGACTTTATCGGTTTATGATAAAAGAAGTAATCGTTGTAGAAGGAAAGAATGATACTAGAAGACTGCAGTCTTTTTTTGATGCAGAAACGATTGAAACGCACGGGATGTCTTTAAACCAGGAAACGATTGAACTGATCAGACAGATTAACGCTCAAAGAGGCGTCATCCTGTTTCTGGATCCGGATACCCCGGGAGAGAAGATCAGAAAGAAACTGAACGATGCGATTCCCGGACTGAAGAACGCTTTTGTCATGAAGGAAGATGCCAGAACAAAAAAGAAGGTAGGAATCGAGCACGCATCCAAGGAAGTCCTTGAAGAAGCATTGAACAATCTTCTTACCTATACCGATATAGAACGGTCTATCAGCGAGAGCGAGTTCTATGCTTTGGGTCTTAGCGGAAATGAAGACTCCGCTTCTTTAAGACGGTTTGTATCCGAATACTTTCATCTGGGTAAATGTAATGGCAAGACCCTGTTAAAAAAACTGAATCTTGCGGGAATAACAGCCGAAGAGATCCGAGCTTTTTTGGAAGATAAAAAGGGTTTGTTATAATAAATAAGATGAGTATAGCGAATATCGCTTACGTGAAAAAAACTTTAGGAGAACTCAGAGCGAAGAAAAGATTCGGTCAGAATTTTCTGATTGATGCCAATATCGTGGACAGGATCGCGGCCAATGCCTGCAGCAAAGACCTGAAGACGATCGAAATCGGTCCGGGTCTTGGCGCACTCACGGAAATGCTTCTGAAGTATTCCAAAGACGTAGATGCCTATGAAATCGATAAAGACATGTATGCGCTTCTGAATGAAGGAATTCAGGATGAACGACTGCATGTCTGTCTTCAGGATTTTCTGGATGTCGATCTGAGCCAATACAAGGAAGAGGTCAATATCTGCGGAAATCTGCCGTACTATGTGACAACACCGATCCTGTTCAAGATCTTTGAATCTGAGCTGGACTTCAGAAAGATCACGGTCATGGTCCAGAAGGAAGTATCCGACCGTCTCCACGCTTCGACAGGCAGCGAAGACTACAGTGCCTTAAGCATCGAGGTACAGTATCTGTTTGATGTGAAACTGGAAATGAACGTATCCAAGGAAGTCTTCTATCCCAAGCCGCAGGTCGACAGCGCCGTCATTTCCTTTACCCCTGTCAGAGAAAGAGACAGGGAATTCGAAAAGAGTTTCTTCACCCTGGTAAAGAACTGTTTTCGGATGCGCAGGAAGACTTTGTATAATAACCTGAAAGATCTGTACGATACGGATCTGCTTCAGAAGATGTTTACGGAACTGAACCTGGATCCTAGTATCAGAGCCCAGCAGTTAAGTCTGGAGGAATTCCTGATGATTCATCGGTTTCTGGAAAGAGGTAAGGAATGAAACAGAGAGCCTATGCCAAGATCAATCTCTCTTTGGATATCTTCAACGTCAGAGAAAACGGCTATCACGATCTGAACTCCATTATGCTTCCGATCGACTTTTATGATGAGTTGGAGATCACTGTTTCAAAGAAAGATGAATACAGATGCAACCGTCACTACATAAGAAATTCGAAAGAGAATTCCGTCATCAAAATGATACAGATTCTCAAGGAACGTTATCTGCTAAAGGACCATTACAGTATCATACTGAACAAGCAGATTCCGACTCAGGCAGGACTGGGCGGAGGTACTGCGGATGCGGCTGCCGCCTTAAGGATCATGCAGAAGCTTTATCAGCTGGAAATGACAGATGATGAGATTAAAGAAATATGTATGCTGGTAGGAGCGGATGTGCCGTTCAACTACTACAACGTTCCGGCGGTAGTCAGCGGACTGGGAGAAGAGATTGAAGAAATAAAGCTGAAGAAAACCTATTATATTCTTCTGGTCAAGCCATGGTCCGGCGTATCGACGAAACAGGCTTATGAGCTTCTTGATCTGGATAAATGCGATCATCCGGATATCACAAAACTTAAGGAAGCCCTGATCAACGGCAACAGCATCGATGGCCTGTTGGGGAACTCTCTTGAACAGCCGGCCTTCCAGCTCAATTCCGAAATCGTCAAAGTAAAGGAACAGCTGACAGCGGCAGGCGCACGTAACGTACTGATGTCCGGCAGCGGATCAACTGTTTTCTGTATCGATGAAGACAGAGAAGAAATCAGAAAGATTGCACAGCAGATGAAAGACAGCGGATATTATCTCCGTTTTACGAGAACATTGGATCAATAAAATAGTATAATAAATCTGTACATGAAGGAGAAGGCCATGAATAACGCGATTATATTTATCCGGGATGAACAAGAGAAGCAGTTATCGAAAGCTCCTTATCTGGGCGGTAACCTACTGTTACATGTCGTAAAAGAGGTACGTAAACTGAATGATATCAGGGATATTTTCATTATCGGTGCTGATTCGGAAGTTCCGGGATGTGTCATAAAGAACAGTGTTGCGGATGTGATTTCCGAGATCGATTCGGAAGGAAAGACCTTGCTGGTTTCTCCTTTATATCCTGATCTCAACGGTGACGACTATACAAGACTGATGTCGCAGGACTACGATGCTGCGATGCTGGTTCAGGAAGGAAACATTCTGGAATCCTTTGCGATCCGCAGCAGCCGGCTGCGCGACTATGAACGTGTTCACTATCAGCCGATCGAGATCAAGCACAAGACGGTCAGAAAGTTTACCGTAGAAGACGCCTTGACTTCCAAGGAAGAAAGCCTCGATGATGTTGTCGTATTCCCGCTGACTTCCAGCGTTTCTCTGGTCAATGAAGTGTGCAACTATCTGAACATTGAACCGGGTAAGATTGAAGTCAAGCATTTTGCGGATGGCGAAACACTGGTTGAGCTGGGTGAAAGTGTCAGAGGCAAGAGGTGTTATATCATTCAGAGTACCTGTAAGCCTGTTAACGATACACTGATGGAAGTTCTGATCTGTCTGGATGCCTTGAGAAGATCTTCGGCAGCTGAGATTACCTGCATTATTCCTTATTTCGGTTATGCCAGACAGGATAGGAAAGCTATGCCAAGACAGCCGATCACAGCCAAGCTGGTCGCATCGATGCTGGAACAGGCAGGTGCAAACCGTGTTGTTACCTTTGATCTCCATGCTGCACAGATCCAGGGCTTCTTCCATTGCCCTGTCGATGATCTGACAACGGTACCGATGATGGGACAGTATTTCAGAAGAAAACATTTCGATCCGGAACAGATCGTTGTTGTATCTCCTGACCATGGCGGCGTGAAGCGTGCAAGGATCATGGCAGAAATGCTGGGAACTCCTCTGGCCATCATCGACAAGAGACGTCCACAGGCCAATGTAGTGGAGGCCTGCAACGTGATCGGTGATGTTCAAGGAAAGGACGCGATCATTGTTGACGATATTTGTGATACGGGCGGTTCCTTGATTGCCGCATCCAATATCCTGAGAGATCACGGTGCCAGAGACATCTATGTCTGTGTGACCCACGGTCTATTCTCCAACAATGCCGCGATCCGTATTCAGGATTCTCCGATCAAGGAAGTCGTCGTAACCAATACGATCATTCCAACCAATGATGATCTGAAAAATACCGACAAGATTACGACACTGTCCATCGGATGGATGCTGTCGAAACTGATACTGGCCGTATCCTGTCATACGCCGGTATCGGAAGTTTATTCCCTTTACGAATAAGAATGAACCATCTGAAAAGATGGTTTTCTTTTTGGCTTCATTAAGCTTTATAATGGTAGTTGATGAGCAACATTTACATCATGTCCGATATTCATGGTCTCTATGGCAGATACGAGGCCATGCTGAAGAAAATCGATCTGAAAGAAGATGACACCCTTTATGTATTGGGTGATGTCATCGATAGAGGACCGGATAGTTTTAAGATACTTCAGGACATCATGAACAGAAACAACGCGGAGATGTTCCTGGGAAATCATGAACATATGATGCTGACTTACCTGGATGGGCTGGACAGGGAATCCTGGTTCTATTCGGCCAACGGAGGGAAGGAGACTTATCAGAAGCTGATGGATCTGGATCCGGATCAGAGAGAAGAGATCGTCTCCTACATCAGAAACAGAACCACAGTAGTGAGAAATCTGGACATTAACGGCCACCGCTACATCCTGTCTCATACCGGTGTGATGATCGACGGTACGGACCGTTTTACTTCCGACTATGAAGGCAGACTGATGGAGATACAGGATTTCGTCTGGAACATGTTTCCGTATTCCCTGGATATGCTCAGCTATCATAAAAAGATCAAGAAACCGGTCACACTGATATCCGGGCACATCATCAGCAGAAGGCTTTCCGGCAAGGATGACGTGTATATCCACGACTTTGAGAACGGATATGTCTGGTACAACATCGACTGCGGCTGCGCGATGGGAAGCGGTCTGGGAAGACTGAGCTGTCTTAGAATCAATGAAGGAGGGGAGATCGATGAAATCTTCTATGTAGAATAAGGAAGGACAATAAAAATGAAGAAACTGTTTACTGTATTGCTGGCAGGATTACTGCTTTTGATAGCAGGATGTTCAGGAAAGAATCCGGATATTTCCGGTTATTATGCACTGACGGAGATCTCTAAGGACGGAGAAGTTGTTTTTGGTGAGGATCAGATCAAGGAGTATCTGCTTCCTTCATTCGGTTACATGTATCTGGATGTTTCTAATGATGGCACAGCTGTTCTGAATGTGGCGGGATTCGATGAAAATACCGTCTACGACTGGAAAAAGAAAACCTTTACCGCAACGGATGAATTGTTAGAAGAAACATATACTTTTGAATATAAAAACGATCAGCTTGTCCTGACGGAACAGGGAGAGGATCAGTATGTCCTGACATTCACCAAGGCGGAACGTCCAACCGAAGATTATGTACCTCCTGTCGACTACAATTACACAGAGGATATACTTCCTGTAAATGATCCGTCTCTTCCTGGTTATGACATTTATGAAACGGATGTTTTAAAAGTATTTGTTCCTGAAGATCTGGAAACCTATGCTTCAAGGGATCAGGACTATGAGATCGTCGTTGATGGCGAAAAGGTCGTCATGTTTGTTCAAAGCTTAGCAATCAGTGAGTTCACAAGCGAAGAGTTTACGCTGGATGATGTTCGTGATGCGATCTATGAAGGAAACGATATTGTCGATGGGGATCTGCGATATATGACTTATACTTCAGAAGCGGATGGCGTTGAATACTACTTCATCTATTCTCTGCTGAATGACAAAGTGAATTTCTATGATGTTACCCTGGTTTGCTACAACGAACAGAAAGACCTGTATCATGATGTGATGCTTGATATCCTGTCCAGAATCGAACTGAAAAACGAATAAAAAAGAACCCTCCATATGGAGGGTTTTCTATATCTTTCCTTCACGGAAGGCTTCGATCATCGTTGCGGTAAGAGATCTTAGATCTGTTCTTTCTTCGATCTCTTTTCGATCCACCCATACCGCTTCCGCCAGCTCATTATGATCAACTCGAATCGTATCGTCTCCATCTACTTCCGCAACATAACCCAGCAGCAGATCGGATTCGATACCCCATGGCTGGGAAGCAAAGTAACGGATGTTTCTGATTCTGATGCCTACTTCTTCCATGACTTCTCTCTTACAGGTTTCTTCCGGCGTCTCACCGATCTCGCAGAATCCCGCAAGCAGGGCACTTCCCCGGTATTCTCTTGAGGCATATCGGGACATCAGCAGTTTCTCGCCGTTTGTTACCGCGACGATGACTGCCGGAGCGATGACAGGATAGAAGACCTGATTGCAGTTCTCGCATTTCAAGGCTCTCTCGTTTTCAAGATGAATCAGCTTGTGTCCGCAGCCTCCGCAGTAGATGTGCGTAGAATACCAGCGGTACAGATGTAAAGCCGTAGCCAAGGCAAAACAATGAGAATCAGTAAGTACAGGGAACTGTATTCTTGCGACGACCCAATCAAAGTCATTGTCTGTCTGTGTGCCAAGGAAGAAGCGTTCCTCATCAATGGAAAAAAGATACTGCACATTGGAAAGACGCTCTTTCAGGTCTTTATAACGGGGTATTTCATTATAAAACAGAACCGTCTTCCTCTCCTTATTGAATAGGAAAACAAAATCATCTTCCCTGATCTGACAAGGTTTATATGAAACATCGTATCTGTTTGGGTAAATATCCTGAATCATCGTTCTATACCATAAAAATTATAACCTATTCAAATGAAAAGCCATAGATGCCCTATGGCTTATTTTTACATTCTACTGACGATTTCCTTGATCAGCTGCTTGAACTGCCCCTTGACCCTGTCAGCTGTCTCCTGAACTTCTTCATGCGTCAGTTCTTCTCCGGTAATGCCTGCCGCCATATTGGTGATGCAGGAAATGCCGATGAGTCTCAATCCGCAGTGTCTGGCTGCAAGGATCTCAGGAACAGTAGACATGCCTACCGCATCCGCACCGATCGTTTCAGCGAATCTGATCTCGGCAGGCGTCTCGAAGTTCGGTCCTCTGAAAGACATGTAGACGCCGCTTCTAACTTCAATGCCAAGTTCTTCTGCGCACTTCTTTCCTAAAGAATTGTACTGCGCATCGATGGCCTTTGTCATATCGGGAAAACGCGGTCCGAATTCATCGACATTCGGTCCATAGAGCGGATTGTCTCCCATATAGTTGATGAAATCATCGATAAACATCAGCGTGCCAGGCTTGAATGTCCGATTAACACCGCCTGCCGCATTGGTTACGATCACGGCTCTAACACCCAGTAGTTTCATGACTCTCACCGGCATTGCTACCGTCTTCATGTCATGACCCTCGTAGAAATGGAAACGACCCTTCATGCACAGGACTTTAACGCCATTCAGTTTTCCGCAAACCAGTTGTCCTGCATGACCGGGTACGGTAGTCCTAGGGAAGTTTGGGATATCCGTATAGTTTACGATTTTGCCGTCCTCAATCTCGTCACCCAGTTCACCAAGTCCGGATCCCAGGATCAGTCCAATCGCACCTTCAGCATCGAACTGTGTCTTGATATAGTCTGCAGCTTCCCTACATCTTTCAAATATCTCGCTCATGTTGCCTCTCCTTAAGTCAATTTAACTTTAGCATATTCCCAATGAAAATTTGTTAGAATTTAATTGGAGGTAACTGAGATGAAAAAAGATCTAGGTTCTATTCCTGCAGTATTTCCGATGCCGGTTCTGATGATCGGCACATACGATGAAGATGGCAGAGTCGATGTCATGAATGCAGCCTGGGGTCAGATCTGCGATTATGACAAGATCATTCTTTCGCTGACGGAAACCCACAAAACAACAGCAAACCTGAAACTGCACAAGGCTTTTACGGTAGCTTTGGCTGATGAAGCACATATGATTGAAGCGGATTATTTCGGTATGGTTTCTGCCAATCAGGTTCAAGATAAGTTTGAGAAGACCGGCTTTCATGCGGTTAAGAGTTCTCATGTGAACGCTCCGATCATCGATGAATTTCCATTGACCATGGAGTGCGAACTGTTTGAAATAATTGATACCGATAGCATCTTCGGTGTTGTCGGAAAAATCATCAATGTATCCGTTAACGAAGAGATACTGAGCGATAACGGAAAGATCGATGTGAACAGAATGAAAGCCCTGATTTTCGACCAGTTCCAGCACGGATACTATACGGTTGGAGAAAAAGTCGGACAGGCGTTTTCTGCCGGAAGACAGCTGATGAAGGAGTAAGAAATGAAAATAAAGAACGTTGTTAAACTGCTGATCCTGGTAGCGGCACTGTGTTTCGCAGGATCGTGGTGGTATTTCGAGATATATTCCAAGAGAGTCGATCCGATCGGTACAGATAATGAAGGACTGATTCAGGAAGAACTGACGGTATTGGGAGAGACTCTGGAATCAGGAATCAGAGAGCTTGGCGAACTGAATACGGCAGAATACTACTTCTCCCGTGTGGAAACGGTTGAGAGTACCAAGAAACTGGATCTGACCAGTATCGGTATCGATTTTGTTCATGACATCCCGCTGACAAGCAACAGCTTCTCCTACAGCTATGACGGCGAGATCAAGGCGGGCATTGATTTCTCGGAAGTCAAGGTAGAAAAAGATGTTGAGAAGAAACAGGTGACTGTTATCCTTCCGCAAGCCAAGATCCTCAGTTCCGTCATTGATCCGGACAGCTATGTTTTCTATGAGGTCAAAAATAACATTCTGAATCCGATCGATCCGCAGGATTACGCAGTTTCTTTTGCGGAACTGATCCATGCGGAAGAGGAACGGGCCGTTGAGAAGGGTATCCTGAATAAGGCTAACGAAAATGCAGTAAAGATGATCAGGAATTTTGTGGGTTCTTATGCATCAGATGATTACAAAATAATAGTAAAGACAGGAGAATAAAGATGAAAGAAGTTCTGGAATTTATCAAGTCATGCGGCGTTTATTATCTGGCTACGACAGAAGGTGATCAGCCTAGAGTCAGACCGTTTGGAACGGCTGAGGAATTTGAAGGAAAACTCTACATTCAGACCGGCAAGAAGAAGGACTGCTACAAGCAGCTGCTGGAGAATCCGAATGCGGAAATTTGCTGCTTCAAGGACGGCAGATGGCTGAGACTGAAAGGGAAGCTGATTCCTGACGACAGAGTGGAAGCCAAGAAAGACATGCTGGACAAGAATCCTAGCTTAAGAGGCATGTACAACGAGAACGACGACAATACCATCGTGCTATATTTCGAAGAAGGAGAAGCTACATTCTATTCCTTCACGGAAGCACCGAAAACAGTAAAACTGTAAATAACAGCAAACAACAAAAAAAGAGCCATCCGGCTCTTTTAACATTGACGACTATCTGGTGGAGAATAGGGGATTCGAACCCCTGACCCCCTGCTTGCAAAGCAGGTGCTCTCCCAACTGAGCTAATTCCCCATGGTGGGCCTGATAAGACTTGAACTTGCGACCTCGCCCTTATCAGGGGCGCGCTCTAACCACCTGAGCTACAGGCCCGTATCAGTCAATCAATGTGCTTTATTATTCTACTAAAAAGTCTATTCTCTGTCAATTGCCTTACGGAATATTTCTTGTAAAAGAAAGATGATAAGTGTATATTAGGAAGTACCTGACGTATGAAAAGAATTCTGACTGTCATCGTAATACTGATCATGATGCTGCTGACGGGCGGCTTCAGTTTTTCCGTGTATGAAGATTCCGAAGAGAAATCCTTCTCTCTGGATGATCTTTACGACTACCAGAAAGAATACAAGACGGAAGAACTAAGCGTCTGTTCCCTGAATACCGCCAAGACCTACATGGACTACAGGATGACGACGGTAGTTTCTTCCAGACAATATCAGTTCATTCACAATTACTGCACCGTTGACAGACGGACGGGTTTTCTGTATGACGAAGAAGGATTCATAGCTGTAGCGCTGGGATCCTACTACGGGGAGATCGGAGACCGATACTACTTCACGCTGGAAACAGGCATTGTCCTTCCGTTAGTAAAGGCAGAAGAAAAAGCCGATGAAGACACCAACAGCAGCGGCTGCTACCACGTAGAGGATGGCAGCGTCATCGAGTTCGTCATCGATTCCGATTATGCCCGCAACTACTTCTCAACCTATTCCAACGGTCTGGTCCTTGACGGCAACTACAACAACTACTCTTTATTCAGAGGAAGCATCGTCAAGGTAGAAAAAGTGCTGGATGAAAAACGGGATGATCTTGTGACGTATCAGATCGATACCGATCTTCCAAAACAGATCGATATCTTCCAGTACGCTTCCGGATACTAAGGTCGAAAGACCTTTTTTCTTTGAATCAGGAAGATAGCGTATAATGAGAATATGTTAGAGGTCAGGAAGACTGTTATTGGGGATCTGGATGAAATAGAGAAGATTTTTATCCATGCCCGTAAGCAGATGAAGGAAAGCGGCAATCCTTCACAATGGGGAGAAAACCGTCCTTCCATGGAACTGGTAAAGAAAGACATTTCGGATGGGAACTCCTATGTCGTACTGAATAATGGAAAGATCACCGCAACCTTTGCCTATATCATCGGTATAGAACCGACTTACCTGGATATTGAGGGAGTCTGGCTGAACGATAAACCTTACGGTACGATACACCGTATCGCTTCCCTGAATGAAGTAAAAGGGATCTTCGATTTTGTCATAGAATACGTTTCCGGATACCACGCGGATATCCGTATCGATACGCATAGAGACAACAAGACGATGCTGCATCTGATCGAGAAGAACGGTTTTGAACGGTGCGGGATCATTATCGTCGATGACGGAACGGAGAGGATAGCCTTTCAGAAGAGGATTGATTAAGATGCAGAAGGTGCTGGTCATCATAGGTCCGACGGCCGTAGGAAAGACAGCGTTTGGCATTGAATGTGCCGGATCTTTTAACGGTGAGATCATTTCCGGGGATTCGATACAGATCTACAGAGGATTGAATATCGGTTCAGCCAAACCGACACTGGAAGAACTTTCCATGGCAAAACACCATCTGATCGACATCATTGATCCGAAAGGAAGCTACAGTGTCAGACAGTTTCAGCAGCTGGCAAGAGAGTGTATCGATCAGATCAGTTTAGAAGGGAAACTTCCAATCATAGTAGGAGGGACAGGTCTCTACATCAAGGCCGCTCTGTATGATTATGTCTTCTATGAAGAAGAGGAGGAAGACGATCAGTTCGAGGATCTCACCAATCAGGAATTATACAATCTATTAAAGGAAAAAGATCCTGCAGCTCTGGAGAAGATCCACATCAACAACCGCAAGAGACTCGTACGTGCCTTGAACATCTACAACAAGCATCAGACCGGAATCTCCCAAATCAAGGCTCAGCAGCAGCACAAACCGCTCTACGACTGTCTTATCATCGGACTGACTGCAGAGCGTGATGAACTGTATCGAAGAATAGACAGCAGAGTGGATCAGATGATCAGGGACGGCCTGGTGGAAGAAATAGAATCTCTTCTAAAACAGGGCGTTACCTTCGATGACCAGTGCATGCAGGGAATCGGATATAAGGAATGGAAAGAATACTTTGATGGAACAGAATCTTTGGAAGGATGTATCGATCAGATCAAGAGAAACTCCCATCACTTCGCCAAGAGGCAGTATACTTTCTTTAAGAATCAGCTGGATGTCAGATGGTTCTCTGATTTAACGGAAGCAAGACAAGAGGTAGAAAAATGGCTGATTTAAGCAGGATAGAATACCTGGTAGGCAAAGATGCCATGGACAGGATCAAGAAGAAACACGTTCTGGTATGCGGCGTAGGAGGTGTCGGTTCTTTCGTTGCGGAAGGACTGTGCCGTTCCGGGCTGGGAAAGATCACGCTTCTGGACTACGACAAGGTTGAACCTTCCAATCTGAACAGACAGCTGATGACCGACAAAAACAACATCGGCACATCCAAGGTTCAAGCTCTGAAGGAAAGACTGGAACAGGTGAGTGATACTGAAATAAAAACAGTTGAATCATTTATCAATGAAGGCTTTGTCTTACCGGAAAGATACGATTACGTCGTGGACTGTATCGATACTTTAAGTGGAAAATTCGCTCTGGTGAAAACCTGCCATGACCAGGACATCCCGGTGATCTCGTCACTTGGTTCCGCCAGAAGACTGAAGCCTGAGAAGATCACATTAACAACACTAGACAAAACCAGAAACGATCCGCTGGCGAAAGCGTTCCGGAATCTGGTAAAGAAAGAAAACTACAGACACAAGATCGAAGTCGTCTATCCCGATACCCCGGCAATGAAGACTACGGTTGTTCAGGAAGGAAACACCAACAAAGAGAAATATCCTCTGGGTTCTGCCATCTTCATGGTAGGCTCGGTAGGACTCTATATTGCCTATGTCGTATTTGACAGGCTGATCAAGGAGGATAAGAAATGAAATTCAGTGAATTCAGATATGAACATTTAAACTATGAGGATCTGAAACAGAAATACGAGAAGAAACTGGAAGCGTTGAAAAACAGCGAGAACGTCGAAGATTTCATGAAGGTCTTTTCGGAACTTAATGCCTTCAGAGGCCACATCGATTCCATGCGTACGATCTGCTCCATCCGTCATACCATCAATACTGCGGATGAGTACTACGACAAAGAAAACGAATACTGGGATCAGACCTCACCGTTGCTTCAGGCCTATGAAGTGGAGCTGGCCAGGATCATGCTGGAGAGTCCTTTCAGAAAAGAAACGGACATACCGAAAGCCTACTATCTGACTCTGGAGAATACCTTAAAATCTTTCTCTGAAGAGATTATCGAAGACCTGCAGGAAGAGAACCGTCTGACTTCGGAATACGGCAAACTGAAGGCATCCGCGAAGATCGAATTCGAAGGAGAAACATACAATCTGGCTTCCATTGCCGTAAAGATGAACGACGATGACAGGGAAGTCAGAAAGAACGCTACCGTCGCCTTCAACAGGTTCTATGAAGAAA
Organism: uncultured Solobacterium sp.; assembly: GCA_964529805.1. Taxonomy (GTDB): domain Bacteria; phylum Bacillota_I; class Bacilli_A; order Erysipelotrichales; family Erysipelotrichaceae; genus Colivicinus. Next base: position 34,366 of record CAZGZT010000009.1, on the reverse strand, counting down.
ACGAAGATAAGTTCGATGAGATCTATGATCAGCTGGCAAAGGTCAGAGACCGCATGGCAAAAAAGCTCGGCTACGAGAACTTCACCCCTTTAGGCTATATCCGTATGAACAGACTGGATTATGACCAGGACATGGTCAAGAAGTACCGTGATCAGGTCATAGAAGACATCGTTCCGTTGACAGTAGACTTAAGAAAGAAACAGGCCGCAAGGATCGGCGTTGATTCTTTAAAGTGCTACGATCTGAGCTACAAGTTCAGGACCGGTAATCCAAAACCGCACGGCACTCTGGATGAACTGGTACAGGCCGCATTGCAGATGTATACCGAGATGTCCAAAGAGACAGGTGAATTCTTTAAGATGATGACGGAACTTGAACTGTTTGATCTGCCTACCAGAAAGAATAAGGAAATGGGCGGATACTGTACCGGTATTTACGACTACAAGGTCCCGTTTATTTTCGCCAACTCCAACGGCACCGCAGGAGATGTGGATACCCTGACCCACGAGGCCGGACACGCTTTTCAGGCCTACAGTTCCTTTAAGAATGTGGAAATTCCTGATCTGATGTTCCCAACCATGGAATCGGCTGAGATTCATTCCATGTCGATGGAATTCTTCGCTCATCCATGGAGTCATCTGTTCTTTAAGGAAGATACCGAGAAGTATCACTACTTCCATATTGCCGATTCTTTAAGCTTCCTGCCTTACGGATGTCTGGTCGATCATTTCCAGCACGAGGTATACAACCATCCGGAAATGACTAAAGAAGAAAGAAAAGCCTGCTGGAGAAGACTGGAAAAGATCTACAAGCCGGATATGGATTATGAGGGATTTGATCTGCTGGAAAGAGGCGGATTTTTCTACCGTCAGGGTCATATCTTTCAGGCACCTTTTTACTACATCGACTATACCCTGGCACAAGTCTGCGCTCTGCAGTTCTTTGTCAGAATGCTGAAGAAAGACGAAGACTGCTGGAAGGATTACGTACACATCTGTTCCATCGGAGGAACCAGAACTTTTACCCAGATCGTCAAGGAAGCGAATCTGATCGTTCCGTTTGAAGAAGGCTGTCTGAAAGAAGTAGCCGTCAGAATGAAGGAAGAACTGGATCAGATTGATGACATGAGACTGTAAAATGAAAAGAATCATTAAGAAGATACTTTTAATTGTTCTGGCGTTAACGCTTGTGTTGAGCGTTGTGACGTTTTCATATTTCGGGAATTATTACCATGCCTCAACGGATGCGATGACCATGATACAGGAAACAGAAAATGTTGAACAGAACGAAAAGTATCTGGCATTTGTTCCAAAGAAATATGACACAGGGATCATCCTGTATCCCGGAGCGAAGGTAGAGAGTGAAGCCTATGCGCCGCTGCTGAAAGAGCTTGCGAATAGAGGAATATTTGCCGCTGTCGTATACATGCCTCTACATTTTGCCTTACTTGGAAGTGATATTGCTCTGGAGGTCATGGAAAAACACCCTGAGATCAGTAACTGGTATATTGCCGGCCATTCCCTGGGAGGAGTAGTCGCAGGCATGCTTGTAAACAAACATCCGGAGAAATTCAAAGGCATCATCCTGCTGGCATCCTATGTGACATTTGATCTGTCTCAGAGCGGACTGAAAGCACTCAGTCTGATTGGCAGCAGTGACGGCGTTCTGAATGTAGAAGAGTATCAGAAGAACCGGAAGAATCTTCCTGCCGATGCCATAGAGATAACGATTGAAGGAGGCAACCACGCACAGTTCGCATCCTACGGTTTCCAGAAGAATGACAATGAAGCAGACATTACCTGTGAGCAGCAAATACAGTTGACGGCTGATCAGATCATGAAGCTTATAGTAGAATAGACATAGAGGTTGTAAACATGAAAGTAAATGTAAAAATAGAAAATCTGAAAGGAGAAACGCTCTCCTTTGATGAAGGAACCAAACTGGAAGAAGTCCTGAAAAGCGTCAAGGACAGACTACCTTATCCCTGCTATCTGACAAAATTGGATAATGCCTACCGTTCCCTGACCCACGCCATCACGCATGACAGTACGGTAGAATTCCTGGACATGCGTAATGAGGAAGCCTGGAGAGTCTACCAGAATTCTCTGGTACTGATCTTTATCAAGGCCGTACATGACCTTTTCGGCAAGAAAGTTTTAATTACAGTCAAAAACTCTTTGAACAAGGGCCTGTATATTACAACAACGCAGAAACTGAACGAAGAGGATATTGCTGCAATCAAAGAGAGAATGAATCAGATCGTGGAAGCCGACATGCCGATCATCAAGGAACACTTCACCAAGGACGGTGCATTGATCCTTGCGAGAAAGCTGAAACTAGAAGAAGCCGCAAAGCTTCTGGACAGCGTTACGAATCTGGATGATGTTCAGATCTATTCTCTGGATGATGAGATACAGATCTTCTACGATTGTATGGTTCCTTCAACCGGATACATTCGCCTGTTTGAGATCAATCTTTACCGCAACGGTCTGATCCTTGGATTCCCGCATCCTGCCCATCCGGAACAGCTGGAGGAATACGAGGAACAGGAACTGCTGTACAACGCTTTCTCGGAGGCTACCAAGTGGGGTCAGCTGATGAACGTCAACTTCGTCTGCGACATGAACGAGAGGATCATCTATGACCGGGTGGATGAAATGGTTCTGTTGCAGGAAGCCTTGCATGAAAAGAAAATATCGGACATTGCCGATATGATCAAAGAAAGAGGCAGCCGTCTGGTTCTGATCTGCGGACCAAGCAGCAGCGGCAAGACAACATTCGCCAAGAGGCTGTGCATTCAGCTGGGTGTCAATGGAATCAGGACCCTGTACATGGGGACGGACGACTACTACAAGGATTTCAAGGACAGAGTCTACGATGAGAACGGGGAAGCCGATCTAGAAAGCATCCGGGCCATCGATACGAAGCTGTTCATGAGAAACATCAACGACCTTTTGACAGGTAAGGAAGTAGATCTCCCTCGTTATGATTTTTCCATCTCCAACAAGGTGTTCGGAGAAAGAATGACCAGACTGGAAAAGAACCAGATCATCGTCATCGAAGGCATCCATGCGATGAACGATCTGTTGACGGAAGATATCGATGACAAGGAGAAGTTCAAAATCTACATCTCGCCGTTCACCCCGATCTCCATCGACCATCACAACAGAATATCCACAACAGATGCCAGAATGCTGAGAAGACTGGTCAGAGACTACAAGTTCAGAGACTCCTCTGCCCAGAGGACCATCAGCATGTGGCCGAAAGTCAGAAGCTCCGAGGATGTGAACATCTTCCCGTACAACTCCAAGGCCGATGTATTCTTCAATTCCAACTGCATCTATGAGCTTGCGGTACTGAAGAAGTATGCGGAACCGCTCTTAAAAAGAGTTCAAAGAAACGAACCGGAATACGGAGAAGCCAGAAGAATGCTGGACTTCCTGAAATACTTCGATTCCATCTATGATGACAGTATCATTCCGAACAACTCGATCATGCGGGAATTTATCGGTGGATCGGTCATCGTCAAATAAGCAAAAAAAACCGTATCATGAAGATACGGTTTTCTTTTACAGTTTCTTGATGGCTTCAAAGGTTTCATCAGATATGACGTGCTCGATCCTGCAGGCATCTTCTTCCGCCGTTTCCGGAGACACGCCGATACGGATAAAGAAATCGGTCAGCTGACGATGCTTCTCGTAGATCCCCTCGGCGATCTTGAGCCCTTTCTCTGTCAGACTGATATTTCCGTTCGCATCAATACTGATATAACCCTCATTGCTGAGGTTTTTCATTGCCCGGGATACGGAAGGCTTGGAAAAACCCATGTGCCTGCTGATATCGATGGCCCGGACTTTTTTATTTTTTAATGAAAGGATATGGATCGTTTCCATATACATCTCAGCGGATTCCTGAATTGTCATACCTAATACCTCTGTCTTTATTATAATCCAAATACACTTATGTAAGGGTAACAAACTCTTGACATGTTAGCGAATGCTAACTAAAATGATAATGAGTTAGTTGATGCTAACCAGGAGGCTTTGTTATGTTGCCACTTACTTATGCAAATGTGAATGAGATGAACGTGATCAGAAAGGTTGGAGGAAATCCGGAAATCAAGAAGCATCTTGAGGACATGGGTTTTGTGACCGGTGCTGTGATTACCGTTGTTTCGGCAATCAACGGCAATCTGATCGTCAATGTCAAGGACAGCAAGGTGGCTCTGGACAAACAGCTTGCCGGGAAGATCATGATTTAGGAGGTTGAGAATGAAAACATTAAGAGATGTAGCGATCGGTGATACTTGTGTAGTAAAGAAGCTGCATGGAGAAGGTGCCGTAAAGCGCAGGATCATGGATATGGGTGTAACCAAGAATGTTGAAGTCTATGTACGAAAGGTTGCTCCGCTGGGTGATCCAATCGAGGTTACGGTTAGAGGATATGAACTTTCGATCCGTAAAGCCGATGCAGAAATGGTAGAAGTTGTTGAAGAGAAAGAGGGATAAAAGATGAGTATAAGAATAGCTTTAGCCGGTAACCCGAACAGCGGTAAGACGACGCTGTTCAATGCTTTGACCGGTTCGAACCAGTTTGTCGGAAACTGGCCGGGTGTTACTGTTGAAAAGAAAGAAGGAAAGCTGAAAGGATACGAGGATGTCATCGTTACCGACCTTCCGGGCATCTATTCGCTTTCTCCATATACTTTGGAAGAAGTCGTTGCCAGAGAGTATCTGATCAGCGAGAGACCGGATGCGATACTGAATATCGTTGACGGTACGAACCTGGAAAGAAACCTCTATCTGACGACACAGCTGACGGAACTTGGCATTCCTGTGGTCGTTGCAATAAACATGCTGGACCTGCTGGAAAAGAACGATATCAAGATCGATCTGAACATGCTGTCGAAGGAAATGGGCGTTCCGTTTGTTTCCATTTCAGCCTTAAAGGGAACCAATGTCGATCTGGCTGCCGAAGCGGCTGTCAATGCTGCAAAGAACGGCAAGACCATTCCGATGCATACCTTCTCTGGTTCAGTAGAGCACGCTTTGGCACATATCGAGGAAGCGTGTGTTCACGGTCTTCCGGAAGAGCAGCAGAGATGGTATTCCATCAAGCTGTTTGAAAGAGATCCGAAGGTCCTGGAAGATCTTAAGTTGAGTAAGGATACTCTGGAACATATTAATAAAGATATTGAAGCAGTAGAAAACGAAATGGATGATGATGCTGAAAGCATTATCACAAATGAGAGATATGTCTATATCGGCAATCTTCTGAAGGGAATCTACAAGAAGAAGAGTGCCGGAGATCTCTCCGCATCTGACAGGATCGATAAGATCGTAACCAGCCGTATTCTGGGTCTGCCGATTTTCGCCCTGATCATGTTTGGCGTATACTGGCTGGCCATGGGTCCGTTTGGATCGTTCCTGACGGATTGGACGAACAACGTATTTGCAGGTGAATTCATGGAAGGCGGAGCGGCAGCTCTGCTGGAAGGATGGGGTGTAGCTCCTTGGCTGGTAAGTCTTGTTGCAGATGGCATCGTCCACGGTGTCGGTGCCGTGCTTGGCTTCGTACCGCAGATGATCGTACTGTTCCTGATGCTGTGCATTCTGGAAGATGTCGGATACATGGCGCGTGTCGCCTTTGTCATGGACCGTATTTTCCGTAAGTTCGGACTGTCTGGTAAATCATTCATCACAATGCTTATCGGCTCAGGCTGCGGCGTTCCGGGCGTTATGGCTACTAGAACGATCGAGAATGAACGTGACAGACGTATGACGATCATGACGACCTGTTTCATCCCTTGCGGAGCGAAACTGCCGATCATTGCCCTGATTGCCGGCGCAGTATTCAATAAGGCCTGGTGGGTATCGCCATGTGCCTATTTCATCGGCGTCGCTGCCATCGTCATTTCCGGCATCATGCTAAAGAAGACAAAGATGTTTGCGGGAGACCCTGCTCCATTCGTCATGGAGCTTCCTGCCTACCACGTTCCATCTCTGACCAACGTTCTTAGAGGAACCTGGGAACGAGCCTGGAGCTTCATCAAACGTGCCGGTACAGTCATCGTATTGTCATCCGTTGTGATCTGGATCCTCAACTCTCTGTCCTTTGAAGGCGGATTCCATTATCTCGGCGAAGACGGCGAAGGTGCTTCCATTCTGGAAAACATCGGAAATCTCTTTGCCTGGATCTTTGCGCCATTGGGCTTCGGTACATGGCAGGCAACTGTCGCCACCGTACTGGGTCTGGTCGCTAAGGAAGACGTCGTCGGTACGATCGGTACGCTTATCGCCATGGAAGATCTGCCTGATCTGGTCGAAGAAGGCGAAGAGATCATGGGTGTTCTGGATGTCTTCTTCAAGGGCAGTTCAGTTGCGGCGTTTGCGTTCATGGTATTCAACCTCCTGTGTGCTCCTTGTTTCGCGGCAATGGGTGCGATCAAGCGTGAAATGAACAACGCCAAATGGACGGCATTTGCGATCGGCTACATGTGCGTATTTGCCTATGCGGTAGCTTTATGTATCTATCAGATCAGTTCAGCGATTAACGGTCAGATCAATGTCTTGGGTCTGGCTGCGGCAGCTTTGATCATCTGCTTTATCGTATACATGCTGTTCTTCAAGAAGTATGAAGAAGCAGAGAAACTGACTCAGGAAGTCAAAGTCAAGTAATACTGAAGGAGGATGACCATATGATCAACTATGTAGATATCGTCATCATCATTCTGATCGCTGCGCTGCTGTATGGATGCATCAGAAGTCTGCTTCCAAGTAAAAGAACAGGCAGACCGGCGTGTTCCTGCGGCTGCGACTGTTCGACCTGTGCGCTCAACTGCATGCATCAGGCAGTCATGAAAAGAAACAGCAATTCATAAAAAGGACATTTAATGTCCTTTTTGTTTTATAAAACCATCTATGTTTTGAAACAGATAGAACGGGTACCTTTTCTATGATATGATTTTCTTAATGAATGGAGTATATGGTAGATAGTATATGAAATTAACAGCAAATCAAATCAGATATCTTCTAGTCATCAGACAGCTGAATGAAGAGAAGCACATTGTGAAAAGCGTGGATATCGCGAACATTTTCGGCTACAGCAGAGCCAGCGTACACAAGATGCTGGTGTGCCTGAAGAAACTAGGATGCGTAGAAAAGGGAAGACACTGTTCCGTAAATCTGACTCCTTGCGGAGCGAAGACGGCAAAGTGCTGTCAGAAGGAATATGATCAGCTGATGGAAGCACTAAAACCGCTGGTCAAGATCGATGAACCTTATTCCCTGGCGATCTGTAATCTGATCGAAAAGATGTAACTGAAGATCCTTCCCTGAAGGGTCTTTTATTTTGTCTGAAATGAAAATATGGTTTAATAGAATTAAAGAAACAGAAACAAAATCAGAGGTAAATACAATGAAAAAAGGAAAATCTTTTATTCTATTGCTTGTTCTGCTGCTGGCTGCAACAGGATGTATGTTTGTTGCGGACAGGATACAGAAGGATAATGGGAAGATAGAGGTTACGGAAGGGCAGATCCCTTACGGGAATGACTATCTGACCTACAAGCTCTATGTTCCAAAAGACGCTTCTGCCACGAACAAGGTTCCTGCCGTTCTGCTGCTGCACGGCTATCAGAACGATCACGAGACCTGTGCTGCCTATGCGATCGAACTGGCGAGAAGAGGAGCTGCCGTCCTGTGTCTGGATGAGTACGGACATGGCGCATCGACTGTCGGTCTGATTGAAAGAGGCTACGTCAATCACAAGGTATCGGTCAACTACGGCAACGATTCGGAAAAAGACAAGACTTACGCACCGATCAAGGGAAGTCTGCGTTATCGTCTTTTGATGAACTTCTCCAATCTGTCGTTCTTTAATGATCATTATTCTAAGGATAGTGACGGCAACAGTATCAAAGACTCTTCTTGCGGCGGATCGCTTGCCTATGAATATCTGTCAAAGCTTTCGTTTGTAGATAATAAAAGAATGGCTGTCAGCGGACACTCCATGGGAACCTGGTCCAGCTGGAGCGTGGCGGCTGATTATGCCTCAACGGATATTGCTCCGAAAGCCATCGTACTGCAGTGCGGTGAACTGTTCAGAGATTCTGTATACGATAAGGGAAAGATTTCCTTCAACAATGTTCTGCTGCTGCAGGCAAAGTATGATGAGTTCTCCTATTTCCGCGACTATCAGCGCACGGTTTCCGATGAACTGCTCAAGACTCCGCTGCGTTATGAATTCCTTGGCACAACAGCCGCAAACGCCGCCTGGAACAAGACGTTCGGCAACTTCAAGGACGGTTCCGCCAGAAGAATGGAACTGCTGTATACCAACCACCGTCTGACGACCCACAACAGAAAAGGTCTGGCAGTCGCACTGGAATGGTTCGACAATGCCATCGATCTGCCGAAAGATATCGCCTATACAAATATCAATGCCATCAACAAGGAATATCTGGTACTGGCAGCGATGCTGCTGGTTCTGTTTGCGATGTTCCCGCTGATGGATATTCTGCTGGCCTTGCCAGTATTGAACAATGCTGTGCAGGAACTTCCATCCGATACTACGATGGCAAAGGGTTTTTCCAGGATCAAAGGGGCATTACTGACCATCCTGTTGTCAGGAGCTTCCTTCCCGTTCATGACGCAGTTAGGACACGCTCTGCTTCCGTTGCCTGAGAAGATCTTCAGAATGACCGTCGGAAACGGCTTTCTGGGCTGGTATCTGCTGCTGATCATCATCATGATCATCACGAACATCATCAAGACTGTCAGAAACAATGAAAAGGGTATCTCTGAAGATCCGTTCAACTTCGGTGCTTTCCTGAGTTCCCTGATCATAGCGGTAATCATGGTAGGTTTTGTCTATCTCATAAACATGCTGTACTACAGAATCTTTGATCTGGATCTGCGCTTCATCTGGCCGTTCTTCAGAGAATTCAACAGCATCAGGATCTTCCAGTTCCTGGTATACCTTCCGTTCTTCGCAGTATTCTATCTGCTGAACAACTCCAAGATCATGAAAGACATGCGTGTCAGATCCACCTACAAGAAAGGTTTCCTTGCCTTCCTGGCCAACTGGCTGCACAACTTCATCCTGATGGCCGGAGGCGTGATCCTGATCGTACTGCTGGAATACATCCCGTTCTTCATGGAGATCGGTCCAGGTGCGGATGTCTTCTTCGGTTCAACCTTCGGAGGACCGTTCATGTCGATCCTGATCCTGTTTGTACCGCAGGTCCTGTTCTTCTCGATCCTGTGTACCTACTGCTACCGCAAGACCGGAAGGGCCTATACCGGAGCTCTGGTTGCCGCTATGCTGGCATGCTGGATCGTAACCGGAGGATCTTCCTTCCTGTAAGTACAATTAAAGCTGTCAAGAGACAGCTTTTCTTTTCTATTTTCCTGCAGGGCCTTGATGGATTCTTCACAGATCTGCAGGATCGAACCGATGATGTTCGAAACAACCAGGAGCAATATGATAGAATTAACTTAAGAGGTATGGTTCATGATTAGACATTTAAGAATAGATAATAGACTGATTCACGGTCAGGTTACAGTTGTCTGGATGAAAATGATCGGTGCCGATACGATTATTGTATGTAATGACGAAGTCGCAGCTGATCCGATCCAACAAACAGCCCTGTCGATGGCTGCCAAAGGCAGTACAGTATATGTATTTACTATTGAAGAAACCATTAAATACGCACAGGAGCATTCGGAAGAGTCGATGTTCGTCGTCTGCAAGTTTCCTTCAGATGCCCTGGCAATACTGGAATCCGGTCTGGAAGTTCAGGAAGTCAACGTCGGCAATGCCGCTCCGATTGAAGGCACGAACTATAAAATGGTTACAAAATCCATTGCCGTAACGGAAGATGATGCGAAGTATTACCGTAAGATCGCTGAAATGAGAGGCGGAGTCCTTACCAGCAGACTCACGACGCTGAACGAAGAAGAGGACTTCCTGGAACTGCTTACCAGGAACGGTCTGTAACTGAAAAGAAAAAGCATCGTTATATAGACTATGAAAGAAGCAGGTGATGTACCTGCTTCTTTTTTTAAGACCATATCATGTCTGTTTCCTTATATGATTCCGTAGTGTTTTAAAGCCAGCCAGATGCCGTCGGAATCGATGTCTTCCGTGACATAGTCGGCAGCTTCCTTGGCTTCTCTGCAGCTGTTTCCCATGGCAATCCCGATTGCACAGTGTCTCAGCATGTCCGCGTCGTTTTCGCCGTCTCCGATGGCAAGAGAGGCTTCTAGAGGGATAGAATACTTTTCCAGTACTCTATCGATACCTAACGGTTTCGATACACCCTTAGGAACAATGTCTACGGCGCCTTCGTGCCAGTAGGTAATATCTGCAATATCGTTTAAAGACGTCATTTCATTATAGCTTTCTTCATTATCAATAAAAGCGGATGCCATATAGAAAGTTTCTCCTTCATATTCCTTGACCGGAGGAATACCGGATGAAATGTCGTTCTGTACATGAATGACGATATCGCTGATATAATTGAGAAAAATCTGATCGATGGCAGAAAAATAGATCGGGATTTTCTTGCGTCTGAATATTTCTATCAGTCTTTCTTTCAGTTCTCCCTTCAAAGGGAAGTCGTAGATGACCTCGCCATTTCTGCCGACAGCCATCAGACCGTTGGTCAATATCATCCCGTCCGGATCTAGCTTACTGATATCGAAATTATCCATCTCCGGAAGAGCTCTGCCGGAACAAAGGAAAACCAGAATGCCTTTTTCTTTCAGCAGTCTGACAGCTTCTATGGTTGATTGAGGAATGCCTTCGCTTGTATGAGAATATACGGTACCGTCGAAGTCCAGAAAGACCGCCTTGATATCTGTATCTGTTTTTTCTTGATTCCTTTTGCCTTGCATACAGGAATATTATACCATCCCTATCCTATAGTATAATGAAATCAAACAAGAGGTATCGAGAGAGGAGAAGCATATGATCAACATAGGAATCATCGGATCCGGATTCATTGTTCCTGTTTTCATTGAAAGTTCCAAGAAGTGCAAAGGCTACCATCTCAGGGCGATCTGGGGAAGACATGAAGCGAAACTGCTGAACTTTAAAGATGAATTCGACTACTATACCACGGATCTGGAAGAGATCCTGAGTGATGAGAAAATCGATGTCATCTATGTCGCACTGCCTAACGCCTTGCATTACGAGTATGCGATGAAGGCTTTGAAGCACGGCAAGCACGTGATCCTGGAAAAGCCGTTTACCGTCTTCTACAAAGATGCGAAGAAGCTCATCGACTATGCGAAGAAACACGGTCTGTTCATCTTTGAAGCGATCACCACCCAGCATAATCCGAACTACCACAAAGCCAAGAAAATGGTAAAAGATCTTGGCGAGATTAAAATCGTCATATGCAACTTCTCGCAGTACTCCAGAAGATACGAGCGTTTCAAGAAAGGAGAGATCCTTCCGGTATTTGACAGAAAGCTGGCAGGCGGAGCCCTCCTGGATATCAATGTCTACAATATCCATTACGTTACAGGTATCTTCGGTATGCCTAGAAAAGTAGAATACTTTGCCAACACCGAAAGAGGGGTAGATACATCAGGCGTACTGATTCTGGATTACGGAACCTTCAAGGCGACCCTGCTTGCGGCCAAGGACTGCAAGTGCGAGAGCTACGGTCTGATCGAAGGAGATGCCGGCTATCTACGTAACAATACGACTTCAAGTCGCTGTGCCGATTTCACTCTGAAACTAAACAGCGGCAAGGAACAGCACTTCGAACAGAAAGAAAAGGACGAGTTCAGCAGCTGGTCTTATGAACTGAAAGAATTTGCCAGGATGTATAAAGAAAAAGATTACGCAAAAGCGGAAGAATACAACAGACAGACGCTGATCGTAGCCAAAGTACTGGACAAGGCCATCGCTTCAGCGGGTTTAAAATATCAGGAGGACAAATAATATGATCAATGTCGGTATTATCGGATCAGGCCTTATCGTGCCGTTTTTTCTAGAAACGACAAAACAGGTAAAGGGTTTCCGCTATGTCGGTATCGCTTCCCCGGTTGAGGAACAGCTGAAGACCCTGAAAGAGAAATACGGAATCTCCTACTATTCCCTGAACAACGACGAGGTGCTGTCTGACCCGAGAATCGATGTCATCTATGTTGCCGTACCGAACGTTCTGCACTATGAGATCGCCAGGAAGGCTCTTCTCAATAACAAGCACGTGATCCTGGAAAAGCCGTTCACTACTTCCTACAGACAGGCCAAGGAACTGATTGATCTGGCTAAAGAGAAAAACAGAATCATCTTCGATGCCGTAACGTTGCTGCACATGCCGAACTACAAGAAGATGAAGGAACTGCTGAATCAGATCGGAGATGTCAAGCTGGTTGACCTTAACTTCTCCAAATACTCATCCCGTTATGACGGTTTCAAAAAGGGCATAGTATTGCCTGCCTTCGACTACAGAATGGCCGGAGGAGCCTTGATGGATCTTGGCATCTACAACATCAACTTTACGCTTGGACTCTTCGGTGAACCGAAAAAGGTAAACTACTTCCCGAACATAAAGAAGAAAATCGATACTTCAGGCGTTCTGGTTCTGGATTATGGAACCTTCAAGGTCAATGCCGTATGCGCCAAAGACTGCCAAGGCCCTCTGCTGGTATCCATACAGGGCGACAAAGCTCAAATCCTAAGCAATGACGCTTCCAGCATGATCTCAGCTTTCTCTCTGATTCAGAATGACGGCAGCACAAAGGAGTATTCCCTGAACAGGCACAGGGAGTTCCCGCACTACCATGAATATGTCGTCTTCAAGAATCTGTTCAATAAGATGGATCTGGAAACCGCAAGGAAATACAATGAACACACCCTGATGACGATGAAGGTTCTGGAAAAGGCATTGAAGTCAGGGGGAATCAGTTTTAAGTAAAAAGCTCCAAAAGGAGCTTATCTTTTTGTGAAAATAATGTGAAAAGAGTCTTAACACACATGGATCTTAGTGATATAATGAAAACGCTTGCAAGAAAGCATTATATAAGAAAGGATAATTATTATGAAAAAACTATTTGCGTTAATGTTAGTTGTATTAATGGCATTAACAATGGCTGGCTGCGGCGGCAAAGAAGAACCTGCACCTGCAGACAATCAGTCAGAAGTTCAGAAGATCATTGCTGAAGCACAGACAATGACTCTTGAAGAACTTGCTCAGAAGGCTATTGAAGAATCAAATGGCAAGAAGGTTTACGGTGTTGGTAACTCTTCACGTGGTAAATCAGCTCTTCCACTGTTCATTGAATACCTTCAGACAATCGATTCAAGCTATACGCTGGAATTTGAATGGCAGCAGCCAAAGAACAACAAGATCTTTGATCAGCTGACAGCTGACGGTTTAAAGGATGTTGGTACGTTCTTTATGACACTGATCCAGGATGGCAATCAGATTGAATCTAAGATGGTTCAGACCGGTGTCCTGGATACATTCATTCCAAAAGAGTGGGCTGAAGCCAATGGCACAACTCCTGAAGAATACAAGGGATATCTGCCATTACAGACTCTGAATAAGATTTTCGAATACAACTGCGTTAACCCTGATAAGACTTATGACAACTGCTGGGATTTCGTAGCTGAAGGTGAACACGGTCTGTTCATGGATATCGACTCCGAGATCGTCGGCAAGAACTTCCTGTACATGCTGACAAAGGACGAATATGCCGCTTATCTGAAAGACGCTTACGACAAGCTTTCTGCTTCTGAACAGGCATACTTCCAGCCGACAGTAGATGAAATGGCTAAAGATGCAGAAGAACTCGGTTTAGGCGAAAACGGCAAATACGCTCTTGCCTGGATCAAGCTGTGGGTCAACAGCTACAACGCTGTAACCGATGACGGCCCGATCTGCAACACGCTGGTTGACGCTTCTGCCGTTGACAAGTTCGGTCTGCTGGTTTACTCAAAGGTTCGTTCCGTTGAAGAAACCGATACTGTATCTGTAAACAACATCAAGGTTGCTGCATATCAGCCTGGATTCGAAGGCATCGGCGGCTACGCTTACTGCCACTATCTGTTTGTTACAGACAACTCACCATATCCTTGGACGGCCTGCGCGTTCATCGCTTACATGACTGAAACTGTTGACGGTTTCTCTGCATGGGGCAAGGACTTAGGCGGCTACTCTTCTAACCCGCTGGTAGCTCAGGGAACAGAAGAAAAATATCACCACTCAGAAGGTTTATCTGCTAAGGTTGCCTGCGAAACAACCATGGATAAAGGCTATGACTGGTGGATCAACGACGGCAAGCTCGTTGTAGAAGATCCTGTATACTGCGCTTCTGTAGCATTCACAGTCGGTTCATGGATCGAAATGCTTGACAAGTATACTCCAGAATAATAGTTAGTTCTATCTTTATCGGAAATCAATAACGATAGTGCCTTTGTAGTATTATCTACAAAGGCACTTTCTATAGAGAGGTGAATGAATGTCAAAATCAATGAAAATAAGACTAAACAGTTTAAAGACCTATCTCAGTAAACCTCAGAATGTCATCCTGATCCTTACAGGTATCCTGGTTACTTTCACAACGATCGCTCCGATCTTTGCGATTATCAAGGATACCGTACAGATCCATCCGGGAACGATCGATCAGTATCTTTCGGGTAAAGCCAGCGGATATACCCTGGCCAACTATACCGACCTGTTTACCAGCAGACTGGCGAAGACCAATCTTTGGACTCCGCTGATGAATACGACGATCCTGGCAATCGGATCCTGTAGCTTTGCGATCCTGTTTGGCGGTATCTTTGCCTATCTGATCACCAGAACAAACATGGCTTTCAAGAAGTATCTGAGTTCGATCTTTATCTTTCCATATATCATGCCTCAATGGACGCTGGCTGTCGTATGGCAGAACCTGTTTAACTCCAATGCGGTAACAGGTACATCCAACGGTCTGCTGGCATCTCTGTTTGGCATCAACATGCCGGCATGGTGGTGCGTAGGTCTGTTCCCTTGTATCATCGTATTAGGCATGCACTATGCGCCGTTTGCCTACATTCTGATCGGCGGCATCTTTAAGAACATGGATGCCAACCTGGAAGAAGCGGCTACCATTCTGGATACCCCTAGATGGAAGATCTTCTCCAGAATCACGATCCCTATGGTAAAACCGGCCATCCTGTCGACGATCCTGCTGGTTGCGGGTTCAACGATCGGTTCCTACCCTGTACCGCACTATCTGGGTCTGACGACTCTGGCTACCAAGTATGTGTCGATGAACGACAAGTATACGGGTGAAGCTTCGATCATAGGCATTATTATGATGCTGTTTGGCGTAGCCATTATGTATCTCAACCAGAGATCCCTGCACTCCCGTAAGTCCTATACAACCGTTACGGGCAAGTCCGGACACATTTCGAAAGTCGATCTGGGAAAGACCGGAAGATATGTGATCGCGATGATATTTGTCGTCATCACGTTCTTTACATCCATCTTCCCGATCATTTCCTTTGCGTTTGAGACCTTCCTGCCGAACCCGGGTGATTACTCATTCCTGTATACAGGAAACAAAGACAACCTGACGACCAAGTGGTGGGTAACGGCAGAAAACGTTACCGAGAACGGCATGTACGGACAGATGGGTATTCTACACAACAAGACGATCTGGAACGCCTTTAGAGGAACAATCATGGTTTCAGTCATCTGCTGTCTGACAGCCGGTACGATCGGAACGCTGATCGGTTATGCCGTTTCTAAGGACAGAAGAGGCAAGCTGGCAAGCTATGTCAACTCCATGGCCTTCCTGCCTTATCTGATGCCTTCCGTTGCGGTAGGCGCCGCCTACTTCATCCTGTTCTCATCCGGCAAGATCAACCTGTTTAATACCTACCTTGCTCTGGTCATTGTCGGTACGGTCAAATACA
This sequence comes from uncultured Solobacterium sp., assembly GCA_964529805.1. Lineage (GTDB taxonomy): Bacteria > Bacillota_I > Bacilli_A > Erysipelotrichales > Erysipelotrichaceae > Colivicinus. Next base: position 18,445 of record CAZGZT010000009.1, on the reverse strand, counting down.
TTCCGTTTGCTTCGAGAAGCTCGCTAAACTCCATGCTGCAGCTGTCCAACGAGATCGAAGAATCAGCGATCATCCAGGACGTTCCTTGGGTCAAACGCATGACCAGGATCATCATCCCGATCCAGAAGTCATCGATCGTTTCCGGATTCCTGCTTCCGTTCATGACCTGTCTAAGAGAACTCTCACTGTTCATGCTTCTGTGTGTACAGGGATTCATCCTGTCGACAACACTGGATTACTTCGACGAGATGGGTCTGTATGCGTTCTCTAGCGGTATCAACCTGATCCTGATCATTACGATCCTGATCAGTAACTTTGCGGTAAATAAGATCACCGGAGCAAGTCTGGATGAAGGAATAGGAGGATAAACAATATGCCAAAAATTGTATTAGAACATGTTACAAAACGTTATGATAGATTCTATGCCGTAGATGATCTGAATCTGGTCATCGAAGACAATGCGTTCGTTACGCTGCTGGGTCCTTCCGGATGCGGCAAGACAACGACATTAAGAATGATTGCGGGTCTGGAAACGCCTACCACAGGAAAGATCACGATCGGCGACCGTGTGGTATTCGACTCGGAAGAGGGTATCAATATCCCTGCCAACAAGCGTAAGGTCGGATTCCTGTTCCAGAACTACGCTCTGTGGCCAAACATGACCGTTTATGACAACATCTGTTTCGGTCTGACCAACGTCAAGGAAGAACTCCCTGTCATCAGTTTCGACGCTAGAACATCTTCCCAGCTTATCAAGGCTTTACAGAGACCGAACGATGTCGCAAAACTGGTTAACGAATGCTACGACAAGAAAGGCAAGCTGGATGAAAAGAAAGCTATCGTCAAACTGATTGATGCCTATGAGATTTCCCAGTATTCAGCCAAAAAACTGCTGGGATACAATCTGCACAAGGCAAATGATGCGAAAGCTGAAGCAGAGAAGCACGTCAATGAACTCAAGGCAGTCATCGAAAAGGCCAAGACCGATGCGGCAGGCAAGGGTTATACACTGAGTGACGATTTCACAGCCATGAAGAACGGTGAAGTTGTTAAGGAAGTCAGAAAGCTCACGAAGGAAGAAATGGATCTTTCTGTAAGAAGAGTTGCCAGAATCGCCAACATCGGAATGTTCATGGACAGATATCCGGCTGAACTTTCCGGCGGTCAGCAGCAGCGTGTTGCCATTGCCAGAACACTCGCACCGGAGCCGACCGTTCTGTTCATGGATGAACCGTTATCCAACCTGGATGCCAAGCTGCGTCTGGAAATGAGATCCGAACTGCAGCGTCTGCATCTGGATACAGGATCCACATTCGTCTACGTTACCCACGACCAGATGGAAGCCATGACTCTGGCAACCAAGATCTGTTTGATCGACAACGGTTATCTGCAGCAGTACGATGCACCGCTCGATGTCTACAACAAGCCGAACAACCTCTTCGTTGCTGACTTCGTAGGTAATCCCGCCATCAACTTCATCGAAGCCCATGGTTCTCAAAAGAAAGGCGTATTCGAACTCGATGTATTTGACGGAAAGAAACTGAACTTCGTTCCGAATGAACCGCTGGATATCAAGAAGTGGCATGAAGATCTCGAAGCAAGAAAGAAAGCGGAAGCAGAAGAACTTGCTGAAAAGGCATCCCATAAGGGTTATGTCGAAAGAAGCAACAAGGAATCCGGATTCAAGTATCACATTGCGATGATCGATGAACCGGAAGACTACGGCGATGAGCAGGAATATACACAGGAAGATTTCGTCATTGGTATCCGTCCGGAATTCCTGGAGATTTCCGATAAGGCGAAATTCGAAGGTGAAGTCTATTCATCAATGCCTACCGGTATGGAAACGACGGTCCGTGTTGCAATCGGCAACTACCTGCTGACAGGTGTCATGTTCGGCGGTGTCGTCTATAAACTCGGAGACAAAGTCAAAGTCGGATTCAAAGGCAACAATGCCATTCTCTTTGATCGCAAGACCGGAGAGATCATCTGCTTAGGATCATTAAAAACCGAATAAAGAAAAGAGTTCTCAGCTATGAGAACTCTTTCTTTTAAGTGTCTTAAAACAAGTCCCTGCAGCAGAGTACTGACTCCTTCCTTTTCCTTGCAAATGTACATGCGTATTGTGTGCTATTATTGAATAGAGGAAGAAAGAAACAGCTCTTATATGAAAAAGAAACTGATTATCATTTTACTGATATTGCTGACAGGAGGTACTCTGGTGTTTGGTGCAATGAAACCGAAAGGATTATCGAAAAAGACCACGATCGAACAGCTGAAGAAGATCAAGTCTGAACATGGTGAACTGCTTTGCGTTTCCTTCCATCGCGGAGGTGGAATGAACGGAGACAACTTCTCTCAGACGATCGAAAGAAACAAGGAAGGTCAGATCGTTCTGACCGTTAAGGAAAGTCCTGAACACTGGATCCCTTTGAGAGTATGGGAATATCTGATTGAAGATGAAGATGTCTTTGCGAAGCTGAGAGCGTACAGCGACGAATACAATCTTCCTGCCTGGAAAGATCTTCCATTTGATGAAGAAAACATTGCTCTGGATGCGCCGTCAAGTTCCATTGGTCTGATTTTTAACGATGAAGAATACGGAGGATGGAGAAGAGAATACTATACGATCAGCTATGAGAATGTCATCCCGGAAGGCGGATATGACGTGCTGAACGGCTTCGTATCTTTGATCGGCAGTTATGCGAAGAAAGAGAATCTGATCCGGACCTATCTGGAATGTGACGATAATCAGATCCTTACCGGAAGAGATATCGAAAACAGTGAGGAAGAGATCGAAAAACTGATCATGGGCTACTGGGGGTCAGAGGAACTTGGCGATGACGGCTACAGCAGGTACAGTCTGTATACTTCCCCTTATGAAGAAGGAATGGAACTGTATCAAAGAGGAGGAGACAAGATCATCTTCCAGAGGGAACAGACCATCCATGAATCGCTAGCGGATTATGATTCTTCCTGGTATTTCATCCTGAAAGATACGGGAGATCCTGAAAAACTCTATTATCTTACGGTCGCAGGAGATAAACTCTATCTGGAGAAACAGACAGAGCCTGATAAAGAAATCATCCTGTTTGAAAGGCATTAAAAAGGACAGCCTGGGCTGTCCTTTTTTTATTTCTGATTCTTTCTGTTTCTGATTTTCCTGTAGATCCTGTAACCGAGATATCCCAAAGCCACAAGCAGCAGGATCGTCCAGATGTTGTAGACGACATCGATCAGGAAATCGCCGAATCCATCCATGAAGTCGTGCCAGCCATCCTTGAAGGAAGCGGCCAGTCTCTCGAAGAAATTAGGATTTGTCGGGGTATATACCTTGGTTTCCGTAATCGTGATATACAGCGTAGAATATGCCGTCAGAAGGTCGTAGTTCTTGATCTGTGCCTCGTAACGTTCAATCTGATACTGCAGGTCGGAAAGACGCGATTCGATGCTCATCAGGTCTTCAATCGTTTCTGCTTTCTCATAGAATTCCATGACCTTGTCGGCCTGTGCTCTTAAGGCATTGATTCTGGAAACGATATCCGTGTAAGAATCCGTAACATCCTCGATCTCATCGTTGTAGGAAACGGTATTGCCTGCTTCACCAAGTTCCTTCAGGAAATCCGCATACTTATCTGAAGGAATACGGATGGTAGCTTCATAGACTCTGGTAGAACTGTTTCTGGTATAGGAAGAAGACTTCTGTACATAACCTCCATACTTGGCGATATCTTCCGACAAGAGTTTTGTCGTTTCATCGATATCCTGCGTTTCCATCTTCATGACGGCGGTAAGGATCAGTTTCTTATCCTGCTTTGTTTCATTCTTTGGATCCAGGGATGGCTCCGGTGTTGGAGATGATTCTTCGTACTGCGGCGCATAGCTCGTGTCGCTGTCGTAAACATCTGCTGCATATTCAGCACTGTCGTAATACAGGCCGCCTCCTGAAGGAGAAGCTGCCGGAGCGGAATAATAGGACGGTTCATAACTGGAGTTTTCGTAATATGCGCCTGCACTATCCGATTTCGCTCCAATGTAGGAATGGAAGAAATTCGGCAGGATGCTTACAGCCAGGAACAGACATATGCCGGCTGTCGCCAGTTTTCCCACAAAAGCCCATGACAGATGGAAGTCCGGAAGCCTGAACAGCTTCTTTTCTTTCTTCTTATCCTCGTGTGCCTCTTTCACATACTCATCATCGATCATACCGATCGCATCAACCAGTTTATCAGTTTTCATTGATCAATCCCTCCTTAATCAGATAGTCTTTCAATCTGTCTCTTGTACGTTTCAGCATCATCTTGACTTTACTCTCGCTGTAGCCGAAACGTTTCGCAATATTCTCTACGGAATCAAAATACCAGTAACGGCACACAAATACTTTTCTTTCCTCTTCTTTCGCTCTGGAAAGAAACGCATCGATCGCTTCGCTCAGATACTGCGCTTCCAGCTGTTCATCGATGCTGCAGTGATCCGGAATGCATTCTTCCAGTTCATCCAGCGACAGCGGGAAGTTTCCTCCGCCCCGTTTTTCAGCCGTCATGCTGCGCCATTTGTTCAGCGACAGCCTTCTGGTGATCTTTCCCAGAAAAGTGGAAAGGATCTGCGGACGATGCGGCGGTATTGCATCCCAGGCGGCAAGCCAGGTATCGTTGAGCGATTCCTGTGCGTCTTCACTGTTGTGCAGGATGTTGTAGGCAATGCTGTAGCAGTAGTTACCGTACTTCTGCTGGCTCTGTGCAATCGCATCTTCATCTCTGTTCCAGTAGAGTTCAACGATCTGAAGATCTTCCATTTTTCTTTCTCCTTTCAACTATCAACTAACCTTTTTTAAGGATTGGTCACAATTATTTTGCGGCCTGATACAGATATCCTGCATAAAGATAATAATCTTCCAGATATCTGACTTTAACTGTTCCTTCTCTTAACAGCATGATCTGCACAAGTTCTCCGTCCGCCCATACCCAGGCCAGGAGTCTGTCATACTTGTCGAATTCGTCAGACTGCGGATCCATTTCCAGGATGATCCTGGAAGCGTTTCTTAAGACTCTGTCTGTATAGGATTTAGCCTTCTCATAGCCTTCTTCATCGATTTCCGGCGCATCTACGCCCAGAAAGCGGCAGGCCTTCTCGCTGCCGTCCTCAAAACGGAAATAAGCCGTATCTCCGTCATATCCGTAGAGATACTTCACCTGATACTTTACCGTATTCTCCATCGGAGATATATCGGCATAATCTCTGTATCTGAAGTTTCTGTATAAAGCGATGCCTCCGAATATAAGGACATAGATCAGAAACATGATCTTGGCTCTTTTATACTTTATTTTACGTTTCATTAAGATAATTATAGATTACTTCTATGTCAAATATCATCTCAGGCAAAAAGAAAAGGCAGCCGAAGCTGCCTTTGTGTCGTTATTTGACGTCTTTTACGATCGTAGCCAGAGAAGCTACATCCTGCAGATTGGATGGTACGATGATCTTGGTTGCCTGACCGTCAGCCATCTTCTCGGCAGCTTCCATGGATCTGATTGACAGATATTCCTGTGAAGGTTTCACATCATTGACCATCTTGATGGCCTGAGCCTGCGCTTCCGCAACGGCTCTGATTGCTTCCGCTTCACCCTGTGCCGTTCTGATTCTTTCTTCTCTTACAGCATCAGCTCTTAAGATAGCGGATTCCTTTTCACCTTCCGCTCTGGTGATAGCGGACTGCTTCTCACCTTCAGCCGTCAGGATGACAGCTCTCTTTTCACGTTCTGCCTTCATCTGCTTCTCCATGGCTTCCTGAATGGATTTTGGAGGCGTGATATTCTGAACCTCTACACGGGTAATATCGATACCCCACTTGTTGGTGGCTTCATCCAGAACCTTGATCGTTTCTTCATTGATCTTCTCTCTGGAAGTCAGAGTTTCATCCAGTGTCATGGAACCAATGATGTTTCTCAGTGTGGTTGCACAGAGGTTTTCGATTGCGGCGATCGGACGTTCTACGCCATAAGTCAGAGCTTTCGGATCGATGACCTGGAAGTAGACGACAGAGTCGACGTTCATCGTAACGTTATCCTTGGTGATAACCGACTGCGGTTCGAAGTCTGCGACCTGTTCCTTCATGGAGATCTTACGGACAACTCTTTCCAGAAGAGGAGTCTTCAGATGCAGACCGGCCTGCCATGTTCCTGAGTATTTACCCAGTCTTTCAACGACCCAGGCATTGCCCTGCGGAACGATGCACAGGCAGGACAGAATAGTAATAAGAACGATTAAAATTAATACAAATAACAGAACAAGAAGTGCAAATTTCATTTTCTTTCCTCCTAATAAATACGAATTAAATAGCTAAAGAACTGATAGATTTCCAGTGCGACAGCAACTATAATCAGCGTGATGCTGTACCAGGCTGCCGGGAATCTTCTAAACAGCAGCAGCCAGATGAAGATTCCGGGATTGATTCCCAGGAACAGGATGATCGTCGGCAAGACATAAGGGGTGCGGAACAGATAAGAGTTCAGACCGGTCAGAACGAAGATCATTAGGAATGCTACGATAAAGCAGGTAACATCCAAACCTGTCGTCCGGCGTCTGTCTCCCAGTCCTCTGGAAACCTGATTCAGCGAATCTGCGGACTGATATTTCAGATGTTTACGATGATGGGAATCAGCCAGTTCTTTGACATCACAGTCTTCTGCGTGTTCCTGTCTCAGCTTCTTTCCTTCATCCAGATCCCAGAAAGAGACTCTCTTCTCACGTTCCAGTTCCTTTTTCAGCCAGTCATCCTGTACAAATTCGTCTGTTCTGACTTTCATTCGTGACATCTCCTTTCTATAATTTAACCATCATATCCTATATGGTAATATGATTATATCATAGGTTCATATGACTGTCAACTATTCTTTCGTTTTTCTTTGAATGATTCAGGTTTATAGTACAATTGATATGAAATAATACAAATATTTAAGGAGATTTAGGATGAAACTGTTAAAAATACTGATTATGATACTGCTTTTAAGCCTGTCGGCCTGTGCAGTCAAGGAAGAAAAAACAGAAGAAACGATAGAGGAGTCTGAACAGGTACAGCTTGTCCATGCCCAGATCACCATAAAGGATTATGGAACAGTGACCTTGGAACTCTATCCTGATATCGCTCCAATTACAGTAGAAAACTTCGTGAAACTGGCTGAGGAGGGATTCTATGACGGAAACTGTTTCCACCGTATCATTGACGGATTCATGATCCAGGGCGGCGCGCCTCAGAACGAAAAAGTAAAGAGCATCAAAGGAGAGTTCTCCTCCAATGGATTTGAGAATGACCTGAAACATACCGAAGGAGTCATATCCATGGCCAGAGCCAAGGATCCTGATTCCGCATCGTCGCAGTTCTTTATCATGGTAGGGGACGCTTCGTGGCTGGATGGCCAGTATGCGGCGTTCGGTAAAGTTACAGACGGATTGGATATTGTCAAAAAAATCGCCAGCGATGCCAAGCCATACGACGATAACGGAAGCATTGTACCGGAAGAAAGACCGGTCATTGAATCAATAAGAATAATCGATTAAAAAACTGCAGCGATGCAGTTTTTTAATGATTGAAGCTTTTTTCATCTGATTCTTTTTAGAATAAAACCCCTGAGCTTCTTAACGTCTCCATCAAACAGATAGGCATCCATTCCCAGATCCTTTGCCGTGAGTATGTTCTCTTCCACATCATCGATAAAAAGACATTCTTGCGGGTTTAACCGGTAACGGTTCAAAAGAATCCCGTAAATCTTCGGATCAGGTTTAATATGGCCTTCCAGAGCGGAAACGACAGTCCCGTCAAAGTATTCGCTTCCGGGTATTCTGTTCCAGTATTCTGGCTGATCCTTTCCTGCGTTTGACAGAAGATATAAACCCAGTTCCTTTTCTTTCATTTCCCTGATCAAATCCGCCATTCCTTCAATAGGGATCAAAGGATCATGCCAGCGGAAAATCATTTCTTCGGCTGCTTCATATAGATGTTCGGGAAGCTTACTAACTGACAGTTCATAAAGTTCCTTTTCATCAAGTATCCCCAGATCATGTTTCTTCCAGTTTCCGGAGTAGAACACTTCTTTCAGCAGGATCTGTTCATCATCAGGATCAAGATCACATCTTTTTACCAGATGTTCAGGAAGAAATTCAACCAAAACATTTCCCATGTCGAATATGAGGTATCTTATCGTCTTGCCGGATGATTGGTTTAATCTTTTATTCATGCGGTCTTAGTTCCTTCCTAATACTATTATATGAGATGAAAAGATGATTTTTACCCCCTAAAGCAAGTATAATAGAGATATGAAAACCATCAAATATACAAAGATGGATAAGAAAGAAATAATCAATATTTTGATGACAGGGGGAATTTTGGCTTTTCCTACGGATACCGTCTTCGGTCTGGCCTGTGCCATGGACAAGAATGCGATCAGAAAGGTATATAAAGCCAAAGGCCGCGATTTCAGGAAGCCGCTTCCTGTCATGTGCGATGGACCGGAAATGATCAAAAGGATCGCAGTCGTCAACGAAAAGGCAGAAAAGGTCATGGAATGTTTCATGCCGGGAGCCCTGACGATGGTATTCCCGAAAAGAGAATATGTCGATGATGTTTTTACCCAGGGCATGAATACGATCGGAATCAGGGCGCCTGATGATGCATGGATCTTGGATCTGATCAGACAGCTGAATGCCCCGATCATGGTAACAAGTGCCAACATCTCGGGAAACGGATCACTGCTGAAATGGGAAGATGTCTATGCTTCCATGCATGGTAAGATCAACGGTATCGTTACCGAGGATGCCAGAGGTGTCCGGGCCAGCACAATCGTCGATGTCACAGGTGATGAGATCAAGATATTAAGAGAAGGTCCGATCAGTTTAGAAGAAATCAAGGAGGCTATTGAATGAAAAAACGTCCTGTATATGTCATAGGGCACAAGAATCCCGATACGGATGCGATTGTATCGGCGATCGCCTATGCGGAATACAAGAAGCAGTTGGGAGTGAATGCCGTTGCCGCCAGGATCGGTTCTGTTTCATCCGAAACGGAATACCTGCTGGAAAGATTCGGCTACGATGATCCTGCAAGACTGTATACGGCTAAATGTACCTTAAGAGAGATCGACATGGATAAGGCAGCTCTGGCCGATAAAGACATGACGATGAAGGAAGCTCTGGACAAGGTCATCAAGCTGAAAAACAGAGGCCTTATTGTTGTGGATGACAAGAAACATCTGGAAGGAATTGTTACTCTGGATGATCTTACCTACATGTGGACCAAGACCGACGAGGAACTGGCCTCCATCATCAGAACCATTGAGGTTGACAATATCGTCAAGACTCTGCAGGGTGAACTGGTATTAAGAGGAACCCATGCGTTATCCGGAAAGATGCACATGTTCCCGAGTCTGAAATCCAATGTAGAAGACGACAGCATCGTCCTTTTACGTAATGAAGACGACAAGATGCAGTACTGTCTGGAACTGGGTGCGACGATGCTGGTAATATGTACCTCATCTCCGATCTCTGAACATATCCTGAAGATGGCAAGGGATGCGGAAGCTTCTATCATTACGACCCAGCTCACACCTCTGTTCATCACTAGACTCATATACCAGACACCGACCATTGAACATATCATGATCTCAAAAGAAAAGATCGATTACTTCAATATCAATGATACGATCGATGAAGCCAGCAAGAAGATCGCCAAGTCCCGTCACAGATCCTATCCGGTTCTGGATGGGGATGGTAAGGTCGTAGGCGCAATCTCCCGTTACCACCTGTTCAACTATCAGAAGAAACAGCTGATCCTGGTAGACCACAACGAAAAGAAACAGGCCATAGACGACATTGATGACGGTATCGTTCTGGAGATTGTCGATCATCACCGTTTCGGCGGCTTCGAGTCCGATAACCCGATCAGCATCACAACCATGCCGATCGGCGCAACTGCTTCAATCATTACCAACATGTTCCTTACCAATAAAGTCAAGCTCAGCAAGAAGCTTGCCGGTCTGCTGCTGGGAGCCATCATATCCGATACGATGAACCTCAAGTCTCCGACTACCACCCCGATCGACATCGAGAATGTAGAGAAACTGAAGAAGATCTCGGGTGTAGAACCTTCCGATTTATCGAAGGGCATGATTGGACATGCCGAATCTCTGTTAAGCAAGCGCTATATTGAAATCGTTTATGATGACTTCAAGGAATTCAATATCGAAGGAAACAAAGTCGGTCTGGCACAGGCAGTGTGTACGTCAAGAGAGGAGTACGTCAAACTGAAGGATTCCCTGCAGCGTTATCTGGAAGATGCCTGCAAGTCCGGAGGCTACGATCTGATGGTCACCATGCTGACCAACGCCAACGGCTCCGGTTCCTATCTGCTTTCGGCAGGGGATAAGAAATACATTGTTCCTGATCTGTTCAAGAAAGACAAGGACGACTTCATCAACAGTCTTGTTTCTAGAAAGAAACAGCTTCTTCCTGCCGTAATTAAGAGTCTGGGGGCGAAATGATGAACTATCTTCTGATACACGGACATCTGATCGTCGATGGAAACAGGGAGTATCTTGACGGAGCCCTGCTGATCGAAGACGAAAGGATCAAAGAAGTCTATTCTCAAAGCGATAGGATCAGGGAATACCCTGAGGATACAAAAGTCGTAGATTTAAAAGGCAGCATCGTAATGCCGGGTTTTTTCGATACCCATACGCACGGCATTGACGGGATCTCTTTTGACAATGCAAGTCTGGAACAGATGGAGAAGGCCTCCTATGAGTTTGCTCAGGACGGCTCGACCAGTTTCCTGATATCTTTATCCTACGATCTATCCAAAGAACAGTTCTGCAGTCAGCTGAGAAAGCTGGAAGACTATCAAAGCACAACTGCCCGTTTTGAAGGCATCCATCTGGAAGGACCTTTCCTGTCCAAAAAACATCTGGGAATGGGAGATCCTGAAAGATTCATGGAACCGAATATGGAGATGACAGAGGAATTCTTGAGGAACAGTTCCAGGATCAGGCAGATGACCATAGCCTACGAACTGGATGGAGCCAAGGAAATCGGGAAACTGCTTCATGAAAAAGGGATCAGAGTAATGTGCGGTCATTCCGATGCGGTCATTGAAGATCTGGACGAAAATGTGGACGGTTTTACCCATCTGTTTAATGCCATGAGAGGACTGCATCACCGGGATATTACCCTTGTAAACTGCGCCTTTATGAACAGGTGGAACTATGAACTGATCGCCGACGGAAACCATGTGGATAGGAACGTTTTAAAGCTTCTTCTTCAGAATACCGATAGAGACAGACTGATACTGGTAACGGATTCCAGCGTTGCACGCAATCTTCCGGATGGAGAATACGAATTCATCTCCAAGCGCTGTATCAAAAAGGGAACGAAGTTCATTTCCGAAGACGGACATTATGCCGGCAGCGTTGTTTCCATAAATGACGAAATGAAAGTACTCCATGAAATCGGAGCGAAATACACCGACCTGCTGTGTTACTCCAGTCTGAACGCCTTTACGTTCTACGGTCTGGATCAGCAGTTCGGATCACTGGTAAAAGGCAAGTATTCCGACCTTGTGATCATGGATGATGATCTTAATATCAAGAATGTCATGGTAAGAGGAAAATTCCTGTATGACTAAATTCTATCTGAAGGTCAGCATCTATTTCTTCTGTTTCCTGCTAAGTCTGTTCGGGCTTAGCAGTCTTAACTTCAACCGCTTCATTAAACAGGGAAGAACCGTTCAGGCCCAGATCCTTTACTTTATCATTTCCTGCTGTCTTGCCTATCTGATGGGCAGTTTTCTGATGTCGGTGATTTATTATTTCAACTGAATATACTGATATTCATTCATAACGTTTTGTTATAGATAACGATATTTTTGGAATAAATATCATCATATGTAGATTGGTATGATAAAGACGAAAAGAAAGGGCATAGATGATTCTGATTAGTGGTGGAAACGGGAATATCGGAAAAGCGCTCTGTAGTAAATTAAGCAGAAGAGGTTTTGAAGTTCTCTCCATCGGAAGACGTCCGTCTGATCAGCAGTCCTATCTTCATGTTTCCTGCGATATTACCAGGATGGATGATCTTGACAGACTGTTCAAAGAGTATCAGATCGATCAGATCGTACATCTGGCAGGTCTGACCAATACGGCAGCTCTGAACGATCCGGAACTTGCGGTGAAAATCAACATCAATGGATCGCTGAATCTGATGAAGAAAGCCGTTGAATATGATGTTCCGTTTATTTATGGAAGTTCCGTGAATGCGATCGGGATTCCTCAGACAGATGCTTCGGTAAAGGAAGAAGACATCTGTGTTCCGCAGGAATTCTACGGCTGGACGAAGCGTTTCGTGGAAGAAACCGGGATTGCATTATCCAAGTCTGAAGGTCTCAAGTTTACCGCCTTGCGTATCCCGACCGTTCTAGGTGAAGGACAGGGTTCTGTAAACACTCCCTGGAGACAGACGTGTTTTACTCAGATCGGTAAGGGTGGCGAACTGAATATTACCTATCATTCTGATGTCAACATTCCGGTCATCCATATCGATGATCTGACTGAAATGATCAGTACGGTACTGTCTACTGATCGGGAAAGAAAGCTCATCTATAATCTTCCGTGTGAAGAAATCAATATCGGAGAGTTCGCTGAAATGCTGATGGAAATCGACCCATCTCTGAGAGTCGTAACCGGAGAAAGAAGACCAAAAGGAATGTACTCCAGGATCGACAGTTCTCTATTTAGGAAGGATTATCCGATTCAAATAAAAACAGTCAAAGAAAGACTGATTGAGGCTAAAAATAAGAATGAAATACTATGACATCACACAGGTAAATGAAAAAGGCATGGCAAGATATCCGACGACCGCGGATTTTAAACTGATCATCGACCGCGACTACGATACAGGCTTTGATCTGGCTTTGTCCCATTTTGAAATGTCTTCTCATCTGGGAACGCATCTGGATTCTCCTTACCACATGATCAAAGACGGCAAGAAGATCGAAGATCTGCCGCTGGATCTTTTTATCGGCAAGTGTCAGGTTATCACTTTGAAAGACAGAGATTATATCTGTGAAGATGATTTAAGGAATATCGATATTCAGGCGGAAAGACTGATCTTCAAGACCGACAACTATGAGCGGATCAGGCAGGGTAGCAGTGAGAATGTCTACATCAGACCGGATGCCGGAGAGTATCTGGCTTCCTTAGGCGTTAAACTGATCGGAATCGATTATTTCAGTGTAGACAAGAACGGCGACAAGACCAGACAGGCACACAAATCCACGCTGGGCAACGACATGGCCATTCTGGAAGGAATCTTCCCGCAGGATGTACCAGATGGAATCTACTTCCTGATGTGTTTGCCATTAAGAAATGCCAATGTGGAAGGATGTCCGTGCAGAGCACTGCTGTTTGAATATGAGGATATTGAAACATATATCAGCAATAGAAAATAGAGAGGGACAGAAAATGAGTATCGTAAAATCAATGGATGAAGTACGGGAATACGTCTGTTCCGTATTGGAAGAAAAAGGAGTATCTAAAGAAATCGCTGAAGTCGTTGCGGATTCACTGGCTTATGCGGATGCAAGAGGGACCAGATCCCATGGGCTGAACATGCTGAGTACGTATATCGACAGGATCAACGGAGGCGGTGTTGATGTAACTGCTCTTCCGGAAATCGTAAGAGAGGACGCCTCTACGGCTGTCGTGGATGCCCGCAATACCTTTGGCCAGTACGGCGTGCAGTATTTAACGGATCTGCTTTTGAAAAAGATTGAAAATGCATCAGTCGTATGCGGCAGCGTCAGGAATCTCAATCACTGCGGCGCATTGGCCTACTATACGGAGCAGTGTGCCAGAAAAGGCTATATCACATTCCTGTTTGTGAATGCCAATCCTACCGTAGCGCCATTCGGAGCCATGGAGGCAAAGCTAGGAACCAACCCGATGTCTGTAGCTATTCCAAGAAAAGAATCGCCGATCGTACTGGACATGGCCAGCAGCACAGTAGCCAAAGCCAAGATCTATCATGCCGCCAAGACAGGACACAAGATCGATCCTTCCTGGGCTCTGGATTCACAAGGCAATCCTACGGACGATCCGAACGAAGCCATCAAAGGTGTTCTGACATCGATGGCCGGTCCGAAAGGCTATGGTATCGCACTGGTTGTAGAAGCCCTTGCGGGTGTAGTATCCGGAGCGGGAATCACAAGTGAAGTATCCAGTGTACACAGAGGCATCGATAAAGGCATGAATGCCGGAGGATTCATGATCCTGGTTGATCCTAGAGCCTTCCTGGATGAAGAAGAATACACGGAAAGGATCGAACATCTGGTCAGTGACATCAGATCCAGCAGAACTCAGGAAGGAAAGAAAGTCTTCCTTCCGGGAGAGATCGAACAGCTGCAGCTGAAGAAATCCCAGACAGAAGGAATCGAATACGAAGAAGTATTCTTTGAATAATCGAAAAGGAGAAGAGAAATGAAAGCAAAAGAGTTTATCGGCATTATCCCGCCGCTGCTGTCGTCTTATGACAAAGACGGCAACATCTATGAGAAAGGCATCAGAGAGATCATCAGGTTTATCCTTCCGCATGTGGATGGACTCTATCCTGTCGGAACATACGGGTGTGGCCCTTGCATGAGCATCGATGAGAGAAAGAAAGTTCTGGAGATTATTCTGGATGAAGTCCATGGACGTATCCCTGTCGTGGCTCATGTCGGTACAGCCGATACCAAGACAACGGTAGAACTGGCAAAACACGCCAAAGCGGCAGGCGCTTCGGGTGTTGGAGCGATCGCACCTTACTATTCACCGAACCTTTCTGAAGAAGCGCTGTACAGACATTTCAAGGGACTCCTGGATGCGGTAAACGAAGAAGAATTCCCAGTATTCGTCTACAACAACAAGAACTACTCTCAGAATGTCATTACGCCGAAACTCTTAAAGAGACTGGCGGATGACGGATTAAGAGGCATCAAGGATTCATCCTTCGATCTGGTAAGCTTCTACAACTTCCAGGATGCCGTGAAAGAGTATCCTGACTTTAACGTCATCATCGGAACGGAAGCGATCTTCTGCGGCGCATTCGATGCGGGTGCAACAGGCTGCGTCTGCGGTCTGGGCAACATCTATCCGGAACTGCTGGAAGAGATGTACGAGGCATATCTTGCGGGAGAGAAAGAGAAAGCCATCGAACTGCAAAGAAGAGTCATTCAGTTAAGAAACATCACCAAGCTGGCTCCTTCCGTACCGGTCATGCATGCGATCCTGCAGATGAGAGGCGTCGATGCGGGCATATCAAGAAGCCCTTATATCGAGATCGACGATGATCTGAAAGTCAAAGTCAAGAACGCTCTTACCGCACAGGGACTCTTGTAATATTCTGAATGAATAATGTTATAATTGTTTCTGTACAAATAAGGAGGTACTAATATGGGATTATTAATCGGTTTATTATTTAGTGCATTAGCCGGATATGTAGGTTCCACATTAATGGGAATGAAAGGACCTTGGTATCATTATGTACTCTTAGGTCTGGCTGGCGGTCTTGTAGGCGGTCTGGCCTTCTCTCTGATCGGTATCGGTGCTCACAACATCATCGGTCAGGCAATCATTTCGACTTTAGGTGCCTGCATCGTCATTTATCTTTACAGAATGCTGAAGAAATAAGAAATTCCCCGGTCTATCGGGGATTTCTTTTGTTTTGGATGATGTATAATGGAAACATGGAGACGTATCGAAGTGGTCATAACGGGAACGACTCGAAATCGTTTGATCGCCAGAAGCGGTCCGTGGGTTCGAATCCCACCGTCTCCGCCAGTGAAAACAGAATCTGTCACAAACCGGTGACAGATTTTTTATTGATCCGATGTGTTAAGATGAAATCATGAAAAACCGGAAACTCTTTGCCAGCATCTTTCTTCTGCTTGCTACGCTGAGCTGGGGATTGGGCTATGCAATACAGACGATCACGGCTGATCAGCTGAAGACCTTTACGATCGTCTTCTTCAAGGGAATAGGAGGACTTATCCTGCTTCCTTTGCTGATCCAGGGAAAGAAACACATCGGCAGAAAAGAACTGGCCGGCGGTGTTCTGATCGGCGTTGCCGCAAGTATCGGGTGTATTCTCCAGCAAAGAGGCATGGAGCTATCCACCGTAAGCAAGGCTTCTTTTATTACCGCCCTGTATATCGTCTTTGTTCCGCTGATCGAATCTTTCAGGGGAAAAAGACCCGGGGCGAAGATGCTGGCAGCGGTCAGCGTTGCTCTGACAGGCTTATACTTCCTGTGTCTTTCCGGTCAGGTATCCCTGAATGTCGGAGATCCGATCCTGCTTGCGGGGTCTTTCTTCTTTGCCCTGCAGATTGTTTTTATCGACATTTATTCCCGAGAATGTGACGGTATCGTTTTGACTTTTATATCCCAGCTGACTGCGGCTTTTCTGTCTGGGATTGTCATGGTAACGGCAGAGAAACCGACGATGCTTCAGATCTCTCAGTCGCTGCTGCCGATCCTGTATCTGGCAGTGATATCCGGAGGGATCGCGCAATGTATCCAGATCGTATATCAGAAGGATGTCGGTCCTTCGCTGGCTTCTCTGATCATGTCTATGGAATCGGTATTCGGTGCAGCCGGAGGATGGCTGCTGCTGGGACAGACGATGAACGGAAGAGAGATCTTCGGATGTATCCTGGTATTCGCTGCTGTACTGATTGCGGAAGAATAAAACATGCATTCATAATTCATGCGTCACAAAAGCGGGACATCGGTTCCGTTTTTTTCTGTTGATATGGAAATGAACCGAAAAAAAGGGATGAATAATAGCCGGCTCATGTAATTGTAAATGATAATATGAAGTTGAAAATGAAGCAGCAAGATAATAGCACTCTGAAGATTCTGCACGATATTGCCAATCTTGGAAAGACGACCGTTTCTGAATTGTCGGAGATTTATGGTTTAAACAGGTCACAGGTCAGGTATCGTCTGGATAGAATTAACGACTATCTTTCTGAATGTGGATTAATGAATCTGATCATTGAAGAAGAAAACATTACGGCGCCTTTTCATTGGGATGAAATATCGGAACCTTTGATGAAGATAAACAGAGGAGATTTTCTTTTAGATAGCCTGAATTCGGAATTAAGAAGATCAGCGGAATGCATTTTTATCTTTTTATCAGAGAATGATGTTTTTCTTAAGGACATCATTTCTGTATTCAAAATAGGAAAAAACACAGCGCTGGCGGATATTAAGAGGCTGAAAGAAGAAGCACACGAGAATGATCTGGATATCGTGTTCAGCAGAGAGAAGGGATACCGTTTCTATGGAGACAGCGTAATCCTGAACAATCTGATTATGAGCAAAGTCGATATGATGAACAGCACCGATCTGTTTATCTCGCTGTCATATGAGATTTTCAAGAAAGATCTTGCGGTGTATCCTCAGCAAATTTATAAAATCATAGCTGCCAGACTGGAAGAATCCGGACAGCCTTACATCAAAGAGTTTCTCGGAAGAGGGTCCTGTATTTTATCGCTGTTGTATGTGAAAGACGAGAATTCGGATATTGAAGTCGATGATATCGATAAGAAAGTAAAGACGAATCCTGCATATATAATGGCCGGGAAGATCATTGCTGAACTGAAGAAAGATTTTGGTCTTGCCGTCTCCGCATCTACAGAGCATTATCTGGCTTTGTTGTTGACTTATATCTGTGAAGATACCGATATCCTTTATGACAAAAACAGTACGAAATTTGCAGAATATCTCAACATGAGCGAAGAAATCATCGGCAGATTGGAACTGATCACAAATGTTGAAAGCGGAAACAAGCAGGATCATGTCTATCGTCTGGCGAAACAGCTGGATTTCATCTCTTTCTGCAAGAAATACGATTTCCCTGTCGTTTATCCGTATCTGCTGAATAGAAAAAGAAAATTCGACGACATCTACAGCGTCATAAGGATGATTGTACAGTCATTGACGAATACGACGTTCTCCGAAGACGCTATCGCTTTGGTGGCGGAGCCTTGCATGGACTATCTTGGGCTGAATGAAAAGAATGCCGATCTCTTTGAAAACAGATCGGTTCAAATCGGTGCAGGCGAAAGAAACACCGATGACTGCCTGGCGGTTCTTGATGATCTGTTTATATCCAAAAACGAACTTTTTGTTAAGAATCTGGTAAACAACCTCGGGCCGCAGCAGAAAAAACAGCTTTATGAAATACTGAGCCTTCCGGAACTTAAAAACGTCCTGAAACCGGAAAACATCGCATTTGCTCAAAGGATCAATGATTTTGAAGAAGCGATCAGAACCGCAGCCATGCCTTTGCTGAAGCAGGACATCATTACAGAAACGTTCATTGAAGAGATTCTGAATGTATCCCCTCAGAGAATGCG
>CAZGZT010000008.1:0-64398 GCA_964529805.1 uncultured Solobacterium sp. | reverse complement strand
ATTTGCGATCCTGCTTGTTACGGGTATTGCTTCTCAGACTGTTTCAGCCGATGGTGTAAAGAATTATACCGTTTCCCTTGACAAAGGTGGAGTAGACGAAGCTACCGTTACCAGAGATTCTGGCTTTAATGGAACGCTTCCGTATGGAACTGAACTTTCATTCGGTGCAGCCGATGGTGTTGCTGGTGATTATACCTACTATGTCACGACGAAAAACGGAACACCGCTTTATACGCTTGAACTGCCTACAGATTCAAAATACTATATCAAAGGCATCATCGTATCCGGACAGTATCTGGATACAGAACTGGATATGCTTAGACTTGGCCATGAGAAAGCTACCGTAACGGAAGATCTGTACATGGTGCCTGTCTATGGAGTTAAGGGAGTACGTGTTTCTTACCGTGTAGAATATAGACTTGAAGAAGAAGACGGAACGGAACTGCTTCCTGCGGATACTTTCTACTGCAACAAGGGCGATTATGTCATCGTTAACGCAAAACACGTCGATGACCTGCATATTGTAAAGAATACGCTGGCATACAGATGGCTGATCGACGAAGATAATACAGTCGTTCTGATATTTACTTACCGTGAGCTTGAAGCCGGTGAAACTATCATTTACGATGAGACGTATCAGTATGAACCTGGACAGCCGGCCGGCACAACACCGGGTGGAAACGGAGGAACCGAACCTGTAGATATTATCGATATCGATGATCCTGAACCTCCTACGACCGATCCGGAACCAACTCCTGGCCCACAGCCTGAACCAGGACCGGAACCTGAACCTGAACCGACTCCTACATTCTGGGAGATCCTGTTCTCAACGCCGTGGCTGATCGGAAGCGTAAGCGTTGCTCTGCTCATGCTGCTGCTGTTCCTGTTCTTCCTATTTAGAAGAAGAAGGGAAAAGGATGGGAAGTAAGAAGCTGAATAAAAAGCTTCAGAAATCCCTGGTTCTGTTTTCCAGAATCCTGGGTATTATCGTTATTCTGTCAGTGGTATTATTATTAATACCACTTACTTTACCTAGGCTTATGGGTTATGAGACCTATAACGTTGTTTCCGGAAGCATGGAGCCTGAAATATCAGTAGGAAGTCTGCTGCTGGTGAAGAGTATCGATCCTTATGAAGTAAAAGAAAACGATATCATTACATTCTATTCCAACGGCACAGTCGTTTCTCACAGGGTTGTCAGGAACAATTCTTTCGAGAAGACGTTTACGACAAAGGGCGATGCCAATGAAGGAATTGATCTTCATGATGTTGAATACAGTGAACTGATTGGCATTGTTGAGCATCACGTTCCGTGGATGGGTGCTGTAGGTGCATATGTTTCTACGGCATCAGGGAAACTGCTGATCGGGGAACTGATCGTCTGTGCGATACTGCTTTATGCGGTTTCTGCTAGAATAAAAGTATGACAACGAAAAAGAAAAACAAAAGAAAGGTGGATAAGAAGTTCAAGATCGTTCTTTTGTTTTTTTTGATTGTTGCGATTGGCATTTCCGGTTTTAATGCCTATATGATCATTAAAGGTCTTAACGAATATAACAAGGGAACGGATGCATATGACGATATCAAGGAGATCGCCGTTGATGAGAAGGAAACAGCAGGATCAAGAATCGATTTTGCTTCACTGGAGCAGATCAATCCGGATATTGTCGGCTGGCTGACGATGCCCGATACGGTAATAGACTATCCGGTCGTCAAGGGCGATGACAACGACTATTATCTGAATCATCTGTTTAACGGGGAATACAACTCCCTGGGAACGCTGTTTGTCGATTTCCGTAACAAGGATCCGTTTGAAGACCAGATTACGGTGATCTACGGTCATTCCATGAAGAACGGATCGATGTTCTTTCTGCTGGAGAAGTACAGGGATCAGTCGTTCTATGAGGAGCACAAGCAGCTGATTTATGAAACAAAAGACAAGACATACATCTTTGAACCGTTTGCCGGAGAAATCGTGAATGCGGAAATCCCGTTCCTGCAGTTCAATTTCTCATCGAAAGAGGATTACATGGCTTATCTGGATGATTTTATCGCTAAATCGACATTTAGAAGCGAAATAAGCCCTACTGCAGGGGATAAGACGATTATGATGATTAAGTGTTCGGCTGCCTATACTTCGGCCAGATACGTGCTTCTATGCAGGGTAAGAGAAGCTTGAACATGTCCATATAATACGCAAAAATAGAATGATGAAAAGAGAGGCGGTAACCTCTCTTTTCTGTGTGCCGCTTTTTTTGAGAACTGATTAGATCAGTTTCTCTTCTTTAATTCCTTGATGATAAAATAGAGCACTGTAAATGCAAACAGTTTCTCTATATTCATTCTTCTGGAACTGAAAAGCGACACACAAGGAAAATCTCATTCATGACTGATCTCTCCCTAATCATTATTCCCGGAAAAAACACTGATTCCTAAATAAACTATAAAAAAATGATTAGTTTTCTATTCATGATTGTGTAGTATAATAATGTTGCTGGAATTGTTAAGCGGCAATGAAAAGAGAGGCGGTAACCTCTCTTTTCACTTTTAATCTGAAAGATGTTTCTATAAGCTTTCTATGAATCTTCTTACAACATCGATTCCGGATATGAATGTTCCGATCGAAGAGAAGAGATTCGCAAATACAACAACCAGAAGTGTTCTTGTGACTCTGTTCTTCCAGAATCCTTTCAGACTGGCTGTATCTTCAGCGATATCTTCAAAGTCTTTTACTTTCGGTTTTCTTATGCTGGCTTCAACAATACCGGCGAACCATCCGGATGCCAGTAAAGGGTTTAGAGATGTCAGTGGAGCCATGACGAAGACCGTGACGATGGATAAAGGATGACCTAGTGCACATAGTACGCCTAAAGCGGATAGTCCTCCGTTCCACAGGATCCAGGATTTCAGCTGCTGGAATCCGACATCCCTGTTGGTGATGATGGTATAGAGGATAATACAAATTATTATGGCAGGAATGGCATATTTCAGGCAGGAACCTAGTCCTTTTTTCTTTTCAACGACATCCAGCTGTTTCGTATCGATCTCGTTGTTCAGATTTCTTTCAATGCCTCCCGCATGGGCAGCACCGATGATGGCTACCGTTTTCTTTCCCGGAGCGTTTCGGATCTTGTCGCAGAGATACTGATCTCTTTCATCTACCAGGACTCGTTTGACGGTAGGGAACTCTTTTCCGATTTCAAGGAGGGCCGCTTCCAGAGCATCCGCTTCTTTCAGTCTGGCAATATCTTCTTCAGAAATGTCTTCATCCTCAAAGATGGCGGTAATGATACCGGTGAGGACTTTGACTTTTTCTGATCCGGAAAGCTGATTCCAGATTCTGGAGAAAGTGGTCTTGATCGGCCTGTCGGCCATGACCAGTGGGATGTTTCTTTCTTCAGCCTGCCTGATGCCTTCCATCATCTCGGCTCCGGAAGAAGAATCCATGGACTTGGCGATTCTTTTCTGGAAAGAAGAAAGAATGACATTCACCAGAAGAAAACCGACCTGTTTCTCTTTGATGATCTTGACGATGTCGCTGTTGCGCCAGTCTTCCGGATGTTTCAGTTTTTCATATCTCTGACTGTCCAGTTCGATACAGATGGAATCCGGCTGTACCGTCTCGATGCATTCTTTGACATCTTCTACGGAATTCTTGGATACATGGGCGGTTTTTACCAGGTAGATCTCTTTGTCTTTATAGTTGAGTTTTACGACATTTTCATACATGACTCTATTATACATCTAAGATTACGGATATAATTGGTATAATGTAAACATGGGACTGAATCAGAAACAGCAGGAGGAGTTCAACAGCATTCTTAAGGATTACCTGGCACACCCGGATGTTCAGAAGATGAAGGACTACTGTGCCCATGGCAAGATCAGTGTACTGGAACACAGCCTGAACGTAGCCAGAACCGCCTACCTGCTGGATCAGTGTTTTCATGTCGGCGGTAACAAGAGAGATCTTCTTGTGGGAGCACTTCTGCACGATTTCTATCTCTACGACTGGCATGATGCCAGACTGAGCGTGAACATCTTTCAGATGCATGGCTATACCCATCCGGGGAAGGCCTGCGAGAATGCGGTAGAGATCTTCG
Source organism: uncultured Solobacterium sp. (assembly GCA_964529805.1). Taxonomy (GTDB): domain Bacteria; phylum Bacillota_I; class Bacilli_A; order Erysipelotrichales; family Erysipelotrichaceae; genus Colivicinus. The sequence continues at coordinate 60,295 of CAZGZT010000008.1, read as the reverse complement.
GGATCAACGAGATTCAGCAGGAAGTGATACGCTGCCATATGTGGCCCCTGACTTTAAGAAGCGTACCAAGACACAGAGAAGCGATCCTGGTATGTATCGCGGACAAATTCTGTGCCTTAAAGGAGACGATATTTAGATGGTAGACAGATATGTGATCTATTTTTCCATACTGAGCGTCGTAGGCTATGTCTACGAGTGTTTTGCGATGACTCTATGGGAAGGGAAATGGGACAACAGGGGTTTCCTGTTTGGTCCGGCTATTCCGATCTACGGAGCAGGAGCCTTGCTTGGAACGATCCTGTTTACCTATTTCATAAAAGACTACACGCCGTTGTCGGTATTTCTGACCGGCATGGTGGCATCCGCCATACTGGAATACTCCGTTCACTATGTTCTGGAACAGATATTCCATGCCTACTGGTGGGACTACTCCAAGGCTCCACTGAATCTGAACGGCAGGATCTGTCTGCCTGCATCCATCGGTTTCGGCATTGCCGCTTTAATTATCATCTATTTGATCAATCCGGCACTGCTTCCACTACTGGAAGGACTCAATGATAATCTGTGCCAGGTTCTATCTATCCTTCTGACTTTCCTGTTTACCCTGGATTTTACCCTGACGGTAACGATTCTTTCGGGTTTTGAAAACAGAGTCGAAAGCATGGACAGTTTTATCAACGAGCACATGGATTCTTTGATAAGCAACGTTCTGGATGAAAGCAAGGGTCTGGATAAGAAGTTCTATGGTGCGGTCGACAAGATCGAAGATGTGAGGAAGAGACTGATTTCGGCGAGAATCGAGAAAGTGGTTTCGTCAATGAGTCATCTGTATAAGATTTCTATTTCAAGAATCAAGAAGTTTACCGGCAGGAATTCCGGGAGAATGAACTTTATGCTGGGAGCGATCAAACACCGTTTAAAGAAAGAAGGAGACAATGAACGATAAGATCATCATCAGGGGAGCCAGAGTCAATAACCTCAAGAACATCGATCTGGATCTGCCAAGAAACAAAATGATCGTCATGACCGGTCTTTCCGGTTCCGGAAAGACTTCTTTGGCGTTTGACACGATCTATGCGGAAGGACAGAGAAGATATGTGGAATCCCTGTCTTCCTATGCCAGACAGTTTCTGGGAGGCGTAGACAAGCCGGATGTTGATGTGATCGAAGGTCTGTCTCCGGCCATTGCGATCGATCAGAAGACCACCTCCAACAATCCGCGTTCAACGGTTGCGACGATCACGGAGATCTACGATTATCTCAGGCTTTTGTACGCGCGCTGCGGCGTTGCATACTGTCCAAATCACAATACTCCGATCGAAGCGATGACAGTCAGCGGAATGGTCAGAACGATCATGGCGTATCCGGATAATGAAAGAATGGAGATCCTTGCGAACGTTACCGACAACAAGAAAGGTACATTCAAGGATCTGTTTGAGAAACTGAAGAAGGATGGCTATGTTCGTCTTTATGTGGATAATGAACTGTATGACATCGATTCTGTTCCGGAACTGGATAAGAACAAGAGACACAGCATCGATGTGGTCATAGACAGAATCGTGAAGAGGGAAGGTATCGAGACAAGACTCAACGATTCTCTGGAGACGGCCTTAAGACTTACAGACGGGACCTGTGTCGTGAAACACGGAGACAAAAGAGATCTTTTCTCCGCCCATCAGGCTTGTCCGATCTGCGGTTTTACCGTGCCTACTCTGGAACCGAGACTCTTCTCTTTCAACAGCCCTCTGGGAGCCTGTGAAGAATGTAAAGGCCTTGGCGTGACGATGTCTGTTGACTTGGATTATCTGATGCCTGACAAGAGCAAGTCGATTGCGGAAGGCGGTATCCGTTACTATAAGAACATCTACGGTTCAAACAATCTGGAATGGCAGAATTTTGCGACGCTTCTGAGACACTACAAGATCCCGGAAACAAAGCCTCTGAACCAGATGTCCAAAAAAGAAATGGATATCATTCTTTACGGTTCCGATGAGGAGATCCGTTATTCCGTTACCTCTACCGGCGGTACGACCTACAACAAGGTTGCCTATATTGAAGGCGTCAAGACCTTGATCGAGAGAAGATTTGAAGAGACTCAGTCCAAGTTCGGCAAGGAGTACTACGGTTCTTTCATGACCGAGTCCGAATGCCAGAAGTGCCACGGAGCCAGACTTAACGAGAAGGTGCTTGCAGTCAAGGTCGGCGGCAAGAACATCTATGAGATGACCTGCATGTCGATCACGAAAGCCTATGATTTCCTCAGGGATCTGAAACTCGATCCGATGCGAGCAGAGATCGCCAAGACTCTTTTGAATGAACTCAATGCCAGATTGCGTTTCCTGAAAGATGTTGGTCTGGATTATCTTACGTTAAATAGAAATGCCGGAACACTCTCGGGCGGAGAAGCTCAGCGTATCCGTCTGGCAACCCAGATCGGCTCCGCCCTTACAGGAGTGCTGTATGTTCTGGATGAACCTTCCATCGGTCTGCATCAGAAGGATAACGCGAAACTGATCGATACACTGAAGAAGATGCGTGATCTGGACAATACGGTTATCATCGTTGAACATGACGCGGAAACGATGATGTCTTCGGATTATATCGTCGATATCGGTCCGGGTGCCGGAAAGGAAGGCGGAGAAGTCGTGTTCTGCGGAACACCGGAAGAAATACTCAGGGATGAGAACTCCATTACCGGACAGTATCTGTCGTTCAGAAAACAGATCCCTATCCCTGAGAAGAGAAGAAAAGGAAACGGAAAGAGCATTAAACTCATCGGTGCGAAAGAAAACAACCTGAAAAACATCGATGTGAGTTTCCCTTTAGGAAAATTCATCTGCGTGACCGGCGTTTCCGGTTCAGGCAAGTCTTCTCTGGTGATCGAAACACTGACCAAGGCCATCATGAAGTCTCTGGACAGAGTACGCATCAGGCCGGGCAAGGTAGACAAGGTAGAAGGTCTGAAGAACGTCGACAAGATCGTCTACATTACCCAGGATCCGATCGGACGTACTCCTCGAAGCAATCCTGCGACCTATACAGGCGTTTTTGACGATATTAGAGATTTATATGCAATGACTCCTGATTCAATGGAGAGAGGCTATACGAAATCAAGGTATTCCTTTAACGTGCCAGGAGGCAGATGCGAGGCATGTCAGGGTGACGGCGTCAAGAGAATCTCGATGCTGTTCATCCCGGATGTCTACGTGGAATGTGAGGAATGTCACGGGAAGCGTTACAACAGCGAAACGCTGGAAGTCAGATACAGAGGCAAGAATATCTACGATGTCCTGAAGATGTCAGTCAAGGAAGCTCTGGAATTCTTTAAGAATCACAAGAAGATCAAGGATAAGCTGCAGGTACTGTATGATGTCGGTCTGGGCTATATCGAACTAGGACAGTCCGCTACTACTTTGTCCGGAGGAGAAGCCCAGAGAGTCAAGCTGGCATCGGAACTGCAGAAGAAACCGACCGGTAAAACAGTATTCGTACTGGATGAACCGACCACAGGTCTGCATATGGATGACGTGCTGAAACTGATACGGATCATCGATCGGATCGTGGATAACGGAGATACGGTGATCGTCATTGAACATAATCTGGATGTGATCAAGTGTGCCGATTACATTATTGACTTAGGACCGGATGGCGGAGACCGGGGCGGCGAGGTGATCGCTGCCGGTACGCCGGAAGAAGTAGCAAAAAACGAGAGATCCTATACGGGTGTATATTTAAAGAAAGTGTTAGGTGATAGACATGGCGAATGAGGAACTGAACAAGAAAGTATATGTGAGAGAGATCAAGGAAGAGTTTGAACTGACACAGCTGGCAGGAAGCGACGAGTCGCTGAACCGCTGGGCCATCGCTCCGGATATCAACAGACCGGGTCTGGAACTGACGGGTTATATGGAATCCAACGATCTGAAACGTGTCGTTATTCTGGGTACCAAGGAATATGAATACATGAACAAGCTGGACTACGATACGCAAAGACAGCGTTTTGAGATCATTACCGACTCATTTACGCCATGTATCATTCTTTCGGAAGGATTTGATCCGATGGATTCTTTGATCAGTCTGGCACAGCAGAAAGACTTTCCGGTACTGCACTACGACGGGAAGACCTATCAGCTGATCGTCGATCTGGTAACCTTCCTTTCCGAAAAACTGGCTCCTACCGACAACATGTACGGCGTCATGATGAACATCTACGGAAAAGGAATCATGATCACCGGTAAATCCGGCATAGGTAAATCCGAACTTGCATTGGATTTAATTAACAGAGGACACATGCTGGTGGCGGACGATCGGATCGATGTCACCAGACTCCACACAAGAATACTCTGCCAGGCTCCGAAACTCTTAAAGAGAATGCTGGAGATCAGAGGTATCGGCATCGTGGATGTAACCAGGATGTTTGGTGCCAACGCTTTCCTGAACAGATGCAATCTGGACTTTGTCATCCGTCTGGAGAAATACGATGACTTTGTCGATATCGACAGACTGAATCCGATGACCAGAACCATCGATGTACTGGGCCTGGAACTGCCGATGCTGGTAATTCCTATTACCGAGGGTAAGTCGATGTCTGTCATCATCGAAGCTGCGGTATCCAACTATCTGCTGCAGAAAATGGGCTTTGATTCCAATGAATCCTTTAAGCAGCTTTACCGCGAAGAGATCGAAAGGAACGGTGCCGAATAATGATACAGTTCTTTCCAAATAGCGAGACCTTTGTCTTATTCAAGATCGGATCTTTAGTCTTCGATATCCGCTGGTATGCCGTACTGATCATGATCGGTGCGCTTTTGGCCTACAACATCTGCAAAAAAGAATTGAAAGAATGCCGTTATGTTTCCATGGATTTCTATGATTCTCTGTTTATCTATACCCTGTGGGTAGGTGTACTCGGGGCGAGACTCTGGTACTGCATCTTCTATAATTTTTCCTACTATTTCTCTAATCCGGTAGAGATCATAAGGATTTGGGACGGCGGACTGGCGATACAGGGCGGCGTTGTTGCGGGGCTCCTGTTTGGCTACTGGTACATCAAACGGAATCGTTATCCGTTCCTAAAACTCCTGGACATCCTGCTGCCGAACGTTATGCTGGCTCAGGCGATCGGTCGCTGGGGAAACTTTGTGAATAAGGAATGCCATGGCGGTGAAGTGGCGGAATCCTATTTCAACGGCATCCTGTCTTTCCTGAAAGAAGGGATGCTGATCAACGGACATTACTATGAACCGCTGTTCTTCTATGAATCCATGCTGTGTCTGTTAGGATGGGTCCTGATCCGTTATGTTCTTAAGAAGCATCAGAACAAGAGAGGCGATCTGGCCTATGCCTATCTGATGTGGTACGGATTGATCCGTTTCTTCATAGAAGGAAAAAGAACGGATTCCCTGTATCTGGGCAATCTGAAGATGGCACAGGTAACTTCCATCATTTTTCTGGCAATCGGACTGCTGGGTTATCTGGGATTCTTTGACCGTTATCTGAAGAAAGAAAAACCGACATTGATGTTCGACTTCGATGGGACTCTGGTAGATACCTCGGGAAGCATTCATGAAGCTTACAGATTTCTATTTGAAAAGTATTCAGATGTTTCTCTGTTTACCGAGGAAGTAAAGCAGCAGGTTCTTGGACCGGCATTAAGGGATATCTTCCCGATTTATTTTCCGGATCATGACTATGATACCCTGTATGAAGACTATCACAATAGACAGCACGAAGTAGCACCGGTGCTGAATCATCCGACCGCAAACTGCATAGAAGTATTAAAACAGTTGCATGAAGAAGGCTACCATATTGGTGTGATTTCCACCAGAACAAGCGAAGGGATCGTTGATGTATCTAAACCGTTTGGTCTTGAAGCGTATTTTGATGATATCTGCGGGCTGAAAGAAGTGATAAATCTGAAACCGGATCCCGAAGGCATCATCAAAATGATCGAAAAGAACGGATGGAACAAAGAATGTGTCATGATTGGCGATTCTATGATGGATATCGAATGCGGAAAGAACTATGGTGCCTTTACGGTCGCCTATGTGGATAATCCAAGTAGAGCAGAAGAACTGACGGCTGCGGCCAACCGTTCGATCAAGGATATGAAAGATCTGCTTGTGATACTGCAGTCGAACATCAACTTTACCTGGAACGAAAAATAAAAAGCGGAATGATCCGCTTTTTTTGTATGTAACGATAGGGAAGACTAATGATTGTTGATCTCGTCCCGGACTTCCTTGAAGCACTTGACGATGAAATCGATGTCTTCCTTTTTGTGTGCAGCCGATAGCTGTGTCCTGATTCTGGCTTTTCCTTTCGGGACGACCGGATAAGAGAAAGCAACGACATAGACGCCTTTTTCCATCATTCTGCGCGCGTATTCCGCTGCCAGCGTTTCCTCGTACAGCATTACCGGTACGATCGGATGAGTGCTTTCGATAATATCGAAGCCGTTTTCTTTCAGCTGAGAGCGGTAGTAGGCGGTCAGTTCTTCCAGATGTTTCTTCTGTTCGCTGCTGTTCTCCAGCAGATCAAAAAGCCTGATGCTGGCACCGACAATGGCCGGAGCGAGGGTATTTGAGAAAAGGTAAGGTCTGCTTCTTTGCCTTAGAAGGTCGACGATCTCCTTTCTGCCTGAAGTATAACCGCCGCTGGCTCCGCCTAAGGCTTTGCCCAGTGTTCCGGTTATTACGTCAACTCTTCCTTCAACGCCGTTGTATTCGACACTGCCTCTGCCGTGTTCTCCAATGAATCCTACCGCATGGGAATCATCAACCATCACCAGAGCCTCATATTTGTCTGCCAGATCGCAGATCCCTTTCAGGTTGGCGATAATGCCGTCCATCGAGAATACGCCGTCCGTTGCGATCATCTTGATCCTGGCACCGTCCTGATCTGCCTGAATAAGCTGCTGTTCCAGATCGGCCATGTCGTTATTGTGATAGCGGTATCTCTTGGCCTTACACAGTCTTACACCATCAATGATGGAGGCGTGGTTGAGTTCATCGGAAATGATTGCGTCTTCAGGTCCCAGCAGAGCCTCAAAAAGGCCTCCGTTGGCGTCAAAACAGGAAGAATAGAGGATCGTATCGTCGGTCTTTAAAAAGACTGAGATCCTCTTTTCCAGCTGTTTATGGATGTCCTGTGTACCGCAGATGAAACGTACGGAAGCCAGTCCGTAGCCTTTCTCGTCATAGGTCTTCTTTGCCGCTTCGATCAGTTCCGGGGAATCGGCCAGACCAAGGTAGTTGTTTGCACACATGTTCAGGAGCTTTCTGCCATCTTCCATGACGACATAGGCGCCCTGCGCCGAAACGAACGGGGCTTCCCCCTTGAACAGACCGGCACTCTTTATTTCTTCTACGGTATCACGGTACTGCTTTAACGCTTCTGTTTTTTTCATGATCTACTCCATTTCATTGATATGACTCCAGTCGAGAATGACCTTGCCTGATTTGCCCGACAGCATGGCGTCGAAACCTTTCTGGAAGTCTCTGATGTCGTATCGGTGGGTGATGATATTCGATATATCCAGTCCTGCCTGCAGCATCACCGACATCTTGTACCAGGTATCCCAGACTTTACGTCCGTAGATGCCTTTCAGATTCAGACCCTTGAAGATGACGCTCTCAAGATCCGCCTCGGTATTATCCGGAAGTAATCCCAGCAGGGCGATGTTTCCGCCGTTCTTCATGTTGTGGATCATCTGGTTCAGGGCTTTAGGCGATCCGGACATCTCCAGACCGACATCGAAGCCTTCCGTCATGCCCAGTTCGTGGATTACGTCTTCCAGCTTCTCTTCGCCCAGATTGACCGTTCTGGTAGCGCCAAGCTTCTTTGCCAGATCCAGACGGTATTCATTAAAGTCGGTCACTACCACATGTCTGGCTCCTCTGAACTTGACAATGGCTGCCGCCATGCATCCGATCGGACCGGCTCCGGCAATCAGCACGTCTTCACCCAGGACATCATAGGTAAGGGCGGTATGCGTCGCATTGCCGAACGGATCGAAGATCGCATACATTTCTTCCGGGATGTTCGGATTGGTCGGCCAGACGTTGGAAGAAGGAATTACCAGGTATTCCGCAAACGCGCCGTTCCGGTTGACGCCGACGCCCTTGGCGTCCTTGCAGTTCTCCTTGTGACCTTCCAGACAGTTACGGCACTTTCCGCAGGTGATATGTCCTTCACCGGAAACGATATCCCCGGGTTTGAATCCTTCCACACCCTTACCGACCTCAACAATCTCGCCGACATACTCATGTCCGATCGTCAGCCCGATAGGGATGGTTTTCTGCGCCCAGCGGTTCCAGCTGTAGATGTGTACGTCCGTACCGCAGATGGCGGTCTTCCGTATCTTGATCTTGACATCGTTGTAGCCGACTTCCGGAATCGGAACTCTTTTCATCCAGATGCCTTCTTCGGCCTTTTCTTTCACTAAAGCCCACATTAGATTATCATTCATGATCTGATTTCGCTTTCATTTAAAAGCATTCTCCTATCTTCATTATAATATGAAACAGCCTGGTTCATCGTATCAGAAAGAGATATCTGAAACATTTTTAAAGAATCTTCATATAAGACTTTCATTATTCTGATATTCAGTTATAATAAAAAAGAAAAACAGGAGGATATTATGGTTACGATATTTGATCATCCGCTTATTACTCATAAACTTACACTGATGCGTATGGAAGAAACGGGACACAAGGATTTCAGAGAAAACCTTGACGAGATCGCTTCCCTGATGGCTTATGAAGTCCTTAGAGACCTGCCGATGAAGGATGTCCACATCACGACGCCGATGGGGCCTTGCGATACAAAGATGCTGGATACGGAAGTCATTCTGGTTCCGATCATGAGAGCAGGCATGGGTCTGGTCAACGGCATCATGGATCTGATTCCAACCGCAAAGGTCGGCTTCATCGGTCTGTACAGAGACGAAGAAACCCTGGAACCGGTTGAATACTTCGCCAAGTTCCCGAAGGAACTGACAGACGGTATCGTGCTGGTCATGGATCCAATGCTGGCAACAGGCGGAAGTGCGATTGCCGCAGTCGACATGATCAAGAAAAGAGGAGCCAAGAATATCCGTATGGTATGTCTGGTTGGCGCTCCGGAAGGCGTCAAGGCCTTTACCGAGAAACATCCGGACGTTGATTTGTATCTGGCTGCCCTGGATGATCATCTCAATGAGATCGGCTATATCGTTCCTGGTCTGGGCGATGCCGGAGACAGAATCTACGGTACAAAGTAAAAAGAAAAGGAGATCTGAGGATCTCCTTTGTTTTATATATGGATCTTGCTGATTTGCTTTGAATGCCTTATGTAAGCCTTGGTGAATGAACCAGGGAGAGACTTGTCGTTTTTCCAGCTCTTCAGCGTTTCCTTGATGATGACCAGAATGATGTACAGGGAAGCGAAGAACTTGTAGGACGGGGCTGATGCCTTGATCCTGGCGGTTTTTGTTTTTACGGCATTGAGTTCGCCGTTCATCACATTCAGACTGTCAGTCAATGGTTCTGTTGCTTTTACAGTCTTTTTCAGACGCAGCAGAAAAGCGATCAGCACAATCAGCGCACCTGCGCCAAGCAGAATATCAAGAATAACGATAATGCGGTTTACTGTCTTCATACTTCTATTCTACTACTTTCTGGATACATTCTTCACCAATCTTTTCCGGAGAGATGCCTCGGGTGAATTCCTTGATCTTTTCCAGCCGTTTCTCATCCTCCAGGGCAAAGACATAGGTAATATCCGTATCATATACGGTATCTAGAAGAATTGTATTGTTCTTGAGATAATGATCGATCTTGTTGGCGGTCTCGTAGTTTAGAGTCAACGAATACTTTGGATAGATCCGGTCTTCCACCAGAACCGCCTGTTTCAGACACTCGCTGACTGCGCCTCCATATGCCCGGATCAGGCCTCCGGTTCCCAGCTTGATCCCGCCGAAATATCTGACGACCAGGGCGCATGTCTCGTCCAGCCCTTTCTTGTCCAGCACATTCAGGATCGGCGCTCCGGCTGTCCCGGAAGGTTCTCCGTCATCGCTGGAACGGCGGATGTTCCCGCAGATAAAAGCGGAACACACATGGGTCGCATCGTGGTGTTTCTTCCTGATTTCCGTCAGATAAGCCCTGTATTCTTCCTCGCTTTTCACGTGTTTCAGGTAACAGATGAAACGGGACTTTTCGATGACTGTTGTATTGCTGCATTCTTCTTTCAAATACATATCTCTATTTTAATGAAAATGTGCTAGAATTGGAAATGTTGTGAGGTAGATTATGAGAAGTTTAGAAGAAATCCTGGCTGAACTGGATGCCGCGGAGAAAGAGTATTCCCGGAAGTGCGAGGAATACGGCATCGAGGAAAAAGACCGGAAGAAAAAGGATGAAAACGTTAAAGGGAAGGTAAATTGACCTTCTTTTTAAATACAGTAATGATATAATGAAATTGTATTTAGGAGGATTTTTGTTATGGCTAAAAGGCTAGTTACAGATTTAGATGTTGCGGGCAAAAAAGTCATCGTCAGAGTAGACTTTAACGTGCCTCACAAGGGTGATGTGATCACCGACGACAACAGAGTAGTTGCAGCACTTCCGACGATCAAGTATTTGCTGGAAAACAACGCAAAGGTCATTCTGCTTTCCCACCTCGGAAAGGTTGATTATAAGAAGACTGAAGAAGAGATTGAAGCGGCAAAGAAGAAGAACGACATGGCTATCGTTGCCAAGAAACTGCAGGAGCATCTTCCTGACAGAAAAGTCATCTTCGTCAATGCGACAAGAGGTCCTGAACTGGAAGAAGCGATTGCCGGCATGAAGGAAGGCGAAGTCGTACTGATGCAGAATACCAGATACGAGAAGGGCGAATCCAAGAACGATGAAGAACTGGGCAAGTACTGGGCTTCACTGGGCGATCTGTTTGTAGAGGATGCTTTCGGATCCGTACATAGAGCACATGCTTCGACTGTAGGCATTCCTACTCATCTGCGTAGTGCTGTCGGTTTCCTGGTTGAAAAGGAACTGAAATTCCTGGGCGATGCTGTTGAAAATCCGGTTAGACCGTTTGTTGGAATCCTGGGCGGTGCCAAGGTTGCCGATAAGCTGAAAGTCATCAACAACCTTTTGGAGAAGTGCGATACGCTGATCATCGGCGGAGGCATGGCTTATACCTTCCTGAAGGCGCAGGGCAATGAGATCGGTGAATCACTGGTCGATGATGAAAAGCTCGACTACTGCAAGGAAATGCTGGAAAAGGCTAAGGAACTGGGCAAGGAACTGCTGCTCCCTGTCGATACCGTCGTAGCCGACAGTTTCCCTGATCCAATCGATGCTGAAATCGAAACGGAAGTCGTCGATGTCGATGCGATTCCGGCTGACAGGCAGGGTCTGGATATCGGTCCTAAGACAGCTGAACTGTTTGCCGAAAAGGTTAAGGCTGCCAAGACGGTCGTCTGGAACGGTCCAATGGGTGTATTTGAGAATCCTGTACTGGCTAAGGGTACCAATGCGGTTGCCAAGGCTCTGGCTGAAACGGATGGCACAACCATCATCGGCGGCGGCGATTCTGCTGCAGCAATCAAACAGCTGGGCTATGCCGATAAGGTAAGCCACGTATCTACCGGCGGCGGTGCATCTCTGGAATTCCTGGAAGGCAACGGTCTGCCTGGTGTTGACATCATTGACGAGAAATAAGGAGATACTATGAGAAAACCAATTATTGTCGGTAACTGGAAAATGAACAAGACTCCAAGCGAAGCGCTGGAGTTCATGAAGGGCATTGAAGAAGTCCTGACTGGTGAAGAAGGTGCGGACTATGGCGTAGGTGCTCCTTATGTTGATCTGGATGTCTGTGTAAAAAACGCAAAGCATCTGATCATTGCTGCTGAAAACTGTAACGAAAAAGACTCCGGAGCCTATACCGGTGAAGTATCTGTGCCGATGCTGAAGGAAGTAGGCATTACCTACTGTATCATTGGTCACAGTGAAAGAAGAACCTATTATAACGAGACAAACGAAGCCTGTGCGCTAAAGGCAAAGAGACTGCTTCAGGACAATATCATTCCGATTCTTTGCATCGGTGAAACCGAAGCGGAATACGATGCCGGCAAGACTGCCGATGTCATCAAGACACAGCTGGCCGGATCTCTGGCCGGTCTGGAAGCCGAAGAAGTCGCAAAGATGGTTATCGCTTACGAACCGATCTGGGCGATCGGAACAGGCAAATCCGCAACCAAGGAAATCGCGGAAGACTGCTGCAGGCTGGTAAGAGATACCGTTAAGGCTTTATACAACGAAGAAACCGGCGAGGCTGTCAGAGTGCAGTACGGCGGTTCCGTAAAACCAACCAACATTAAAGAATACATGGCTTGTGAAGATATCGATGGTGCTTTGATCGGTGGCGCTTCACTGAAAGTCGATTCATTCAAGGAAATAATTGACGCTACTAAATAGGAGGAGAAAAACGTATGTCTGCAATTATTGATGTTTATGCCCGTGAGATCATCGATTCACGTGGTAATCCAACAGTAGAAGTTGAAGTTGCTACAGAATCCGGTGCATTCGGCCGTGCTATGGTACCTTCCGGCGCTTCTACAGGTGAAAGGGAAGCTTTGGAATTAAGAGACGGCGATCTGGCACGTTTCTCAGGAAAAGGCGTATTAAAGGCTGTTACGAATGTCAACGAGATCATCGCTCCGGCTCTGCTTGGTTATGATGTAACAGATCAGGCTCTGATCGATAAGACAATGATCGAACTGGATGGCACAAAGGATAAGTCACGTCTGGGTGCTAACGCAATGCTGGGTGTTTCTCTGGCCTGCGCTAGAGCTGCTGCAGATTTCTACGGCATGCCTTTATACAAGTATCTGGGCGGTGTCAACGGTAAGACATTACCTGTACCAATGCTCAACGTTCTGAACGGCGGCAAGCACGCTGATTCTACTGTCGATATGCAGGAATTCATGATCATGCCTTACGGCGCTCCTTCTTTCAAGGAAGCGATCAGATGGTCTGCTGAAGTATTCCATGCTTTAAAGAAAGTATTAAAGTCAAAGGGTTATTCTACTGCTGTTGGTGACGAAGGCGGCTACGCTCCGAACTGCACCGAAGGCAACGAAGAACCGTTAAAGCTCATCGTATCCGCTATCGAACTGGCAGGATACAAGCCAGGTGTTGATTTCGGTATCTGCATGGACCCTGCTTCTTCTGAATTCTTCAATGCTGAAACAGGAAACTATGAACTGAGCAGATCCGGTCAGGGTGTCAAGACTACTGACGAGATGATCGACATGTACGCTGAATGGTGCGACAAGTATCCAATCATCTCCATCGAAGACGGTCTTGCCGAGAACGACTGGGACGGCTGGAAGAAACTGATGGCTCGTCTGGGCGACAAGATCCAGCTGGTTGGCGACGACCTGTTCGTTACCAATGTCGAATACGTACAGAAGGGTATTGATCTGCACTGCGCGAACTCTGTTCTGATCAAGCTGAACCAGATCGGTACACTGACGGAAACTCTGGATGCCATCGAACTGGCTAAGAGAAACAACATGACTGCTGTTGTATCACACAGATCCGGTGAAACCGAAGATACGACGATCGCTGATCTGGTTGTCGGTCTGAATGCCGGCCAGATTAAGACAGGTTCTATGTCCAGAACCGACAGAATTGCCAAATACAACCAGCTGCTCAGAATCGAAGATGAACTCGGTTCTTGCGCTGTATACCTTGGCAAGAATGCCTACTACAATCTGAAGAAATAATCGGATTACAAAGGTAACTGAAAAGAGAGCTTCTTAGCTCTCTTTTTTCATTGCATCAACATGATTCAGGATGACAGGTATGACGATCGGGTTCCGGTTGGTTTTTTCATAGAGGAACGGTTCCAGCGTATTCCGGATACAGTTCTTCAGATCGCCGAACGTCACTTTCTGTTTCATGGCGTTTCTTAAGGCATCATAGACCAGAGTCTCCGCTTCCTTGATCAATGTCTGGGATTCTTTCAGATAGACGAATCCGCGGGAAACGATACCTGGCTTGCAAAGGATCTTGTTGGATCTGGAATCGATGCAAACTACGACTGCCACCATTCCGTTATCGGCCAGGATCTTACGGTCTTTCAGTACGGATGTGGATAGACCGGAAATATCGTTGCCGTCGACATAGATGGCATCGGTCTGGATTCTGGTGTTGGAACGGTAAACTTCACCTTCGTGCAGAACCAGTGCGTCGCCGTTGGCACAGATGAAGCAGTTCTCCTTCGGAATACCTGTTTCAATCGCCGAATCGGCGTGCAGCTTCAGCATCTTGTATTCGCCATGCATCGGCATGAAGTACTTCGGCTTGATCAGCTGCAGCATCAGTTTCTGTTCCTCCTTGGATGCATGCCCTGTTGTATGTAATGAAGACAGGGCGGAATTCTCCAGAACTCTGGCGCCGTTACGCATTAGCTGGTTGACGATACCGCCGATGTTCAGAGCATTGCCCGGAATGGCACTGGATGAGAATACTACTGTATCTCCAGGAATGATTCTGACGTACTTATGAGAACCGTTGGCGATCCTGCTTAGAGCCGCCAGAGCTTCGCCCTGTGAACCCGTACAGACGATGCAGAGCTTCTCAGGAGGATACTGGTTAACCAGTTCAGGAGAAAGGAAAGTATCATCCGGAACATCGATGGTCTTCATCTGCATTCCTATCTCTACGACATTCTCCATGGAACGTCCGAATACCACGACTTTTCTTCCGCAGTTCTTTGCGGCCTTGATGATTTGCGCCAGACGGTTGACGTTGGAAGCAAAGGTCGAGATCAGGATCCTTCCGGTCGTTTTCTTCATGATGTCGTTGATGGCGGAAGCGACCTGCTTCTCAGAAATAGAGAAGCCGTCTACTTCGGCATTGGTTGAATCCGACATTAGAAGAGTAACGCCGGCGGCTCCGATATAAGCCATTTTCTGGTAGTCGGAATTCTGTCCGACCGGCGTCAGGTCGAACTTAAAGTCTCCCGTTTCTACGACTCTTCCGTTTGGCGTGTTGATCAGAACACCCAGAGAATCAGGAATCGAGTGAACGGTATTAAAGAAACCGACACGGAAATGATCCGTCTGGATGGAAGAATCCTCGTTGATCTCAATGACTTCCGTGGAAGCCAGTCTTCTTCTTTCCTGCAGTTTCTTCTCGATTAAAGCTTTCGCGAATCTTGGCGCATAGATTTTCTTTACCGGGCAGGCAAGCAGAAAAAACGGAATGCCTCCGATATGGTCCTCATGACCGTGGGTAATGATCAGAGCCTTGACCTTGTCCTTGTTTTTGATTAAATGTGTATAGTCGGGAATCACGTAGTCGACGCCCAGCAGCTCATCGTCAGGAAACTTGACGCCTGCATCGATGACGATGATCTCATCGTCGTGTTCGAAGCAGTACATGTTCTTACCGACTTCTCCCAGTCCTCCCAAGGCATAAACAAGCGTATCCTTTTGCGGATCATAGTTTTTGCCGCTGTATCCGAAAGAAGGACTGTTTTCTTTTGGGTTATATAAGTATTTCATCTGTCCTCCATATAGTTGTGTTTATTCAATGACCAGAGCATCCGGGTCTTTGTAGAACGGATTTGCCTTGTTGATGCGGTCATAGAAAAGGATTCCTTTAAAATGATCCAGTTCATGCTGAAGAACGACAGCCAGATAGCCCTGGGCCTTGATCTCAATCTGTTTATCCTGTAAGGCATCATAGGCCTTAACCTTAACTCTTGCGGAACGGTAGACGTAGCCCTCGTGCTCCTCGGCTACCGAGAGACATCCTTCACCGGATTCCAGATAGGTCTTTTCAACGGAATTGGAAACGATCTTCGGATTCACCAAAGCGTATTCGCACAGTTTATTGCCTTCATCATCCTTCAGAATGATGGCCGTCATTTTCTTTGGGATGCCGATCTGTATTGCGCTGATCCCGACAGCCGGCCTGAGATTTTCCTTCTCGGCGATCTCCTCGATCGTAGAGTCGTCGACGTATTTCAGCATCTGTAAAAGGGTCTCTTTGTCTTCCTGAGACAGCGGCAAAGAAACATCTGCAGATTTCTCCCGGATCAGAGAATCGTCATCCTTGATTATTGTATCGTTATTAATCAGCATAACAATATTATAATACCACAATTATGCTAAAATGGGTTTGTGCAAAAGAAAATCAGGTTTTTATTGGGTGATATCAGAATATCGATAGCGGTAGCGATCTTAACGGTTTTCGGTTTTCTGATGATCGCATCTGCGGAGATGGGCAATTCCGCCGGAGATACCGGTTATCTGACATCCATCATGTTTAAGCAGGTTGTATTTACGGTGATCGGACTGGCAGCCTACTTTATGCTGATGCATTTCCCGTACAGGCGTTTTTCCGTCTATGTATACTGGTTCGGGTATGGCGTGATACTGCTTGCCTTGCTGGCGTGCCGTCTTTTCGGCGGAAGAAACGGCGCCTACGGATGGATCGACATTACTTCTAGTATTACGATACAGCCTTCGGAATTCGCGAAGGTTTTCATGATCCTGTTTGCGGCAAGGATCTTAAGTAAAAACCGTCAGGAAGAGAACCTCAATGAACTGAAGAGATATGGAATAGCGGCTCTTGTGTATTTTATCGTCATCGCTTTCTACCAGCACGATTTCGGTTCTGCGGTCGTTCTGTTTGTGATCTGCTACTGCGTGACGCTGGTTCCGGGATATAAGCAGTTGCATCTGTGTCAGGTCATCATGACCGGACTGATTCTGGTGGGTGTAGCCGGAGCTTTACTGCTGATGAGTGAGCCGGTAACGGAACTGTTAAAGAAACACGCAGACAACTATATGATCGGACGTTTTCTGGCTGCCGCTGATCCGTTCCTGTATCAGTACGACAACGGCTATCATCTGATCATGTCGCTGGTCTCTTTCGCCAACGGCGGCTGGCTCGGACTTGGCTATGGCAACTCCATCCATAAATACATGAACTTCCCGAACCCTTCCAACGACTTCATTCTTCCGGTCATCGTCGAAGAACTGGGAACGGTCGGTTTTATCGGTTTTATTCTGGTATACGGACTTCTGATGTATCCGATCATAACAGGATCCATCAGAAGCAAGGATACTTTCAGCAGGATCGTTCTGCTGGGCGTTTCGATATATTTCATCATGCATTTTATTCTGAATGTGGGCGGTGTCAGCGGGCTGATCCCTTTAACGGGTGTTCCGATCCTTCTGATCAGTTCAGGAGGATCATCGCTGGTCGCAGCCCTGGCATCTCTGGGTATCGCCCAGAATGAGCTGGAAAGATCTAACGGTAATCAAAATGAGGATCATAGCAGGAAAGTACAAAAGGACACCGCTTAATACACTGGAAGGCGAAGACATTACCAGACCGACAAAGGACATGGTAAGAGAAGCTTTATTCTCCAGTATCATGATTTATTCAGATACCGCTTTTCTGGATCTTTTTGCCGGATCGGGAGCGATCGGTCTGGAAGCTCTGTCTCGAGGTGCGGAAGAAGTCGTATTCAACGACATTAATAAAGAAGCAGTAAAGGTCATAGACAGCAATCTTGCGAAGGTCAAAGAAAACAGACAGGTCATGAACCTTGATTATAAGGACTGCATAAGGAAACTGGAAGGCCATGGTTTTGACTGCATCTATTGCGATCCACCGTACGATTTCAAGGAATATGGCAGTATCTTCACCTATGTTGAGCAGTACAGGCTCTTAAATGAAAAGGGTATAATAATAGTAGAAGTTAGAAAGAACACGGACCTGGAAGATGCATATCCGGGCTTTGAGAAGTATAAAGAAAAAAGATACGGCATCAGTAAGCTGCTGTACTATCGAAAGGAACAGAACAATGATTAAAGCGATTTATCCCGGAACATTCGATCCGATTACCGTAGGGCATCTTGACGTGATCAAAAGAGCCGCCAGGATCTACGATCACCTGGTTATCGCAGTCATGGAAAACCGGAACAAGAAATGTACCTTCTCTAAAGAAGAGAGAAAGGAACTGATCGAGAAGTGCGTTGCCGATCTGGATAACGTCACGGTTGTCGTCGGCGAAGGTTTGACGGTAAATCTTGCGAAAGAACTGGACTGCCGGATTATCATCCGAGGTATCAGAGCCGTATCGGATTATGAATCAGAACTCGCTCTGGCTACCGCCAACATGCAGCTGAATGAAGACATCGAAACGGTCTTCATGGTCGCCAAGCCGGAACTGTCCTTCCTGTCATCCTCGATCGCCAAGGAGATCGCATCCTTCAAGGGAGACATCACTTCCTATATTCCTGAAGCCATCATCAAGGAAGTATCGGAAAAACTATACCAATAGCCTTAACGGCTATTTTTTATTGGAAGGGTCAGAGACATCTATCTGGGCATATAAATAGATGTTTTTCTGTTCAATAGAATTAGCACTTTCCTGTTGACAGTGCTAGAATAAAGGTGTATATTAGCAGTAGATAGTTTAGAGTGCTAAAGGAGGTGGTCGGATGGCATTGACACAGAGAATGGTAGATATCCTGAGAGCTATCGTCGATGAATTTGTATCAACGGCTGAACCTGTCGGTTCTAAGACGCTGGTCGACAAGTATGATCTGCCTTATTCCAGCGCAACGATCCGTAACGATATGGCTGCCCTGGAATCAATGGGTTATCTAGAAAAACCGCATACTTCCGCCGGACGTATTCCTTCCAACAAGGGTTATCAGTACTACTGTGAACACCTGCTGAAGAAGGACATGGACGATGAAGTGAAATATGCGCTGTCGAATATCTTTGACCGCCGTTCCGCCAATATCGAGGATGCGATCAAGGAATCCTGCAGAATCGTATCGGAAATGACCAGACTTGCCTCAGGCATGCTGGGACCGGACGCCAAGAACCAGACCCTGGAACACATCAAAGTCTTCCAGATCGATCCGAAAACGGCTGTCTGCGTCTTCATCAGCAATACGGGTCATACCGAAAACAAGACGTTCAACTTCCAGGATGAAGTGACGATCGAAGACATTCAGACCTGCACCGATATCCTCAACGACAGATTAAGAGGAACACCGATCCACGATTTGCCGGAAAAACTGGAATCACTGAAGCCGATCCTGACCAAGTCCGTACAGCGCTTCGAAATGCTGTATAATGCCTTCGCAGGCGCCTTCGTCAAGTTCGCATCCGAGACTCTGTATTTCGACGGCACCACAAACATGATGTATCAGCCGGAATATGCGGATATCGAAAAACTGAAGGAACTGACCAAGTTCTTCGACGATTCCAGACTCTTTAGAAGTCTGGTCGACAAACAGACCGGCAGCAATGATGTTATAGCGATTACCCCGAAAGGTACGGAACTGGTCTGGAAAGACGATATTGCGATCGTTTCCAGCGAGATCCGTCTCTCCGATAATCCGGACGAGAATGCCAGACTGATGGTAGTGGGACCAAGAAGAATGGAATACAGCAGGGTAGTAAATCTTCTGGATTTCATCTGTAAGGAAATCGAAGACATGTTCCACTAGAAAGGAAGATCATGGCAAAAAAAGACAAAGATAAAGAAAAAGAAATAAAACAGGAGATCCCGGAGGCGGAAGAAACCGTTAAAGAAATGGCAGAAACGGAAGAGATCGAAGAAACTGTGGAAGATCTCAATGAAGAATCGGAAACGGAACTGTTAAAGAAAGAAATAGACAGGCTGAAGAACGACTATGCCAGAGCCTATGCCGATACGGAGAATCTGAAGAAAAGGCTGATGGCAGAAGCGGAACAGACCAGAAAATACCGGATACAGAGTTTTGCCAAGGAGATCCTTCCGGTTATCGACAATCTGGAAAGAGCTCTGAAAACGGAAGTAGCCGAAAGCGATGAAGGTTTCAAAAAAGGTGTTGAGATGACCTATCATCAGCTGATCACCGCTTTAAAGAACGAAGGCGTAGAAGAAATCGACTGTCTGAATAAACCATTTGATGCGAATCTCGCACAGGCTATCATGCAAGAAAAGAAAGAAGATGTAGAAGCAGGTACTGTGATCGAGATCCTTCAGAAGGGATATAAACTGAAAGATCGTATATTAAGACCGGCAATGGTCAAGGTAAGTGAATAAGGAGGATTGTAAAATGAGCAAAATTATAGGTATTGATTTAGGTACGACAAACAGCTGCGTTTCCGTCATGGAAGGCAAGGACGTTAAAGTCATTACAAACCCTGAAGGCAACAGAACGACTCCGTCTGTCGTTGCGTTCAAGGACGGCGAGATCATCGTAGGCGATGCAGCAAAAAGACAGATCGTTACAAATAAGGATTCCGTTTCATCCATCAAGAGAAAGATGGGATCTAATGAAAAGGTTCATGTCAACAACAAGGACTATACGCCGCAGGAAATCTCCGCAATGATTCTGCAGTACATGAAGAAGTATGCGGAAGACTATCTGGGCGAAAAGGTAGACAAGGCCGTCATTACGGTTCCTGCCTACTTCAACGACGCACAGCGTCAGGCTACCAAGGATGCCGGCAAGATCGCAGGATTCGAGGTAGAAAGAATCATCAACGAACCGACGGCAGCAGCTCTGGCCTTCGGTATCGACAAGACCGACAAGGAACAGAAAGTCCTGGTATTCGATCTGGGCGGCGGTACGTTCGATGTATCGATCCTGGATCTGGCCGATGGAACTTTCGAAGTTCTGGCTACAGCCGGCGATAACCACCTGGGCGGCGATGACTTCGATAATGTCGTTGTCGACTGGATGGCTGATGAATTCAAGAAGGAACACCACGGCATCGATCTGAAAGCGGACCGTATGGCTTTACAGAGACTGAAAGAAGCGGCCGAAAAAGCCAAGAAAGATCTGAGCTCCATGGTTCAGACCCACATCTCTCTGCCGTTTGTTTCTGCCGATGAATCAGGTCCTCTGCACCTTGACATGGATCTGACCAGAGCCAACTTTGACAAGATGACCAAGCATCTGGTAGACAGAACGGTAGGACCGGTCAGACAGGCACTGAAAGACTCAGGATTAAGCCCAAGCGATATCGATGAAGTCCTGCTGGTAGGCGGATCTACCCGTATGATTTCCGTTCAGGAAGCCGTCAAGGCTGAACTGGGCAAGGAACCGAACAAGTCCGTCAACCCGGATGAAGTCGTAGCCATGGGCGCTGCGATCCAGGGCGGCATTCTGCAGGGCAACAACCCGAATGATGTCTTATTACTGGATGTAACTCCACTGTCACTGGGTATTGAAACACTGGGCGGTGTCATGACTGTCCTGATTCCAAGAAATACGACCATTCCAACACAGAAGTCGCAGATCTTCTCGACCGCTGCGGATAATCAGCCTGCCGTAGACATCCATGTCCTGCAGGGTGAAAGACCGATGGCAGCCGACAACAAGACCTTAGGCAACTTCCAGCTCACCGGTATCGCTCCGGCAAGAAGAGGCATCCCTCAGATCGAGGTAACCTTCGACATCGATGTCAACGGTATCGTCCATGTATCCGCTTTGGATAAAGGTACAAACAAGAAACAGGAAATCACGATCACCAACTCTTCCGGTCTGTCTGATGAAGAAATCGACAAGATGGTCAGAGAAGCTGAAGAAAACAAGGCTGCCGATGACAAGAGAAGAGAAGAGATCGAACTGAGAAACAAGGCGGAAAGCTTTATCGCCCAGATCGATCAGCAGCTGGAGACGGAAAATCCGAATATTACAGCCGATCAGAAGGCACAGGTCAAGGCTTTAAGAGATGAACTGCAGTCCGCGATCGACAACAACGAATACGACAAGCTCAAGAGCAAGCTGGATGAACTGGAGAAGGCTGCCCAGGCCATGGGCGAGGCCATGTATCAGCAGCAGGCTCAGTCTCAGCAGTCCTACACGGATCCGAATCCGGGCAACACCGGTAATCCGAACGACGATGTCGTAGATGCCGATTTTAAGGCAAAGTAATAAAAAACAGAACAACAAGCATTTAACTTAGAAAGGGGGTATTATGGCCGACAAACGCGATTATTATGAGGTTTTAGGCTTATCGAAAAACGCCAGTGCAGATGATATTAAAAAAGCCTACCGTAAGTTGGCAAAACAGTATCACCCTGATGTGAATAAATCACCCGATGCCGAAACAAAATTCAAGGAAATAAACGAAGCTTACGAAGTCCTGTCAGATCCGCAGAAGAAAGCCACCTATGACCAGTTCGGTCATGCCGGCATGGACGGATTCTCCCAGGGCTTCTCCGGAGGCTTCGGCGGCATGAACATGGACGATCTTGGGGATATCTTCTCCAGTTTCATGGGAGGCATGGGATCCGGCTTCTCCGGATTCAATTTCGGCGGAAGCAGTTCCCGTAGAACCGGCCCGATGAAGGGCGAGAACCGCTACATGTCCATGGATATCGATTTTCTGGATGCCGTACACGGTGTCGACAAGCTGATCAACATATCCGTAGACAAGAAGTGCGAATACTGTGACGGTACAGGTGCCGCCAGCAGATCCGATATCGAGACCTGTCCGACCTGCAGAGGCTCGGGTAGAGTCATGAGACAGTCCAGGACGCCGTTTGGTGTGATACAGCAGCAGACATCCTGTCCGGATTGTAAAGGAACAGGCAAGCGGATCAAGAAGATCTGTCCGCACTGCGGCGGAAACGGCTACAATACCGTAAAAGAACAGGTTGAAGTCACGATCCCTGCGGGCATCAGTTCCGGTCAGCAGGTCAGACTTTCGGGCTATGGCGAAAGAGGAAGCAACGGCGGACCGAACGGCGATCTCTACATCGAGATCCGGGTAAGACCGCACAAGTACTTCCGCAGAGAAGGAAACAACATTCATATTACTGTTCCGATCTCGGCCATCGATGCGACTTTAGGAACAACTGTTGATGTTCCGACGGCGCACGGCGATGTGGAACTGACTATACCGGCAGGAACCCAGCCCGGTCAGCAGCTTCGTTTAAGAGGATACGGAATCAAGGATCTCCGCAGCAACAGCATGGGCGATCAGATCGTCGATGTACAGGTAGAGATCCCGAAGAAACTCAGCAGAGAAGAAAGAGAACTCTATGAAACGCTGGCGAAACGGAAGAAAGAATCCGTATTCGAAAGATTTAAGAAAAACTTTAAGTAGGAGTCTATCCTACTTAAAATATACAGTTTCGTTAGCACTCATAATTAAATAGTGCTAAAGGAGGTAAGAAGATGAATCCTGAATTAATGACAGAAAAACTGCAGGATATTCTGATGAAAGCTTTGAGTATCTGTAAGGAAAACAGCAATCCTGAACTGTGCAGCGAGCACCTTCTGGCTGCCTTCCTGCAGGAGAGGGATATTACGGATCTGCTGAACGGTTTCCATACCGATGTGAACCGTCTGATCAGCATCAACGACAGCTATCTGAAAAGGCTCCCTTCATCAGACACGATAGAAAATCCGATGGTAAACCGCTATGTAGCGAATTCCTACAATGAGGCTTTACAGAAATCAAAACAGAGAAAAGACAAGTACGTCTCCATGTTTGATCTGTTCATTGCCTTGCTGTACAACCAGTCTTCGGTATGTGAGGAACTGAGGAAATACTGCGGCTTTACCAGAAACGACATAGAAGACAAATACAGCATGGAAAGGGGTGGTACGATGATCAACAGTCAGGAAGACGAAAACAATCTGAATCCGTTAAAGAAATACGGCAGAAACCTTGTAGATGATGTCAGGAACGGAAAGATCGATCCGGTCATCGGCAGAGATGAAGAGATCCGAAGAGTAATAGAGATCCTCTCCCGTAAAACCAAAAACAATCCGGTCCTGATCGGTGAACCGGGCGTAGGCAAGACGGCTATCGTCGAAGGCCTGGCCTGGCGTATCTTCAACAATGATGTTCCATTAGGTCTAAAAGACAAGGATCTGATCGTACTGGAGATGGGTTCACTGATCGCAGGTGCAAAATACAGAGGAGAATTCGAGGAACGTCTGAAAGCCGTTCTGAAAGAGATACAGGACGCCGACGGCAAGATCATTCTTTTCATCGATGAGATACACAATCTGGTCGGTGCAGGAAAGACGGAAGGCGCCATGGATGCGGCCAATCTCTTGAAACCGATGCTGGCGAGAGGGGAACTGAGATGTATCGGCGCAACCACATTCGATGAATACCGCAAGTACATCGAAAAGGATTCCGCTCTGGAAAGAAGATTCCAGAAGGTCAGTATCGATGAACCGACCGTAGAAGATACAATCTCCATCCTGAGAGGTCTGAAAGACCGTTTTGAAGCCCACCACGGCGTCAAGATCAAGGATGATGCGATTATTGCGGCAGCGACATTGTCCAACCGTTACATTTCCGACCGGTTCCTCCCGGACAAGGCGATCGACCTGATCGATGAAGCCTGTGCTTCTACCAGAGTGGAAATGGACTCCAAACCGGCTGAACTTGATGAACTGAGCCGTAAGATCGATACGCTGGAAATCGAGAAGATTTCCTTAAAGAAAGAGACCGATGAAAAAGCATCAAGACGTCTGGAAGAACTGGAAAAGGATCTGGAATCTCTGAAAGAGAAGAAGAACCTGCTGGATGCCAGATGGCAGAAAGAAAAAGAAGACCTGCAGCAGGTGAAACAGATCAAGGAACAGCTGGAAAGGGCGAAACTGGAGATGTCCGATGCCCAGAACAGTGCCGACTACGAGAAGGCATCCAAGCTGCAGTATGAAACGATTCCTTCTCTGGAGAAACAACTTAATGAGATCAACGAGAACGAGAATGAAGGCAGAATGCTATCGGAAGTTGTCGATGAACAGTCCATCGCCAAGGTTGTAGCGAAATGGACCCACATCGATGTCTTGAAGCTGATGTCTTCGGAAAGAGAAAAACTGCTGAAACTGAAAGAGAAACTGTCATTACGTGTCGTTGGACAGGATCAGGCTCTGGAACTTGTTTCTGATGCGATTTTAAGGTCCAAGGCGCAGGTTTCCGATACGAATCGGCCAATCGGTTCATTCCTCTTCCTGGGCCCTACAGGCGTCGGTAAAACCGAAGTAGCCAAGGCTTTGGCAGAACAGCTTTTCGATGATGAATCCAAGATTGTACGTATCGACATGTCCGAATACATGGAGAAGTTCTCCGTATCCAGACTGATCGGCGCTCCTCCTGGATATGTAGGCTATGAAGAAGGCGGACAGCTGACGGAAGCCGTGAGAAGGAAACCTTATTCCATCGTCCTGCTGGATGAGATCGAAAAGGCCCATCCGGATGTCTTCAACATTCTTTTACAGATACTGGACGATGGAAGAATCACGGACTCCAAGGGCGTTACCGTCGATTTCAAGAATACCATTATCATCATGACATCCAACCTGGGAAGCGAATACGCATTCGAAAAGGATCTGGAAAAGAAGACAAAGCAGTACGAAGAACTCGTCAAGATGACCTTCAAGCCGGAATTTATCAACAGAATCGACGAGATCATCATCTTCAATCCATTGGATAAGGATATGATCGAAAAAGTAGCTGAGAAGTTCTTGAACATTCTTAAGAAGAGACTGGCTGAATCGGATATTACACTTACAGTAAGCCAGAAAGCCATGGACAAGATCGTAGAACTGGGCTTTGACGAAACATACGGCGCAAGACCGATGAAACGTCACATCCAGAGAGCGATTGAATCCCTGGTAGCCAAGTATCTGCTGGAAAATTACGATGCGAAAAACATTCTGGTGGATGTGGATGAGAAGGGCAACTATACTGTCGGAAGACAGGAATAATAATTACGAATAGAAGAAAAGGCGGCAGAAAACTGCCGTCTTTCTCATAAAAAAAGAACTCTTCAGAGTTCTATTTCGGTCTAATTAAACGATTTAATTAAATCTTCTTGACATCATATGCCTGAGGACCTTTTTCACCGTCTTTTACTTCGTATTCGACAGCCTGTCCTTCATCTAATGATTTATAGCCATCAACAAGAATTGCTGAGAAATGAACGAATACTTCAACTCCATCATCACCTGTGATAAAGCCATAACCCTTAGCGGCATTAAACCACTTAACTTTACCTGTCATATTTCCCCTTTACTAGCAAAAACTATATGCAATTTCATTTTAAAACAAATCGGTACCAACTTGCAAAGGTTTTTGACTTAATTGGTACCTTTTAGTATATTTTGAGTATGATATATCCTGAATTCCTGAAAGAAAACGATCTGATCGGTATCTGCGCTCCCAGCAAGGGAGTGGGTCATAAGCTGGATGAACTGGAAGAATCCAATGAAGTATTAAGACTTTACGGATATCGGATCAAAGAAACAAAATCGGTTAGAAAAGACAACGACAGAAGCGCTTCCGCAAAGCAGAGAGCCAGAGAAATGGAGGAACTGATCTGCGATCCGGAAGTGAAGGCTGTCTTATGTGCGGCCGGTGGAGATTACATGCTGGAGATGATGCCGTATGTAGACTTCGACAAGTATAAAGAAAATCCGAAGTGGATCATCGGCATGTCCGATCCGACCAATATTCTGTATACGGTAACGACAAAACTGGATATTGCTACTTTGTATGGATTCAACGGCGCCGGATTCAAGCTGAAACCGGACCGTCAGCAGAACACTTTCTTCAAGTATCTGAAAGGGAAAACCGTAAAACAGAATTCCTATAAAAGATACATCACTTTCCTGAACGAGATCAGTGAGATCAAGAAATATGAACCGGTACGCTGGATCGCAAAGAACGACATGACAATCGAAGGAAGACTGATCGGTGGATGCATCGAGTGTATTGAGAAACTGATCGGAACCTCTCTGGATGATACCAATGCCTTTCTGGAACGTCATAAGGACGACGGTATCGTATGGTATTTCGACATCTTCTCCATGTCCGCCTATGACTTCTATCTGACCCTGCTGCAGTATAAGAATGCCGGATGGTTTAAGTATTGTAAGGGCGTGCTGATCGGCAGAGTCGCATTC
This sequence comes from uncultured Solobacterium sp., assembly GCA_964529805.1. GTDB lineage: Bacteria > Bacillota_I > Bacilli_A > Erysipelotrichales > Erysipelotrichaceae > Colivicinus. The sequence goes on along the minus strand of CAZGZT010000008.1, from coordinate 33,333 downwards.
CCTAGGATCGATGATCCGAAGCTCGACTACATCAAGGCTGCAGACAAGGCTCTTGGGAAAATACCGCACATTTGCGAGATGGACATCGGACACACCAATCCAAGAATGACCCTGATCAACGGTGCTTATTGCAAGGTTGAATATCAGGACGGAAAGGGAAGCATTTCATTTCAGTTAAAGTAAAAGCACTGCCTAGGCAGTGCTTTGTTTATCTTTTTGTTTCGTTCAGGATCAGGACCAGATCCCTGTAGAAGTCCTTGACCCGATCTTTCTTGGTAGCCCAGGAACACACGAATCTGACAACCGTATTGTTCTTGTCGTACTTGCCCCATTCCGTAACCTTGTATTTTTCCTTGATCTTTTCCAGGACTTTGTTGTCCAGAACCGGGAAGATCTGATTGGTAGGAGAATCAATGTACATCTTGATGCCCAGCTGCTGGAAAGCATATTTCAGAGCCTGTGCCATGACGTTGGCGTTTTTGGCGTTCTTCAGGTAGGTATCGTCTTCCAGCAAAGCCTGGAACTGTACGCCGATGATCTTAGCCTTCGCCAGCATCGCACAGCGCTGCTTCAGCAGGTAACGGAATTCCGCTTTCAGGTCCGGATGACGGATGATCATCGCTTCACCAAGCAGGGCGCCGTTCTTCGTTCCGCCGATATAGAAGAGGTCCGTATTGTCGGCAATATCCTTGAAAGTCAGATCATTATCGACAGCCGTCAGGGCATTGCCTAGTCTGGCGCCGTCCAGATACAGATACAGGTTCAGTTCCTTGCAGGTCTGATAAATGGTAATCAGTTCTTCCTTTGAATAGATCGTACCCAGTTCCGTCGCATTGGAAATGAATACCATCTTCGGTTTTACCATATGCTCATCGATATGGGTAAATACCGCTCTTCTGATCCCGGCAGGGGTGATCTTTCCATCGGAAGACTTCACCGGAATGATCTTATGGCCGGTCGCTTCTACGGCTCCCGTTTCGTGAACATTGATATGACCTGTTTCAGCGCTGATCACAGCCTCATAGGATTTCAGCAGACTGATGGCCAGAACATTGCACGGCGTTCCGCCCGTAACAAAATGAACATCTACATCCTGACGATGCAGCTTGGCCTTGATCGTCTCTGCCGCCTTTCTGCAATAAACATCCAGACCGTAACCTTCGGATTGCGTATAGTTGGTCTTAACCAGAGCATCCAGAACCTTTGGACATGCTCCTTCGGAATAGTCATTTGCGAACGAATACATCTTTGCTACCTCTTTATCATTATATATTATAACAATCTTACGGTTTTATCATAGCGAATAATGCGTTTTTCTTTCTCCAATCTGCCCAGCAGTCTGGAAAGCGTCTCTCTTTCCAGGTAGAGTTGCCTGGCCAGATCGGATACGGAACGGTAGGTGATCCTGTTTTTATGCGTATGCATGTAGTAAAGGAAACGCTCTTCGGCGCTCTCTAAAGAAAGCAGTTTGATTCTGTTGTTCAGTTCTTTGGAGAAGTTGGACTGAATCCTCAGATATTCCACCATGAAATCCTTGTTTCCTTCCAGGATTTTCAACAGATCATCTCTCTCTAAGAGCCCGACTGCTGTTTCTTCTACGGCAATAATATTGCCCTTGTAGAAAGGTTCGGAAGAGAAGATCAGATTATTACCGAAGATCTCTCCTTCCTTCAGGGAGTTGTAGATGATCTGCTTTCCATCCGGAAGATAGGAAACGATCTGTACGCTGCCGGATACGATGATCCCGATACACCCGCATCTTTCATCTTCATAGAATAAAGTCTCTCCTTTGGAGAGTTTTCTTTCCCTTAACAGTTTCCTTTCACTGGAATTGAGTCTTTCAATAATATTCATGATCCGTGATCCAAATCACATTCTTTCTATGTTTTATTATATATAATTTACCTGCGAGGTTGAAAGAAAATGAAGAAATTATTAACCGTTTTATCTGTATTACTGTTATTGTGCGGATGCGCAGGGGAAAAGAAAGAAGATACACAGGATATTGCTGATCCTTCTTCTTTGACAGTCGTTACGCCGAAGGGCGCTCCGGTTCTGGCTTTCTATGACTGGATATCCAGCGAGAACTACACCAGAGTCGCAGCCGATGCGATCGGCGCCTTATGGACAGGCGATGCATCTCCGGATGTGATCACGGTCGATATTACCAGCGGCGTCAAAGCCATTTCCAGCGGTGCCGACTATAAGCTGGCTGCCGTCGTTTCGTTTGGCAATCTCTACATCGGTTCTACCGGTAATGATGAAAACGATACAATGGATCCCGACGACAAGATCGTACTGTTTGGCAATGAAAACATGCTTCCTAGCAAGGTCTTCCATTATCTCTATGGAACGGACTATGACGAGGCGATCGTCTATGTTGCCGATGCTCAGCAGGCTGCCGCCTGTCTGATGAAGGGTGCCGATCTGGAAGGCAATCCTGTAGACTACGTCTTCCTGGCCCAGCCGGCCATGTTTGCGGCACTAAAGCAGAACGAGAACGCAAGCGTTGCCGTCGACATTCAGGAAGCCTACCGCAACAAATCGGGAATGGACATCGTCCAGGCGGGCGTATTCATCAAGAATACCGTTTCCGATGCTACCGCTGAAGCTTTCCTTAACGATCTGGAAACATCCATCAATGCCGGCATCGAAGATCCGGAAAAGATCTTCTCGGCGCTTGGCGTCTATGAAGGAGACGAATTCACGACCCAGTTCGGTCTGCCGAATCTCAATGTCGTAAAAGCCGTATTCTCTCAGAAGAACGCCTTAGGCATCAATGCCATGGGCCTGGGATTCAAGAGAGCCAAAGACATACAGAACGATATCGATGCTTTCTTAGAGGTAATGGGAATCGAAAAGACAAGTGAAGAAATCTACCGTTGATCAGTATAAGACTTATCTTTACGGCATAGCGCTGCTGCTGCTTGTGTGGCAGCTTTTTGCCATATTGATCAGAGAAGAGACCATGGTCTTCCCGGGACCTGTTCAGACCTTTAGACATGCCTTTACATTATTGGGTAAAAGCTACACCTACAGATGTCTTGGCGCTACCTTCTCAAAGATGCTGTGCGGTTATTTGTTCTCTTTTGCCGCAGCACTTCTCATAGGTACGATATCCGGGAATTATCCTTTCTTTGAGCGGCTTTTCAGCCCCTTTATCACGACTTTAAGAGCCGTTCCTACCGCTTCACTGATCTACTTCTTTATCGTCCTGGTAGGCTTTAAAAAGGCTCCTGTGATGATGGTCGTCCTGATCTGTTTCCCGATCCTGTATGAAGGAATCGCAGGAGGCATCAGGAATATTCCGGTAAGCATCCTGAATGCCTGCAGACTGGACGGAGCAGGATTCATCAAAAGAAATCTATGGATCAGACTTCCGTTGGCACTGCCTTACATCATCGTTGCCATGACATCGAGTTTCTCGCTGTGTTTCAAGATCGAAATCATGGCCGAGGTCATTACCGGAAGCACGAATGCCGGTCTGGGAAGCGTAATTGCCGCATCCCGCAGTGCCGATCCAACCAACATGGTTCCGATCTTTGCCTATTCGCTGATCGCGGTCGTGATCATGCTGATGATAGACTTCATCGGCAATACGATCCGAAACAAAATAAACGTGAATTAGTTTATAATGGAATAGATGAACAAGATCCTGAAACAGTACCGTCAGATATTGAAATGTGTGATTCTTTTCGTATTGCTGTATGCGGTACTTTTTCTTTTGAATACCAATTTCAGTTTTCTTGGCAAGAAATCGATCCATGAGGATGCGAAAACATACAAAACACGCCACTGTCTGGTCTTCTATCCGGATTCCAAAACAGGCTACAGCGAAGCCAAAAGCCTGTGCAAGGGCGTAAAGGACGACAGGATATTCGATTATACATTGATTCCGTTTGGCGACTACTACATGGTCAGCTACGGCAAGGATCTGAAGTACTTTACCGATAAACAGTATCAGCTGCTTCAGATCAAGGAACTATCCGATGAAGGCAAGAAGATCGCTGCCGATTATCTGCGTTATGAAATCAAGAAGCAGAGACCGGAAGACTACTACAATGCGGAATACTTAAGTTCCTTGGCAGCCGATCAGTTGGATTTTACTGATGTCACTTATGAGATATCTGAAGAGAATCTGATCTGCCGTTTTCCGGAATACGAATTGGATGTATCCGTTCCGTTAAGATATCTGCAGAAGGCATTAAACATGAACTTCGGCTATCCGCAGGAACTTTACAGAAAACCTGTCTATCTTGATCCGTCAGAGGACCATCCGATCGTCTGTCTGACATTTGACGACGGACCTTATTTCTGGTCAGAAAAAAAGAGCACCTCCAGCGAAGCGATCGTCGATCTGCTGTACCAGTATGATGCTTCCGCAACCTTTTATGTCGTAGGAAACAACCTGGAAAACCGGGATATCTGGGCCGATTATCAGGTCTACATGTTTTTGCGTAATTCCATCAACCAGGGCAACGAATACGGCTCCCATACCCAGAGTCATCCTTCCAGTCTGAAAGATCTTTCCACGTACGACGAGATCTATGACGAGATCAACGGTCCGATCCGTTACATGGAAAAATTCATGGACTATGAAATGAAAACCTACCGTCCGGTAGGAGGGGAATTCGATGAGGATGTTCTTGCGGCACAGCCATTGCCGGCAATTTTATGGGATGTAGATTCCGAAGACTGGTATTCCAGAGACGTTCAGACTATCTGCGACAGAGTGCTGGGTTACGAGTATGAATCAGGAGACATCATCCTGTTCCATGACATCTATTTCGAAACGGCGGAAGCACTGGAAAAGATCGTTCCGGAACTGATCAACAGAGGATGCCAGCTGGTTAGCGTATCCGACATGCTGGCATATTACGGAATCGATCCGGCTTCGATCAGCTACTTCTTTTCTCCGGGCTATTACGAGTAATAATCTTATTCAAATAAACGATATACTGATCAGCGATGCTTCTGTCGCTGATTTTTATCTGATCACCATAGGCTGTAAGTCTTGAGAAGAAGACATCATTGATGCTTGCCTTTAAGGAAAAGCCGTTTTTCGTAAAGACGATATTCGGGAAATCATCCTGCAGTCTGTATTTAAGGAATTCTGAATCTTCAACGATCTCAAATACAACAGTTTCCGTCTTACCGGAATAGAAAGCGTTTGTGCTTTCTTGGATATGATCGATGATTTTATTCTTAGGAATCAATAATGTATCCTGACGGTCACTTAAACGGGTTGAGATGATGTTGTCGAAACGCATATGATAGATCTTGTCTTTCTTTGGATAGTGGTAGTAGAGGTAATAGAAATCGTTCTGCCGGTAAAGAAAGAGCGGAGCGATCTCTTCTTCATTATTGTTTTTCCTTTTGACAAACAGCATTCTATGATTTCTGATGGCATACAGAGAATCTTCCAGACGGTTCAGGAACTTTTTGTCTGAATGTCTGTTCTGGTATTCCAGTTCTTTTAAGAAGTCCGTTTCATATTCCGAGATGAAGGAATAGAGCTTCTCTTTTAGATCATCCAGAAATCTCTCATCCAGATTCTTTAGAGAGTTCAAAGAATCGATTATGATCTTGATCTCAGAAAGAGAGAAGGGTGCTTCATCCAGATAATAGCCGTTGTTGTATTCGATCTCTCCAACATATTCAGAGATCTCCCTGATATCGTCGTACAGAGTCTTCCGGTTGGCTACGCTGATTCCGTCTTCTTCCAGCAACGTAACGATCTCATTCAGGCTCAGCCTATGATCCATGTCGGAGTATCTTCTGAATATTTCCAGGAGTTTCAATAGTCTTTTCTTGTTCATGCTTTTATTGTATAACTGTCCGAATAATTGGACAATAGTGTATTCTATTTATCCTATGATGTAGTCAGGAGGCAGGAAGATGAAAAGATTACTGATCTACAATTACTGGATGATGATATTTGCCTGGTGCATGTATCTGAACGGATGGAGTCTGTTTGGAACTGTACTTGGCTTACTGGCAGGCACAATACTGCTTGTGGTGAAGAGTGAGGCTGATCCATGGCGTATCGTTGCCGTCGGTGTGCTGATGTACTGTCCGATCCTGTTGGCATTGAACTTTTCCAGGATCCCGTTGTATTTTTCCGGATCATATTTCTTTCTCGCTGCAGTATGTCTGAATACGGCAGTCGTAAACGAATATCTATATCTCTTCAGGGTCAAGGTCATCATACCGTTTCTGATCATCATGCTGATCAGTGTAAGCGTACTGACGATACTGATAACGATACTTCCTTCGGAATTATATACGCTCTTTGGGAAGCCGAATCTCTATCTGATGGATGCGTTCATTTTCCTGCCTTATCTGATCCCGGCCGCAGCCTGCGTTATCTATAAGACCTGCCTGCTTCATCTGAATGATATCAGGCAGAAAAAAAGCCTACTGCAGTAGGCTTTTGTTTTAGAGCTTTTCGATTTCTTCTTTCAGGGTTTGGATGATCTGATCCTGCGGTATGGCTCTGATGATCTGACCTTTCTTAAACAGGATCGCACTCTCTTTGCCTCCGGCTACGCCGATATCGGCACGGGCAGCTTCCTGCGGTCCGTTGACCGGGCATCCCATGATGGCGACGCTGATGTCCTTGTCTACCGTTTCCAGGTAGGCTTCCATCTCTTTGACGATCGGCAGCATGTCGTACTGCAGTCTGCCGCAGGTAGGACAGGAGATCAGGTTGGCTACGTCTTTCTTCAATCCGCAGGCCCTTAGGAGCTTTCTGGCGACTCTGACTTCTTCAACCGGATCATCGGAAATGGAAATACGGATCGTATCGCCGATTCCGTCCAGCAGCAGATTGCCTAAGGCCAGAGAAGACTTGATTGTGCTGTTAAGCAGTCCTCCGGCTTCCGTTACGCCCAGGTGCAAAGGATACGGAAATGTCTCTGCAGCCAGATGATAGGCTTTGATACATTCCAATGGATCGGAAGACTTGAAAGACAGACAGACATCGTGGAAGTCCAGTTCTTCCAGAATACGCAGATGATCCTTTGCGGACTCGATCATGGCTTCTTCGGAATGGGTGTATTTCTTATTCAGACTTCCCGCATTGATGCCGATACGGATCGGAACATTTCTTTCTTTGCAAAGTTCTACGATTTCCCTAATCTTATCTTCATCTTCGATGTTTCCGGGATTCAGACGGATCTTGTCCGTTCCCGAAAGAATAGCCTGAATGGCGAAATCCGGATTGAAATGAATATCGCTGACCAGAGGAATGTGGATCTGTTCCTTGACCTGTTTTACAGCCAAAGCATCTTCCTTGTCCAGAATGGCGACACGGATGATCTCACATCCCGCTTCTTCCAGTCTCAGAATCTGATCGACTGTCGCAGCGACATCCTTGGTCCTGGTATTGGTCATCGACTGAATGACGACTCTATTCTGTCCGCCGATCTGTACATTGCCAACGTGGATCGGCCTGGTTTCTAATCTGTTCATACGTCTATTATAGTATAAAAAGCCCTAGATTTGTTTCTCCAGGGCTTTAATGACCTCATCGATCTTCTGATCGTCACCGTTCTTTATCGCTGTTCTCACGCAGCTGTCGATGTGATTCTTCAGGATCAGATTGTTTGTCTTTTTTAACAGGGCTCTTGTTGCCATGAGCTGATCGGAAATATCCAGACAGTAGCGGTCCTCATCGATCATCTTGATGATGCCTTCCAGCTGTCCTTTAGCGATCGTCAGATATTTCTTTACCTGCTCGTGATCCTTACTCATCCTGAATTCCGGTTACGGTATAGCCGGCATCGGTAACGGCTTCTCTGATCTGTTCATCGCTTAACGCGGTATCAAACAGATAGGCTTTTCCTTCTTCCAGAGATACCTTTACATCGGCTCCGAGGTTCTTTAATGCCTCCTCTACGTGGGCTGCACAATGTGCACACATCATGCCTTCGATCAGTACGATTTTGTTCATCTTCTTGATTTCCTCCTTTTTGACTGAATTTATTCTAAGTGCGTTACTAAGCACAAATATGGAACTGACTGACATCGTCAGTGCTCCGATCATCGGATTCATTGACAGATTCAGTGATTTGTAGAAAGCGCCTGCCGCCAGAGGGATAAACAGAGCGTTGTAGAACAGGGCCCAGAACAGGTTCTGTCTGATGACGGACATCGTCTTGCGGGCCAGATCGACCATGAATGAGACGTCCAGAATTCTGTTGGTCATCAGGACTACATCGCTGGTCGCATAGGCGATATCCGTTCCGTTGGCTACAGAGAAAGATACATCGGCAGCCGATAGGGCGATCGCATCATTGACGCCGTCTCCGACCATGGCCGTCTTTCCCGATTCCTTCTTCTCGTTTACTGTTTTATGTTTATCCTGCGGCGTTACAGAAGACAGATACTCTGTAATATTCAGTTTTCTGGCGATATTTGCAGCCGTGATTTCGTTGTCTCCGGTACACATGATCGGCGTGATGCCACGTTTCTGTAAAGAAGCGATCGCAGCTACGGAGCTGTCTTTCAGAACGTCGGCCAGGTAGACGATACCCAGGATCTGATCGTTTCTTCCGACACAGATGAAAGAGTAGTTGTTTTCTTTCGCATAGCTGATGTCTTCCGGAACCTCTTTGGTGAAACGGCTGAGCAGTTTCAGATTTCCGGCATAGTAGCTGTCTTTTCCGATATGAGCCAGAATGCCTTCGGCAGAGATCTGCTCAAAGTCGTCGAAGTTCAGATTTCCATCCGGATATTTCTCACTGATCGCCTTGGCGATTGGATGTGAAGAATGTTTCTCCAGAGAAGAAAGGACATTCAGGAAAGAGCTGTCGTATTCTTTCAGATCAATGATCTCCAGCTTGTTTTTGGTAAGGGTTCCGGTCTTGTCCAGAATGACGTATTTCAGTCTCCCGGCAACTTCCAGGATCTCCGGATTCTTGATCAGAACGCCGTTTCTGGCGGCATTACCCGTTGCCACCATGACTGCGGCAGGGGTAGCCAGACCCAGAGCGCACGGACAGCTGATGACCAGCACCGACATGGCGAAGTTCAAGGCTTTCTCTATATCTCCATCAACAATCATCCAGATGATGAATGTCACGACAGATATTCCGATGACGCTGAAGACGAAGTAGTTGGATACGGTATCCGCAAACTTCTCTACCGGGATCTTCGACATGGTTGCCTGTTTGGTTAATGAAATGATCTTGGAAAGGGTCGTCTGAGAACTGTTCTTGGTGACTTTTACTCTGATCTCACCGTTGATATTGACGGTACCGCCGATTACTTCGTCATCGACTGACTTTGTCTGCGGAAGAGATTCTCCCGTGATCATGGATTCGTCGATGGAAGATGATCCGGAGATGATCACACCGTCCTGCGGGATCGATTCGCCCGGTCCAACCACAACGATATCGTCTTTCTTCAGATCATCGATCGGAATGATGGTAACCTCATCATCCTTTATCAGATTCGCCTGCATCGGTATCAGGGTAGCCAGACCCCTGATCGTCTTGGCGGCTTTCTTCTTGTTGTTGCCTTCAATGCATTTACCGATCGAAACGATGACCGGAACCATGGCTGCCGTTTCGAAATACAGGTGATAGGAACTGTTCCTGGAGAACAGTACGTACAGGGAGTACAGATAGGATACGGAAGACGATATCGAAACAAGGGAATCCATGTTCGGTCTTAAGTGGAACAGGGCCAGGAATCCAGATCTGTAGTGGTGGAAGTTCAGCAGGATGATGATCGTAGCCAGGATCAGCTGAACGTAGTTTCCGCAGGATGGGACATGCAGTCCAAACATATGGCCCATCGAGAAATACATCAGGATCACAGTCAGGACAACGGAAATCGCCAGTCTGACCTTATCCAGATCGATTCCTTCATTCTTGTGGATCACCAGTTCATAACCGGCGTCCTTCACGGCCATGGCCATGATTTCTTCATTTGTTTTGCTTTCATCAAAACTGACGCTGGCTTCGTTTTCCAGCAGATTGATCTTACAGGAAAGCACGCCCGGCGTATTCTTCAGAGCTCTTTCCACATTTCCTTTACAGATGACACAAGTCATTCCTTTTACTTCGTAAGTCTTTTCCATAGATACCCCCCTAGGGTATATTCATATTTTATCATCTTATGATTCACAAAACAATAAAGTATAATAGAAATATGAGCTGTCCGTTGTATATTCGTAGTGTCTACAGTCTGCTTTCTTCCATGTGCACGATCGATGGAATCGTTTCGTATGGGAAGAAATACGGATATACGCATCTGGGCCTGGTGGACAGAAATGTGCTGGCGGGAGCAATGTCTTTCAAGAAAGCCTGTGAGAAAGCCGGGATTCATCCGGTATACGGTCTGGAATTTGAGATCAGGATCGAGGACAGAACCTATGTGACGGTACTGTATGCCAGAAATGATGCGGGTTTTGAAAATCTGATGAAACTTTCCAGTCATATCTGCACACGTGAAGATAAAATCATAGATCTTAATATTTTGAATGAATACCGCGGAGACTGCATCCTGGTTCTGCTTTCCGACGACATGCCTTTGACCTATGCGGCTGATAGGGATATGGACATGCAGGAAACGCTGAACAGACAAAGAGAACTGTTCAAAGACTATACCGTCGGTCTGATGGATCACGATATCGCCATCAATGCCAACAGGGACAGGAAGATCAAAGAACTGTTAAAGAAGAACCGCATCCCGATGATCGCCCTGAACCGTACTTATTATCTGGAACGGGATGATTACGAGGATTATGAGATCCTGAAATGTATCAGAGACAAAAGGATCTACGACAACAATACGGCAATACTGGAGAGCGGCAGATATTTGCTCAGCAGACAGGAATATGATGCTCTCTACGAACAGGATGAACTGATCAATACCGATCAGTTTGCGCAGAACTGCCAGGTGGAAATGGACTTTGAAACCTCTCTGCCGTTATATGAAAACAAGAAAAACATACCGTCAAAGGACTACCTGGTTGCTTTATGTAACGAGGGGTTAAAGAGAAGATTAAAAAACGATGTTCCTGATGTTTATAAGAAACGTCTGGACTATGAACTGAGTGTCATCCTGAAGATGCACTTTGAGGACTACTTCCTCATCGTCTACGACTTTATTCTTTACGCCAAGAAACAGAGCATTCTGGTCGGACCGGGCAGGGGATCTGCGGCAGGCTCGCTGGTTTCCTATTGTCTGGGCATTACGGACATCGATCCATTAAAGTATGGATTGCTTTTTGAGCGGTTCCTCAATCCGGAACGTATCTCCATGCCGGATATCGATACTGACTTCCCGGATGACCGCAGAGATGAAGTCATACGCTACGTCAGAGACCGCTACGGGATAGAACACGTAGGTCATATCATTACCTATGGCACACTGAAGGCCAAGCAGGTCCTTAGAGATGTCGGCAGAGTACTGGACTATCCTGTAAGAGAGATCGACGGTATCTGCAAGCTGATCCCGAATGTCGTAAACATGGATCTGGAAAAGGCCTATGCGACACTGCCTCTGTTTAAGCAGAAAATCGAATCCGAACAGCGCTACCGCAGACTCTATAAGATCGCCAGAAAACTCGAATTCTTCCCGCGTCATGAATCGACTCATGCCGCAGGCATCGTCATGTCCAGAAAACCTTTGGAAGAAGTCGTACCGGTAATCAGGATTGAAGATGACATCTATTCGACCCAGTATACGATGGAACATCTGGAAGAACTCGGCCTGATCAAGATGGACTTCCTGGGTTTAAGAAACCTGGGTATCATTGCCGAGATCACGCAAGACATTCAGAAAGATGAACCGTCATTCAGTCTGAAAGACATTCCGCTGGATGATCCGAAGACCTTTAAGCTCATACAGGACGTCAACGTATCCGGCGTATTTCAGCTGGAATCTTCCGGCATGCGCAACCTGATCCGCAAAATGAAGCCGGTCAGTTTCGAAGAGATCGCCGTAGCGATCGCGCTGTTCCGTCCGGGTCCGATGAAAAACATCCCTGCTTTCCTTGAGAACCGCTCTCATCCGGAAAGCGTCAGTTATCTCCATCCGAATCTGAAACCGATCCTGGAAGAGACCTACGGCATCATCGTCTACCAGGAACAGATCATCAATATCGCCAGAGTCATGGCCGGTTTTACCTACGGCAAGGCCGATATCTTAAGAAAAGCCATGTCCAAGAAGAAACTGAGTGAACTGGAGAAGCTCTATCCGGACTTCATCGACGGATGTCTGAAGAAAGGATACGACAGACAGCTTGCGGAGAAGGTCTATGAACTCATTCTGGAATTCGCGAACTACGGATTCGGCAAGGCTCATTCCATCGCCTATGCCATGGTAGCCTACCAGCTGGCCTATCTGAAAGCAAACTATCCTTTGTATTTCTATAAGGCATTGCTGAATGGCGTCATCGGTTCGCAGTCCAAGACCTACGACTATATTACCGAGTGTCTGAATATTAAACAAAAGGTAAAAGGAGTATCCCTGAACGAATCCGCACTGACCTATCAGATCAAGGACGAAGCCATCGTCATGCCGTTCGGCATATGTAAGGATGTTGGCGCCATCTCCGCGACTAAAGTCCTGGAAGAAAGAGAAAACGGACTATTCAAGGATTACATCGACGCGGTAAAGAGGCTGACTCTGAAAGGCGTTGAAAGAAACGTCCTGGAGAATCTGATCTATGCGGGCGCTTTTGACAGTTTCGGTTATTCCAGACATACGATGATCAGTGCCTTAAGCAACGTCATCATGTATGCCAATGCCCACAGAGGAGAAGAGTCTCTGATGGATGATTTCGACGATACACCGATCATTGAACAGCTGAAGGACGACAACATGGTCCTGGCTGAGAACGAGAAAAACGTCCTGGGTTTCTATTTCAGTTTCAATCCGATCGCCGATGTCAAGAAGAAAAACAGCATCGATACCCTGGATCTCTATCAGCTCTCAGGAACGATGGGAATGGCCAAGGGCTTCGGTTTGATCAAGAGAGTCAAGTCGCTTAGAACCAAGAAAGGCGACATGATGGCATTTGTAGACCTGGTTGATGACAAGGGAGAACTCTCCCTGGCAGTCATGCCGAATCTGTATGCGCAGTATGGTTCACAGCTTGTTAAAGGAAAATACGTCTATTTTGAAGGCCGGATCGAAAAGGAAGCTTCCTGTCTGGTTAGAAACATGAGAATATTATAGGAGGAACAATTATGAAGATCCTGATCGTTGATGATGAAATAAAAATAAGAGAAGTCGTATCGGAATATGCCGCGGCAAACGGCTACGAGTGCGACCAGGCCAGCAACGGCAAAGATGCCGTGGAAATGGTACAGAACAACAGTTACGACTGTGTGATCCTGGATATCATGATGCCGGAACTGGACGGTTTTTCCGCATGCAAGAAGATCAAATCCATACAGAACATCCCGGTAATCATGCTTTCGGCAAGACAGGAGGAAGAAGACAAGCTGTTCTCTTTCGATCTGGGTGTAGACGATTATGTCACCAAACCGTTCTCTCCGAAAGAACTGATGGCCAGAATCAAGGCGGTCTGCGACCGTTACCACGTTCATACCAACAGTCAGTATGTCTTTGAAGGACTAGTGATCGACGTGGACGGCAGAAGCGTAACGGCAGACGGACAGAAACTGACGCTGACGCCGAAAGAGCTGGATCTATTGATTTACATGGTTCAGAACAAGAACATCGCCCTGGACAGAGAAAAACTGCTTTCTGCCGTGTGGGAGACAGACTACTATGAAGACGATCGAACGATCGATACACATATCAAGATGCTCAGAAAAGATCTGGGCGAATATGCGAAGTATATTGTCACGGTAAGAGGTGTGGGGTACAAGTTTGAAGTTTAATTTCAAGGGCATCCGTTTTTCGACCTGGCTGTATTTTCTGGGTTTTTCATTATCGATGATGCTGCTGCTGGGTTTCCTGCTGGTTGTTTTAATCAAGCCTTACTATCGGGATGACCGTATCAGAACCATCAATGTGATTTCGGATACCATGGAAGAACTGCTGCTGAAATCGGATGTTACGGAAAAAGACATTGAATCCGTCGGAAGGACCATCATCGGCAATAATGTCTGTGCCATTATCTACAACGAAAACGGAAAGAGTATATACTATCCGCCTGATTCCTTGGGACAGCTGTGCATGCTGGATAAGGAAGTGACGGTAGGGGAGCAGACCTACATCATTACAAAAGATCCTTTGAAATTCATTGAAACCATAAACGACGAGAATCCTTTATCCGCCATTGTCAATTCACAGTACACCGGAGCGGAAATGCTTCTGTACGGCAAGCAGATCAAGGCCGATCTGGCCAACTATTATCTCATTCTGAATACGCCTCTGGAACCGGTGGAATCCTACATCGATTTCATCCTGAACCAGTATTTCTATATTGCTGTGATCGTCATCCTGATCGCTTTGATCGTGGCGGTATTCCTGGCCAAAAAGATCTCTCAGCCTATCGTGAAGATGAAGAACGAAGCCAACAAGCTGGCTCAGGGAGACTACAATGTCGAGTTCAAAACGGATTCGTTCTCGGAGATCAACGATCTGGCTTCCACACTGGACGATGCGACAGAAAAGCTTTCCAAGGTCAATGACTTAAGAAAAGATCTGGTCGCCAATGTTTCCCATGACATCAAGACGCCGTTAACCATGATCAAGGCCTATGCGGAAATGATTAAAGATATTTCCGGAGAGAATCCAGTGAAAAGAAACGAACATCTGGATGTCATCATCAAGGAGACAGAGTATCTGGACAAGCTGGCAACCGATATGTCGCAGCTTTCGAAACTGCAGTCGGGCGTCATCGAGCTTAACAGGGACAACTTCGACCTGAAAGAGTGCATCAACAAAGTCGTTCTCCTGCTTTCTCAGGCGATTCACGAAAAGAATGTCAATCTCGTTCTGGATCTTGACGACTGCGTCGTTTATGCCGATGAAACAAAGATCTCTCAGGTCATCTACAACTTCCTTTCCAATGCCCTGAAATACTCTGATGACGACTCTACGATCGTTATCCGGGAACATGCGGATGAGGAAAAGGTAAGGGTAGAAGTCATCGACCACGGCAACGGTATTTCTGAAGAAGCACTCCCTTACATATGGGACAGATACTACAAGGTAGACAAGAACTTCAACCGTTCCGTCAATTCCACAGGTTTAGGTTTAGCCATCGCCAAGGCGATCCTGGAAGTACATAAGGCAAAATACGGCGTGGAATCCGTACTGAACGAAGGATCTACCTTCTGGTTTGAACTGTCAAAGGACTATGATGAACAAGACTGATTCACTCAAATACATTGACTACGAATTTACTCAGGATGAAGACCTGTACAAGGTCAATACCGATACGGTATGTCTCGGCATGTTTCTGGACCCGCTGATCGGAAAGACTGTTCTTGATATCGGAACAAATACCGGTGCACTGCTTCTTTATGCCCATCATCAAGGAGCCAAATGTCTGCTGGGTGTCGAGATCCATGAGGATGCTTTGAAGCTTGCGGATGAGAATCTAAAAAATTATACAGACAATTATCATCTTTATCATCAGAGAGTCCAGGATCTCAATATAGATCCGGTCGATGTCATCGTCTGCAACCCGCCGTTTTTTGAGATGAACAATGTCACGGAAGACGAATACTTCAAAGAGGCGATGTTTGAAGAAGGACTCCCGCTGGAAGAACTCTTTCAGTCTTTCAGAAGACTCCTGAAAAACAACGGCACGATCTATCTGATCTATCAGGCAGACCGTTTTCCTGAACTCTACGAGATGTGCAAGCAGTATCATCTGAAGATCATGAAGATGCAGTATGTCCATGATGTGCATTCCAAGCATGCCCTTCGTGTTCTTGTGAAACTGAAGATCGGGAAGATGTCGAAACTGAAAGTATATGAACCTGTGCTGATCAGTAAAGGTAAATATGTGAAGCCGTATAAATAAGTCTTAGTGAATCAGGATCATGATCAGCCATCATAGTCTTCTTACATCATTGCAAGACTCAAAGAGACGGATAAAAACAGTGGAAACGGAAGGCGGTAACATGAACAAGAGAAACAAGAAAAACAGTCTCCTGATGGGAGCGCTGATTATGCTGGGATGTCTTCCTAGCGGCTTGCTGATCGGAATGATCGGATACAGAGCGGACATCGATGTTTTCCCTATCTATCTGCTGTTTCTGCTGTCGATGGGAATCGCTCTGATACTGCAGACAGCGGTCCATGAAGCAGGACATATGGTTTTCGGTTTGCTCACCGGTTTCCGTTTCCTGTCATATCGGGTACTGTCTCTCATTATCAGCAAAGAAGACGGCAAGTTGAAACTGGGCCGTTTCTCTATTCCGGGAACGGTTGGACAGTGTCTGATGGGAACGCCTGTCAACACAGAGAAGAAGCCTTACTATCTCTACAATGCAGGTGGACTGATTTTCAATCTCATTTTCATGGTATTCAATTATCTGATCGTTTTTCTTTCTAGAAACCCATATCTGGCGATCTTTGCTGCTGCCAACGGTATGTATGATCTGATCATGCTGATCGGAAACGGTATTCCTTTTGACGGAAACGGTATCGCCAATGACGGCAAAAACATTCAGGAAATGAATAGACATCCTGAAGCAATAGATACCTTCTACAGCATGCTGGATATCAATGAAATGATGATGAACGGCACAAGAGCCAGAGATACTTCTGATGACATGATCGACTTAAGAGAGACTACGCTTCATACGGGATCTATTGGAACTTCCAATCTTGTGTGGAAAGAAAACAAGCTGATGGATGAGCACCGTTTCTCTGAAGCAGAAGAGCTGATGATGCAGATCCGGTCCAATGATTATCCGTTACTTGACTATCATCAAAAGATGCTGATGCTGGATCAGAAATACATCGACTGTCTGAATGGCTGCTTTGAAGATATCACGGACAGGAAGACATTGAATTATCTGCAGGGAACGCGTAAGAATGTTCTTTCTGTCATCCGTTATTTCTATGTTCGGGCTCTTTATCTCAAAGATGAGAAAGAGTTGGAAAAGAGCCGTCAGGCATTGGAATCATTGGAAAAAGATTATCCTTTCCAGGGAGAATATCAAACCGAAAAAGAACTGATTGAAATAGCGGAAGAAAAACTCGGATAGGGATCGAAATATAATAAGAGCAATGGATTTTTATATCAGAGAAAAGAAAGATCTGATCGATGCGATCAACGAATATGGGATCGTCCCTTTCTTTAAGAACGAATTGAAGGGTTTTTCGATTGAAGAAAACATAGATCCCAAGGTCTATTTCGGAGATGGTGAAGGAATCTGGGAATGGAAGGGTCCGGTCATTACAGAAACTAGGTGTGCCTATGGAAAGTTCTTCCGTAAGAAAGCAGCTTTTGTATCAAAGAAGTGGTATTATGATCTGGCCAATTACCGTAGAGACGGCTATGACTTTGATTCGAGGGTCTCCGACGGTCTTGTCAACTATAACGAAGAATTCCTCTACAGCATTATCGCTTCCAGACATTCGATTTTATCGAAGACAGCCAAGGCAATCGGCGGCTATGTCAAGCCTAGGGAGAGAGGAAAGGATTCCTGGGAACCTAGAAAAGGATTTGATACGACGATCACCGCCTTGCAGATGAAGGGCTATGTGCTGATTACCGACTTTGATTATGAAGTAGACAAGAACGGAGAATTCTATGGCTGGGGCATTGCCCGCTACGCAACACCGGAAGAATTCTACGGAAAAAGCTTTTCACAGCACTGTTACAAAAGGACTCCTGAGGAGTCCTATGAAAGACTGCTCAAACAGATCAAAAAACTGACAAAAGCCGATGATTTTCTGATTGAGCGTTTTCTGAAATAACTGCTTATGTTTTCATGGCCTGCGATATCAACATCTTTTCAAATCTTATGTATAATCAAGATAACAGGAGGTATATGATATGACTGACAGAGAACAGCGTATCCATGATCTGGCCCTGGTCGTCGTAGAGAATTCTCTGGAGGATATCGACGAGTCCTACGGGATCAGACAGTATGCGAAGGAGACCGTAAAGGTCTACAAAGAAGCAGTAAAGCTGATTGAAAAAGAACTGGATTAAAAGAGGGCTGCAAAGTCCTTTTTATCTTTTCCGTTTAAGTCATTTGTATAGTATAACTCAGACATCCGGTTGAAGACTCAACAATACATGGATAAAAAAGAACTTGTTTTGGCACATAATATGCTGCTTTAGTCGTTTGGTCATTATGATTGGAAAGAAAAAAGCATTCTGCTATATTGAAGATGAAAAGAGGTAGCATCATGAATCATACTTTAGACATCATCAATTCTCGCAGTTCCATCCGCAAGTTCACTGCCTCATTGATTCCTGAGGAGGTATGCAGGACACTGATTGAAGCCGGTCTTCGAGCTCCTACAGCAACCAACAGGCAGGAGATTCATATTTCAGTAACGACCGGAGATAATCCGATCCAGCAGGAGATACAGAATGATCTGAAACCGGATGCTGATGTTAATTTCTACTTCAATGCGCCGCTGGTTTTTTATCTCTCCGGAGACGACAGTTTCAAATGGAGCGATGTCGATGCCGGCATTGCTGTCGAAAACATCCATCTTGCCGCCGCCGCAATGGGCTTGGGGAGTGTCATTCTTGGCTGTGTTAAAGATGTTTTGACTGGAGAAAAGAAAGCATATTACGACAAAAAACTGGATATTCAGGAAGGATACAGCTTCCGCGTAGCTATAGCGATCGGCTATCCTGATACAGAAAAACCGCAGCACAGCTTCGATTTTGAAAAAAACGTCACCATTGTTGGATAAAAGTAAAAGAGAATAAAAACGGTCAGTGATGACCGTTTTTTTATTTCTTTCTACAGAAACGCACGATATTCCAACTGTTTCCTGATTCCTAGGATCAAAGGATTCTTTTTTCTTGCTTCGTTTTTATGATACTCATATTCATTACCTCTTGAACTGATTAAATCATTATGTTCCCAGCAGCATCCTGTCGTTGTCCAGATCCTTGCCCTGATTGTTTTTAAAGGAACGGATCAGGTCTTCGACCGTGATGTTTTTCTGCTGTTTCTTGTCGATCGTCTGAATGATTCTTCCCTGATCCATCATCACGATCTTGTTTCCATATTCGATTGCTTTACTCATGTCATGGGTGATCATCAGACAGGTAATGTCGTTGTCTTCTACGATTCTGCAGGTCAGTTCCATGACCTTCTCGGCACTCCCCGGATCCAGAGCCGCAGTATGTTCATCCAGAAGCAGCAGCTGCGGTTTATTCACAGTAGCCATCAGAAGTCCTAAGGCCTGCCTCTGTCCTCCGGATAGAAGCCTGACAGGCACATCCAGCCGCTGATCCAGATCCATATCCAGTTCTTTCAGTTTCTGCCGAAAGTAGTCCCGGTCGCTTGCGGTGATTCTGGAGAACATGCCTTTGTTCATGCCTGCCAGAGCCAGATTCTCGATGATGCTCATATCCGGAGCGGTAGAGGCTAAAGGATCCTGAAACAGATGTCCGATCTTCTTGGCCCGAAGATTGCTTTTGACATAGGTAATATCCTGATCATCCAAAATGATCCTTCCGGAATCGATGAAGAACGAACCGCCGATCGCATTAAACAGGGTAGATTTACCGGCACCGTTGGCCCCGATGATCGTAATGAAATCTCCGTCTTCAGCAGTCAGCGACAGATTATCCAGCGCTTTCTTGGCATTAACGGAATTCGGATCAAAGGTCTTTGATATTCTTTCTATCCTCAACACGTTTCCGCCTCCTTGTACATCTGCTTCTTTTCCTGATACTTCCGAGAGAAATAAGGGAAAGAGATTGCTAAAGCAACGATCATACCGGAGATCAGTTTCAGCATGAAAGCCGGCATATTCAGCCGTAAAGACAAAGCGTAGATGATCCTGAATACAAAGGAACCCAATACAGAAGCACAGATCTTGACCAGCATCGGACTGTCGTATCTGTAGAAGATTCTGCCGATCAGCAGTGATGCCAGAGCGATCGTTAGAATACCCGATCCGATATCGATGCTGGAAGACTTCTGGTACTGCGCCAGCAGACAGCCGGAAAGGGCACACATGCTGCCGGAAACCGCCAGAGCGATCATCGTCATCTTATCAGCATCGACGGAACTGGATGCCACCATGATCCGGTTGCTTCCGGTAGCCCGGATGGCCAGACCAAGCTTGGTCTTCAGAAACCAGTTCAGGAACAGGACGATCAGTGCAACAAACAGCAGGATTACAACGATTCGGTAATAGGATGCCAGAAAACCGTCTTTCAACAGATTCTTGAAGAAGGTAAATACTGTTTCCGTCTTGTTAAGATTGACTAAAGAAGCGTTTCCCATGACCGCAATATTGATGGAGTACAAAGCCGTATTAACGATAATCCCTGCCAGCAGAGAATCGATTCCCATCTTCCACTGCAGGAAAGAAACAATAATACCCGACAAGGCTCCCGCCAGCATGGCTGCAGGGATAGATAAATACGGATGCCCTGACAAGGCAACGACAGCTCCCACGGAAGCACCAAGGGTAAAACATCCATCCGTAGACAGATCGCAGATATTCAGCATCTGATAGCTTAGAAACAGAGCCAGGACGGCAATCGCATTAATCAGACCCAGTTCTAAAGCAGTTGTAATAATTCCGGACATCTTAATCGAAACTCTCGGCCGTTAAAATCGGCTGAACTCTTGTGCATAACGGAGCGAAACGCTCGGCGATCTCTTCGTAGTCGTAACCCAGCAGTTCACAGGTCTCGGTATTGATTGTAGCTGTGCCGTTGTCGAAGGTTCTGACCGGCATTGTAGAAATATCCTGACCCCTTACCAGAACCTCAAAGATCATGTCTGCAGTCACTTTTCCCAGATTGGCATAATCGACTCCATAACCCAGAAAAGCCCCGTTTAGTGCAAAGGAATCGGCTCCTGTGAAGTGCGGGATGCCAGCTTCGATCAGGTCTTCGTAGATAGTAAGCTGGGCTTCCATGACGGTATTGTCGGTAGGGGTAAAGACGGCTTCCACGTTTTCCTGAATCAGTGTCTGTACAGCCAGCTGGATCTCTGTGACGTTGGTTCCGCATTTCTCGATGACTTCAATACCTTTCTCGCTCAGGATCTTCTTTGCATCGGTTACAGGAAGCAAGGAAGCATCCTGTCCGGCATCGTACAAGAGACCCACTTTCTTGATTTCAGGATTCAAGGCCAGAATCAGATTCAGTACGGCAGAAGTATCCAGGAAGTCGCTGGTTCCCGAGAGATTGTCTCCCGGATTGTCCAGAGAATCGACCAGTCCTGCACCTAAAGGATCACTGACTGCCGCAAAGATCACTGGAATCTTTTTTTCTTCCGTAGCTGCCTGCATGCCCATGGCAACAGGGGTAGCAACCGCTACCATCAGATCCTTGTCTTCCGCAATAAAATCAGAGATGATCTGATTCATGATCCCCGCATCGGCATTGCAGTTCTGGTAGTCGATACGGAATTCCATGCCGTTTTCTTTACCTAAAGCTTCCAGCTGATTCCGGATATTATCCACGATCTGATTCAGTGAAGCGTCATCCACATAGTTGCAGATTCCTACTTCAAACACGTTTTCATCCGTTTCTTCATTCTTCTGTGAACATCCATATGTACCTAAAACCACTAAACAAACAAGCATCATTCTTATCATCTTTTTCATCGTTTTTTCCTCCTTTTCAATGTTTCAAATGACAGATCATATACCTGTTACGCCATCGTCTGTTCATGTGTATCCTCCTTTCGGGATAAAAAAATCCTGTCCTAAACAATGCTAGGACAGGATGTGATATTCCTGCGGTGCCACCTGGCTTGGTATCCGAAGATACCCACCTCAACGCATACTGACATATGCTGATCCTTTTCACGTAGGATCGATTCGTCTTGCATACTCCGGAAATCCGTTTCTGTTCGCCCTCGAAAGTCCATTCAGCCCTGTTCATGTTACCGGCTTTCACCATCCGCCGGCTCTCTGCAAGCATGCGACAGAACCTACTTACTCTTTCTCATCGGTTTATACAAATTTAAAACACAACATATATCACTGTCAAGTCATATGCACCTGTTGACAAGTGTTATATACTGTTATATACTGTTATACGCAAGGAGTCCGGGATATGAAAATGATTATCAGCAACAGCAGTTCTGTTCCGATCTATCAGCAGATCAAGAACTGCATCATTGACCAGATCATGAACGGGGATCTATCGGAAGACGATCCGATCCCTTCGATCAGAAGTCTGGCTCAGGATATCAAGATCAGCGTCATGACGATCAAGAAGGCCTATGACGAGCTTGAACAGGAAGGCTATATCATTTCCAGACAGGGGAAGGGCAGCTACGTAGCTCCTAAGAATACGGAAATGGCGAAAGAAAAGGCCCAGAAGGATATTGAAGGCTATATCTCCAAGATACTGCAGATCGCGGAGAGCTTCGACATCGATAAAAAAGAGATCCTGGATGTCTTTGAACTGATGTGTAGAGGTAATGAAAATGATTAATGCGATTGAAATAAAAAAACTTATAAAGAAATATCCGGGTTTTACTCTAGGAGAGATTGATTTGGATATCCCACAGGGCATCATTGCGGGATTGATCGGCGAGAATGGCGCAGGCAAGACGACTCTGATCAAGTCGATTCTGGATGTGGTAAAGAAGGATCAGGGCGAAGTATTCGTCTTAGGCAGAGAACTGGCCTTTTCCAAAGAAGAGATTGGCGTTGTCTTCGACAACAGTTTCTTTCCGGAGATCCTGACGCCGGCCAACATTGATTCCGTCATGAAGAACGTCTACAGGAACTGGGACAGTCCGCTGTTCTATCGGTATCTGGATTCCTTCTCTATCAAGAAAGATCAGAATCTCAAAACCATGTCCAAGGGCATGCGTAAGAAGGTGGAGATCGCTACGGCTCTGTCTCATCATCCGAAACTGTTGATTCTGGATGAACCTACCAGCGGTCTGGATCCGATCGTTCGAAACGAAGTTCTGGACATCTTCCTTAACTTCATTCAGGACGAGGAACACACGGTACTGCTGTCGAGCCACATTACCAGCGATCTGGAACACATTGCCGATCAGATCATCTTCATCGACAAGGGAAAGGTCATTCTGAACAAGGAACGTAACGATATCTTCGACAGTTACGGGATCCTGCGCTGCAGCGAGGAGGACTTCAACAGGATAGATCCAAATGACATCCTGGCTTACAAAAAGAACCGCTACGAATACGATGTACTGGTAACGGATATCGAAGCCTGCAAAAAGAAATATGAGAACAGCATCATCGACAAGATCACGCTGGAAGATCTGATGCTGATCATGGTGAAAGGAGAAAGAAACAATGCTGGGAATGATTAAGAAAGACCTGTATCTGATGCTGAACAACAGGAAACTGCTGTACATTGTTCTGATCATGTATCTGGGAATGAGCGTCATGGCCGAACAGGACTACACCCTGTTTATTCCGTTTCTTGTCATGATGATGGTCTTCTCCAGTTTCAGCTATGATGAATTCAACAACTGGCACGGCTATGGCGCAGTGTTGCCGCACGGCAGGGAAAACATCGTGAAGGCGAAGTATGTCGCAGCGCTTGGACTGCTGATTGTATCCGGTACTGTTTCTATGTTGCTTTCGCTGGCTATTGGCAGCTTTAAACACAGCCTTGATCTTTCCAATTCCGTATCAATGCTCGCAGGGGTATGCACCGTAATGCTTCTGCTGGTTTCCATCCTGTTTCCGATCATCTTCAAGTTCGGTTATGAGAAAGGCAGGATCGCCATGTTTGTCGTCAGCTTCGGTATTTCCGGTATCGCCATTCTTTTGGGCAAAGTTTTCCAGATTCAGATCTCTGCATCTACACTCCTGTTTCTAGAGAAATACGGTCTCTATCTGGCTGTGGCGCTGATGCTTATACTACTCTATGGATCCTATCGGATCTCCAGAAAGGTTTATCTAAATAAAGAACTTTAATATAAAAAGATTCTTATTGAAATTGATTTTCAGATTTGTTATGATATTTACGTTGTAGTCCCTCCTTAGAGGGGATTATAACCGCTCAGAAAAGGTAACAAGTGCGTAAGCCACCTTCATGGCGAGTCTGAATCTAAATTAAGGAGGTTTAAAATGTACGCAATTATTGAAACCGGCGGCAAGCAGCTGAAAGTTGAAGAAGGCCAGACGATCTATGTTGAGAAACTGGATGTCGAAGAAGGCAAGAAGTATACTTTCGATAAGGTTGTAGCAGTCGAAAACAATGGCCTGACTTTAGGTACTCCGTATGTCGAGGGTGCCAAGGTTACCTGCAAGGTAGAAAAACAGGGCAAGGAAAAGAAGATCATCATCTTCAAGTACACGCAGAAAAAAGGTTCTACCAGACGCAAGCAGGGTCATCGTCAGCCATACACCAAACTGACTGTCGAAAAGATCGGCTAATGATCAAAGCGAAATACGAAGTTAAGGACGGTTCCTACCTCTCGCTGGATGTCAAGGGACATGCGGAATATGGCGAGTATGGCAAGGATCTGATCTGCGCTTCGGTCAGTTCTATCCTGTTTGGTTTCATGAATGCTCTTGATGAACTTCAGGAGAATGTCAAAATCAAACAGACTGAGAATCATATCACAGTTACGGATCATTCCGGTTCAAGTACCGTTCAGGACTACTTCGAACTGGTAATCTTCCAGCTGAAGACGATTGAAGAATCCTATGGAGACTTCATTAAACTAGAAAGGAAGTAGACACGCATGAAATATGTATTAGATATTCAGTTCTTCGCTTCTAAAAAAGGTGTAGGTTCGACAAAGAACGGTCGTGATTCCGAATCCAAGCGTTTAGGCGCGAAGCTGGCAGACGGTCAGTTTGCGACTGCCGGATCTATTATTTACCGCCAGAGAGGCACTAAGATTCATCCTGGTACAAATGTTAAGAAGGGTGGAGATGATACTTTATTCTGTCTGATCGACGGTGTTGTCAAGTATGAACACCTCGGTAAGAAGAGAACCAAGGTTTCTGTCTATCCGGAAGCTTAATCAGTGATCCTTAAAGCCCTTGAGAGGGCTTTTTTATTCCTATGCAGTTTATCGATAAAGTAACGTTAAAACTCAAGGCAGGAAACGGCGGCAACGGGATTGTCGCTTTTAAGCGTGAGAAATACAATCCTTTGGGCGGCCCTTCCGGAGGAGATGGAGGAGACGGCGGTTCGATCATTTTCAAGGTCGACACCAACAAGTCCACCTTACTGGATCTGCGTTTCAACAAGATGATCAGGGCGGAAGACGGAGAGAACGGCAAGACCAACAACATGTTCGGAGCTTCCAGCGATGATGTCATCGTTAAAGTGCCGCTAGGAACGATTGTAAAGGATCTGGACAGCGATGAGATCGTTGCCGATCTGAATACCTTAGACTCTGAAGAAGTCATCTGTCAGGGCGGAAAAGGCGGTAAGGGAAACTACCACTTCAAATCCTCCAGGAACAGCGCTCCGGAATATGCGACTCTGGGAACGCCGGGACAGGAAAGGAATGTTCTGGTAGAACTGAAACTGCTGGCGGATGTCGGACTGGTAGGTCTTCCATCCGTAGGCAAGTCGACATTGTTATCCGTTGTATCCAATGCCAGACCGGAAATTGCCGATTATCCGTTTACCACATTGAAGCCTCAGCTTGGCATGGTCAAGATCGGTGACAGCTCCTTTGTCATGGCCGACCTTCCGGGTCTCATCGAAGGTGCTTCGCAGGGAAAAGGATTGGGACATGAATTCCTGAAACACATCGAAAGATGCAGGCTGATCCTGCACGTTCTGGACATGGGCAGGGAAGATCCGATCCACGACTACGAGGTCATCAATGAGGAACTCAAGCAGTATCCGGGCAACCTCATCGAACGTCCGCAGATCGTCATCGCCAACAAGATGGATCTTGACAATGCGGAAGAAAACCTGAAACGGTTCAAGGAAAAATACCCAGAACTGGAAGTCTTTGAAACGATGACCCTGATCAATGAAGGTCTTAAGCCTGTTCTCTACAGAGCCGCAGCGATGCTGAAAGAACTGCCGCAGTTCCCGCTCTACGATCTGAACAAGACCGACAAGAAAGTCGTCTATACCTATGAAGAAGAAAAACCGTTCGAGATCTTCAACGAAGGAAACGGCGTCTGGAGAGTAGAAGGAGAAAGAATACAGAGGCTCTTCCTCAATACCAACTTCAACGACGATGACTCTGTCATGCGTTTCTCCAGAGCTTTATCGAAGATGAAACTGGATGATGCCTTAAGAGAAATGGGCTGCCAGAACGGTGACCAGGTCTTCATCGAAGACTACAGTTTCGATTTCAGTGATGAAGAATAACACATTAAGCCGGTAAAACCGGCTTTCTTTTATCTATAGTGTTGTATAATTGAAATATGATTGGTTTTGTTAGAGGTATCGTTCATGTATTTGGTCTGGATTATGTGCTGATCGATGTCAACGGCATAGGATATCGTATCAGTTTCTATCATCCGGAAGTTTTGAAAGTCGGCAAGGAAATAACGATCTATACGTATCAGAATGTCAGGGAAGACGAGATCTCTCTTTACGGTTTCCTGTCACTGCAGGAGTATGATCTTTTTACCAAGCTGATTTCCGTCAAGGGACTGGGTCCAAAGCTCGCATCCGGTATTCTTTCCGCTTCCTCCGTCGATGCTATCGTTACGGCGATCGAAACGGGAGATGTCGAGTTCATGTGCAGGATGCCTGGTGTCGGAAAGAAGACGGCGTCCCAGATCATTCTGGATCTAAAAGGCAAGCTGGTAGAGACGGAGACAGTCGACAACGAGAAACTGAACGATGTCAATGATGCGCTGAAACAGTTCGGCTACAAACAGGCCGAAATCAAGCCGGTTTTAAGAAAACTGGAAAACGAAGACGGTTCAACCGATGAGCTGATCAAGAAAGCTCTGGCAATGCTCATAAAGTAAAAGTATGGAAGAAGAAAACAAAGTATTATCTGCCGACAGGCAAAGAGATGACGATGAAGCGAGCCTGAGGCCCCAGTATCTGAGCGAGTATGTGGGACAGACAGATCTGAAAGAGAATCTGGAAGTTTTCATCAAGGCCGCGAAGATGCGCGATGAAGCTCTGGATCATGTTTTGCTGTACGGTCCTCCGGGCTTAGGTAAAACAACCATGGCTTATATCCTGGCTAACGAGATGGGGACGAATATTAAAACTACGACAGGTCCGAGTATCGAAAAGACCGGCGATCTGGCTGCCATCCTTTCCTCGTTACAGGTAGGGGATGTTCTGTTTATCGACGAGATCCACCGTCTCCCTAAGATTGTAGAGGAAGTCCTGTATTCCGCCATGGAAGACTTCTATATCGATATTGTCGTAGGCAAGGATGAAACATCCAAGTCGATCCGGCTGGAACTGCCGCCATTCACTCTGGTAGGCGCTACCACCAGAGCGGGAGCTATCTCTTCGCCATTAAGAGACCGTTTCGGCATCACATCCAAGCTGAACTACTACTCCCAGGATGAACTGGCCCAGATCGTCCGCAGAACGGCGAAGGTCTTTAACAGTTCCATTGAAGAAGAAGCGGTACAGGAGATCGCCAAGAGATCCAGAGGAACCCCGAGAATCGCCAACAGGCTATTCAGAAGAGTCAGGGACTATGCTCAGGTCAGAAACGATGGGGTCATCGATCTTGAGATTGCCA
Source organism: uncultured Solobacterium sp. (assembly GCA_964529805.1). GTDB lineage: Bacteria > Bacillota_I > Bacilli_A > Erysipelotrichales > Erysipelotrichaceae > Colivicinus. The sequence goes on along the minus strand of CAZGZT010000008.1, from coordinate 5,587 downwards.
AGACGGCACTGGAAAAACTGAAAGTGGACTCGCTGGGTCTGGATGACGTAGATATCCGTTATCTCAGAGGAATCATCGAAAGGTTCCACGGAGGTCCGGTTGGCGTAGATGCGATCGCCAGCGCGATCGGAGAAGAGACCGTTACACTGGAGGACGTCAATGAACCGTATCTGCTGCAGATCGGCTTCATCAACCGTACCGCAAGAGGCAGGGTCGTAACGGAAAAAGCCTATAAACACTTGAATATTACTTACAGTCAGAAACTGTTTTGATCCGATTTTTCATCATTTTAAAAATGATTGAAAATAAAAGATAACCTATGTTAGAATAATGAAGCGTAAATGGAGGGAACTATAAATGCCAAGAGATTTTGTTACATTCAAATGTTCTGAATGCGGCGAAGAAACATACTTCGGTTCAAGAAATAAGAAGAAACATCCGGAAAAGATGGAAATCAAGAAGTTTTGCCCTAGATGCAACAAGATGACTGTCCACAAGGAGAAAAAATAGGCTTAAGCCTGTTTTTTGTTTATGGAAGTACAGACATATATTCTGGGTCCTTTGCAGACCAATACCTATCTATTAAAGAAAGATGGAAAGATCCTGCTGATTGATCCGGCATCCAAGGCGGAAAAGATCGTTTCTATTCTTGGGGATCAGAAACCGGAAGCCATACTTCTGACTCACGGACATTTCGACCACATCAAGGCGGTAGATGGCCTGTATCAGGAATATCACTGTCCTGTCTATCTTCATGAAGCGGATGAAGCCATGGCCAGAGACAAGTATACCGGTTCATCCTTCGGCCTGGTAGCCTACATCAGCTGTCCTGTGGAGCATCTGAAGGAAGGAAGGATGAAGATCGGACCATTCGATTTTGAAGTCATCTTCACGCCGGGACATACCAGAGGTTCTGTCATCTATGTCTTTGACGACTGCATCTTTACGGGTGATACCCTGTTCAAGGGTTCCATCGGAAGAACCGATCTGGAAGGAGGAAGCGACAGAGAAATGAAGCAGTCACTGCAGATCTTCAAGCAGTTCGATAAAGACTACGATATTTATCCCGGACACGATTTTCCTAGCAAACTCTCATATGAATTAGCCAACAACTTCTATCTGATCTGATAAAAAACTCATTTTCCTGAAAAATGAGTTTTTTTATTTAGGAATCTGCCTTTTTTCCGGGAATTATGGATAGAGGGAAAGATGGAAGAAAGACTGCTGGCACTGCTGAGATTGGCTCTGAAATACAACGCTACGGATATTCATTTCCTGCAGCGTTATCAGGAGACGGTCATCGAGATGAGAGTAGACGGACTCTGCTACAAGGTCAAGGGTAAGTTCGAGGATTACCGTCTTTTAAGATACCTGCAATACCTGGCGAATCTGGATGTCGGAAATATTCTGACGCCACAGACGGGTCAGTTTGAAATGGAAGTGGACGGTACTTTACTGTCGTTGAGATTCGCCCTGATCAACAAGCTGAACTACTCGAACGGCGTACTGAGAATTCTGAATTCCAGGCTGAGGATCGATGTGGATTCCCTGTCTCATGTGAAGGCACAGAATGCCTATTTTAAGTCACTTTTAAGCCGTACCTGCGGGCTTATCCTGTTCTCTGGACCAACAGGCTCCGGCAAGACAACGACGCTGTATTCCCTGTTAAAAAGCGTTAAAAACAGGAAGATCTACACCATAGAAGATCCGATCGAAGTATATAACGACGAGTTCATCCAGCTGGCGGTCAACGATGCCTTGGGATTCGATTATGCAGCCGGAGTGAGGCAGATATTAAGACATGACCCGGACATCATCATGATCGGCGAGATCAGGGAAGAGGCTGCAGCCAGGATGGCGGTTACGGCCGCCAATACCGGACATCTGGTGCTTTCAACGATTCATACTTCAAGAGCATCTTCCTGTATCTCGAGAATGTGTGAACTTGGCGTTAACGAGGATCATCTTTATGAGAATCTGATCTGTGTTTCCAACCAGAGAATGCTGGTGGACAAGAGGACCAGAGAGAAGATCGTCATCTACGAGATCATGGATCTCAAGGAAATCGAATACTATCGGGAACACAGGAGGAATTCGGATTCTTTCATCAGTGTAGAATCGCAGATACAAAGAGGTATCGAAAATGGCATCTTTGAAGAAACTGTTTACTGAGAAGAGTCTTTCGATCGAAGATCTTTCCTATCTGAATAGACTGTTGAAGACGAATCTGTCTTTGAAGCAGAGCATGGATCTTCTGAAAAACAAGAAGAACGCGAAGATCTTCGAAGAGATTACCGGACAGCTGGATCAGGGCTTTCTGATCGAAAACATCATGAAGGATTATCTTCCTGCACCGATCAGGGCATGTGCTTCAACGCTGCTGGGGCATCTGTCCTTCAACGATGCCTTGTCCATTTCCTTAAGAATCTATGAGGAACAGCAGGAGAATCGAAACGGTCTGTTTTCCAGCATTGCCTATCCCTGTATCCTGCTGTTTGTGACGATATCCGCTTTGTATCTGTTCGATCTGTACGGGATCGATACGATCTTCTCGTTGATCGTTTCTTTCGATGCAGATATCCGTCTGTATCAGGATATTCGAATGGTGTTTAGGATCGTGATCCGATCGGTCTACTATCTGATTCTGGTGGGAACACTGATCGTTATTTATTTCATTCAGCCAAGGCATATCGTCCTATTGTATCTGTTTCTCTCGGAACACTTCCCGAATTCTCTGATGAGTGTTTATTATTCGGAAGAGTTCATGTCATTACTGCTGATCTGTATCGAACACGGCTACAAGACCAAGGAAGCGATCTCGATTCTGAAAGACATGAAGAACCGTCCGGTTATCTCCTTTCTGGCCTTTCATCTGGACGAGAGTCTTATGGAAGGAGAAACGATGAAGGAAGCGGTACACAAGAAGTACTACGATTCATCACTGTCCAGATTCATAAAGATCGGCAACTATACGAATGATTTCACTCAGATCATTTCGTCCTATATCCGCATGGCGAAGCAGAAGATCAGACAGCGGATGAAACGCTATACGGTAACGATACAGCTTTCAACATATGCCTTTATCGGTGCGATCATCGTCTTTATCTATCAGGTTCTGTTCATGCCGATGCAGGCAATCAGTATGTATTAAAGGAGGGATTACATGAAAAAAGGTTTTACTTTACTGGAAATGGTGGTTGTGGTGATCATTGTTTCCATCCTGCTGCTGCTGAGCATTCCGAATGTGACCAAAGTCATCTCTTCGGTTGATGCCAAGGCCTGTTCGGCTTTATGCAAGGTCGTAGATTCTTCGATTGCCCAGTTTAAACTGGATTACGGTACAATGCCTTCATCAATCAGTGATCTGGTCAATGGAGGCTATCTGGACAGTTCTCAGACGAAGTGCTCCAACGGAGCGGTCCTTTCGATCGTGGATGGTCACTGTGTCAGCAACTAAGGGCTTCACCATGCTAGAGATCCTTGCGGGTCTTTGTGTCATAGCGGCACTGGCACTGATCTCTTTCGGAAGTGTTTCAAAGACGGATCTGAGTTATTACAGCTATTTGAATGGATATGTTCTGAAGCAGTCGGAAGCGATGCGCGATCGGAAGCCTGTCAATTATGAGAAAGGCGTGAGCTTTAACTCCATGGGTCATGTCAATCAGGGAAGAACGATAGACTTTCTAAGACACAAGGTCATCGTTCATCTGGGGAACGGATATGTGTCGCTGGAGTAGGGGATTTCTTCTGATCGACAGCCTGCTTTCGGTATTTATTGTCGCCAGCATATGCATGCTGTGTTTCTCGATCTATCAGGTAATCGACAAGTATTCAGAAGGATTTAAACAGTATCAGATGGCATCCAACGAAACATATGAACATATCCTGAATTCATTGCCGGGATGCGAGGCCTGTCAGGTCGATGAATCTGATTAGAAATTTAATTGGTCTGATCGTCACTGCAGCTTTGCTTCCGTTGTTTCTGCTGGCTTTCCGCTATGTTACGGAAATCGGTTTTGACTACGATCAGATCAACGACGAGATCGCCATCAGTCAGTTAAGGGAACAGATGCTGATATGCTATGATCTGAAGTTTTCCAGAGACGTACTGAGATTCCGTTACAAGAACGATGATTTCAGGCTCTCGCTAGTCAACAATATGCTTCTTCTGCAGCCGGGTACGCAGATTTATCTGAACGATGTCGACAGTCTTTATTTTGAGAAAAGAAACGGATGTATCTATGTGGTTTATGAAAGAGACGGGAAAAAATATGAACAGGTCATTGCCAGCGAGAAAGGGATTCATATCGACGCTTTTTCTCTCTGCGATGTGTCTGATCGTGATGATGATCTCGATGAAGAGTGAATACATCCTGGCGGCAGATAATGTCTACATGAATCTCAGGGAGAACGAGGAGGCTTTTGCCAAAGAAGCGGCAGTGCTTTTTTACGCCAAATGTGTCCTGATGCATAATGAACCGCTGGAGGATTTTTCCGTAAACGGTATTCCTGTGAGAGTCTACGGGGACAATGGCATCTATGAGCTTTATTATGCAGGTTATAGACTGGAAATCTATGTTTATGAGAAACAGATCGTTGATTTCTATTTGTTCAGTCAATGAGGTATAATACTGTCGAAAGAAACAGAGGTAAGTATTATGTTGAACTGTACAGAAATCAAGCCGGGTCAGTGTTTTACCTGGGAGAATGAATTATATCAGTGCATCGATATTCAGCTGAACAAGACGGCCATGGCCAAGATGAAGGTTAAGGTCAAGGTGAAACAGCCGAGAACGGGTGTTGTGAAGGAACTGTCCTTTATCGGTTCCGATCAGGTCGGCGAAGCAAGTATTGATAAAAGACAGATGCAGTTTTTGTATGACTCGGGAGACAGCGAGGTATTCATGGATTCCGAGACCTATGAACAGCTGGAGATCCCGAAGGACAGGCTGGAATGGGAAGCCAATTTCCTGATTCCGAATCTGGATGTCAATATCATGATGTACGAGGGTGAAGTGCTTGGTGTTCAGCTTCCTGATAAGGTCGATCTGGAACTGACGGAATGTGAACAGGCAGTCAAAGGGAATACCGCTACCAGTGCTTTGAAGAACGCCGTAACGGAGACCGGTCTGCAGGTAAAGGTTCCTCTGTTTATTGAACAGGGTGAAAGAATCACCGTATCTACGGCAGACGGAAAATACGCAGGCAGAGCCTGATCAGAAAGATCATTGATATAAAAAAGCAGGAGAGATCCTGCTTTATTTTTTGAGATATTTAGATACGCTGCTGGCGGCGATCGCCCCGTCGTTGCAGGCGGTTACGACCTGACGCAAATCCTTGACGATACAGTCTCCAGCGGCATAGATTCCTTCGATGGAAGTAGACATGTCGGGATTGACGATGATGTAGCCGTTTGGATCAAGAATGGAAGGATCCAGGAAAGAAGTACAAGGATCGGCTCCGATGTAAGGGAAGATGCCGCTGCACTCTACGGTCTGTATCTCACCGGTATCGACATTCTTGATTTTCAGTCCAATGATGCGGTCGTTTTCGAACACCAGTTCATCAGGAACGTGCTTGGTAATGA
>CAZGZT010000007.1:0-67583 GCA_964529805.1 uncultured Solobacterium sp. | reverse complement strand
AGAATATTGATTCAAAGGAACTTGAATCCTTTTATCATGTATTGGATAAGATCAAAGAAAACATCAGAAAGGAAGGGGAAAGATGAAGCTGATTTTTAGATATCTCAAACCGTATGTTCTGATCGTACTGGCTGTTGTTGCCTTGACTTTTGTACAGGTTCAGACGGAACTGACCCTGCCTGATTACATGTCGCAGATCGTTACCAACGGCATTCAGTACGGAGGAATTACAGAAGAAGTACCTTTGGCTCTTACTGCTGAAGATCTAAAACACATTACCGGTTTTATGAGTGAAGAAGACAGGAATACGGTGATGTCTGTCTATTATCCCGTATCCAAAGGAAGCAAGGCTAAAATCGATAAACAGGAAGTAGTCTTTAAAGAAGATGTCTATCTGCTTCCACAGGATTATTTATTTCCTGGGGATGTTCCTGATCTGAAAGAAATCATTCAGAAACCAATGGTATATGCCTATCTGGCGGAACAGACCGGAATGGATCTTAGTGAAGACAACAGCGCTCTTATCTCTGTACTGGAAGAAAAAGCCAGGGGTCTGGAAGACAACTTTGGAAGCATGACCAAACTGTACAACAGTACTCTTTATGAAAGAGTAGGGCTTTCTACCCAGACCATTCAAAGCGGCTACATCCTGTCCAACGGAGCGATCATGCTGGGGATTGCCGCAGTCGGTGTTATCGTACAGCTGATTTCAACTTATCTGACAGCCAAGACTTCCGCGAAGATTGCTGCACAGATGAGAAGAGATATCTTTGAAAAGGTAGAGTCATTCTCTTCCAGCGAATTTTCCCGTTTCTCGACATCTTCACTGATCACCAGAAGCGGCAACGATATCACCAAGGTTCAGCAGCTCATCCAGCTGATGTTAAGGATGATGCTGATGTCACCGATCATGGGTATTACGGCTGTCATCAAAGTCACCAGATATCCGGGCATTTCCTGGCTGCTGGTCGTAGCCATCGGCGTCATCATCGGTGCAATGATCGTACTGGCGGTTTTCGCTGTGCCGAAGTTTGAAGTTATCCAGAAACTGACCGACAGGATCAATTCCGTAATGAGAGAATTCCTGGACGGTATTCTGGTCATCAGAGCTTTCAACGCTCAGAAGAGAGAAGAAGAGAAATTCGACGATATCAACAGCGAGTTTAGAAGAGTCGATCGTTTTGTTTCAACGGTCATGAACATCATGGGTCCGGTCATGACATTGGTCATGAATTCCCTGACGGTTGCGATTACCTGGTTCTCTGCCAAACTGATCGATATCGATGCAATGACGATCGGCGAGATGATGGCGTTCTCGCAATACGCCATCCATGTAGTCATGTCTTTCATGTTTGTAACAGTAATGTTCTTCATGATTCCTAGATCTCTTGTATCAGTAAGACGTATCAAGGAAGTCCTTGATACAGAGAACACGATATTTGACCCGGAAAATGCCGCCGAGCTTCCAAGTGAAAACGGAACACTGGAGTTCGAACACGTCGGTTTCCGTTATCCGGGTGCGGAGGAGAGCGTTCTGGAGGATATCAGCTTTACTGCCGAGCCTGGGGAGACGGTGGCCTTTATCGGTTCTACGGGTTCCGGGAAGTCTACGATCATGAAGCTGATCCCGCGTCTGTTTGATGTATCGGAAGGAAAGATCACTTACTGCGGTCTGGATGTCAGAGACGTCGCGCAAAGTCAGCTGCACGACAGGATCGGCTTCGCATCCCAGAAAGCCATCCTGTTCAGCGGAGACATTCAGTCCAATATTGAATTCGGCAGAGACATATCAGAAGAAGACCTGAAAAAGGCTATCGATATCTCACAGTCTCAGAACATCATTGCCGAGAAAGAAGAAGGCCTGCACGCTCCGATCACCCAGGGAGGAACCAACGTATCCGGCGGGCAGAAACAGCGTCTGTCGATCGCCAGAGCACTAGCCCAGGACAAGAACATCTACATCTTCGACGACTGTTTCTCGGCTCTGGACTATGAAACAGACAAGAAGCTGCGTTCCGCTTTGAATGAACTGATCTGTAAGACCAAAGCTACCGTTCTGATCGTAGCGCAGCGTATCGCCACGATAAGGAACGCCGACACGATCATCGTTCTGGACAACGGAAAGATCGTAGGAGAAGGAAAGCACAAAGACCTGCTAAAGAGCTGCGAAGTCTATCAGCAGATCGCCTATTCACAGCTTTCAAAGGAGGAATTAGCCTAATGCCACCGATGAGACTTGTTGAAAAACCAAAAGACTTTAAAGCGACGCTGAAACAGCTTACCGCTTATGTAAAACCTTATTACGGAAGGATCATTTTAAGTCTGATCCTGATGATTACTTCTACCGTCATGTGCATCTACGGTCCTAGACTGATCGGCAATGTTACGACACTGCTTTCCCAGGGAATCCTTGCCAAATACAAGGGTGAAGGAGGGATAGATTTTGTTCAGATCGGCGAACTGGTCACTTTCATTCTGATCATCTACTCCATATCTGCATTAATCGATTATGTTGTCTCTATTCTGCACACTCTGGTTGCTGTGGATATTTCTTATAAACTAAGGGACGATATCTCCAGGAAGATCAATAAGCTTCCATTAAAGTATTTCGACGGGCAGAGCCATGGCGATGTTTTGTCTAGAGTGACCAACGATGTCGACAACATCTCCAACAACCTGACATCTACTGTTTCTCAGGTATTGAATTCCATGGTCAATATTGTCGGCGTACTGGCAATGATGATCCTGATTTCCTTTAAACTGACGGTCATCTCTTTGATCGTACTGCCGTTATCAGGCGTAATCGCTGCTGCGATGGTCAAGAAGTCCCAGAAACACTTCTCCGATCATTCCAAGTATCTGGGCGAGATCAACGGTCATATTGAAGAGATGTATTCCGGACATCTGCTGGTGAAGACCTACAATTATGAAGACAAGTCGATCGAGAAATTCGATGGTATTAACGACAGACTCTATCAGGCTGCCTACAAGTCCCAGTTCTTTTCCGGGATCATGCATCCTTTGACCGGATTCCTGCAGAATATCGGCTATGTTGCGGTGTGTCTGGTCGGCGGATTTGAAGTCATCAGTGGGAGAATGCTGATCGGAGATATTCAGTCCTTTACGACTTATGTCAGAAGGCTGCAGCATCCTATCTCATCCATTGCCCAGCTGATGAATACGATACAGACAATGATTGCAGCAGCGGAGAGAGTATTCGATCTGCTGAATCAGACGGAAGAAGAAGCCGACTGTAAGGACCCTGTTTCTATTTATGATGCAGACGGAAACATGAAGATCGAAGGGAATGTTACTTTTGAGAACGTCAGATTCGGCTATGATCCGGATAAGATCATCATCAATGACTTCTCCATGTATGTGGCTCCGGGAAAGGATGTTGCCATTGTCGGTCCTACCGGTGCAGGTAAGACTACACTGGTAAAACTGCTGATGCGTTTCTATGAACTCAATGGCGGTGCCATTTACGTCGACTACAAGAACATCAAGGACTACACCAGAGAGGATCTGAGGTCCATCTTCGGCATGGTTCTGCAGGATGCCTGGCTGTTTGACGGAACGATCAAGGAGAATATCCGTTTCGGCAAGCCTGACGCTACCGACGAAGAGATCTATGAAGCCTGCAGACTGGCACATGTTGACAGATTCATCAAGACCCTGGAGAACGGCTATGACACCGTGATTTCTGAAGATACATCCGGAATATCCCAGGGTCAGAAACAGCTGCTGACGATTGCCAGAGCCTTCCTGAAGAACCCTAAGATCCTGATTCTGGATGAAGCGACATCTTCAGTCGATACCAGAACGGAACAGCTGATCCAGGATTCCATGGAAGAACTAAGAAAAGGAAGGACAGCCTTCACCATCGCCCACAGGCTTTCTACGATACGTAATGCCGATATCATCATCGTTCTGGATAAGGGCGATGTCGTAGAAGTAGGCGACCATGAACAGCTGATGGAGAAGAAGGGATTCTACTACAAGCTGTATAATGCACAGTTTGAGAACTGATTCAGTGAATGACCAGATGAATTTCTTGTTACAATGAAGTAGAAAAAAAGAAGGTAAGTTATGAACTATGTAATATCTGAAGCCGAAAGATGTCTGCAGTGCAAGAACCCGTTCTGCCGTAAAGGCTGTCCAATCAACACGCCGATACCGGAAATGATCCATCTATTCAGAGAGAATAAGCTCAATGAAGCAGGACAGCTGTTGTTCGACAACAACCCTCTGTCTCTGGTCACTTCTCTGGTATGCAACCATGCGAATCAGTGCGAAGGCCATTGCATTCAGGGGAAGAAGAACTCAGCCATTCATATCAGCGATATCGAACACTATATTTCCGATACCTACTTCGACAAGATGAAGATCGAATGTGCCCCGTATAACGGCAGAATGATCGCCATCATCGGATCAGGCCCTGCAGGAATTGCGGTTGCTTTCATCATGACGAGAAAAGGATACAAGGTCACGATCTTTGAAGCCAAGGACAAGATCGGGGGCGTCATGCAGTACGGCATCCCTGATTTTAGACTGCCGAAATCGATCATGGAAAGGTACAGGAAAAAGCTGATTGAAATCGGTGTATCCATCCGTCCGAATACCACGATAGGCGGTGCCTTGGAGATCCGCAATCTTCTGGAAGACGGATACAGCGCAGTCTTTATCGGAACCGGTGTCTGGAGACCGAAGAAACTCGGTGTCAAGGGAGAGAGCCTTGGAAATGTTCACTTCGGCATCGATTATCTGGCATCTCCTTCGGCATTCCATCTGGGAAACAACGTAGCGATCATCGGTACGGGCAATACGGCAATGGATGTGGCCAGAACGGCCTTGAGACAGGGCGTTGAACATGTTACGATTTATTCTCATAACAACCGTCTTTCTGCAGCCAAGGCGGAGCAGGAATACGCAAGACTGGATGGATGCGAATTCGAATACGATCTGGAGACTCAGGAGATCAATCATCAGGGTCCTGTATTCAAGAAAGCCATCAGAGATGAGGAAGGGAATAAGATCGGATATGAGGAAGAACCTGTTCAGGTCGTCTGCGATTCAGTGATCATCTGTGTTTCTCAGGGACCTAAGAATAAGCTGATTCTTACGACTCCGGGACTGAAAGGAAACGAGAAAGGCCTGCTGATTACGGAACAGACAGGCATGACAACGGTAGAAGGCCTGTTTGCGGCAGGAGATGTCGTATCCGGTGCAAACACCATTGTTGCGGCAGTGGCAAAAGCGAAAGCCGTAGCGGAACAGATAGATGCTTACGTGATGTCAAAAACAGAACAGTAGCATAGTGCTTCGGTTGAAATAAGGATATATTCAAGGTATAATCAAGCCAGGTGAAAACCTGGCTTTTTTTATGAAAAAGAATCGTGTCGGTAAATACTATCTGAAGTATGGCTGGATGTTTATTCTGGGCATCATCTTTAACGCAGCAGTAGACTATGCACAGACTTATGTGCCAGAGTTTTTGGGTACGGTCGTTGAGATCGTTTCTACTCGTACAGATGTCACTGTTGCCGATATCGGTTTTCTGATCAGACAGATGTTTGTCGTTGCCATGGTTCTGCTGATCGGCAGGGCATTTTTGAGATTCTTTATTCTGGGTGCTTCAGGCAAGATCGAAGCCGATATCCGTCATGAGATGTTCCTGAAGGCTGAAAGGCTTTCTCAGCGCTACTACCATGAAAACAAGAGCGGTACGATCATGTCCTGGTTCTCTTCGGATGTGGAAGCGATTGAGGAATTCGTCGGCTGGGGCAGTATTATGGCTGTTGACGCTTTCTTCATGTCTGCCGTAGGTCTCTACAAGATGGTCCGCATGGATGTCGTCATGAGCGCCATCGCCATCGTACCGATGCTGGCACTGGTCATCTGGGGAAATAAAGTAGAGAAGATCTGGTCCGAGAAATGGGAAGAGAGACAAAAACAGTTCGACAGGATGTATGACTTCGCCAATGAGACCTTTACCGGTATCAGAGTCATCAAGGCTTTTGTCAAAGAGATCCAGGAATTAAAAGCTTTCTCTAAAGTAGCGGAAGACAACAGACAGGCCAACCTTGATTTCGTCAAGATGTCGATCCGTTTTGATGTATACATTGAAATGATCATCGGCATCATGCTCAGCCTGCTGATGGGTGTAGGCGCCTGGTTCGTTTATCGTTCTTCGATAGGAAGTCCGGTAGTACTGCTTGGCCATACGATCCTAATGACGGCAGGAACGCTGACCACTTTCGTCGGTTATGTCGATACCCTGATCTGGCCGATGATAGCCATGGGACAGATCCTGCAGATGTATTCCCGTTTCAGGACTTCTGCAGGAAGAATCTATGCTTTCCTGGATCAGGAAGAAGAAATACACAACAGCGAGAATGCCGTTGTATTAAAAGACTGCAAGGGCAAGATCACTTTCAAGGATTTCTCTTTTGCCTATCCTGACGGCAATACACATTCCCTGAATCACGTTTCTTTTGAAATACAGCCGGGCGAGATGGTAGGTGTTGTCGGAAAGATCGGTTCTGGAAAGACGACTCTGGTCAACTCGCTGCTAAGACTTTACAACATCGATAAAGGCACGATCTTCATCGATGACATCGATCTGATGGATATTGACATCACCAGTCTGAGAGACGCAATCGCCTATGTTCCGCAGGACAACTTCCTGTTCTCGGACAATATCAGAAACAATATTTCGTTTTCTAACAGAAAAGCCGACATGAACGAGATCACCAATGCCGCTGTCTTTGCGGATGTCGACGAAAACATCAAGGGCTTTTCTGAAGGATATGAGACCGTTACGGGCGAAAGGGGAGTGACCCTCTCCGGCGGTCAGAAGCAGAGGATCTCGATCGCCAGAGCATATATGAAGAATTCTCCGATCATGATCATGGACGATTCCGTTTCCGCTGTCGACATGAAGACGGAAGAGACGATCCTCAACAACATCAACGAGAAACGCAAGGGAAAGACGACGATCATCATCGCTTCCCGTGTTTCGACGGTTGCCCACATGGACAAGATCCTGGTATTGAATGAAGGAAATGTCGAAGCTTTCGATACCCCGACAAGACTTTTAAAATCATCACCGACCTATCAGAAGATGGTCTATCTGCAGAAACTGGAGAGTGAACTCTAATGGATGAGGAACTGGAAAAACTAAAAGGCGACCATAAACTGCCCTTAAGTGTCATCATCAAGAGAACGCTTAAGTATATCAGCTCCGAGAAGGGTGGCTTCATCCTGTCTTTGGTATTGCTTTTTACGAACGTTGTGCTGGATTCGATCTCTCCATTATTCACCAGCAGGATCACCGATGAGCTCGTTCAGGACAACATCAACATCCATCTGATCATCAATCTGTCGCTGCTGTCTTTTGCAATCATGTGCATCAACCAGGCTTTCCTTTACATTGAATCCATGATCCTGCAGAACTGCGGACAGCGTATCATCTACAGACTCAGACAGGAGATCTTCGAGCACATCGAAAACATGTCTCTGAACCAGTTCAACGAGATGCCTGTAGGTTCACTTGTTACCAGAGTTACCTCCTATACCGCATCCATGTCCGATCTGTTTACCGGTGTTCTGGTCAGAATCCTGAGAGACCTCACGACGCTGATCGGCGTTTATGTGATCATGTTTGTGTTATCGGTACAGCTGTCGGTCTCGATGCTGGGAATTATTGTCGTACTCTTCATCGTTTCTTACGTGTTCTCTAAGAAAGTTAGAGGCTACTTCCGTGAGGAACGTGCCTGCATTTCTGATCTGAATACTTTCCTGTCCGAAAACCTCGCCGGCATGAAGCTGACTCAGGTCTTCAACCAGGAACAGACCAAGGATGAACAGTTTACTGAAAAGAATGAAAAGCTGAGGAAACAGCGTTTCAACGTCGTTACAGCCTTTGGAATCTACCGTCCGCTGATTTCTTTCATCTATACCGCAGCTGTCGCTCTGTGCTTCATACAGGGTATCCGTTACGGGCTGACAGCCGGGGAGATCGTAGCTTTCTATCTGTATCTCTCCAAGTTCTTTAACCCGATCCAGAATCTGGCTGACCAGCTCAATGCACTGCAGAAGGCTCTGACGGCATCTGAAAGGATCTTCAACCTACTGGATGTCAAGCCGGATGTACTGGATAAACCGGATGCACTGGAGATCGAACACTTTGAAGGAAAAATCGAATTCAAGAATGTCTGGTTTGCCTATACGGATGAGAACTGGATCCTGAAAGATGTATCCTTCGTAATCGAACCGAAAAAGACCTGTGCCTTTGTAGGAGCTACAGGTGCAGGAAAGACGACCATCCTTTCCCTGATTGTTAGAAACTATGAGGTACAGAAGGGCGAGATCCTGATTGACGGAATCAACATCAACGACATCAAGATTTCTTCCTTAAGAAAGGCCATCGGGCAGATGCTTCAGGATGTCTTCCTGTTTTCAGGTACGATTGCGGATAACGTCACTTTGCACGATCCATCCTTTACAGAAGAAGAAATCATGGAAGCCTGCCGTTATGTCAATGCGGACAGCTTCATTTCCAAGCTTCCTAAAGGCATCAATGAAGAACTGATCGAAAAGGGAGAAAACCTCTCCCAAGGCCAGAGACAACTCCTGTCGTTTGCCAGAACAGTCATTCATAAACCGCAGATCCTGATCCTGGATGAAGCGACCGCCAATATCGATACGGAGACTGAAGTCCTTATTCAACAGTCGCTGGAAAAGATGAAGTCCATCGGAACAATGCTGGTAGTGGCGCACAGACTGTCTACCATTCAGCATGCCGATCAGATCATCGTGCTACAGAATGGCGAGATCGTAGAAAGAGGCAATCATCAGGAACTGCTGAAGAACAGGGGCTACTACTGGAAGCTGTATCAGCTGCAGTTTGATAACTAAAAAAGAGTACTCAGTACTCTTTTTATATGATTTCAATGGTTCTGATTCTTTGCGGCTCCAGAGGCTTGTCTCTGAAATCCGTTTTCACATTGGCAATCTCATCTACGGTTTCAATGCCTTCGATGACCTTGCCGAATGCCGCATACTGTCCATCCAGATGCGGAGCATCCTGATGCATGATGAAGAACTGTGAGGATGCGGAATCCGGATCCATTGTTCTGGCCATGGAAAGAACGCCTCTGGTATGTTTCAGATCATTCTTGAATCCGTTGGATTCGAATTCTCCCTTGATCGTCTTCTCGCTTCCGCCCATTCCCGTACCGCTAGGATCGCCACCCTGGATCATGAATCCCTTAATGACCCTGTGGAAGATCAGTCCGTCAAAGAAGTGCTCGTTGATCAGATCGATGAAGTTCTGAACAGTCAGCGGTGCATATTCCGGATAGAGTTCCGCAGTCATCGTTTTTCCGTTTTCCATTGTGATTCTGATTGTTGTTTTATCCATTTTTTTACCTCGAATTGCTGTTTCCATTATAGTACAGAATGGTAAAATGATAACAGAAGCTGATAGGAGGCAGATAAAGGATGAGTGAATTTGAAGAACTGGTATGTCATTATTTCAAGGATGAGAACTACAACTGTGCGGAAACCATCATTCATGCGGCAAACGACTACTATCATCTGAATATTAACAAAGAGGATATGAAGCTGTTCGGAGGATTCGGCGGAGGCATGTTTTCGGGAATGGTATGTGGCGCTCTGGTTGCGGGCGTTGCGGTCATCTCCAAGATGATCGTACAAAGAAGCGCCAAGGAAGAGAAGGAAACTGTCAGACCGAAGATTCAGAAGATGGTCAGAAATTTCAGGAATCATCTGGAAGGAACGACATGTGTGGAACTGAAACCGAAATACCATACAAAAGAAGAAGGCTGTTTCAAGACGATCCTTCTGGGAACGCAGGCTCTAGAAATAACGATAGATGAAATTAAGGAGAACGATTAGTTCTCCTTTTTATATGTTTCTATAAGATACACTTTATATAAAGAATTCTAGAATTACCTGTAGCTTATTGATCATCCATTCCAAGAAACTTGATAACAGATTTTCCAATTTATCGATTTTTAAAAGCTTAAAAGTCAGTACTCTTACTTTTTCTACGATGCAACCGATAATCATTAGCAACAGCGTTTTTAGAAAGATCAGTAACAGAGTTGGTAAGAGATTTGTGCCATTCAATGGAATGATATTCTGGAAAAAGAACTGGGAAAAGTTTGAATTTCCCTGTAATAAATAGATTCCCAAGGCTAAGGCACTGACCTTTCGGATTATTTCGCTTTGAATACTGATTCTTGAAAAGACGACGACCAGAATCATTGCACATAACACGATTGTTGGAGAGATGTACTCTTCCATTCTAGGTATGCCGGTTATATAAAACGACAGCCAGGAAACAGCAACACTCAGTAAATAAATAAGCATTAAAGAAATGCTTTTGATTTTTTTAAATAAACTAATTCTTCGAATTATCTTTCCTATAACATAAAGAGTCATAATCCAGATACAGCTGTATCCATATGAGGACCAACTGTCACCTAACACAGCCAGAAAAGAGAACACAAACAACATTACTACAAACAAAAATTTGAGTTCTTTCTCTTTCAGATCATCCAGATACTGGTTTAAGAAAGGCATTAGAAACAAAAGAGGTATGTATGCCGTAACATACCAGAAAGTATTGTTTGTAATCGGCATAAGCGATTTAATGATAAAAGACAGACTGATCTCTTTTTTAGAATATAGAAGATTCATTAGGATCGAAACAATAAACGAATAGAATATTGCCTGGAACCAGAGATTAATGATTCTTTTGTATGGAATCTCTTTTTTATTCGATACATATCCGCTGATCATTGCATAGGAATTGACCGCACAGCAGCAGAGCATATCAATGAACCAGTATACATAGCCATAGGGACTGGTGCCGGTATCCATGATATCGGCTTTTGTTACGACATGTTGAACACAGACCATAAACATCAATATGATCCTTAACAGGTCTATTCCTTGATTTCTGTTGTTTTTCTTTTCTTGTTCCATATTCTCTTAATTACTAGTTTACCACTGATTATATGTTGTCTTTCATATGTGACATTTTATATAATAATCAATCTCTTCATCCTTATCATATTTACTGAAACCGGCGTTATCTGCAACGTGCTGACTGGCGATATTGTCCTTAGTTATTTCCAGAAAGACATAATCCAGTTCTTTAAGCAGATGATCGCTTAATGCTTTTAGTGCACTGGATATGATTCCTTTGTTTCTCTGACTCTTTTTGCAGGAGAAACCCAGTGCTGTACCATGCATGTTTTCTTTTGCAATTCTCTCATTGCTGCTGTGGCCGTAGGAAACAAAAGCTCCAACCATTTCATCATCCATGAATACTCCCAGCGTGTCATCTGCTTTGATTGCTTCATCGAAGTATTCGAGAGAAGTGTACTGCGCAAATGTATCACGATCGCTTTCTGTAATCCTTCTGATGACTAGATCATCCTTTTTTAGAATGATCCTGCTTAGATCTGTTTTTGTAATCATTCTTTATTCAGCGTATCTCTAAACACGTAATACTTCTGATAAAGATATTCCGTTACCAGGTTGATCAGCATGTTCATGCCGGTAACAAGATAATCGTTCCATCCCATGCCAACCAGTTTGTTTCCTAACAGGGTAGACAATGGTGTGAAGACACAGTAGTAGGCGAATACCTTCAGCATCGCTACCGGGACATTGGATGCGGACTGGAAGGTGAATTTCCTGTTCAGAGTAAAGTTCCATAAAACAGAAAGGATCAAAGAGATCAGATAGCTAGGCCACCACCCCAGTTTCAGTACTTCGTTAAACAAAGCAAAGGATACGATCTGGATGATTCCTGCAGAAATGGAGAAGAGAGTAAACTTGATGGTCTTTAACAGTTCTTTTTTATTCATGATGGTCCTCCCTGATGTATCGATCGGCTTTTGTCAGTACTTCTTTCATGTTGTCGAAGCTTATGGTTTCATAGGCTTCTTCATATGGCAGCAGGATAATCTCATCGACTTCTTCTTCCTGTTTCTGATAATTCTGATCAGAGAATTCTGCGATGAAGTATACGGCCTGTTTTTCGATCCCGTTAGGCATGATGTAGTTCAGATCCTCTCTAAACCTCGTACTCGTTTCAACCTGTAAGCCTACTTCTTCCAGAATCTCCCGTTCAGCCACTTCCTTCAGAGTTTCTCCTTCTTCCAGATGACCTTTCGGAAAACCGTAGTTGCCATGAAAGTCCTTGATCAAAAGATACAGGATCTCATCCTGTTTCCTTGTATAGAGTACTGCTCCGGCACTGATTTCTTTCATATCTGTATTATATAGCGTTTTGTTGTGTATTATCATTGCAAAATAACAAGTTCATTTTTAGAATTAAAGTATGAAACTGCTGATGCTGATAAATGCCAGATCGGGGATGAGAAACTCCAAGGTACATCTTCTGGATGCGATCGATATCTTCTGTCAGAATGGTTATGATGTCACGACTTATGTGACCCAGTCGCCAAACGATGCGGAAAGATATTTGCTGAAAAACAGAACGAAGTACGACGTTGTCTGTGTCTTTGGCGGAGACGGCACGATGAATGAAGTATCTAATGCTTTGATGCATAAGGAATACAAGCCTCTGCTTGGCTATTTCCCTTCCGGTACGATGAACGACTTCGGAACGAATTTCGATCTGGGGAATGATCCAAAGACGATCGCCGAGCGGATTGTTCAGAAGAATGTACAGCCTTTCGATGTGGGACTGTTCAACGACCGTTACTTCAATTACGTGGCAGCCTTCGGAGCGATGTGCGACGTGCCGTTTACGACCGACAGGAGCGCCAAGGAAGCCTTAGGCAATATTGCCTATATTCTGGAAGGCATCAGCCATCTTCCTGACATCAAGAAGATTCCGGTAAAGTATTCCCTTAACGGTAAGGACTATAAACGGAACGTTCTGTTCGGTCTGATCTATTCCGGAAACAGGGTGGCGGGAATGGAACTGGAAGATAAGAATAAAGCGAAAGTGGATGACGGGAAGTTCAATGTCCTGATGGTGGACTACATCCCTTCGATTTTTGAGACATCGGATCTGTTAAGCTATCTGCTGCAGAGGAATAGACTGATCCACCGTTATCAGACCGATCATATTACTCTGGAATTTGAAGATGACGATACCGTCTGGACTCTGGATGGAGAAAAAGCCGGAACGACAGACAGGAAAGCGGAAATCACGATCATAAATAAAGCACTCAGGTTACTTGCCTGAGTGCTTTTCTTTGTGATCTGTTGATCCGATTATTTCAGTAAGCCGGTCAGAAGTCCTAAGAGTTCTGTACCGTCAGCCTGAGCGGTTGTGGTCTGCTTCTGGCTTGTTCCGCCAAGCAGAGAACCTAACAGGTTGCCCAGATCGGCCTGTGATGACTGCTTCTTGTTGGAAGTTGCAGCTGATGTCAGCAGCGTTCCAAGCAGGTTGGTTGCTAGATCTGAGCTCTGGCTTACCTGTGTCTGCGTCGTTCCGCCAAGCAGGCTTCCTAACAGAGAAGCTGGTGAGCTTGACTGGGTTGAAGTAGCGCCGCTGAGCAGTCCGAATACATCCGTAAGATCGATGCCGTCAGAGAGGTCAACGCCTGAAGTCTTTTTCTTCTTGGCTGTTGTCTGAGGTTTTGCTGCCGTTGTCGTAGCTGTTGAAAGGCTGTTAAGCAGAGCCGGAGCGATGCTGTTGAGGACGCTGTTGACTTCCTTGGCAGTCAGGTTGCTTTCCTTTGCCAGGTTGTTTACGATTGCGTTCTGATCCTGACCCAGGATATGGGCGATGATCTTGGCACCGTCATCGGTATCGGCCTTGGCGATCTGCTGAGAAACGGTTTCTGTGCTAGTATGCTGTGTCAGAGCACCTAAAAGAGACTGAGCGCCATCCTTCTTGGATGCGTTCTTGGTCATATAGCTGATCAGCAAAGGTACGGCTACCATCAAGAGCTTGGAAATCGTCTTTGACGATACGCCGGTCTTCTTGGATACGGAAGAGACGGAATCATTGGTCGTCAGTGTACCCAGTAATAACTGTAATAGATTCATTATGATCCTCCTTTATTACATGATGAAATATGAAACATATTCTACTTCTATTTTAATTCAATTAAATATGAAAAATAAATAGGGAATTATGCATATTGCTGACAAGCGTTTGGCAGATCATCCGCCTGAAAATGTGGTACTATTTAGGTATATGTTTGATCTATTAAAGAAATATACGAAAGACGGTTTAACGGCTGCCATTCTTGGGCCTGTTTTTACGGTATTTGAAGTCATATTTGATGCGCTGATCCCGCTGGTCATGAAGGATATCATCGATACGGGTATCTATGAATTGGGCGGAGATATGGACTACATCGTAAACAAGGGTCTTCTGATGGTTGGTCTGGCTCTGGCGGCTGCGGTTGCCGGAGCGTGCAGCGGTCTGGCTTCTTCCATATCTTCTACCAGATTCGTCAGGAATATCCGTAGAGCGATGTTTGAAAAGATACAGACCTACAGTTTCGAGAACATTGAAAAGTATCCTGTTCCGACAGTCGTCATGCGTCTGACGACGGATATGAGAATGCTGAGAATGGCCTATGTCAGTATCGTAAGAATGCTGATCAGGGCTCCATTCAACCTGATCATCAGTGCCTACTTTGTCTATAAGATCAACAGGAAGCTGTCAATGATTTTCCTGTTTGCGGTTCCTGTTTTAGGTACAGGTCTGATATTCATCTACATCAAGGCTCATCCGCGTTTCAGACAGATGATGCTGCAGTTCGATGCTCTGGACGGCAATCTGGAGGAAAACATTGAAGGTATCCGGGTAGTCAAGACGTTTGTCAGAGAAGATTACGAAAAAGAGAAGTTTGAGCGTTCTTCCGCCAATGTCATGAAGGCCCAGCGTTTTGCGGAGAAGATCGTTATCATCGACAGACCGTTCTTTGAACTGGTGATGTACATCTGTATGATCCTGATTGCCTGGATCGGCGGAAGAAGCGTTATTGCGCAAACGATGACCACAGGCGACTTCATGGCTTATCTGTCTTATGTCAAGGCCATCCTGTTCGCGCTGTTGATGATTTCCAACGTCTTCCTGCAGGTCGTCATGGCACAGGCATCGGTTGACAGAGCCAACGAGATCCTTTACGAAGAGTCGAAGATCACCGATACGGATAATGATCCGAATCTGGAAGTAGAGGACGGTTCTATTGAATTCAAGGATGTCTCATTCAAGTATTCCGATGAGGCAGAGAAATATGTATTAAGCGATGTTGATTTGAAGATCAGATCAGGCGAAGTCATCGGTATCCTAGGTCCTACCGGATCATCCAAGACGACTCTGGTTCAGCTGATTCCGCGTCTTTATGATGTTTCCACGGGCGAAGTGCTGGTGGGAGGCAGGAATGTCAAGGAATATAAGCTGGACAAGCTGCGTGATGCGGTAGCGATGGTACTGCAGAAGAATACGCTGTTCTCCGGTACGATTGAAGAGAACATGAAGTGGGGCAATCCTGAAGCGACCCACGAACAGATCGTGGAAGCCTGCAAATATGCCCAGGCAAATGATTTCATCATGCAGATGCCGAAGAAGTACGATACGGATCTGGGACAGGGAGGCGTCAACGTATCCGGCGGTCAGAAGCAGAGACTCTGTATTGCCAGAGCACTGCTGAAACACCCGAAGATCATTATTCTGGATGACTCTACCAGTGCGGTAGATACTGATACCGACCACCGTATTCAGCTGGCTTTAAAGGAAAAGCTGGGAGGCATGACGACCATCATCATCGCTCAGCGAGTCGCTTCGGTCAAAGAAGCGGACCGTATCATTATCATGGATAACGGCAAGATCGCCGATATCGGTAATCACGAAGAGCTTCTGAAGAGAAACGAAGTATACCGCGATCTTTACAATACACAGATGGAAGGAGCGATGGAATAATGGCAGATACAGGCTACAGACAGCTCCGTACATCACGGGCAAACGACGTCGTAGGAACGATCGTCAAGACCTTCTCCTACATCGGCAGACACTATAGATGGCAATTTATCTGCGCGATTCTTTTCATCCTGCTTTCTTCCTTTACGGGAGTATTGAGTTCTTATCTGTTTACCCCGATCATCAACAACTACATCGTTCCGTACATCGGCATGGAGAATCCGGACATGTCCGGGTTTATCAGGATGCTGGGAGTAATGGCTGCGGTATACATCGGAGGTCTGATATCTTCTTATGCTTTCAACAGACTGATTTCCATCGTTTCGACAGGCATTCTGGACGAGATGCGTAGAGACCTCTTCAGAGTCATGGAGAAGCTTCCTGTCCGTTTCTTCGATACCAGGACCCATGGCGAAGTGATGAACTACTATACCAACGACATCGATACGATAAGACCGATGATCGCCAACGGCTTCCCGACGCTGATCTCGACAATGATCACGGTAGTCGGATGCTTTGCCTTCATGTTCTCCTTGAATCTCAGACTGACGCTTGTCGTACTGGGAATGCTGATCCTGATGATGATCATTACATTTATACTGGCAAAGGGTTCAAGAAAGACTTTCTCCGGTCTGCAGAAACAGATCTCCAACATCAACGGCTATGCCCAGGAGATGTTCTCTGGACAGAAAGTAATCAAGGTATTCAATCATGAAAAGGAAACGATAGACGGTTTCATCAGATACAACGACAAACTTTACGAGTATTCCGTCAAGACCAATGCCTACGCATCGATGCTGATGCCGATCAACGCCAACCTTGCCTATGTCACCTATGCGGTAGTTGCCGTACTGGGAGGCAAGATGTGCATTGAAGGTTCTTTAAGGATCGGCGATCTGGCTTCCTTCCTGCTGTTTGTCAGACAGTTTGCCGGACCGATTTCCAATCTTTCTCAGCAGTTCAACGGTATCATGATGTCGTTGGCCGGTGCGGAAAGAGTATTCGATCTGATGGATAAGGAACCGGAGCTGGATTACGGCATCATCGAACTGGTCAATGTCAGAGAAGACTGCGAAGAACTGGTAGAAACGGATCACAAGACGGACCGCTGGGCATGGAAGATCCCTGTCGAGCCTCCTAAGTATGTTGAACTGAAAGGAGACATCCGTCTGAACAATGTCACTTTCCGTTATGAAGAGAATAAAGACATTCTGAAGAATATCTCGCTGTATGCGAAACCTGGCCAGAAGATCGCCTTTGTCGGGTCTACCGGTGCAGGCAAGACGACGATCACCAATCTGATCAACCGTTTCTATGATGTGGAAGATGAGGAAGGCATGATTACGTTTGACGGTATTCCTATTAAAGAGATACGCAAGGATGATCTGAGAAGATCCGTAGGAATGGTCTTGCAGGACACGAACCTGTTCTCGGGCACGATCATGGACAATATCCGTTACGGAAGACTGGACGCAACGGATGAAGAATGTATCGCTGCAGCGGAAAGATGTAATGCTTCTTCTTTCATTGAAAGACTGCCGCATGGCTATCAGACGATGCTGACGGCCAACGGTGCGAACCTTTCCCAGGGCCAGAGACAGCTGCTGAATATCGCCAGATGTGCGGTTGCCGATCCACCGGTCATGGTTCTGGATGAGGCTACATCTTCTATCGATACCCATACCGAAAAGCTGATTGAGAAAGGCATGGATGAGCTGATGAACGGAAGAACGACCTTCGTCATCGCACACAGACTTTCTACCGTGCGTAACGCCAACGCCATTATGGTTCTGGAACACGGCGAGATCATCGAAAGAGGCACTCATGAGGAACTTCTCAAACTCAAGGGAAGATACTACCAGCTGTATACCGGAAAGGCCGAGCTGGAATAAAAAGAGTAATAGACAGCAGTTCAATCTGTTGTCTTTTTTATGTTTCAGGATTTGGTGTTAAAATATAGGGGTATGAGTAAAGTTGCTTTAGTGCTGGAAGGCGGAGGCCTGAGAGGCATATTTACCGCAGGAGTGACAGACTGTTTCATGGATCATGGAATCACTTTTGATTATGTTTGCGGTGTGAGTGCCGGCGCCTGCAACACGATCGCCTTTATCGGAAATCAGCGCGGTTACTTTAGAAAATGCGTGACCCAGAAGAACAGATTCAAGTCTTTCTACGGAGTTCCGCAGATGATCGAATCCCGCCGTTTTGTGGATCTGGATAAACTGTTCTACGACTATACGGATGAATTTGGCTTCGACTTCAGTCTGTTTACGGATGCACCGGTCGACTGGGAAATGGTCGTATCCAACGTCGAGACAGGCAAAGCCGAATACATGACGACAACGGATCCTGAAAAGTGCAAGAAGATCGGCTGCGCATCCTGTGCCATTCCGGGACTTGTATCACCGGTTGAGATAGATGGCAAGTTCTATCTGGATGGCGGAGCCTGCGATTCAATCCCGATCATGCATACGCTGGAAAAGGGCTATGACAAGGTCGTTGTCATCCTGACCAGAAAGAAAGGCAACTACTCGCGTATTACCGATGGACAGAAGCTGATCTTCTCCAGAATCTACGGGAAGAAATATCCGAAGTTCTATGAAGCTCTCTGTAAGAGAAGCGATCTGTACAGGGAACAGGTCAAAATCTGTGAGGAACTGGAGAAGGAAGGAAAGGTGATCATCATCCGTCCGACGATGCAGGAAATAGGCAGACTGGAAACAGATGAGGATGAACTGGCTATGTCCTATTTCCACGGTTATACAAAAGCGAAAGAATTCCTGGATAGAATCAGAGAATTCAAAGAATAGAGAGGTTATTGATATGGAATTTAAACAGACAAAGATCATCGCTACGCTGGGACCTTCATCGGATGACTACAACACCATCCTGAAGATGGCACAGGCAGGACTGAATATCGTTAGACTGAATTTCTCTCACGGTACGCATGAGGAACATCTGAAGAGAATCGAGACAGTCAGAAAAGTAGAAAAAGAGAATGCCGTAAACTTAGGAATCATGCTGGATACAAAGGGTCCGGAGATCAGACTGGGAACTTTTGCCAACGGTACCGAGACCTATCAGAAGGGCGAGATCGTAACGATACAAAGAGAAGACATCGAAGGTACGCATGACCGTTTTACGATCCAGTGCAAGGAACTTTTCGATGACATCAAGAAGGATGACTACATCCTGGTCAACGACGGCAAGCAGCGTCTTACCGTACTGGAGAACGACGGCAACGAGATGAAGTGCAGAGTTGAGGTCAACGGCACCCTGGCTTCCAGAAAAGGATGCAACGTTCCGGGCGTCAAGCTGTCCATGCCTTTCATCTCCTTGAAGGATGATGAGGATATCCGCTTTGGATGTGAGCAAGATGTCGACTTCATTGCCGCATCATTCGTCAGAAGACCGGAAGATGTCATGGCGATCCGTAAGATCATTACCCAGATGGGTAAGCCGAAAATTCAGATCATCGCCAAGATCGAGAACCAGGAAGGTTTTGACAATCTGGAAGCGATCATCGATGCCGCAGACGGCGTCATGGTTGCCAGAGGAGACCTGGGTGTCGAGATCGAAACGGCTTATGTTCCGATTTATCAGAAGAAGATCATTGAGATGGCAAATAAAAAGGGCAAAGCTGTCATTACCGCTACCCACATGCTGGACTCCATGACGAATAATCCTAGATGTACCAGAGCGGAAGCTGCCGACGTATCCAATGCCGTACTGGACGGTTCGGATGCCGTCATGCTTTCAGCGGAAACGGCTGCCGGTGAATATCCGGTTGAGGCTGTCGATACAATGGCCAAGATCGCCCGTGCATCGGAACAGATCATTCATTACAGGGAAAGACTGGAACATGCCAAGATGACCAACGACAAGACCATCCAGGACGCCATCGGTATTGCGATTGCCGATGCTACACTGACTCTGGACATTGCCGCCATTGTCGTATTTACTCAGGGTGGTACCACAGCTCGAAGGATCTCCAAATACCGTCCTCCTGTACCTATCTTTGCGGTAACTTTCACCAAGTCTACCCAGGGCAAGCTGGAACTCTACTGGGGCGTCAAGCCGATCCTGTCCTATGTTGAAAACAACATGACCAACGACGATGAACTGGCTTCCAGCGTGGTGAAATCCTACGGCATCAAGCCGGGTTCGCAGATCATCCTTTCCGCAGGCTATCCGACCGGTGAAGGCAGTGCAAACTTCATGAAGATCATTACGGTAAAATAGTGTTTTATGAATGAAAACCTGATTGACTTTTAAAGGGTTTTCAGTAATAATATAAGAGGTTATCAAGAGATAACTTTTTATATACCTTAGTAAGGAGGAATTATGAAAGAAAAGAAGAAAGTAATTCTTACCTGCAGCGTCTGTCTTTCCCGTAACTATACGACAGAGAAAGCAAGCAGTTCCAACAGACGTATCGAATTAAAGAAGTATTGTCCAAGGTGCAATAAACATACGTTGCATAAGGAGACAAAGTAGGAGGATCAATATGAAGTGGTTTAATTTAAGTGCTATCTATAAAGAGATCTCTAAGATCCGCTGGCCGAAGAAAGGTGATCTGGCTTTGAATTCTGCCCAGGTAATCATTTTCACCGGTTTCTTCGTGCTGTTTTTTGCCCTGTGTCTGGCGGTTATCTCAGCACTGCTGAGAGCTCTGGGAGTACTGTAAAATGACTGAACAGGCAAATAAAAAAGAATGGTACGTCGTGAATACCTATGCCGGACATGAGAACCGTGTCAAGGACAATCTGGAAAAGCGACTGGAAACCATGGGCATTTCCGACAACCTGTTCCGTATCGTCGTGGCTGAAGAGACACAGATCGAAGTAAAGAACGAGAAGTCCAAGGAAGTCGTCAAGAACATCTTCCCAGGATATCTCTTCGTTGAAATGATCATGACGGACGAAGCATGGTACGTCGTAAGAAATACGCCGGGCGTTACCGGATTTATCGGATCATCAGGCGGCGGTGCGAAACCGTTCCCGGTCAAACAGGATGAGATCGAGAAGATCCTGAGAAGAATCGGTCAGTCCGATAAGAACATTGAAGTCGACTTCGCGGTCGGTGATTCCGTCAAGATCCTTTCCGGTCCGTTCTCGGGCATGGAAGGCAAGGTTGAATCCATGAACGACCAGACGCAGGTCGCTACTGTACTGATCATTCTGTTCGGTAGAGAAACACCGACGGATATTAACTATGTTGATCTCGCGAAAGCGGAATTCTAAGAGGTGAATGATGAAAATATTATTATTGATCGTAGCTGTATTGCTGATATTGATTTCTTTGCTGCAGGGCGGTAAGTCGGATGCGCTGTCCGCATTTACCGGAAGCAATGATCTGGGACTGTTCCAGAACGTCAAGGAACGCGGACCGGAGAAGGTCATTTCCTATGTGACCATGGCTCTTGGCATCCTGTTCTTTATCCTGGTGATCATCATCAGAGTTACGGAGTAATTTAAAAATAGTGAAATGCAGATTTCACTATTTTAAACTGAAGACATGAAAGAAATTGCGGTAAACAAGAAAGCCTACCACGACTACTTCATCGAGGACAAGTATGAAGCGGGAATGGTGCTGTTAGGAACGGAGATCAAGTCCGTAAGAATGGGCAAGGTTTCAATGAAAGAAGCCTATGTATCTTTTTCTAATGGCGAAGCTTTCGTCAAGGACCTGCATATCGCACAGTACAAGGAAGCCACCTACAACAATCATGACGAAACAAGGGACAGGAAGCTTCTGCTGCACAAAAGAGAGATCGATAAACTCTCCAGCAAAGTGAAGCTTCAGGGCTTTACCTGTATTCCTTTGAGAATGTATTTCTCGAACGGCAGAGTGAAACTGGAGATCGCTCTGGCCAAAGGAAAGACACTCTACGACAAACGGGAGAGTGCCAAGAAGAGAAGTATGGAAAGACAGGCTTCTGCCGGTATCAGAAGATGATATAATAGAAACGTATAAGGAGAATAAAATGGAAAAATTTATCGTTGAAATCAGTGCCCGTCATATTCACGTTACAGATGCACAGGTAGAAATACTTTTTGGTGAAGGTCATAAGCTGACTCCTAAGAAGGATCTGTCTCAGCCAGGCCAGTTTGCCTGCGAAGAAAAGCTGACGATCGTGGGTCCTAGAGGCGAGCTGAAGGCTTCCATTCTGGGTCCTACCAGAAAAGAAGCGCAGGTTGAATTATCCTTAACGGATGCCAGAACACTGGGTGTTGAAGCTCTGATCAGAGAATCAGGCGATATCGAAGGAACAAACGGCATTAAGCTGATCGGTCCTGCCGGCGAGATTGAGCTGGAGAAGGGCGTCATCGCTGCCAAGAGACATGTCCACATGACTCCTGCGGATGCGGAAGCTTACGGCGTACAGAACGGCGAAATCGTCAATGTCAAGGTTGAGACTGAAAACAGAAGCCTGGTATTCGGCGATACAGTCGTCAGAGTCAGAGATGACTTCGCACTGGCCATGCATATCGATACCGATGAAGGCAACGCTGCCGGCATTAAGGGAAGCGCATTGGGCGAGATCGTTAAATAGTTTCATTATGAGCGGCATTATGCCGCTTTTTTATTCAAGGAGAAAACCATGCTGTATACACTGGAAAACGAAATGGCCGTGCTTAAGGTTGATACCTATGCCTGCGAGATACACAGCTTCAAAAGAAAAGACAAGAACATCGAATATATGTGGAATGGGGATCCTGAATACTGGGCAGGAAGAAATCCGGTTCTCTTTCCGCACGTCTCTTCGCCGAAGAACAAGATCCTGAATTTCAAGGGGAAGGACTGCAAGGTAAACAATCACGGCTTCTGCAGAAGGAGCGAATTCGAGTTTGTGGAACAGGGAGAAGATTTCCTGCTGTTCAGACTTGCGGATGATGAAACGACCTACGAGCAGTATCCATATCGTTTTGAACTGCTGGTCAGGTATACCCTGAAACAGAATCAGGTCTTTATCGATTATCAGATCACCAACAGAGATGAAGAAAAAATGAATTTCGGTTTCGGCCAGCATCCTGCCTTCAATTGTCCGCTGGTTCCGGGAAAATCATTCAGCGACTACTGGATCGAATTCGAGAAGGAAGACGTGGAAGGGGGAAGACTGGATCTCTCCTATGAACTGTTTGAGAAGTATCCGACCTACATCGTAAACAATCCTGAAAGCAGAACCTTTACCCTGACGGATGGAGAGAATAAGGTCGTCATGCGTGTATCGGATCAGTACAGGATCTTTGCCCTGTGGACACCGCATGCGCCATTCGTCTGTCTGGAACCTTGGGTCAATACCCTGGATGACACAGAGGATGTTCCATTCGAAGAAAGACCAGGAAACGTCTGTCTGTTACCGGAGGAAGAATATCGGATCGGTTACAGTTTTGAGATCATCTAGAGCTTTAAAAATACGTTATAATAGAAACGAAAAGAGGTATAAGTATTATGATTACTTTGATTAAAGTCAGAGATTACGATGAAGCTTCCGATAAGGCTTTTGAAGTGATGAAGGAATACCTGAAACCTGGTAAGGTTCTGGGACTGGCAACCGGTTCTACGCCTTTAGGCCTGTATGCCCGCATGGTCTTTGACCATGAGGAGAATGGGACATCCTATCAGGAGATCAAGTCTTTCAATCTGGATGAATACGTAGGACTTCCGATCACCCATCCGGAAAGCTACTATGCCTTCATGCACAGAAATCTCTTTGACCATATCGACATCAGAGAAGAGAACGCCCATGTTCCTTCAGGACTGGGAGAGGATCTGGAAGGACAGGCTAAAGCATACGATGAGATGATCGATGCTTCACCGGTAGATATCCAGCTGTTAGGCATCGGTTCTGACGGACATATCGCTTTCAATGAACCGGGCACGCCATTTAATTCCGGAACGCATGTAACGGATCTGGCGGAATCCACGATCAAGGACAACTGCCGTTTCTTCGACAACGACATCACAAAAGTTCCTACCCAGGCAGTGACCCAGGGTATTGGAACGATCATGAAAGCAAAACATATCCTGCTGATCGCTACCGGCGCAAACAAGACCAAGGCGGTAAAAGACATGATAGAAGGACCGGTTGATGAAGCCTGTCCGGCATCCATCCTGCAGAGACATGAGGATGCAATAGTTATCGTCGACGAAGCCGCAGCGGCACTGCTGGAAAAATAATTCCGGGCATTTTACTTCCATTTCTGGAAAAGATATAGATAATAAATGACAGGAGGTGGAATATGAAGATTATCAATACTGAAGAATTCAATGAACTGATCAAGAGCGGCACTGCCCTTGTGGATTTCTTCGCAGACTGGTGCGGGCCTTGCAAAATGCTGGGACCTGTGCTGGAAGAAGTGTCCGAGAAATACCCTGATATAGAGTTTGTAAAAGTGAATGTCGATGACAACATGGACCTGGCGGAAAGTCTGGGAATCATGACCATTCCGACGGTTTATCTGTTCAAGGACGGTGCTGCCGTTGCCAAGATGAACGGCTACCGCGACAAGGGCGGAGTGAAGGCTTTCATCGAGGATTCACTGAAATAACCGAAACGTATCATGATCAAAGAAAGGCTCTGAAAAGAGCCTTTTTCTTTTTATTCCCAAATAATGATAAAAACCTGAAAAAATAACTTATAATATATTTATTTGGAGGACCTGACTATGGAAAAGCTGATTGAATTTAGAAATATTGTGAAAAGTTTCGATGGTCAAACGGTATTGAAGGGTATCAATCTGGATATCTATGAGAATGAATTTGTGACTTTACTGGGACCATCAGGCTGCGGTAAGACGACCTTATTGAGGATCCTGGGCGGATTCCTGGAACAGGATGAGGGTTCGGTCATTTTTAATGGGGAAGAGATCTCGAATGTGCCCGCTTACCAGAGACCTATCAATACGGTCTTCCAGAAGTATGCGCTGTTCCCGCATCTGAACGTCTACGAGAACGTCGCTTTCGGCTTAAGGATCAAGAAGATGTCGAACGACCTGATCGAACCGAAGGTCAACAGGATGCTGGAACTGGTAGGACTGGACGGTTATCAGAAGAGAGACGTCACACAGCTGTCCGGCGGTCAGCAGCAGCGTGTTGCCATC
Organism: uncultured Solobacterium sp.; assembly: GCA_964529805.1. GTDB lineage: Bacteria > Bacillota_I > Bacilli_A > Erysipelotrichales > Erysipelotrichaceae > Colivicinus. The sequence continues at coordinate 42,524 of CAZGZT010000007.1, read as the reverse complement.
GCCAGAGCTCTGGTCAATGAACCGGATGTTCTTCTGCTGGATGAACCGTTAAGCGCATTGGATGCCAAGCTGCGTAAAGAGATGCAGCAGGAACTGAAGCGTATTCAGGAAGAGGTCGGTATCACCTTTATCTTTGTTACGCACGATCAGGAAGAAGCGCTGACGATGTCGGATAAGATCGTTGTCATGAAAGACGGCAACATTGAACAGATCGGTACGCCGACAGAAATATACAATGAACCAATCAACAGATATGTCGCGAACTTCATCGGTCAGTCGAACATCATCGACGGCATCATGAAGAAGGATTATCTGGTTAACTTTGACGACAAGGATTTTCCTTGTGTCGACCACGGTTTCAAGCCGAAGCAGCCGGTTGATGTCGTAATCAGACCGGAGGATATTCATCTTGGCAAGAAGAGCAAGGGACAGATGAACGGTCAGGTCCTTTCTGTACTGTTCAAGGGTGTTCACTATGAAGTGATCGTAGAAACCAAACGCGGTGCCGCCAAGACGATTAAGCTGCATGTCATGGGCAATCAGGATGTCTATAATGAAGCAGCCAACGAGAAGATGAGTGCTGCCGACTTCACGATGGATATCGAAGACGTTGAAACACTGACGGATCAGGAACTGATCCTGCGTGCCAATGCTCAGGCCTGGAAGGCTGATACCGAGGATGAGATTTCCATCACCCATGTCTCCCACAGCATCAAGGCTGAACCGGGCAAGTATCCGGTCATCTTCAAGACGGATGCAGGTACGGCAGTAAATGCGGATGTCAACGTCGTACAGCCTAAGGTCATTGAAGACAAGGAAGAGAAGATCGGTATTCAGGCATTCGACGTATACAAGACGATCGATGAGATCGAGGAATCCATGGCGATTTCCGTCGACCTTAAGAACTGGGCCGATGCCTATGCATGGGATCTGGAAACAGAGAACGAAGTAGAGATCGACGATGTCCGTTTCGATTTCGATCCGATGGAGATCAAGGAAGGCAACTATGATGTTACATTCGTAACGGAAGGCCGTACCTACAAGGTACATACAACCGAAGTTCAGGAAGAAGGAGATATCGTATCTCTGAGTATTGATCCTGAAGATATTCATGTAATGGAGAAGAGTATCGGAAATGAAGAGCTTTAAGAGATTAGTATACCCGTATCTTGTATGGGCAGGCATACTGATCGTATTACCGATGCTGATCATCGTATTCTATGCCTTTTCCACACAGGGTAACGATGTCATTCCTGTGAAGCTGACACTGGAAAACTTTGTCAGATTCTTTTCGGACTCGATTTTTATCGAAGTCCTCTGGCGCAGCGTAGGGCTGGCTTTCATCACGACCGTGATCTGTATTCTTCTGGGTTATCCTGCCGCATACTTCATTGCGCAGCTGGCTCCTGATTCACAGTCCGTCATGGTCCTGCTGGTAACGCTGCCGCAGCTGATCAACATGCTTGTGAGAACGTATGCCTGGAGAGGTATTCTGCTGAATACCGGGTTCTCTCCGGAGATCAAGGTCTACATCGGCATGGTCTACAACTTCCTGCCGTACATGATCCTGCAGATCTATACGTCTCTGTCAAAGATGGATCCGTCTCTGGTTCCTGCCGCTCATGACCTGGGCTGCGACGACAGGACGGCATTCCTGAAGGTTACCTTGCCGTTAAGTGTTCCGGGCATCATTTCCGGCATTACGCTGGTATTCCTGCCGGCCGTATCCAGCTTCTTTATCCCTAAGCTCTTAGGAGGAGGCTCTTACGTCCTGGTCGGTAACCTGATCGAGAACTATTTCGTTACAACGGGAGACTGGAACTTCGGTTCAGCCGTATCGCTGCTGATGGCTCTGGTCATCCTGGTTTCGATGTATTTTACGAAGAAATTCGACTATGACAAGGAGGAAAGATAATGAACAAGAAACTTGACTACAAGAAGCTTTATCTGATCCTGATCATGGCTTTCTTCTATCTGCCTATCGTCTACGTGGTCTTCTTCTCGTTTAACGCATCCAGATCACTGACGAACTTTACGGGATTCTCATTGAGATGGTATCAGAAGATGTTCAAGACCAGATCGATGATGGAATCGATCTACTATTCCACCATCATTGCCGTGATCGCCACCATTGTTTCGACGATTGCCGGTACGATCGTAGCCATCGGTCTCAGCAAGTCTTCCCGTCTGATCAAGCAGGTCGTTACGCAGGTCAACAATCTGCCGATGCTGAACCCGGATATCGTCACAGCCATCGGACTGATGCTGCTGTTCTCGACTTTCAATATTCCTACCGGATTCTTTACAATGCTGCTGGCTCACATCATCTTCTGTATCCCTTATGTGATACTCTCGATCATGCCGAAGCTCAGACAGCTGGATGACAATCTGGCGGAAGCTGCACTGGATTTAGGCTGTACGCCTTTCCAGGCTTTATACAAAGTCATTATTCCGCAGATCAAGGAAGGTATCGTATCCGGTGCTTTGGTTGCCTTCACGATGTCCTTCGACGATTTCGTGATTTCCTACTTTACGACCGGTCCGGGCATCAACAACATCTCGACCTACGTCTACGCTACGACCAAGCGTATCAACCCAAGCGTCAATGCCTTGAGTACGCTGATCGTCATTGCAATCACGATCATCATGATTTTCATGAACGTGATCCCTCTACTCAGAGAAAGGAGAAAGAGAAGAAATGAAGAAGCTGCTTAGTTTGCTGTTAAGTGTTCTGATGCTGTTTTCTCTGACAGGCTGTCTTTCCAGCAATTACGAAAACGGTGAACTCTACATCTATCTCCCGGGCGAATATCTGAGTGATGAAGTAGTGGAACAGTTTGAATATGAATACGGGATCAAGGTCTATGTTTCGACTTTTGACTCCAACGAAAACATGTATACCAAGCTTCTGGGCGGTACGGTCTACGACATCCTGATCCCAAGTGACTACATGATCGAGAGACTGATCTCCGAGAAAATGGTACAGAAACTGGACAAGTCCATGATTCCGAACATGTCTGTTCTGGATGAGGGTGTCCTGGGCATGGACTTCGACCCGAACAACGATTATTCCGTTCCTTATTTCTGGGGCAATGCGGGTATCTGCTACGATACGACCCAGATCAATGCGGAAGATGTAGAATCGGAAGGCTGGGAAGTCATGCGTAATACCAAGTACAAGGGCATGATCTACATGTACGACTCGATCAGAGACGCCTTCATGATGGCAGAAAAGGCCCTTGGCTATTCGATGAATACCGATGATCCGGATGAGCTGGAAAAGAGCTATGAATGGCTGGTTCAGATCGCCAAGACAATGGATCCTGCCTATGTAACGGATGAGATCATCGATGGTCTGTCTTATGGCGAAAAGGCGATGGGATTCGTCTATTCCGGCGATGCCGCACTGATCATTGCGGAGAACGAAGACATGGCTTTCTGGGCTCCGGAAGAAGGAACCAACTATTTCGTCGATGCGATGTGTATCCACAAGGACGCCAAGAACGTCGAGAATGCGCACAAGTTCATTAACTACATCATCGATTACGATGCCGCGTTCGAAAACGCCGTATTTGTCGGCTATACTTCTTCCAATGCGGAAGTCGTAAAGGATATTACGATGGAAGGCGGAGACTACGAAGGCAACGATGCCTACGTGCCAAGAGAAATGACGGAGAACGATGAAGTCTTCCACAGCAATGAGGAAGTTCTGAAGATCATCTCTGAACTTTGGGTAAAGGTAAAGAATACAAAATAAATGCGTTTAGTCATACAGAAAGTATCACAGGCAAGCTGTACCGTAGATAACCATATAACCGGAAAGATCGATACCGGTTATATGGTTTTAGTCGGTTTCGGACTGCAGGACGATGAGGCTGTTGTAGAGAAGATGGCGGAGAAGATGAGCAAGCTCAGGATCTTCGACGACGAGAACGGCAAGATCAACAAGTCCATCTACGACGTGAACGGGAAGGTTTTATCCATCTCCCAGTTCACTCTTTATGCCGACTGCAGGAAAGGAAACCGTCCAAGCTTTACGGATGCTCTGGGCGGGGAAAGAGCCGTTCATCTGTATCAGTATTTCAATGAATGTCTCAGAAAACTGAACCTGGAAGTGGAAGAAGGCATATTCGGTGCGGAAATGGATATCAATCTGACTAATGCCGGACCGATTACGGTTATACTGGATAGTGAGGTATTATGGTAGAAGGTTACGCTTTAAACGATATCGTTCAGATGAAGAAGGATCATCCCTGCAAGAAGTCGCATTACTGGAAGATCGTCAGAATGGGCGTTGACATCAAGATCAAGTGCGAGGGATGCGGTGCTGTCGTAATGATGGAGAGACCTGAATTTGAACGCAAGTGCAAGAAGATCATAGAAAAGGCGGAGAGGGTCGATGATTAAGGCGATCCTTTTTGATTTTGACGGCACACTGTCAAACAGACAGATGAATGCCTATCTGATGTTCAGGGATTTTCTGAAGCCTTATTTTCCTGATCTGAATGAGATCGAATTTGAAGCGGTCATGCAGGATGCGCTGACATTCGACTGCAACGGCACGACGGAAACCCATCAGAGGATGATTCCGTTTATCAACAAATACGGTGATCTTCTGCCGGATGATTTCAATGAGAAGTTTATTGAATTCAGCAAGATGAACATGTACCGTTTTGCGGTATTGAAAGATGAAACGATCGATGTGCTGGAGAGACTGAAAGGCAAGTACAAGCTTTGTATCCTTTCCAATGGTTTCTCCTTTTCTCAGCACAACAAGATCAAACAGGTCAAGATCGAAGACTACTTCGATGTGATCCTGGTATCGGGAGATCTGAGCTTTAAGAAACCGGAAACGGAGATCTTCGAATATGCAGCTCAACAGCTGGGTGTTAAGTGCGAAGAATGTCTGATGATCGGCGATGTATTTGCATCCGATATCCTGGGAGCCATTCGTGCAGGCATGACGCCGGTGTGGATCCTGGAAGATACGGAAAGACCGGCTCTGGATTACCACGGCTACCGCATCGAGAAACTGGATCAGATATTCGATATTCTGGAGAAAGAAAATGGATAGAAAGAAAGTACTGATCACAAACGACGACGGAATCGGATCAAGAGGACTGCAGGCGCTGGTAGAAGAATTTTCTCAGTATATGGATGTCTATGTGGTCGCTCCGGAAGGAGAAAGAAGTTCTAATTCACATCATATGACCTTAAGAGGTAAGGTCCGTATCGAAGAAAGAGAGATGGAAGGTACAGTCAAGGCCTACGCCTTGTGGGGAACACCTGCCGACTGCGTTCATCTTAGTCTGCGTTTTCTGTTCAAAGATCAGATCGATCTGGTCGTCAGCGGGATCAACAGGGGATTGAATGTCTCTTCGGATCTGATCTATTCTGGAACCGCGGCAGCCGCCAGGGAAGCGCTGATTCAGGGCGTTCCATCCATTGCGGTCTCTTTGCAGCTGTCCATGGACAACGATTACAGAACTGCAGCCGGATACGCCAGAATACTGGGAATGAAGTATCTGGAAAACAAAAAGAAGGACTACTATCTCAACATCAATGTTCCTGATTTAAAGGGTGAGGAAATCAAGGGTGTTCTGGTCTGCGACAGACTTACCAGAATGGCATATTCCGAGAACATCTCCATGGCTTCCGAGGATGGAATAGAATACATCTATATCATATCTTCCCACATGAAACCGAGTGAGAATATTGAAGATCTCAGAATAGATAGGAATGCCGTAGTGGCAGGCTATGTCGCCGTATCTCCATTAGGAAATTTGCACGTTCTTGACGACTGTATCGAAGATCTGGAAAATGTGCTGAAATAAAGCATTTCTACTTGAAAAAAAAGATTAAATAAGGTAATATATTAACGCATCGATATACCATAGACAGTAACGGCGCTATCGCTTAATCATGTTACCGAGGTTAATCTGAAGATGATTTTTAACCTGTGTCTATGGATACAGGTTTTATTTTATGTGTATATGGGTGTTAGAAAGAGGAACTATGAATCAAGCTGTATTAAGTAACAAACAGGCTGTTGTCAAGGAAATCGTCGACAAGATCAAAGATTCCGATTCAACGGTTGTTTGCGAGTATCGCGGACTTAGTGTTGCTGAAGTGACAGAATTAAGACGCAGCTTAAGAGCGGAAGGCATAGACTTCAAAGTCTACAAGAACACGATGTTCGAAAGAGCATGTGACGAGAGTGGATTTGAAGATCTGAAGGACGCGTTAAGCGGACCGAACGCCTTTGCATTCTCGAAAGATGCGACTGCACCGGCAAGAGTTCTGGCTAAGTTTGCGAAGAAGCACAAGGCTCTGGTACTTAAGAAAGGCATCGTTGAGGGTAAGGTCGTTGATGAAGCTACAGTCAAAGAACTGTCCGCTCTGCCAAACCGCGACGGTATGCTGTCTATGTTACTGAGCTGTCTGCAGTCACCTATGAGCTCATTCGCAAGAGCCGTCAAGGCCGTTGCGGATTCTAAAGGTGATGCCCCTGCCCCTAAGGCAGAAGGCAACAGAAGCTGCTGCATAATTACTAATTTATTTAAGAAAAGGAGAAAAAATTTATTATGGCAAAATTATCACATGATGATATCCTGGCATATCTTGAAGAAGCCAGCATCTTAGAACTCAATGATTTAGTAAAAGCTCTCGAAGAGAAATTCGGCGTTACTGCTGCTGCTCCGGTTGCTGTTGCTGCTGCACCTGCAGAAGAAGCACCTCAGGGTCCTTCATCAGTATCTGTTATTTTAACGAACTTCGGTGAAGCTAAGACTGCCGTTATCAAGGTTGTTAAGACAATCACAGGCTTAGGTCTGGTAGAAGCTAAGGGTCTGGTTGACAAGTGCCCAAGCCCAATCAAGGAAAACATCTCTCCGGAAGAAGCAGAAGAGATCAAGAAGCAATTAGTTGAAGCAGGAGCTACTGTCGATATCAAATAATTGATGAACCACTATTATACGGATAATAAGGATCTGTCTTCGGACAGGAAAGAGTTTACTTATTATTTCGATAATGAGGTTTTTCGTTTCACTACCGATAACGGCGTGTTTTCGAAAGACAACGTCGATTACGGGAGTTATATCTTAATTAGAACTGTATACAAGAAGGATCTGGGAGAGAGCCTGCTTGATCTTGGTTCAGGTTACGGTCCCATCGGGATCATCCTGAAGCGTTTTCATCCGCAGCTGCAGGTGGAGATGGCAGAGGTCAATTCAAGGGCTGTTGAACTGTCCGTTCTGAACAACAGAAATAATCATACAGAAGATATTAAAGTGCATTTATGTGAGGACATTCTCACGCTGGATCACAAGTTCGATACGATCGTTCTGAACCCGCCGATCAGGGCAGGAAAGAAGGTCATCTATGAACTGTATGAAAAGGCTAAAGAAATACTGAATGAGGGGGGTCATCTGTATATCGTGATCCGTAAGGCTCAGGGAGCGATGTCTTCCATAAAGAAACTTGAAACAGTATTTGAAAACGTTGAGGTTATTGAGAAGGATAAGGGTTATTTGGTTATTGATAGCCATTGACGGTTTCTAAACAATTATTTGAAAGGACGGCGCTAATGAAAGAAAAATACAAGATTGTTAATTCGGGTAAGCATTCTTCTCGCCGTGACTACTCGAAGGTTAGCGGTAATCTGGAACTGCCTAACCTGGTCGAGGTACAAACCGATTCTTTTAACTGGTTTAAAAAGTATGGAATCAAAGAAGTTTTTGATGATATTTACCCGATTCAGAACTATGGCGGAAATATCCGCTTAAAGCTGATCGATTATGAATTCGGTGAACCGAAGTATGACGTTGCCGAAACGAAATACCGTGAAGAAGACTATCGTGCGCCATTAAAAGCCAACATGGAGTTGGAGATCATTGATGAAGATACCGGTGAAGTGATCACCAGAAGAGAAGAAGTCTTTTTAGGCGACTTCCCGATGATGACCCCGACTGGTACGTTTATCATCAACGGTGCGGAGCGTGTCATTGTCTCGCAGATCGTTAGATCACCTGGAGCCTATTTTGACAGCCAGTCTGACGACAAGACAGGCAGAGATACGTATTCCGGCGAACTGATCCCTTCCCGCGGAACCTGGCTGGAATTCCTGACCGACGACAAGAAAAACGCTCTGGGCAGACTCATGAACATGTCTGTGGACAGAAAGCGTAAGATCCTGTCGACGATCCTTTTGAAGTGCATCGGCTTTGCGCTGAATCTGGAAAAGGGAGAGGACGGTTTTGATATCGATAGAGTCAAGACGTTCCTGAAGGCACTGGATCTGCCGGTTTACGAAGATCTGATCAATCAGAATGAAGACCGTGAATTCCTGAATATCTATGAAGCGATCTATACGTCTTTCCTGGGTGCCTATGAGGAGATCGTAAATACTCTTCAGGCAGACAAGACCAAGACGATGGATGCGGCACTGCTGGAAATGCACAAGAACCAGAAACAGGATGAAGTTCCTACGGTTGAAGGCGCTGCCAACCTGATGAATGCCAAGTTCTTCGATCAGAAGAAATACGATCTGACCCCTGCAGGCAGATACAAGCTGAGAAAGAAACTGAGTGTTATCGACCGTATCGAGCACCATGTTCTGGCGGAAGATCTGTACAAGGCAGACGGTTCTATCCTTTACAAAAAGGGAACCATGATCGAAAAGGCAGAACGTAAGGTATTAAGAGAATTCCTGGTCAAGGGAAGCCATGTTGAGGCATTCCCGTTCAGGCATATTTTCTCGCATCCGACGATCGTCGAAGTTCCTACGGAAGACAAGCTGGCCTTAAAGGGCAGGATCCTTGCCAACGACATCGATCTGTCCGACAGGACCTACTTCATGGGAACCGTACTGACGCTTGCCGATGTGGAAAAGATCGCCAAAGAATTCAATACCGTAAGAGTCTACTCAGGCATTATCGCCAGAGAAGTAAAACTTACAGCTAAAAACTATAACGCAGTCATGGATTACGGACAGAGATTGTTCGTCCTGGGCCGTCTGACGGATGAGAATTCCGAAGATGTCAAGGTCGACGAAGAACAGGCTATGCCTTACTATCTGCCGGATCATGACAGCTACATGCTGATGTTGGACAAGGAAGAAGCCATTAAAGAAAGAGTCAATAATGGTGAAAAGATCTCCGCATGGCTGGTCGGTACGGCCTGCCAGGTGGTGAATATCAGACATCCGGAAGATGAAAACAGTATCATCAGACTGATCGGTATCGATCCGCTGAATGACAAGAAGTGCATCACGATGTCCGACATGCTGGCATTCTACAACTACATGTTTACCCTGCTGGATTCCGTAGGTACAACCGACGATATCGATATGTTGGGCAACCGTAGGATCAGAACGGTAGGAGAACTGATTCAGAACCAGTTCCGTATCGGTCTGTCCAGAATGGAGAAGGCAGTCAAAGAGAAGATGTCCATCACGGAGATCGAGAACGCGACACCTAAGACACTGACGAACAACCGTCCGCTGTCCGGTGCGATCAGAGAGTTCTTCTCCTCCTCGCAGCTGTCTCAGTTCATGGACCAGCAGAATCCTCTGGCAGAGCTGACAAACAAACGTCGTATTTCTGCTTTAGGACCTGGCGGTCTGACAAGAGAGAGAGCGGGATTTGAAGTCCGTGACGTACACAACTCGCACTACGGAAGAATCTGTCCGATCGAGACCCCTGAAGGTCAGAACATCGGTCTGATCTCCTATCTGACGACCTATGCCAAGATCAACGAATACGGATTCATTCAGACTCCGTACCGTAGGGTTGAAAAAGACGGCAAGGTCACGGAAGACTATATTTATCTCTCAGCGGATGATGAGGCAGACTACATCATCGCTCAGGCCAACGAAGTCATCGATGGCAAGCTGGTACACGATCAGGTCGTTGCCAGAAAAGCCGGAGAAACCATCCTGGCCAGAAGAGAAGATGTTGAGCTGGCAGACGTATCGCCGAAGCAGATCGTTTCTGTAGCGGCAGCCTGTATCCCGTTCCTGGAGAACGACGACGCATCACGTGCCCTGATGGGTGCGAACATGCAAAGACAGGCCGTTCCACTGCTTAGACCGCATGCTCCATACGTCGGCACAGGCATCGAATCCAAGATCGCGAGAGACTCGGGTACAGGTCTGATCTGTCATGATGAGGGTATTGTTACCTTTGTCGACGCAGACAAGATCGTCATTACCTCAAAAGACGGCATAGAACACGAATACAAGCTGGCGAAGTTTGAACGTTCCAATGCCGGTACATGTATTAACCACCGTCCTATCGTCACCAACGGCGACAAGGTCAAGGATGGGGATATTATTGCCGATGGTCCTTCCATGGACGACGGCGAACTGGCTTTAGGCCAGAATGTCACGATCGCTTTCATGACATGGCACGGCTACAACTACGAGGATGCCATCATCATGTCGGAGAGAATGGTCAAGGACGATGTCTATACCTCTATCCATATCGATGAGTATTCGATTGAAAAGAGAAAGACAAAACTCGGTGAAGAAGAGATTACCAGAGATATCCCGAACGTTCAGGAAGGCGCATGCCGCAACCTGGATTCCAGAGGTATCGTCATGGTGGGTGCCGAGGTCAAGGAAGGAGATATCCTTGTCGGTAAGGTTACCCCTAAGGGACAGTCCGATGCTTCACCGGAAGAAAAACTGTTATTGGCGATCTTCGGTGAGAAATCACACGAAGTCAGAGACAACTCGTTAAGAGTTCCGCATGGCGGTGCCGGTATTGTTCAGTCGATCAGAGTCTTCAAGAGATCTGAAGGCTATGAACTGGGTCCGGGCGTTACGGAAGTCATTAAGGTCTATGTCGTTCAGAAACGTAAGATTTCCGAAGGCGACAAGATGGCCGGAAGACACGGCAACAAGGGCGTTATTTCCAAGATCCTGCCGGTCGAAGACATGCCGTTTATGCCGGATGGTACGCCTGTCGATATCATGCTGAACCCGTTCGGTGTTCCTTCACGTATGAACATCGGCCAGGTTCTGGAGATCCATCTGGGCATGGCTGCCAAGGCTTTAAGCGAAAAGACAGGAAAACCGGTCAAGTTCGCTACCCCGGTTTTCGACGGAATCACCAATGAAGAACTCACAGAGATCATGAAGGAAGCGCAGACTTCCATGGACGGCAAGCTCACGCTGCGTGACGGCAAGACAGGCGAACCTTACGATGAAAGAATCGCCGTCGGCGTCATGTACATGATCAAGCTGGCACACATGGTCGACGATAAACTGCATGCACGTGCTACAGGTCCGTATTCACTCGTAACCCAGCAGCCTCTTGGCGGTAAAGCCCAGAACGGCGGCCAGAGATTCGGTGAAATGGAAGTCTGGGCACTGGAAGCTTACGGCGCTTCGCATACGCTGGAAGAGATCCTGACGGTCAAGTCAGACGATATCAACGGACGTACGAAGACCTACGATGCGATCATTAAGGGCAAGAAGATCCCTGAACCGGGTATTCCTGAATCCTTTAATGTCCTGAAGAATGAACTGCAGGCTCTGGCTGTCGATGTCAGAATGCTGGATGCGAACGGCAATGAAGTCAGCATTTCCAGAAGCGATGACGACGACCGCGACGTAGAGAAGGCAAAGGATGCCAAGCTCGTCGAAGATACGACAGGCCTGAACATCAGGGACGACATCGATGACGAGGAAGTGCCGGAAGCGGTTATGGGATTTGATGAGGAGGACATGTAGACATGGCAAAAAACAATTTTGAAGCTATTAAAGTCGGACTGGCCTCTCCGGAAAGAATCCTGGAATGGTCTCATGGCGAAGTAACGAAGCCGGAAACGATCAACTACCGTTCTCAGAAACCGGAACGTGACGGTCTGTTCTGCGAAAGGATCTTCGGTCCTACCAAGGACTGGGAGTGCTATTGCGGAAAATACAAGAAAGTCCGTTACAAGGGTGTTGTCTGTGACAGATGCGGTGTCGAGATCACCAAGTCTTCTGTCAGAAGAGAACGTATGGGTCATATCGCTCTTGCGGCTCCGGTCGCACATATCTGGTATCTGAAGGGCATTCCTTCCAGAATGGGTCTGGTGCTGAATGTTTCTCCGAAGATACTGGAAGAAGTCGTGTATTTCGTAACCTGGATCGTTACAAATCCTGGCAATACCGATCTTGAATACAAGCAGCCTCTGTCAGAGCTGGAAGTCAGAAACTACGAAGCTCTGTATGGCAAAGACGCTTTCAAGGCCCAGACGGGTGCGGAAGCGATCAGGACGCTGCTGGAACAGGTTGATGTCGTAAAAGAGAAGCAGGCGATCGTCAAGGAGCTGGAAAAGGCTCAGGGCGATAAGCGTAAGAAGCTGATTAAGAGGCTGGAAACGATCAACGCCTTCGTTGAATCCGACAACAAGCCTGAATGGATGGTTCTGACTGTCCTTCCGGTCATTCCGCCTGATCTAAGACCTATGCTTCAGCTGGATGGCGGCAGATTCGCCACATCCGATCTTAATGATCTTTACAGAAGAGTTATTACCCGTAACAACCGTTTGAAGAAACTGCTCGAAATCGGTACGCCTAGTATCATCGTGCAGAACGAAAAACGTATGTTACAGGAAGCTGTAGATGCGCTGATCGATAACGGCAGAAGAGGCAATCCTGTCAAGGGTTCCGCCAACAGGCCGTTAAAGTCTCTGTCTCATTCCTTAAAAGGTAAGCAGGGACGCTTCAGACAGAACCTCCTAGGTAAACGTGTTGACTTCTCCGGACGTTCCGTTATCGCGGTCGGACCGGATCTTAAGATGTATCAGTGCGGCGTACCTAGAGAAATGGCAATTCAGCTGTACAAGCCGTTTGTCATCAATGAACTGGTCAACCAGAAGATCGCCCAGTCCTCCAAGTTTGCCGAGAAGATGATCGAAAAATCCGATCCGCAGATCTGGGACGTACTGGAAGAAATCATGAACAATCACCCGGTATTCCTGAACCGTGCACCAACACTGCACAGACTGGGAATCCAGGCCTTCATGCCGAAACTGGTAGAAGGTCGTGCCATCCGTCTGCATCCGCTGGTATGTACGGCATTCAATGCCGACTTCGACGGTGACCAGATGGCTGTCCACCTTCCTCTGTCAGAAAAGGCAAGAGCCGAAGCAGAGATCCTGATGATGGCTTCCAACAACATCCTTGGTCCTAAGGATGGAAAGCCTATCGTTACGCCTTCACAAGACATGGTCCTTGGCAATTTCTATCTGAACATGGAAGAGACTGCGGAAGAGTTCTATGAGAAGGCCGATGTGATCGAAGCTCTGGGTGACAAGGAAACGGCTGCGATGTGGAGAAAGTTCGGAGACAACGAAGGTCATGTCTACAAGGATTTCAATGAAGCTCTGATGGCTTATCAGAACAAGGAAGTCCACCTGCATACCCGTGTTGCTCTGCCTGCCGCTTCGCTGCACAAGACCTGCTTTACTGAGGAACAGAATCAGAAGTATCTGATTACGACCATCGGCAAGCTGATCTTTAACGACAAGTTCCCAAGCGATTTCCCTTACATTAACGATGTTGAGGGTGATTCATTAAAGAGAACGCCTGACAGATGTTTCGTAGACTACGGAACAGACATCAAGAAACACATCAAGAATCAGCCGATCGCTCCGGAATTCAACAAGAAGAATCTTTCCAAGGTCATTGCGGAAGTCTTCGCAAGATACAAGACGGAAGGTTCTTCCGAAGTACTGGATGCGATCAAGGATCTGGGCTTCGAGTATTCTACCGTTGCCGGTATGACCATCTCGCTGTCCGATATCAACGTCGCACCGCACAAGCAGCACTTCGTTGAAGAGGCAAAGGCGAAAGCCGATGTCCTGCAGAATCTGCTGAAGAGAGGTCAGCTGACCCTTCCTGAATGGGAAAAGCACTTCTCCAAGCTGTGGGCAGATACGACAAATGCCATCGGTGACGATGTCATGAACAACCTGCCTCGTAAGTCTCCAATCAACATGTCTTCCGTATCCGGAGCCCGTGGTAACAAGTCCAACTTTACCCAGCTGGCCGGCATGCGTGGACTGATGGGTAGACCTACCCAGTCCAAGTCGAAAAAGGAATATCAGCCTTCGATCATCGAGGTTCCGATCTATTCTTCCTTCCGTGAAGGACTGAATGTATCCGAGTTCTTTATTTCCACGCACGGTGTCCGTAAGGGTCTTACCGATACAGCCTTAAAGACAGCCGAATCTGGCTATCTGACAAGAAGACTGGTCGATGTCGCCCAGGACGTCATGATCATGGAAGAAGACTGTCATACCGACCAGAGCTACTACGTAGAAGACATCATTGACATGAAGGACAATTCAATCATTGAGAAGTTCTACGACCGTATCGTTGGCCGTTATGCGAAAGAACAGCTGACTGATCCAAAGACCGGTGAGGTCATCGTCGAGGAAGATTCCTTCATCGATGAAGCCGTCGCCGACAAGATCATCGCTGCCGGTTACAAGGGCATGCACATCCGTAACTCCTTCACCTGCAAGTGCAAGGACGGCATCTGCCGCAAGTGCTACGGACGTAACATGGCTACAGGCAAGCTGGTTGAATCCGGTGAAGCCGTCGGTATCATGGCTGCACAGTCCATTGGTGAACCTGGTACACAGTTGACAATGCGTACCTTCCACTCCGGCGGTGTTGCGAATGCCGATGACGATATCACACAGGGTCTGCCGCGTGTCGAAGAGCTGTTCGAAGCGCGCTGCCCGAAGCATCCTGCTCTGCTGGCTAAGATCGCCGGCGAGATCACAAAAATCGAAGAAATGGAAGATCATTCCTATGTCGTTGAGATTTCCAACGAAAAGGAAACGATCGCCCATAGAACAGGCATTTCTCAGACAATCAGAGAATGGCTGAAAGTCGGTGAACAGGTAAGAGCCGGTGCGAAATTGACCGAAGGCAACGTCGACCCGAAGGAACTGCTTAGCATTGCCGGTGTACAGGCAGTACAGCAGTACATCCTGAAGGAAGTCAAGAAGGTCTATGCCGCAACTGGTATCGACATTTCCGACAAGCACGTTGAAGTCATCATCAAGCAGATGCTGAAGAAAGTCATCATCATTGAACCGGGAGACTCCGAGATGTCTGCAGGTCAGACCATCTCCTTAAAGAGACTGACGGATATCAACAATGAACTGCTGATGAACGGCAAAGATCCGGCCGAGTTCGGACCGCTGCTTCTGGGTATTTCCAAATCATCAGTTGAAACAGATTCCTTCCTGTCTGCCGCATCCTTCCAGGAAACAACGAAAGTCCTCACGGATGCCGCTGTCAATGGCAAGACCGACCATCTGTTCGGTATCAAGGAAAATGTCATTATCGGTAAACTGATCCCTGCGGGAACAGGTTCCAGATTTGACAGAGATACCACCAGACAGATCGAGGAAAGAGCCCTTGAACTGGATGAGATCAGAGAAGAAAAACTTCTCGCGTCTCAGGATGAAGAAGTGCTTCCTAGCGAGATTTTAGGCGATAACGCCGAGGATCTGGTAAGCGAAGAAGAACTGGCTGACGGTTTCGAAGAAGTTACTGAAGAATAAAGAAGAGATCCACTATCACAAAGTAGTGGATCTTTTTTTGTTCTGTTATGAAAATATTTTCAAAAGAATAGAAAAAAAGTAAGAAATCGACAGGTTTTGTTTCAAGGAATATTGCATTCAGACACCTTTCTATATTAGAATTTAGAAAAAGCTTAGAAGAGAAGAGTAGTCTGTCTGAAGAGCGTAGAGAGTTTCCGGATGGTGAAAGGAAACGTCAGGGGGCAGATGAACATGGTCTTGGAGCCGTCTGTTCGATGAGAACAGGACGTAAGAGCACACGTTACAGTGCCGGGATATGTTTGTATCCGGATGAGGTGTAGAGATACACGAATTAAGGTGGTAACACGATGACAAGTCGTCCTTATGGGCGGCTTTTTTGTTTCTATCGGGATACAAAGAATCAAGAGAGGAGAGAGTTATGAAAAAGATTATTACACTGCTGCTGGTATTACTGACATTATGCGCCTGTTCAGGAAAACAGGAAGGCAACGAAAAGAAGATCACGGTTGCGGCTTCACCGACCCCGCACGCTGAGATCCTGGCTGTAGCCAAGGAAATTCTGGCGAAGGAAGGCTGGGAGCTGGAAGTCTTTGAATTCGAAGACTACGTACAGCCGATCGAAGTCGTAGAATCCGGAGAACTGGATGCGAATTACTTCGCCCACGTTCCTTATCTGAACAACTACAATGAAGAGCACGGCACGAAACAGGTCGTAGTAGGCAAGGTCCACTATGAACCGTTCGGCATCTATCCGGGCAAAAAGACAGCCCTGGATCAGCTGGAAGACGGCGATGAAGTCCTGATTCCGAATGACGGAACCAATGAGACCAGAGCGCTGCTGCTGTTACAGGACAACGGCATTCTGACTCTGCCTGATGGAACAGGAGCAGACACCATCGTTACCGTTAACGACGTCGTTTCCTACACCGTAAACATCAAGATCGTTGAAGTAGAAGCCGCCCAGATCGCCAGATCCAGAGAAGATGCCGCACTGGTCATCCTCAACGGCAACTACGCCCTGGCTGCAGGACTGAACGTTTCCCGCGATGCGATCGCCTATGAGAAAGCCGATTCATCCGCAGCGAAGACTTACGTCAACGTTCTGGCTGTCAAGGAAGGTAATGAAAACAATGAAGGAATTCAGGCTTTGGTTAAAGTACTGACTTCACAGGAAATCGTAGATTTCATCAACAAAACATATGAAGGGGCGGTTGTTCCGTTTACTGAATGAAAAAACCGAATACTGATCTGATGATCCAGGTAGATCATCTTTCCAAGACTTTCGAAAGCAAGTCAGGCACCGTAGAAGCGCTCAATGACGTATCTTTTGAAGTACACAAGGGAGAGATCTTCGGGATCATCGGACTCTCCGGTGCAGGCAAGTCCACGCTGGTGCGCTGTTTGAACCTGCTGGAAAGACCAAGCCAAGGGAAGATCGTCATCGACGGGGAGGACATGCTGTCGCTGGATGAGAAGAGTCTCAGAGAGAAGAGAAGAAAGATCGGCATGATCTTCCAGTCTTTTAATCTGCTGATGCAGGCAACGGTCCTGGACAATGTCTGTTTCCCGATGGAGATATCCGGAACAGGCAGAAAGGTTGCCAGAGAAAAAGCACTGTCTTATCTGAAGGTGGTAGGTCTGGAGGAGAAGGCCAAGGCCTATCCTTCGCAGCTCTCCGGAGGACAGAGACAAAGAGTAGCCATCGCCAGAGTCCTCGCCAGCAATCCGGAGATCCTGCTTTGTGACGAAGCCACAAGCGCACTGGATCCGGAAACAACCAAGTCGATCCTGAAACTGCTGAAACAGATCAACAGAGACTACAGCATTACGATCGTCCTGATCACCCATGAAATGGCGGTTATTCAGGAGATCGCAGACCGCTGTCTGGTCCTGGAAGACGGCAGACTGGCGGAAGAAAACACGGTCGAAGAACTGTTCAGACATCCTAAGACTGCAGCTGCCAGAAGACTGATCTTTAACTCTACCAATCAGGTAAGATCCATGTCCGGAGGAAAGATCCTGCGTATTGCCTTTGAAGAAACCAATACGACTGAACCGGTCATCGCCAACCTGATCCTGGAATTCAAGACGCCTGTCAACATCCTGGAATCCAACATCACCTCGATCTCCGGAACATCCAGAGGACAGATGATGGTACAGCTTCCGGATGATGAGAAACTGGCAGAAAAGATGATCAAGTATCTGAAAGAAAACAGATCGATCGTTGTCGAGGAGGTTAACGACTATGAGTAGCGCTGTAGCTTTGATGATTCTGAAGGGCATCGGCGAAACACTGCTGATGGTCTTCTGTTCCACGTTCTTCGGCTATCTGTTCGGTCTGCCTTTGGGAGTACTGTTATGCATTTTAGATGAGGATGGAATCAAGCCGAACCGTATCCTTTACCGTATTCTGGATATCGCGGTAAACATCGGCAGAAGTATCCCGTTTATCATCCTGCTGATATTGATCATTCCGTTTACTAGACTGATTGCGGGTAAATCCTACGGTACCTTTGCGACGATCGTTCCACTGACCGTGTCGGCTATTCCGTTCATCGGCAGAATGGTAGAGTCATCCTTGAAAGAAGTAGACAAGGGTGTGATCGAAGCGGCACAGTCCATGGGAGCTTCCGACCTGCAGATCATCTGCAGAGTGCTTTTAAAGGAGGCAAGGCCTTCCCTGATCGCCGGTGCTACCATCTGTCTGGGTACGATTATCGGCTATTCGGCTATGGCCGGGGCAGTAGGCGGAGGCGGACTTGGAGACATTGCGATCCGTTACGGCTACTACCGCTATCAGAGCGATATCATGCTGATTACGGTAGTGATCATCGTAGTGTTGGTACAGCTGTTCCAGCTGGTCGGAAACAGGCTGGCGAAAGAATTGGACAAGAGAAAAAACTAAAGCTTTGAATGATTGATTTCATAGGCCGTTAGTGATAAGATGATTAAGTCCATAAAGAGAGGTGGAGAGGCAAGCTCTGTGAAATCTCAGCAACCTGATTATCCAAGGTGCTAAAGCTTGAACGATGGGTAAATAAGAAAAGAAAGGCCCATCTGATGATTGGCCTTGTTTTATGGAAAAGAATTATAGGGGGATTAAATTATGAAAAAGAGTTTAGCTCAGAAACTGCTTGGTACTTGGAATACCAAGACTATCGTCGGTGTTGCGATCGGCGCTGCACTGTTTGGCGTACTGATGAACTATGGCGGTATTAAGGTTACGACCAACACTTCGCTGACATCCGCATACGTTATTCCGGCTATCGTCGGTGCTCTGTTCGGACCTCTTCCTGCAGCATTATCCGCAGGTTTAGGAAACTGTGTCGCTGACCTGATTGGCGGCTGGGGCTTCTGGTTCGACTGGTCATTAGGCAACTTCGTAGCAGGTTATTTCGCCGGTCTGGTAGGCGCTTTTGGTGCTGACGTTGAGAATGGCGTATTCACGACAAAACACGCTGTCATTCACGCTGTTCTGTGTGTCATCGGCTGTGCATTCGGTTTCGGTATTGTTACTCCGTTCCTGACATACCTGTGGTATTCCAGCGAACTGACGATCACTTGGGTACAGGCTCAGGCTGCCATCATTTCTGACGCTTCTGTACTGATCGTTGTAGGCATTCCTGTTCTCTTCGCTCTGGCAAGAAGAAATGCCCGCGGTACGAACTTAAGTAAAGAAGACTAATCATGTCGGCTGTAATTGAATTCAAAGATTTCAGTTTCCGTTACAAGACGCAGAATGAATTCACATTACATGACATCAATCTAACTATTAACAAAGGTGAAAAGGTATTGATCCTGGGCCCTAGTGGTAGTGGGAAGACTACCTTGGGCAGCTGTATTAACGGATTGATACCTTTTTCCTTTGACGGTGAAATAAAGGGATCATGTAAAGTCTGCGGTCTGGAGACAAAGGAAGCTTCGATCTTTAAGATTTCTGAACATGTAGGAACGGTGCAGCAGGATACGGATGCGCAGTTTGTCGGATTGTCCGTTGGAGAAGACATTGCTTTTTCTCTGGAGAACGACATGGTGCCAAGACCGGAGATGCTGGAAAGAGTCGATTTTTCGGCGAAGATCGTTGGGATGGAGAAGTTCCTGAAGTCTGTTCCTTACAATATTTCGGGAGGTCAGAAACAGAAAACGGCTCTGGCAGGCATTCTGCACAACGATGTCGAGATACTGCTTTTTGACGAGCCTTTGGCATCCCTGGATCCGGCCATGGGAATGAATGCGGTAGACCTGATCGATAAGATTCACCGTGATCATCACAAGACGGTCCTGATCATTGAACATCGTCTGGAAGACGTTCTCTACCGTCATGTTGACAGGATCATTCTGATGAACGAAGGAAAGATCCTTCTGGATACCACGCCTGATAGACTGCTTTCCTCGAACATGCTGAAGGAAAACGGCATCAGAGAGCCTTTATATATTTCTGCCTTAAAGAATGCCGGGGTCAAGTTTACAGAGGATGATAAACTCGCTTCCATCGAAGATCTGAATATCGACAAGTACAAGGACAAGATCCTAAAACATTTCCATGCGGTTAAGATAAGTCAACCGAAAAAGAAAGAAAAGAAACTGATCGAAGTAAAGGATGTAACTTACTACTACGGCGACTATCCTGCCTTGAAGGATATTTCTTTTGATCTGTACGAAGGAGAGAGAATCGCAGTTGTCGGAAAGAACGGTGCAGGGAAATCCACGCTGGCCAAGCTCTTATGCGGTATCATCCGTCCTTCCAAAGGGCAGATCCTGATCGAAGGAGAAGACTATCTGAAGTATTCGATCAAGGAACTGGGAGAGATCGTCGGATATGTCATGCAGAACCCGAACCAGATGCTGGTAAAAGATATCATCAAGGATGAGATCGAACTGGCACTGAAACTGAACAGTTTCCCGGAAGACGTGATCAGTCAAAGAGTAGAAGATACTCTAAGAATGGCCGGACTCTATCCGATGCGCAACTGGCCTGTATCCGTTTTAAGCTACGGACAGAAGAAGAGAGTCACCATCGCTTCCATCCTTGCCCTGCAGCCTAAGGTCATCATTCTGGATGAACCGACAGCCGGACAGGACTACTTCCACTACACCGAGATCATGAACTTCATCTGTGAGCTCAACGAGAAACACAACATCACGATCCTGTTCGTTACCCACGACATGCATCTGGCAATCGAATACACGGACAGAGCCATCGTCTTTACGGACGGAGAAATGATCGGTGACGATGTCGTATACAAGATCCTTTCCGATGACGATATCATTGAACGTGCTTCCTTAAAGAAGACTTCACTGGTAACGATAGCCCAGAAAGCGGGAATCGATCCGGAAGAATACATACACTATTTCATTGAATGTGAAAAGAAGGAGAGAGAAAATGGATGAGAAACTTTTTATTACTCTGACTCCGGGAAACACTTTCATTGACAGGCTTACCGGCAAGACCAAGGTAAGAATCTTCTTCCTGCTGATCTTTATCCTGACCTTTACCTGGGATATCAGGATCATGATTCCGGTCCTGCTGTTATCGATCGTTTCTTTGATATCCATTAAACCGGACAAGAAGAAGAACATCGCGATCATTCTGTTTGTGCTGTTCATGAATCTGTTTAATCTTTTCCTGACCTGGCTGATCAAGCCGAACTACGGTCTGGAAATGGTAGGCGGATCAACGGTACTGTTCAGGTTTACCGATTTCTTTATCGTTACTTCAGAGACTCTGTGGTACTTTCTGGTCCGTCTGACCAAGTTCATGGCGACTTTCCTGCTTTCTTTGACTTTCATTCAAAGCATTACGCCTAGCGAACTGGCGGCAGGACTACATTCCATCAAGATCCCATACAAGATCTGTATGATCGTATCCCTGGCTTTCCGTTATATTCCGGACATTACCAGAGACTTCAACAACATCAGAATATCCATGCAGACAAGAGGACTGGAACTGGATTCGAGAAAGTCCTCACTGTTTACTAGACTGAAACAGTATGTACTGATTCTGGTTCCGCTGATCATTACTTCATTCGACAGAGTGGGCAATATCGCCAACGGCATGGATTTAAGAGGTTTTGGCAAGAACAAGGACAAGACTTACTATTGCGAGCACGAGGATACGCCTGGAGATAAGGTTCTGGCTCCGATCGTGCTGCTGCTGTGTGCTCTTCTGATAGCGGAAACCGTCATGAAGATGTTATACAAGCCTGAATTTGAAGTGTGGTGTCCATGGATCAAATAGATTACCGCAAACTGTTTTATGATGCATTACCGGAGATGATCTCTTTACTGGAAATCCCTTCCGTCTACGATGCATCCAGCGCAAATGATCAGATGCCTTACGGAATCAATGTCTGTAAGGCTTTTGCGTATATGAAGGATCTGGCTGAGAAGGATGGATTTAAGGTAACGGAATACGATGGTCATGTGATGAGTTTTTCTCACGGCATGGGAGATGTCCGTATCGATATCGCTTCCCATCTGGATGTGGTAGCTGCGGATCCGGAAGACTTCAATATTAGAACAGAAAACGGAAAACTGATTGGCAGAGGAACGACCGACATGAAAGTACCGATGTTCCTGACTTATCTTTCTTTGAAACTGTTAAGAGAAAGACATCCTGACATCAATAAGGAGATCCGCATCGTTCTGGGCGGAGATGAAGAGAGAACGATGAACGACATGTACTACTATGTCTCCAAGGCCGGACTGCCGGATTTCGCTTTCACACCGGATGGATCTTTCCCGATGGGGATCGGCGAAAAGGGTGCGATCATGTGGACCCTGGATGGCGAGTATGAAGGCATTCTTTCTTCCTTTAACGGTGGTTCACAGTGCAACATCATTCCGGACAGGGCATCCTGCGTTATCAACGATTCAGCTTCTTATGAAAGACTCTGCGATTATCTGAAACAAAGCGGCATCAACGGGATGACTACAGTTGAAAACGGTCAGATCCATATAGAAACCTATGGAACTGCTGCACATGCATCGTTGCCGGCGCTGGGC
Source organism: uncultured Solobacterium sp. (assembly GCA_964529805.1). Classification (GTDB taxonomy): domain Bacteria; phylum Bacillota_I; class Bacilli_A; order Erysipelotrichales; family Erysipelotrichaceae; genus Colivicinus. The sequence goes on along the minus strand of CAZGZT010000007.1, from coordinate 19,946 downwards.
CACAGTGCTACGATTGATCTTCTGAAGATCATTGCCGATGTCTATCAGGATGAACTTTGTCAGAATCTTTATGAAGTCTATGGAGACAGCTATGGCAGAGGATTCAATCACTTCATCAGTGAAGATCCAATGGAATGTCTAAGCCTGAATTTGGGTGTATTACATATTTCCCAGGGAAAGATATCCGCTCAGATCGACTGCCGTTATCCATATGGAGTGACTGCCGAACAACTCACAAAAGACCTGCAGGTTCTGAGTAAAGGTAATATCGTTCTCGCATACAATGACGATCCTACCTTATGCAAGAAAGATGATCCGTATGTCAGGACCATGCTGGAAACGTACTGGGACATTACCGGTGACATGACAAGACCGATTGTATCCGGTGGCGTTTCCTATTCCAAGGTATTCAAGCACTGCGTCAGTTTCGGACCTGTTTTCCCTGACGAGGAACATACCGCTCATCAGAAAGGCGAGAATATCGATCTGGAAAGATGTATACTGATGTTTAGAATATATTATGAGACGATTGAGAAGATCGCTTTAATGGAGACAGAGAAATGAAAAAGATGCTGGTATTCCAGACAGACTTCACATACAAGGAAGGCGCCGTAGCCGCAATGTACGGTGTCGTCAAGAGTGTCGATGAAGACATTGAGATCATCACCGCTACCCATGAGATCCCGCAGTACGATACCTGGTCGGCATCCTACCGTTTATATCAGTACATTGACTTCTGGCCGAAAGGAACTATTTTCGTATCGGTCGTCGATCCGGGAGTAGGCACATCAAGAAGAGCCTGTGTCGCCAGAACGAAGAACGGCTACTACATCGTTACGCCGGATAACGGTTCACTGACGCATGTCGACAGGTATTTCGGCATCGAGGAAGTCAGAGAGATCGATGAAACGGTAAACAGACTGCACAGGGAAGACAACGGTTTTGTATCTATCTTCCATGGACGGGATCTGTTTGGCTACTGTGCGGCAAAGCTTGCCAGCGGCAAGATCACCTATGAAGAAGTCGGCCCTGTCTATGATATGGCTCTGATTAAAAGACACGAGATCATCGAACCTGTCATCAAGGACGGATCCATCGAAGGAATGTTTGAGATCTGCGATCCGAACTTCGGCAATCTCTGGACCAATATTCCGCTGCAGGATTTCCTGCATGCCGGATTCAAGATAGGCGATAATGTACATGCTCTGATCTATCACTACGATGAAAAAGTATTTGATCAGGTCATCCCTTACTACGATTCCTTCGGTAAGGCTCCCGATCACAGCGTAATGATCTATAATAATGAATTGAATAAAATGGCCATGGCCGAAGTCGTAGGAAACCTGTGCAAAGACTATGACTTGAGCTACGGTCAGGATTACAAGGTGGTATTTGAACATGAATAAAATCATCGTATTTCAGACTGATTTCGGACTGGATGATGCAGCAATCAGCGCCATGGAAGGCGTATCCTACAGCGTATCTCAGGATCTGAACATCCGTCATCTGACCCACAACATTCCCCAGTACAACATCTTTGATGCGTCCTACCGTCTGCATCAGGCAATCACTTACTGGCCGGAAGGAACGGTTTTCGTATCGGTCGTCGATCCGGGTGTCGGTTCCAACAGAAAATCGGTCGTAGCCAAGACCGTAACCAACCAGTATGTCGTAACACCTGACAACGGTACACTGACCCACATCGACCGTTTCATCGGTATCGAAGAGATCAGAGAGATCGAAGAGAGAACCAACAGACTGAAGAACTCGGAACTCTCCTATACTTTCCACGGCAGAGATGTTTATGCCTACACGGCAGCCAGACTGGCATCGGAAACGATCAGCTTTGAACAGGTAGGCCCTCTGATGGACAAGGAAGATATCGTAAAGCTGGAACTCTATGGATGTAAGAAGATCCCGAACGGTGTCATGGGACAGATCGATATTCTGGATGTGCGTTTTGGTTCTTTATGGACTTCTATCCCTTATTCCGATTTCAAGGCCTGCGGCTTTGATTTCGGCGACGATATTCTGGTAGAGATCTACCATGACGATGTAAAGGTCTATTCCAACAAGATCAACTACGGCAAGTCTTTTGCGGATGTTGAGATCAATGAACCTTTAATCTACATGAATTCGGCCTATGACATGGCTGTAGCGATCAATCAGGGATCTTTTTCCAAGGTCTACGGAATCGGCGTAGGCAAGGAATGGAAGATCACCATGACCAAATAAGATGAACAGAAAAGAGGCACTGCAGCAGATCTCGATCTATTCCCTTTGCCACTGCGGCATCGATTTTCTCTGTGCCTTTTCTCTTTACCACAGCTTCAGTGCTGTCCCTGATGTATTTCTTTTATACAACTACTGCGCCTTTGCCTTACAGATGCCGATCGGCATCCTGATCGACTCCTGGTCCAGAAAAACAAGAAAGATGTTTTATCCGGCCATGGTCTTTATGATCGCAGGAATCGTTCTGACGGTAATTGGCCCTTTTTTATCTCCGATTGTACTGGGACTTGGCAATGCCCTGTTCCATGCGGGAGGAGGTGTTCTGACCATTCATGAGGATGATCTCTCTCAAATGAAGGGAAGAGGCCTGGGTGTATTTGTTGCACCGGGAGCGATCGGTCTTTGTCTGGGCATGCTGTTCTACGATACGAAGCAGTATCTGATGATACAGATCGCTGTATCTGCAGTATTGCTGCTGTTGGCCTATGTCTCATACAGAAACAGGAAAGAGATGGAAACAATTGATAAAGGAACCGTTTCGGTAAACAGAAAAGTCCTGTATCTGATCCTGTTCTGCTTCATTGTTGTCGTGCTTCGTTCCTTGACCGGAATGGCCATCAGTTTCCCATGGAAGGATGCTCCATGGAAAGTATTCCTGAGTGTCGTGTTCCTTGCTTTTGGTAAAACGGCAGGAGGTCTTCTCTCTGCCAGATTTGGAATGAAGAAGACCATCATTGTAACGCTGATCCTTTCAGCTGTATTCTACGCTTTGTCATCAAAGATGATTCCGGGTCTCTTGGCACTGTTCCTCTTCAACATGACCATGCCTCTGACTCTCTATCTTTTAGCGAGAAACATGTCCCAGATGCCGGGCTTTGCTTTCGGAATCCTGACCTTCGGACTGTTTATCGGCTATCTCCCTGTTTTATACGGAATGATCCGTAACATCCCTCCATATCCCTTCGGAAGCATCTCTTCCGTTGCTTCCTTAATCATCCTGCTTGCTGCAGCAGCCACAGGAGAAGACAATGAATGATCTAAGCCTCTTTCTAAGGCCATTATTGCTGACTCTAGTGCTGGAATGCGGTTTTGCCTATATTCTAGGTCTAAGAAAGAAAGAGCTTCTCCTGACGGCTTTAATCAACCTCATAACAAACCCTATCCTTGTCTACATTTCTCTTCTTCTGATGTATCATATAGGTATAGAAAAAGGTCAGATCATCACTTATCTCTTACTGGAACCTATAGTAGTATTAAGCGAATATCTCCTGTACAGGAAATATCTTCCGGTAAAAAGAAACTGTCTGTTTCTGTCGTTGATACTGAACCTGATATCTGTTTTAGGAGGTCTTTTATGGCAAAGAATATTCTGAAAACCGTTGTATTCTCTTTACTGCTGATGCGTATATTTGCCTTAGGCGTTTATGCGGATGTTGCACCGGATCCAGTCACACGGGCAATCGGTGTTCTCCCAATCATTCTGATTGGCGCAGTCGTCATTTTCGCAGTCATACTGCTGGTGAATTTCTTCCGCAGGAAGTAATTGACTTACAGGCGTTTCTGTTATTTAATAGAAATGCTAAACGGGGTTGAATTGGTTTCGACTGGTCTAGTTTGATTTAAACTGCAGTGGTGTGATGACCTAATCATCAAAACAAATTAAACGCTAACACTGAATTAGCTTTTGCCTAACCAATAAGTCGACGTAGACTTTAGGCGCTTCTGGCTGCCAGGTTCATAACAGTCAGTCGTATACATGAACTAGGTGAAGCAAGTTTCGTTCTTTCTCTTGCCATCCGAAAACCGAAAAGACGGATTCAGTATCCGGTAGTTTAAGCCATGGGTGCTGTCTTACTTAAAGTTAAACTAAACTGTAGACGTTTAAATGTGGGATTATTCTAGGACGAGGGTTCGAGTCCCTCCAACTCCACCAGATTATCTGTAAGTACCGGTATATGTATATATAGAACATACCGGTTTTTTTAGTATTGATCCTGTTCCTGTATGTATCTCTGCAGAAGATCCTGTCCATAAATATGATGTCCGTAAAGAACAAAGAAGGACAGGTTATATACAGCGATGGCAGATCGCATCTCAGGACATCCCATGAAGCATCGTACAGAGCAGTATGTGTGCAGCAGGGCTTTTTCAAGGATCTATTTCAAGGAAATAGGTTTTTTATAAAACTTATTATGGCTTTTTCAATGATCTATCATGAAAAAGATGTGCTAATTATTTCGTTATTATTAACGCAACATAAATGAAATGATGTTTGAAAAACAAGATGATATATTGAAATTGTAAAAAAGAAGAAACGAATGTCATCTCTCAATACGGATCCAATTGAAAGCTGATGAAACAAATCTTTGAGAAATGGAGGACATATATGAGGATACTACTTGCCTGTGCGCTTGGCTGTACTACTGGAATGATGGTTGAAAACATGAAAAAGGTATCTGCACCAGATGATGTGATTGAAGCTCATTCCGTTAATGAAGTCAATAAATATTATAAAGATTATGACTGTGTTTTGTTAGGCCCGCAGGTTCGTCTGGAACTGAACAAAATCAGGGAGATGTGTGCTGTTGACAATGTTCCAGTTGATGTTATTGATGCTCGCGCATACGGGAAAATGGATGGTTCGGCAGTTTATGAACAAGCAAAGAAAATGATTAATGAGGGGGTTGAATAATCATGGCTGAAAACAAGAAAAACTTTACTGATAGATTGGGTGATCTGGCGATTAAGATCGCTGAACCGCTTAATAAAATTGGATCAATCAAAGGCGTTAAAGCAGTTACGATGGGTTTGATGGCAACAATGCCCATGACTTTGATCGGTTCTATCTTTATGTTGCTGCTCGTATTCTCTATTCCGGGAATGATGGGGATTGATGGATTTGCTTTATTTCCTTTCTTTACTCCGATTGCAGGAAAGTTTATGACCGTATATCGTGTATCGCTGAATTTTCTTGCTTTCTGGTCGGCTTACACAATTGCTCAGGCATACGCTCAACTCAGTGATTTCGATACAAAGAAGGCTGGCATGGTAGGTATCGTTTCCTTCCTCTTGTTAGCTGTCGAAGGAATTCAGGATGGAATGATGCCTGTTGCGAACTTTGCAGCAGATGGTCTGGTAGTCGCAATGCTTTCCAGTGTGTGGATGACAAAACTCTATATCTTCCTTGAAAGAAAGAATTTTAAACTCAGACTTCCTGATACTGTTCCGTCATATGTTGGTGAATCGTTTGGTGCAATTATTCCGATGTTTGTTGTTTGTGCATTATGCTGGCTGATTCGTACCATTCTGAATATTGATGTGGTTAGTTTAGTACAGTTACTTGTTGCACCGATCAGTGGCGCTGCTGAATCATTGCCATTCTACATCTTTATCAGTATCATTGTTGATCTGTTCTGGTTCTGCGGTTTACATGGAAACAATCTGACTTCTGCTATAACTAATCCATTAGTTGCTGGATTCCTTGCAGAAAATGCTGCTGCAAAAGTTGCTGGAGCAACCGTACTTCCGCATATTTGGATCAAAACAACACTGATTTCTGCTGGATTTATCGGCTTCCATTGGGTAGTTGTGTTCCTGATGATGCGCTCAAAAGTTCCAAATATCAAAACGCTTGGCAGAGCTGCCGCAGTTCCAATGTTCTTCTGTGTTCAGGAACCATTGGTATTTGGTTTGCCGCTACTGTTCAATAGCTACCTGATTGTTCCTTGGATCTTAACCACGATTGTAAACGGAAGCATTACCTGGCTGGCATTTTCTACGAATCTGATCTCCAGAGCGTTTGTCGATCCGTCTTGGGCATGTCCTGCACCTTTGGCTCTGTTCTTATCGACTGGTGATTTCAAGAGTCTGATTCTGGTTCCGGTCCTGTTCGGTGTTGGATATCTGATCACAAAACCGTTCTTCGTAGCTTACGAAAAATCTCAACTTGAAGAAGAAAAAACTGCTTCTGCAGAATAAAGATCGGAGGATATCTGATGAATAATGAAATAACTGCTATTCAGGAAAAATGCTTTCAGATGATTCTTTGCGCCGGAGATGCAAAGGCTCTGTTTTCAGAAGCTATTCAGGCTTCCATAAACGGAGATAAAAACTCATCCGACAGATTATATCAGGAAGGTGTTGAAAAACTGAACGAGGCGCATTCACACGAAGCTTCTATGATTGCTTCATACGGTCAGAACCCTACAGCAGTTCCTGCAGATCTTCTTCTGATCCATGCAAACGATCACTTAAGCATGGCACTTAGCATGCAGGAATTATGCAATCAGATTCTTCCGATAATTGATACGGTTTGTGAACTGAAAAAGACTGTTTCTGAACTAATAGGTTAAACGAAGAGAAAGAATGAATTATTATCCCGGTTCAGAGAAAAGACAGGTATGATATTTCATTCTTTCTTTATAGGAGATGAAAAAATGAGAAAGCGATTGATATACAGATGCGATGATGTCGGAATGAGCGAAACCTATGATATTGGTATTTTTAAAGTTATCGAAGACAATATCGGCTGCAGTGCTGATGTCATGTTCGATGCCGAACATGCTGTCGAAGCATTAAGAAAGCTGAAAGAAAAGCCTTGGCTTTCTATTGGCTGGCATCGCCATCTATGGGGAAGACCAGTTCTTCCCGCAAAGGAAGTTCCAAGCATGGTAAATGATGAAGGAAGATTCAAATGGGGTCACGATGTTAAGATGTGTGGTGTTGGAGTTGAATATGAAGAGGCTTATCGTGAGTTTAAGGCGGAAATGCAGTTATGTTATTATGCGATAGGAAAATATCCTGACGTTGCGCCTTGCGATCCGGAAAATGATCTTCCGATGGAAAAGGCGTTCTGCGATGTAGTACGGGAATATAATATTGCAAGCAACTATTTCTCGCTTTCTGATGATTTCCATGGGAGAAAGAAAAACTATCTTGATCCGAAATATGAACATCTTCACATCGTTTCTGCCAGCATTGCCACCGGTCATATGTATGATATGAATTATTGGGATGAATATCAGCCGATCGAAGCAATGACCAGACTTCAGTGGACTGATAAAGAGGAGATATATTTCTACGGTTGGCATCCTGGATTTGTCGATGATATGATTCTTTCCGAGTCTTCCTGTAATATACATAGAGTGAGGGAAAACATTCATGCCAGAAGCAAGGAATACAAAGACTGGATCATCAGTAATCACATTGAACTGATTAACTTCAGAGATGCGTTATATGGAACAAATGAGTATCAGGATCATCTCAAAAAGATTGATTCTCCTCTTTGGATCGGAAACATGAAGGGATAAAAGGAGAACTGTTGAGCGATATGTTAAACAACAGACAGAGCATAATACTGCAGCAACTACTAAATATCGGGAATAAAGAATACGTAACTGGTAAAGAACTGGCCCAGAAGCTGGATGTCAGTATCAGAACCGTTCAAAAAGAAGTCAAAGATCTTACATGCGTTTTATGTGAGAAGGGCATTGACGTTATCTCTATTACAAGCAAGGGTTATCGTCTTTCTGAGTATTCGATGGAACAGTATACGTATATGCTCTCTCTGCTTGAAAACAGCAACAGTTCAGAAAAGCAGTTATCGGCATCGGAAATCATCAAGCTGTTGCTTCAGCATGATGGTTTCGTCAAAGTAAACGAGCTGGCTGAAGAAACATATTATTCGGAATCTAAACTGACAAAAGATTTGAAAAAGGTTAAAGAAATTCTTAGCGAATCGAACCTGTTTCTTGAACACAAGCCTTATAAAGGAATTCGTATCATCGGAGATGAAGCAGGTATCCGAAATCTTATTTTAAGCAATGGCTTGTATTATCAGGGATTATTTGAAACAGAAAAAGAAAGAAAAGCAACGATGGAAGTATTGACGAGCATCGTAGTTGGAGTTCTGACTGAAAACAGGTATCTGCTTTCCGATATCACGCTTCAGAATCTGTTGCTTAAACTGTATGTATCGCTTTTCAGATCTGAACAGGGAAATGTAATCTCTCTGGACTTGCCATCAAGAGAAATCATCGGTGCCCATGTTTTGGCTATCGCAAAGCAGATTGCCGAAAGAATAAATGAAAAAACCGACAAGCAGCTTCAGTATCCGGAAGTAGAATATTTATCGCTTTATCTCCAATCTGAAAAACATATGGATGATTCACAGACGATTACCGAAGAAATCGAAGACATGGTAAATGGTATGCTGATAAGTATCCGGGAAAAAAATGGAATTGATTTCATCAACGATTATGAATTATTCATGTCTCTGGCTGCCCATATCAAACCGATGCTACTTCGGATTAACTACAATTTTGAAGCAAAAAATCCGATATTCAGTGATATTACAGCTAACTATCCATTGGCGTATGATATTGCCCTGACGGGAGCTAATTATTTATATGACACTTACAACATCCATCTTTCTAGGGATGAGGTTTCTTACTTGGGTGTATATTTTGCGCTTGGGTTGGCAAATAAAAAAGAAGCAAAAAACAAAAAAAGAGTTCTCATCATCAGCTCGGAAAGAAAAGGCAATACCATGATTATGCGCTATATGCTGATGAAGAGATTTGAAGGTCAGATTTCCGAATTAGATTTTATCAATATCAGTGAATATGAAGGAACTGTTCTAAGTAATTATGATGCGGTTTTCACCACGGCTTCCGGATACGATATCGTTCCGGAAAGCATCCCACGAATCAACTATTTCGTTTCTACACAGGATTACAAGATTATCGAACAAAGGTTAAATGGAACACAGAGTAGACTGTGGTTTGAGGATTTCTTCGATCCTGATCTTGTCATCACAAACGAGATGTTTGTTGAAAAGGAAACGCTGCTGAAAAAAATGGTCCATTTGGCAGTAAGGAAGTATGCATCTCTTGATGAAACAGACCTGTATCAGTCTGTGTTAAAAAGAGAAAACAATGGTTTTACCTATTTTGATCACGGTATAGCCATTCCTCATCCGGACAAGATGATAGAGAATAATGAAAGCTTTGTTGTAGCTGCGATCCTGCCGGAAGAGATCGAGTGGGAAAAAGATGAAAAAGTTTCGATCATATTCATGGTTTGCATCAATAGTGACGCACATAATGGATATGAAACATTCTACAAAGGAGTTACCACGATCATCAGCAACGAAAGCTTGTGCAATAAACTTAAGGGGTGCAGAAGCTTTGACTCGTTCTACAGAGTAATCAGAGAAATAAGCATAAACCATATTTAATAAATAATAATCGCAAAGATTAAGAAAGGGGAGCCATGTTCAAGAAAGGGTTTTTTTGGGGCGGCGCAATTGCAGCCAACCAGGCCGAGGGAGCATACGACGTCAATGGAAAAGGAATGACGATGAATGACTTTTCTCTTGCGGGAAGTCATAATAAGCCCAGATACGTAACGTATTTGGACAAAGAAGGAAAACCCGGAAGATTTTTAAGAAGGATTGAAGAACTTCCAGATGGCGCTGAATATGCTGTGATTCCTGGAGAGTACTATCCCAATCAGAAAGCAATCGACTTCTATCATCATTACAAGGAAGATATCGCATTGTTTGCCGAAATGGGCTTCAAAATGTTCAGAATGAGCATCAGCTGGTCCAGATTGTATCCAAAAGGAATTGAAGAAGAACCGAATAGAGAAGGGATTGAATTCTATAAAAACGTTTTTAACGAATTAAGAAAATATAACATAGAACCGCTGATAACCATATATCATGCTGATGCACCTGCATTTCTCGAAAATAACATCGGCTGGGATAGCAGAGAGATGATTGATCATTATCTCAGATTTGCCAGAACATGTCTTCTTGAGTTCAAAGACTTTGTACATTACTGGATCCCGTTCAATCAGATCAACGGTCTGACAAGATGTCTCACATTAGGCGAAACAGATGACGAAGAAATACAAAAGAAACTTCAGCAACTTCATTATCAGTTTGTGGCAAGTGCAGCAGTGACGAGAATTGCTCATGAGATTAATAACGAAAATAAGATTGCCTGTATGCTTGCGGCAACATGTTGCTATCCCGGGACCTGTGATCCGAAAGACATCATGTTCAACCAGAACAAATGGGAAGAAGGGGTTCTGTACAGCGGTGATGTTCTGTGCAGAGGGGAATACCCTTTCTTTACGGAAAGGATCTGGAAGGAACACGGCGTCAGGCTTGATATCAGCAAAGACGATATTGAATTGCTCAAAAATAACAAGGCAGATATTTTTACCTTTTCCTACTATTCATCCAGCATAAATACCGTTCATACAAACAAAGATGATATTGTCGGTGGAGATCTGATGAAAGGAAACAGAAATCCATATCTTGAATACTCCGATTGGGGCTGGAGCTATGATCCGCTAGGTTTACGGTATTATTTGGAGACTGTCTATGACCGTTATCATCTTCCGATCATTATTGCTGAAAACGGCCTTGGTGCAAAAGATGTTCTGGATCAGAACGGAAATATCAACGATGATTATCGAATTCAGTACCTTCGATCTCATTTTGTTGAAATGTCCACTGCAATCGATAACGGTATAGATCTCATTGGATATATGATGTGGGGACCTATTGATATCATTTCTTCTCAGACAGGAGAAATGAGCAAACGTTATGGTTTCATATATGTTGATATGGATGATCAGGGGAAGGGTTCACTGAATAGATATAGGAAAAAGTCTTTCTACTGGTATCAGAAAGTGATTGCTACCAACGGAAAAGAACTTGACTGAAAAACACAAGAACCAAATACCGTTTATCTGAAGAAAGAAAGGAGAAATGGCGAATAAAAAAACGAGCCATATGAAAGAGAATGAAAAAAACAGAGAATTATAGATTATGGAATCCGATGTTTACCAGCATGTTTATTATCGGGATTTTGTTAAATCTCAGCACCAAGATGAGTGAAGCTCTCCTTTCTCTTTATGCAAAAAGTGTTGGAGCTCCTGCTGACCAGATCGGCACCCTGATGAGCATGTTTGCAATGACGGCTCTAGTTTTCCGTTTTGTTGCTGGTCCTGCAATGAATGCCTATAATCGTAAGCTGATCTTGCAGATTGCTATGATCCTTTTTGGAGTGGCTTATTCCGGATTCGGGATATCGACTTTTATCTCCAAATTCACCGGAATCAATATTATCTTTGTGTTAATGTTTTTCAGGCTGCTCCAAGGTGTAGGGAGTGCTTTTGGGAACGCATGTTTGTTGACGATTGTTTCAGACTGCATACCGAAGGAGTCTTTTTCTTCAGGAATCGGAGTGTTTGCACTAGCTCAGACTGTTGCTCAGGCATTTGGTCCGACAGTTGGTGTATATTTGAAGGATGTATTTGGATACAATAACACATATCTTATTACAGCGGTGATTGTATTGGCATCAATAATCCTGATAGCTATTACAGCCAAAGTACCTGATACCGGAACCGGTAAACTGGTTTTTGACCTTAACAACATGGTAGCTAAGGAGGCTTTGATACCAGCACTGATCATGTTTCTCATCTCCTTTGGTTTTACTTCAATCAACGCATTCTTTCTTGTTTATGCTGAGGAAAAGGGAATATCAGGTGCAAGTTACTATTTTACGGTTAATGCTATAGCCCTGATGGCAACAAAGCCTTTGGTTGGAAAACTGAACGACAAATATGGCTTTGTAAGAGTGGCGTTGCCTGCTTGCCTTCTTACAGCCGTATCACTGGTACTGATCGGCTATTCTACGAAATTGTGGCACTTGCTTGCTGTTGCACTGATCAACTCTTTCGGATATGGCGCTATTCAGCCCGCTCTGCAATCTATCTGTATGAAATCTGTGCCAGTCAGTAAAAGGGGATCTGCTTCGTCTACTAACTACATTGCTTTGGATTCAGCAACATTATTTGGACCTGCAGTATGTGGCGTAGTTGCGAACATATTCGGATATGTTCCCATGATGTGGATCGTAATGACAATACCTGTGATGTTTGCTTTTGTGGCAACGTTGGTTTATAGAGAAAAATTAAATACAATTGAGAATGATTTTCTTAAAAATACATAGAAATGTTCTGGTTGTCAAACTACATTATCGTAGAGCCATATTTTTTGATGAGGAGACGATTTTAAAAAGTTCGAGTTTTCCCAAAGGGGTCATAACTCGAACTTTTTTAGTAAAGCACCTAAGGGTACATTCTTATAGCCTATTACTTATAATTCTGAATATTGAATTCAAAGAAATTCATGGTAAGATGAAAGTATAAAAGAAGCAAATTCTTTTAGTTCGTATAAAACAGGGAAAAGTTAGTTTTAATCCCCCCTAAGGCACCAGAGCATTTTTCAAGGATCTATTTCAAGTGAATAGATTCTTTTTCTTTTTAAGGGAGAATTGTAGCAAGTTGCTACAATTATGCAGCTGTTGTTTTCTTAATTAAATCTTAATTACAAGAATGCTTTATCTTAACAACGATTCAAGTACAATTAATTCTGGGAGATTACTTTATGATTAGTATTCTAGTTTGTGATGATGAAAAAGATATTGTAAATGCACTGAAGATATATCTCAACAATCCGGATTATATGATCTATGAAGCATTTAACGGAGAAGAAGCTTTAGGAATCCTTGAAAAAGAAGAGATCGATCTTGTTCTGCTGGATATCATGATGCCGGTAATGGATGGGATAGAGACGCTGGCTCAAATCAGAGAAAAGTATAATATGCCGGTCATCCTGCTGACAGCAAAGAGTGAGGACTCTGACAAGATCCTTGGCTTGAATGTGGGGGCTGATGACTATATCACAAAACCTTTCAATCCTCTGGAGGTTACTGCAAGGGTCAACTCGCAGTTAAGAAGATTCCTTAAACTCGGCAGCGGTATGGTGAAAGAAGAAACCTATGAGATAGGCGGTATTGAACTTGATGATCGCAAGAAAGAAGTCAAAGTTGATGGGGAGATCGTATCTTTCACTCCGAAAGAATTTGAGATATTAAAGTTTCTCATGGCAAACCCAAATAAAGTGTTTTCACCAAAAGAGATTTACAGACAGGTATGGAAAGAAGACCCGTTCGGTGCCGAAAACATTGTTGCTGTTCACGTAAGACATCTGCGTGAGAAGATTGAAATCAATCCTGCGGAACCGCGATATATCAAAGTGGTTTTTGGCCAGGGTTACATTATGGAAGAAGGTAGAAAAGTATGAAGAGATATCTAAGAAGCATCGGCGGAAAAACATCATTATTCATTGTATGTGTTCTTTCTGTCTGTATTCTGCTCATATCGATCGTTTCAGCTGAGCTGATGGTTGAGCTTGATTTCTATACGCAAGATAAAGAAACCGTATATGAAAGTGTGGTTTATGACAGGATGCGGAACGACATCTATGACGACGTCTGGTTTACGATCGGAAACTACAAGGACAAAAAAGTCGAACTTGGCGAAGACAAGCAGCTTGTTTATCAGATTCTTAATGCCGATGGTTCTGTTGTCGGTGAAACAGGTGATGCCGGATCTGTTGATGTCTGGGATTATTCTTTTGACTACGGAGTAGTAAAAGACGGTGAAGGAAATATTAGCGAGATCTTTTACAGTGGAACGCAGGCAGACGAGAATGTCGAATACTACAGAGCGAACGTAAACATCAAAAAGACAGAGTCCGCTGTTAATTTCTATTCTTTCGTTGATTCCGTCATCGATAGATCCTATTCTTTGAGATACGGTATCTATTTCATCGGATTAGCGGCACTTATCATGGCGATAGCTTCTTTTGTTGCCTTGATGTCCGTAGCAGGAAGAAGAAATGAAGACGATGGTCTCTATCCGGGCCCGTTGAATACAATACCTTTCGATATCATTGCAGGCATCTTCTTGTCTCTGCTTGTTTTGTTCATAGTGTCTGTTGAATCTATAAACCATAGCAGTTCCGATCTGTTTACGGTCGCTTATCTGGCTATCGGTTCATTTGTTGCCCTGAGTCTGTTCCTTGGACTGTGCATGTCTCTGGCCGTCAGGATCAAGCAACACAGCCTTATCAAAGGCAGCTTAACCTATCTGATACTCAAAAACTGCGTAAAACTTGTGCAGTTTGTTGTCAGGACGACAAAAGGGATGATCAGGAGTGTCGTTTCCATTCTTGGAGAGATACCGCTGGTCTGGAAAACGGTGCTTGTTGTATCTGCTTTGACGTTGATTGAATTGCTCATCCTGGTGGAATCATACAGCGATTTCTATGTGGCTTTCTGGTTCATGAAGAATCTTGTGCTGATTCCATTGATCATCTATATAGCGATATGCATGAAAAAGCTGCTTAAGGGCGGAATGTCTCTGGCTGGCGGGGATCTGTCCTATCATGTGGATACCAGAAGGATGTTCTGGGATATAAAAAAGCATGGCGAAAATCTCAACAGCATCGGCAAGGGCATGGCGATTGCGGTCAATGAGCAGATGAAGAGCGAACGAATGAAGACAGAACTGATAACCAATGTTTCCCACGACATCAAGACACCGTTGACTTCTATCATCAACTATGCTGATCTGATTGGAAAAGAGAAGACATCCAGCAAGAAAATAAAAGAGTATACTGAGGTACTTCTGAGACAGTCGGAAAGACTTAAGAGATTGATAGACGATTTGGTCGAAGCATCCAAAGCATCGACAGGGAATCTGGAAGTCAGCCTCGCTCCATGCGATTCGGCAACCTTCGTAAATCAGGCTGTCGGAGAGTACCAGGACAAGTTCAAAGACGCGGAGCTGACGCTTGTCACGCAAGTGCCAGATGAGCAGCTGACCATCATGGCTGACGGCAGAAGGATGTGGCGCATCTTCGACAATCTGATGAACAACATCTTCAAGTATGCCCAGAAGAATACCAGAGTATACCTGACACTGGAGAAAGATGATGACAAGGCGGTATTCACATTCAAGAATACTTCCAGAGAACAGCTGAACATCTCTGAAGAAGAACTGATGGAAAGATTTGTCAGAGGAGATCAGTCAAGAAATACCGAAGGAAACGGCCTGGGCCTGTCCATTGCCAAGAGCATGGCAGAATTGCAGAATGGTGAACTGAAGGTATCTATCGACGGTGATCTGTTCAAGGCGATACTGACATTCCCACTTATCTGAAAGTTCATAAAATCTTAATCGGTTTGCTGCTATTATCTTAAACAGAATACCAAGTACCATTTATCCGTAAGGAGGATCGAATGTATGCTTGGTATTTTTGATTGCATGATGAAAGTGCTGTTCCTGCTGCTGTTTTCTTATCAGGGATTATACATTCTCATTTCACTATTCGGAAAAGAGAAGGAGAAGGATTATGAGCTGAAATATCACGATTTTGCGGTTCTGATCTGTGCCAGAAATGAAGAAACAGTGATTGGAAATCTGCTCGAAAGCATAGACCGTCAGACTTATCCGGAAAAGCATTATCGGACATTTGTGATGGCAGACAACTGTATCGATTCAACGGCTGAAATAGCCAAAGGATGCGGTGCTGTAGTCTACACAAGGAACGATGATGAGTATGTAGGAAAGGGATATGCCCTGGAAAGCTTATTACGAAATATTGAGAAGGATTATGGTGATGTTTTCGACGCCTTTCTGGTTTTCGATGCTGACAACATCCTGAAGGATGATTATCTTGAGCAGATGAATATTTCCTACTGTCAAGGCAACAAGATTATTGCCGGATATATAAACAGCAAGAACTACGGATCCAACTGGATATCCGCAGGATATTCCCTGTATCTGTTAAGAAAGAACCGTTTCCTGAACAACGCCAGGCATCTGCTCGGCTTAAGCAGCGCCATAAACGGAACGGGATTCCTGTTTGATAAAGAAACAGCAAAAGAATGGCCATATCATACGCTGACTGAAGACATTGAATTCACGGTTGATCAGGTCTGCAGACATCACACGATCGCGTATTGTGATAAAGCGATCGTATATGATGAACAGCCGACATCGTTCGTTCAATCCGTCTATCAAAGACTGAGATGGTCTAAAGGCTACCTTGAAGTCATCTGGAAGTACAGTACAAGATTGGTCAAAGGCATTTGTGAAGGATCCTTTTCCTGCTTTGACATGCTGAGCACGATCCTGTCTGCTTACGGTCTTTCGGTCGTATCTTTGATATTTGATATCTTGATGTCTTCCTATCTGATTGTTACCAAAAGCGATATGATCCCATTCCTGTCTAATCTGCTGGAAGGATTACTGAAGGCGTATCTGTGTATGTATCTTATCGGTCTGCTGACGACCATTACCGAATGGAAACGGATCAATACCAGGTTGCTCAACAAAATCAGATATACGTTTACTTTTCCTTTGTTTATGGCATCCTACATCCCTATAGCAGTCTGTGCCTTGTTTGCCGATGTAAGCTGGAAACCGATCAGGCATACAGTGACAATTACTCATGAAAACAGTCTTTAGTAAACAATTTATTCTATGCTTTGTTCTGGCGTGGATGATAACAAATGGATGGGCATATCTGTTTATGGGAATAGGGATGTACTTTAAGTCAAATCTTCTGATTTCAATTTCAGCTTTCTATCTGACAATCATATGGCTCCCTTTTACACCGGAAAAAGTATTGACGGTAGCTATAGCGTTATGGATGAAAAGAAAGATCTTCCAGAATATATAATGACCGAAAAGAGATAGATATGTCTGATTGATAATTTCAGGAAACTTTGTTAATATAATGGTACAAGTGGGCTGGTCGCAAGACCCGGGTCCAACCTAATCGGCGGGAAGACTTCCCGCTATTCTTTTTGAAGGGATTTATAATGAAGGTTTTAAGTGTTTTTGTAGACGAGAGCGGAGATTTCGGCGAATACGAGACTCATTCACCGTATTATATCGTGTCAATGGTTCTGCATGACCAGACATTTGATATTTCAGATCAGATAGACCGTTTCAACAGGGAGCTTGATCAGCTGGGTTTTCATGGCCATGTCGTGCATACCGAGCCTCTGATCAGAAGGGAAGAGGATTACAGGAATCTGTCTCCCAACGAAAGAAGAACCTTGTTTACAAAGCTGTTCTATTTTGCGATGAGCTGCAGCATATCCTATAAGACCTTCCTTTATTACAAAAGCGAATATGATGATTTATTCAAACTCCAGGGAAGAATGGCAAGAGATCTTTCCTCATTCATCAGAAACAACCTTGATTTCTTTCAGTCATTCGATAGTGTCATCCTGTATTACGATAATGGTCAGCACCAGCTTAACAGCATCCTGAATACCGTACTGGCGACTGAATTATCCGGATACGATGCCAGGAAAGCATTCCCGTTGGATTATAAACTATTCCAGGTTGCTGACATGCTGTGCACGCTCAGGATGTTGGAAGAAAAGATCAAAGAGAATATGCTGTCGAAATCAAATCTCCTTATTTTCCACAATCAGAGAACTTTAAGGAAGGATTTCATAAAACCAATTAAGAAGAAAGAATTCGGAAATAAGTGATATAGGACACAGGTTCGATCTTTACTTGTAAGGACCTTAGAGGGGACTCGAAAAAAGTTCGCAGGGACATTTACGAACGCTTTCCCAGATATGAAAAGAGTATCCGGAAGATATTGCAAATACAGACATTTATGTTATTATGAGGTTGAACAAGCGATTCTTCTTTTTGAATCGTGTAAAACAGGCTGAATGGGGCAAAAGTTAGTTTTAATCCCCCCTAAGGCACCAGAGCATTTTTCAAGAATCTATTTCAAGTAAATAGGTTCTTTTATTTTTCAAAAACAAAATTGAATTGATAATGATCCGGATTATAGTATTCTTCTCCGTAAGAGAAGATCCTTTCATCTTTTGCGATTGCTGTTACGATCACTTTCAGCATTGGTTTTTTATCCGATATCTGAAGCAGGTCTGCTGTCTGCTGATCCGGGAAAACAGGGATCACGCTGCATCTTTCATTCTTGATGAACAAGCCGTGTTTTTCGGCTTCCGTAAAAATGCTTCCGGTCAGAGATTCATAGGAAAGATAGGGATGCATCTCAACAGACATGTATTTCGTTTCCAGTATGATTGGATGAAGATCAGCGTAACGTAGTCTTTCGAGATAGTATACTTTGTTTCCCTGATCTATTCCTAATCGTTCAGATATGATCCTGTCCGCTTTTCTGATTTCGAATCTGATAACATCGTTTTTCGTTTGGATTTCTCTGTCAAGAAAGTACTCGTATAGAGAAGAAACCTTGCCGGGAGACTGGAGTTTCTGCTTCGAAGAAATAAAACTTCCGCTTCCCTGCCTGGAATAGATATACCCCATGTACTGAAGATCGGATAGTGCTCTTCTTACCGTCACTCTTGAACAGCCATACTGTTTTCTCAATTCCTCTTCCGTAGGAAGCTGCATATCAGGTCGATAGACATTTTGCGTGATCTTTTCAATGATGTCGTTCTCAATGATAGAGTATTTTGCCTTCTGGTTCATGTCGGGTCTCCAATTGTATTGTTATTCTGATACTTGTATTACTAAGTATATATACAACATAACAATATGTATTTACAAATATATTCTATCATCTTATAAAAAAATCAGGAGGACAAACGGATGAGAAACATCTTAATCGCAATGTACAAAAAGAACGCGGAGGAGGCTGCCAAAGTCTGCCGGAATCATGACATATTTGCATTCATTGATGAGGAATCGCTGGATGACTATGCAGCAAAATTAAAGAAAGCAATCAAGGAAGATTCGTATATACTTACAGACGAGGAGGGAGGAGCGCCGTTCCTGGCTGCACTGATCGCATCTGCGAATACAGGAAGCAGGATTGTCTGTGGCGTTGGCAGAGAGAACATCGTAAACATCATTGACGCAGTCAGTGAAGATGGAAAACTGCCAGCAGTGATCAATGAGAATCAAATCATCAATGCATTGAGGACAGACTTATGATCAAAGCGGTCATATTTGATTTCGACGGTCTTCTCGTTGATACGGAGATCATTTCTTATAGGATCTATAAAACGATCCTCGAAACATACAGCCATTCTTTCAGCATGGAGGAATACGCCCGAAATTACTCAGGAAAGACGGAAAAGGAAAACATAAGGAATCTGATAGATACATATCGATTGCCTTTGTCTTTTGATGAATGTTTCTCACTGGAACAGGAAACAGAGAAAGAACTGTTTGAAAAAGGTGTTGAACTGAAACCTGGAGTGTTGAAGCTTCTGAGACATCTGAACGAAAAGAAATACAAGATTGCCATAGCCACTTCCAGCGATCGGGAAAGAGCCATGAAGATCCTGAAAAAACACTGTCTTCATTCATACTTTATGGCAGGAGTATTTGCGGAAGATATCTCACACTGCAAGCCTGATCCCGAGATTTTTCTCAAGGCGGCCGAGAAACTGAATGAAGACCCGAGATGCTGTCTGGTATTGGAAGACAGCGAAGCAGGGATTCTGGCAGCTTTTAATGCTGGAATGAAAACAGTCTGTATTCCTGATATGAAAAAACCGGATAACGTTTATCTGGATAAGTGTCTTGCAGCGAAAGATACACTTGATGAAGTCATAAGTGTCCTGAATGATCATCTGTTATGATCAGGGATATCGAATTATCATTATAGGATACAGGTCGGCCTTTACCTGTAAGGACCTTAGAGGGGACTCGAAAAAAGTTCGCAGAGACATTTACGAACGCTTTACAAGGCATCAAAAGAGTATTCTAGGGATATTGCAAATACAGACATTTATGATATTATGAGGTTGAACAAGCGATTC
>CAZGZT010000006.1:0-78478 GCA_964529805.1 uncultured Solobacterium sp. | reverse complement strand
CAAAAGAGAAACCGAGCACTTCCTGCAGATCCTCCAGCTGTTCGATTGAGGGCATATAGGATCCGTTTTCAATCTTGGAGATCATTGCCCGGTTGATGCCGGTCTTCCCTGAGAGATTGTTCTGGGAAAGACCCATCTTTTCTCTTCTGTCTTTTATAACTTCTGCAAGAATTTCCGTTTTCATTCTATTCATATTCATTACCTCGATATTATGTTATCAATAATGACAGATTATTTCAATAAAATGAATCATTATGT
This sequence comes from uncultured Solobacterium sp., assembly GCA_964529805.1. Taxonomy (GTDB): domain Bacteria; phylum Bacillota_I; class Bacilli_A; order Erysipelotrichales; family Erysipelotrichaceae; genus Colivicinus. The sequence continues at coordinate 78,220 of CAZGZT010000006.1, read as the reverse complement.
TGCCAATTATAACATAACTATTGTATGATTATAATATGCAAAACAAAAGGATTCTGATTACCGGTTCATCCGGATTCATCGGTGCAAGTCTGTGCTGCAGGCTTCTGAAGGAAGGCAATGTCAGCATCGTCGGTGTCGACAACATGAACGACTACTACGATGTTTCTTTAAAGGAAGCCCGTCTGAAACAGCTGCTAGACCTGCAGAAAGACTTCACGTTCATCAAGGGAGACATTTCCGATAAGGAATTCATCGATTCATTGTTTGATGAAAATCGTTTCGATATCGTGATCAATCTGGCGGCTCAGGCCGGGGTACGCTATTCGATCGATCATCCGGATGTCTATATCTCATCCAACATCATCGGTTTCTATAACCTCATGGAAGCGGTCAGGAAGCATCCCGTGAGTCATCTCATCTACGCCTCCAGCAGCAGCATCTACGGCAACAGCAATTCCGTTCCTTTCTCTACGGAAGATAGAACGGATCAGCCGGTGTCTTTGTATGCCGCTACCAAGAAAACCGATGAACTGATGGCCTATACCTATTCCCATCTGTATCATATTCCTCTGACGGGATTAAGGTTCTTTACTGTCTATGGTCCTGCCGGAAGACCGGACATGGCCTATTTCTCTTTTACCGAGAAGCTCTTAAGAGGGGAGAAGATCAGGATCTTCAACTACGGCAACTGTAAGCGGGACTTCACTTATATCGATGATATCGTGGAAGGCATTGTCAGAATCATCGAGAAGGGACCAATGAAGGAATACAACCTTTACAACATCGGCAATTCCCATCCGGAAAACCTGCTGGAATTCGTACATGTGTTAGGTGATGTTCTGATAGAGAACGGATTGCTTCCGGCCGACTTTAACATCGAGGAACACCTTGATCTGGTAGAGATGCAGCCGGGGGATGTCGAAGTAACTTATTCGGATACTTCCGCTTTACAGAAAGACTACGGCTTCCATCCGGATACACCGCTAAAGGATGGACTGGAACAGTTTGTAAGATGGTACAAAGAATACAATACCAACAAAAAAACTATCCATCGAAATCCTAATAAACTGAAAAACCTTATGTAAAAGAACAGCTAAACCGGATTCTATATCCCGCTTATCAGATGACACAGTATAGATTGTTTTCCTGATGTGATAGATTTTGTGAATTAAAGCCAATTTGATAGAATATTGTTGTAACTGGCCTGGCCCCAAGGGGATTAAGACCGGTTTGTGGGATTTATGGGTGTTACAACATTTAAATTCTTCCTATTTTTATCTGCAACTTTTGGTATTTATCAATCTATCCCTGATAAGTACAAAAAGGGTTTTTTAATATTCTCCAGCTTTCTGTTCTATTTTAGTTATGGAATAAAGGGAACACTGATTGTTTTTTTATATGTTTTATTGACTTATTGTTTTGGGTTCATTGCAAAATCCAGAAAAAGACTTATTCTTCTGTTAATACTTACTTTGATTCCTTTGTTTCTGAATAAGTATTACCCGTTTTTACATCCTCTGTTTTTCCTTGATTTGTATGTAGGCAACATTTCCATATTAGGAATAAGTTTCTTTACGTTTAAAGCCGTTGCTTATATTGTAGAATCCTATAAAAGAAATAATTTTAGACCATCCTTTTGTGATTATCTGCTATACATGATTTTTTTTCCGACGTGTTTATCTGGACCGATTGAAGATATTGATGTTTTTTTAAAAAAAAGTTCAAATACAGAAAAAATAACATGGGATAGGTTTACAGATTCTCTTTTAACTATCATGTACGGTCTGGCGATTAAGCTGGTCTTTGCAGATAGAATAATAGGAATAATAAATGCAATTTACTCCAATTATGATACATACACTAGATATAACATAGTTGCCGTTCTTTCTTACCCGTTGTATATTTATGCCGATTTTGCCGGCTATTCCTTTATTGCTGAAGGAGTTGGAAAGCTATTCGGTTATGACCTTGTTCGGAATTTCAAACAACCATATTTTTCTATTAGTACAAAGGAATTCTGGAATCGCTGGCATTGCAGTTTAAACAACTGGCTAAGAACATATATTTATATTCCGTTAGGAGGAAACAAAAAAGGAAAAGTAAGAAAGTATCTGAATATTATGATTGTATTCATGATAAGCGGAATATGGCATGGAGCAGGACCGGGGTTTATGATCTGGGGTTTTATAAATGGTGCTTTTCAGATCGTTGGCGATCTTCTGAATCCTTTGAGAGAAAGAGCAAATTCAAAATTCCATCTAAATCACCTTTCCTTTTCAAAAGAGATAAAAATGCTGACAGTTTTTCTTTTAATCAGTCTTACCTGGGTTTTCTTCTCTCAAGGCACGGATGCATTCAGTATTATTGCATCAGTTTTCTTAGAAAGAAAACTCTCGGTTACTGATTTTGTTTTTAGTGTTTGTGCGGATGCTCAGAGCTCAAAAATAGAACTGCTGATTATAGCTCTCTCGTTTCTTTTACTTGTTTTTGTTGATATTATGGAGGAGAAGAATAAAGGTTGTTTATGTATGAAGATTGAAAAGTCAGCTGTTTTAAGATTTGCTGTTTTTCTTCTGCTGTTCTTCTTTATTCTGCTTTTTGGAAGATATGGTTCCGGATATGATGCCAGTAATTTTGTGTATTTTGATTTTTAATTATGAGAACAAATAGAAAAAGAATAGTTGAGCTTATGATATTTGTATTATTATCTCTTCTCCTGTTTGATAAGATCTCCCTTTTATGTGTATCTTTCGGAAAAGGAATGGATTACAACAGAGATAAGAGGCTCGTATTTGAGATACCCAAAAATACGATAGACGTGTTATTTGCTGGCGATAGTCATGTTTTTCATTCTTTTATTCCTCAGTTGATATTTGATGAGAAAGGGTATTCAAGCGTGGTTGCAGCCACTTCAAATCAGTCGGTTATAAATTCATATTGGGTCATTAAAGAAGTATTAGTGGACCAGAAACCGAAAGTCTTAGTAATGGATATTCACTCGGTAGAAGATACTTTGAGAAAGAAAGATGATTTTTTCCATTTTACATCTGGAGTTCTTGCAATTCCCGATCTATCCATAAACAAATACCTTTGTTATAAAGACTTAAAAGAATCGAATTATGGGATGTCCGATTCACTTACACTCTCTGATGTAATAGGCTTTTTTCAGTTTCGAGAGGATTACGAAAGAAACGATGCTTCGTTCTTTGAATTATTTAGCCTGTTGTTTCACCCCGCAAAAGAATTTGATACCTTTGGATACTATCCGGCAACAGATGTCACGCAGGTTGATGAGTTTGTTGTTGGTTCTGAAAAGAATGAGAGTTTTACGGAAACGATTTCCTATGCCTATTTGAACAGAATTTTCGAACTGTGTACGGAAAATGGCATAAATATGATATTAACAAGAACTCCGTATTCCTCGAAAACGGGAGACATTCATTCTTATGAACAGATTTTTGAATGGGCTAGGGAAAGAAACGTAGAGGTAATAGATTACTTTGATTTAATTGATGAGATTGGTTTTGACAAGGATACCGATTTTTTCAATAATACGCACTTGAATTATAATGGAGCGAAAAAGGTTACACTTCATATGGTGGGTGTTTTGAACAAATATGGGCTTGTTGATCATAGAGACGATAAACGGTATTCGTTATGGATCAATAATTCTTTTGATTATGAATCAGTTGAAAGACAGATGAAAGAGAATATAAGAAACGTTGATGAGAAAGGGAAAGAATGACCGGCCAATACTATGTCTTTATTATCTGGAATAAAGCTTTGTTCTGCAAAGATAGGATATTGAATGATCTTAAGAGTTCATTTAGAGTAGAAAAAGGCTTTTATATTAAATGGAAGAAAGAGCATTTTCTTGACGATCTTCGCGCTTTTTATGGAGTTAAGTCTCCTGATGTTAGACAGAAACGTTCATATATTGGAGAAGGTCTTTTCTATGTTACTTTAGTTTATGATGAAATTCCAACATTCGGAAGAAGAAAGACGTACAATGGATATGAATTAATAAATGAAAAGGTTTATGACAAGAAATGGCTGTATCGTAAATGGACGGGTGGGAATTTTCGTATTCACTGCTCACAAGACGAACAGGAGACCAAGCACGATCTAACGGTATTGCTTGGGAGCAATTATTCAGAAAAAATCAGCAATATTGAGTGGGAAAGCATTCTGGAAGAAGATACATCCGGATTCCAGGATTTTCACTCCGTAGATGCTTTATCTGATGTCTTGAAATTGTTTGATGGAAGCGCTGTTTTGCATGATAATGAAAGTATATTTGTTTTTTCAAAGTGCAGGAGCAACATCGTTTTTTTTCTCAAATGCAAAAGGATAACGGATTGGCATTATATAATCAGCATTAATGGTAAAGAATATGATCTCTATCTTTATGGAGAAGAAGAAGGGGATATTCCGGAAGGATTCTATGAAAAAATAGGTAAGAATCCTGGATTAATGGAAGACTTTTTGAACATTCAAATTGATTATGGCGCATTCTTGGAAAACAGATTGTGCTTAACGGAAAAAATCAACGATTTTTTCTTACAGAATGGTTTTTCAGGGAATTTGATTCGGAAGAATCCTATGAGGATAGAGAACAGGATCGGTGTATTCAAAAGAATAAAAGACTATCTGAAATACTGTTACTTATTTTTTAAAGAGAAAAAAACGTATGAAAACGAAAATAAGAATAGATGAAATCGATTTGATTAAAGCGTTGGGCATTATCCTGATTGTTGCTGGACATGCGGGATTTCCGTGTAGTCCTTTTATTAACTACTTTCATGTTTCTGTTTTTTTCATGGCTTCCGGCTATGTCTATAAACCAAAATACTCGTTTGAAATAAAAACGGTAATTGAATTTATATGGAAGAAGATTAGATTTCTTCTCTTCCCTTATTTTCTTTATAATACCGTTCTTTCTCTGCTACATACCCCTTTGATCTATGCTGGCTTTTATTCTTTAAGGTATACCGTGCCTGAAGATGTACCTGGACTTGCCTTGACGGATCGCTGGACGGTAAAGGAGATTCTTATAAACATCGGAAAAGGACTTCTGTTTAGAGGAGACAACGAACTGATACAGGGCGTCTGGTTTATCAAAGACCTGTTTATCATTTCAATAATATACTGTATTGTTGATTATTTAATCCATGTTATTAAGGTTGAGCATCTTCATCTACAAACGGTATTTTCCTTGTTGCTGCTGTGCTTGGGTTTTTATTTGGATCATAAAAATCTTCTTCCTTACGGTATAGCCAGAATCCTTTCCTATTACAGCTTGTATCATTTAGGCATCGTATATAGAGAAAAGCAGAGTCTTTTTCATTTGACAGATATCTGGACTCGCATAATAACCGTCATATTTCCATTGATTATATTCATAGTCGCACAGCAACACGGACTCTCAATAAGTTTGGTCAAAAACAGATATCCGGATCCTTTCTTTCTGCTGATTTGCGCTCTAGCAGGGTGGCTGCTTTGTTACGAAATATCAGAAATGATCAATCAGACATACTGGATGAAAAAAGCTTTTCTTTATCTTGGAAGAAATAGTTATATCGTCCTTTTGCTTCATATCATATGTTTTAAACCAATCGTTTTGCTGAAGGTAACACTTACAGGAGCGCCAATATATCGCTTGTCTTCCATACCAAACTACAAAGGAGAAGAAAACGGCTGGTGGCTGATCTATGTCTTATCTGGAATACTCTTGCCGATGCTGTACTGTGTCGTAAAGGGCCTGGTTTTTAAATCAAAAAAGAAAGGTATATAATTCTTTTATGGCAAGTAGAACAAAAAAAGCCGCAAAGAATATTGTTTATGGATTGTCTACTGAATTAATCAAACTAGCCTGTGGCCTGATTCTTCCAAGATTAATCCTTGCTAATTACGGATCAGCATATCATGGCATTCTAACCTCGGTATCCAATTTTTTATCCTGCATTGCTTTGATGAAAATGGGAATCGGAGATGCCACAAGAGCTGCTTTATTCAAGCCGTTGGCAAACAAGGATGATGATCAGATCAACGAAGTTCTGGCTTCAACGGAAGCTTTTATGCGCAGAATCGCTGCGATTTTCGTCGTTTTCGTCTTAGGTTTTGCCTGTGTCTATCCATTGCTGGTATCAGACGAATTCGGCTGGTTGTTCTCCGCTTCTTTAGTTTTGATTATTTCCATTTCAACCTTTGCTGAATACTATTTCGGTTTTACCTATCAGATGTTGATTTCAGCGGATCAGAAGTACTATATCTATCATGCATTGTCTATCCTGACAACGATATTGAATGCGGTCGTATCTGTGATTCTGATCAACAACAATTTCTCTATTCATGTCGTTAAGCTGGGTAGTGCTGCAGTAAATATCATTACGCCGGTCTATCTCTACATCTATTGTCATAAGAAATACAATCTGCAGAAAAAAACCGATATTAAACCAAAAAAGATACCGCAGAGATGGGATGCCTTTACTCATGAAGTGGCTTCTTTCGTCAACGACAATACGGATACGATGATCCTGACAGTGTTTTCTTCGCTTACTGAAGTATCTGTTTATTCGATCTATCATTACGTCATAATCAATCTAAAAAAAATCATCTCTTCGTTTGTTTCCAGTTTCGGCAGCGCTTTTGGTGACATGTATGCCAAGGAAGAGAAAGATTTGATGAAGAAGAATCTAATGATCTATGAGACGATTACTTTCTCTTTTGTTTCAGTGATCTATTCTACGACACTGGCTCTGATCGTGCCGTTTGTTCTGCTCTATACCAAAGGCGTACACGACGCTAACTACGATAGAGAACTGTTTGCCGCGCTTCTGACACTGGGTGGAGCTTTTAACTGCATTCGTTATCCTTACAAGTCCATCATCAATTGTACCGGCCATTTTAAAATGACCAAAAATATCGCAATTAGTGAAGCGGTTATGAATGTGCTGATTTCCTTTGCCGTGGTAGCCAGATTCGGTTTGATCGGTGTTGCAGTAGGAACAGTCTGTACCATGGTTTTCGGTACTTTTATGTACTCTAGATTTGTTGCAGATCATATTGTGATTCGGGATCAGAAAGAATCAATTTTTCATATAACGATTACTATGGTGATAATGGCTATTGTTTATCTGTTGTCGAAATTTTACATCGGGAGTGTTCAGTCGTATCTGATGTGGATTGTATATGCCTGTATAACGGTTCTGATATCCGGTTCATTGACGCTTCTTGTGGATTTTGTTTTCTACAGGGAACAGCTTAAGGTGTTGGTTGACAAGAGCATAAAGCTTTTAAAAAGAAAACATGGATAAGAATATACGAATGTCACTGAAAGAAATCAGACAAATCTCTCTAGACATTCTAAAGGATGTTGCTGCTTTTTGTGATGAGAACCGTATCACGTATTATTTGGCCTGCGGAACGCTTTTAGGAGCCGTTAAATATCAGGGATTTATTCCTTGGGATGATGACATCGATATCATGATGCCAAGGCCTGAATACAACAGGTTCATCGAATCTTATGAATCAGAGAGATATCGGGTATTAAAGCCTTCTTCCGGCATGTTCTTTTATGCAAAGGTCTATGACAGAGTAACTCTGGAGGAGGAGATTGGGATCGATTATAAGAAATATAGACCGATTGGTGTAAATATCGATGTATTTCCATTAGATGGGATCATAGATGACGAAAAGACAGTAGAGCGAAAAAGAAAGACTAGCAATATCTTGGAGATGTTACTCAGGTTATCGAACCAGCCGATTTTCTATCGAAAGAATAAACTAAAAGCGATCAATCGGATCATCCCCAGGATAATAGGCAGCAAAAATCTGGTCAGAATGATTGAGAGGAATGCCTCTCAATATGATTATGACAAAAGCGATTTCGTAATTCGATATAAAAATACATCAAACGGTTTTACCGGTGCATTAAGCAAGAAGATATACGAAAAGACAATAGATTTGTCTTTTGAAGGATATCGTTTTCATGTTCCTTCAGGATACGATGAATGGCTAAAACGGTTTTATGGCAATGACTATATGATTACTACACCTTCTCAAGAAGAAAGAAAAACACATCAAAAAAACTGTTATCGTTTATAGTCATGCCTTTTTGCTCCGTTATTCATCGGCAAATATAAGGCAACTCTAAAAAACAAAGATGATTTATGCCATAATATAAGTAGAAACCACAAAAGGAAAGAATAAATGAGAAAACTTGAAAAAGAGTATTTACGTCGTTTTCGAAAATGTCAGAATACAAATGGTGTTTTGAGATTGTTTAACAGATTCCTGCTTCGCAGGCTGTCCTTAAGGACTCATATACAGATACCTTATACAACAAAGATAGGTGATCATTTTTCAATTGGCCATATGGGGCCGGTCATCATTAATCCCGGAACTGTTATTGGAAATAATGTATGTGTAAATGCAGGAGTGACAATAGGACAAGAAAACAGAGGTATAAGACAAGGATGCCCAACAATCGGAAATACAGTCTGGATCGGACCAAACGCAGTTGTTGTTGGTGAAATTAATATAGGAAATGATGTATTGATAGCTCCTAACGCGTATGTAAATTTCGATGTGCCAGATCATAGTGTAGTAATCGGGAATCCGGGAAGCATTCATTACAGGGAACACGCCACCGAAGGATATTTAAAAGTCTATGAATAAACCCTGACGGTAGTAGGTAACTTATTGATCAGTAAATTAAAACGCAGGATAGACTACTGCGTTTTCTTTATCATTTATAATAGTTTTTAGAATCATGGAAATTAGCTTTTCGTTTTAAGAATTTCTTCATAAAGCTTAATATACTCTTTAAATAGGTTTTTCATATCGTATTTGCCTGCTCTTTTTAAGCAGTTTTTTTTCTTGAATTTATTATTAACACAAATATCGATTATGCTCTTTTTCAGCTCATCGATGTCGTCTTTGTCTACAACAGATCCGCAATCCTTGCTGATTATTTCTGGACTCCCGCCTGTATTATATGTCAATACCGGAATGCCACACGCGAGAGCTTCAACATTGACTGTTGGGAAGTTTTCCTCTCTGGTCGGATTTACAAACAGATCGGCTGATGAATAGATCTTTACCAGTTCTTCCTGATTATAAGTGCGGTGAATTGAGATGATGTTGTTTGGAAGTAGTTTATCGATTTCGTCATTTGTCCCAACAAGCATGATCTGATACTCGTCGGGAAGCATTTTAGCCAAACGGATAAAGACATCCAGACCTTTTCTTTCTCCCCAGAAATTGGCAACACCAAGAATAAGATATTTATCTTCAATCTGATACTTTGTCTTAATATCGCTTATCATGGGTCTAAACTTATTTAGATCTATGCCGTTGTTGATGACTTTTACTGGATAGTCTTTGAAGAAAGACTGCTTTATAAGATCTGCCAGCCATTGTGATGGTGAAACAACCGTAAGATCTTTTAGAGAAGTGAAAGAATCTTTTCTTTCTTTCCAGATCTTCATTGTTGTATCAAAGAACTTGGATTCCGCTTCAATATGAAGCTGTGGGCACTTATGGCATCCGCTTTTCCATTTATCACAGTTGGCGATATCAAAATATGGACATTTTCCAGTCATTGCACAGCAGTCGTGAAAAGTCCATATGACCGGTATACCTGATTTTGAAAGATAATGGAACAGCATGCCGGTATTGATAAAATCGTCATGTAGAACATGAAGATGAACCAGATCAGGTTTTACTTGTTTCAGTTTTCTGATAAAAGAAAGCGTTCCAAACCAGTTAAAATGATCTCTAAGACCAGTATAAGTTGCCAGCAGGCTGGAAAGTATCCTCTCTATTCTAAAACCGATAATGATTTCATTTTCGTGATAATGCTTAAAACTCTCCTTGCTTGCCTTACAGGATGTATAGACTTTATAACCGTTTTTTCTGGCTTCAGAAGCTATATTTAGCATTATATTGCCGGTACTGGCATAGTTTGTACTGTTTATTTCAACAATTGTCTTCATTACGGATATTATAACAATTAATCATGAGAAAAAAATGATAGAATAATATAGGTAAAATGAAAAACAAAAAAATATTGGCAATACTCTTATCTTCTCTTATGGTACTTCAATCCGTACCGTTTGTTCATGTTGTTAATGCAGAAGATGAAATAGAAACGGAAGAACAGGCTTTTGATGATTCTACTGAAACGATAGATGAAGACGAGACAGATGACGGGGTTATAAACGAGGAACAGGAGCCGCTGATTCAAGAACAACCTTCAGAAGACGGGACTGATGATTCCGAAATGTCTGATGAATCGGAACCGGAAGCCGATATTCTAGAAAGAGGATACTGTGGATTAGAAATAGAATATGTTTTGTACGATGATTATACACTTGTGCTTGAAGGAATCGGGCAGATGTATGATTACGATATGAATACTCATTTGTGTGAGAGCTATGACTTTGTACAGAGAATAATCATAAATGAAGGAATCACATCAATCGGGTCTTATGCTTTTTATGGCTTCTCTTCTGTTTATTTTATTAGTCTTCCAGATTCATTACTCTTGATAGAGAATAATGCTTTTTCTTCCTGCTTCTATTTGACTACAATCTACATTCCGGAATCAGTTAATCAAATTCATGCTGCTGAAGTGGCAGAATCGCCTTTTTTCAACTGTAATGATGAGCTAATCATCTATACCGATACCTACGCCGATAAAGACGGGTGGGATTCGTATTGGAATTATTATAATGAAGAGAGTGTTTTGCTGGTCATATATAGACTAGATGAGACAGAAGATATAGAAGAGTTCGACGATATCGAGGAAGAATTTGATTTTGAAAATCAGATCTCAGGAAATGAAATAGAAACCCCTTTAAGAAACGGCGTTCTGGAAGAAGGATATTGCGGAGAAAATGCTGTATATACGCTGTATGATAACTATACATTAATTATCAGCGGATCTGGAAACATGTATGATTACACCACCGCTGCTACTATGTGTATCAACAATACAAAAATAAAAAGCATTATAATCAATGATGGTATTGAAACGATCGGTGTGAATGCTTTTTATAACTGTAGAACTTTAATTGACATTCAAATTCCGGATTCAGTCAGAATGATTGGAAAGAACGCTTTTAGATCATGTATCTCTTTAAAAAAGATTTATCTGCCGACTTCTATTATTTCAATTGAAGCACCAACAGCCACTGATTCTCCTTTTTTCGGATGTAGCAATTATATAAATATTTATATCGGTGCTGTCAACGATCCTGATCCGTGGGATTCTTTTTGGAACAACAATTCCGCACAACACAAATCTAAAACAAATTATGGTTATACAAGAGCGGATTACGAATTCTGGACAATCTACGATAAATCTGCAAAAGATGTAACTATCCCTTATGGCGTAACATTTATTCCGTCTGAAGCTTATAAGAGTAATAAAAATCTTCAGTATATAGTTGTTCCTGATACAGTTAGATCAATTGGAGATAGTGCTTTCTATGAATGTTCGAATTTGGTTTCGATAAATTTGCCTTCTGAATTGAAGTATATTGGCGAATACGCATTTTGGCACTGTAGTTCATTGACTGGAAGCGTTAGCATTCCTTCTGGTATTACCGAAATCAAAACAAAGTCTTTTACAAACTGTGAGAAGATCGAAAGTGTCATTATTCCTGCTTCCGTCACCAGAATCGAATACTATGCTTTTGAAGACTGTTATTCATTAAATACAGTTATTATTTCTGAAGGCTCACAGTTATCATATATTGGTGAAAAGGCATTCAGACAGTGCGTTCCGTTGCGAAGCATTTTTATTCCCGAAGGAGTAGAGAGGATAGAAGCAAAATCATCTGATCTATCTCCTTTCAATTCTGATACGAACTTAACGATCTATGTAGAAGCGGCGCAGCCAAAAGACTGGGATACTTACTGGAATTTTGGAAGTAAAAACGTTGTTTTTGGTGTTACTTATGATGAATACGTAAATATGTATCCAGATACAACTTATTCAGTTCATTTTGATAGCAATGGTGCTACTTCGGGGTATATGGAAGATATGAACTCTCTTGTCTATGGAACAAGTTATTATTTATTAAAAAACACATTTGAGAAAAATGGCTATTTCTTCAGTGGATGGAACACAGAAGCGAACGGGCAGGGAGTGGTGTATAGTGACAGACAGAGAATCAGAATCGGTACCGGAAGCAGTATAAAAGAATTGTATTTGTATGCACAATGGAAAAGAGAACAATACAGCATCACATATAATTTGGATGGAGGAACAAACAATAGTGGGAATCCGGTTACATATGATGTAGATTCAGATCTGGATTTATTAGAACCGGAAAAACAAGGATACGATTTTTTAGGATGGTATACCGACAGATATTATCAGAATCGAATTGAAAAGATAGTCGAAGGTTCTTCAGGTAACCTAACGCTATATGCGAAATGGAAAATTCATGATTACGAGATCAGATATATATCTCCGGTGCCAATCATAGAAAACCTTAATCCGATATCATATACGATGTTGAATTCTGTAGTATTAAAAAACCCTATAGCAGAAGGCTACATCTTCGGCGGCTGGTATAAAGAAGGCGGAACCGTCAGGATCACCTCCATAAACAGAGGATCGGTGGGAGACATCGATCTCTATGCGAAGTGGACTCCTATCAGGTACAACATCGTCTACAGCGCCAACGGAGGAACGGGAAGGATGACAAACTCCGCAGGTGTCGAGTACGACAGCCTCTTCGCCCTTTCGAAGAACCTGTTCACCAGGAAGGGATACGACTACGCCGGATGGAACACCAAAAGCGACGGCACAGGCGTTTCCTACGCGGATGAGGATGAGGTCATGAACCTCATGAACAGAGCAGGAAACTTCGCTCTGTACGCGAAATGGGACATCATCACCTATGCCTTGTCTCTTGACCCGAAGGAAGGAATTCCTGCAGCCTCTCAGAAATACGATTCCAGACTTTCGATGAACGAGGACGGAACCTATTCCGGAATCTACAACGTGGAATCCGCTGCTTTCATACTTCCTACTCTGGTCAGGGAAGGCTACATCTTCGGCGGCTGGTATAAAGAAGGCGGAACCGTCAGGATCACCTCCATAAACAGAGGATCGGTGGGAGACATCGATCTCTATGCGAAGTGGACTCCTATCAGGTACAACATCGTCTACAGCGCCAACGGAGGAACGGGAAGGATGACAAACTCCGCAGGTGTCGAGTACGACAGCCTCTTCGCCCTTTCGAAGAACCTGTTCACCAGGAAGGGATACGACTACGCCGGATGGAACACCAAAAGCGACGGCACAGGCGTTTCCTACGCGGATGAGGATGAGGTCATGAACCTCATGAACAGAGCAGGAAACTTCGCTCTGTACGCGAAATGGGTTCCGATTATATATAGCATTACTTATGATTCGAATGATGCAGATATTGAAGCGGATAACCCTACTTCATACAATGTAACAACACCTACGATAGCTTTAAAGAATCCAACCAGATACGGCTATACGTTCAACGGATGGTACAAGGAAGGCGCCTCTACAAAGACCACATCTATTGTAAAAGGCACCATAGGAGATATTCTGCTTCATGCGAAATGGACAATCATAAAATATACAATTAAGTATAATTTGAATTACGGAACAAATCCGGCTGGAAATCCGACATACTATTTCATTACTTCAGATACTTTTGCTCTGCCAATTCCTACCAGAAAAGGTTATTCTTTCGATGGCTGGTATTTATCTTATGACAGTAAAACAAAAGTTTATTCTGACCCTATCGAAATAGTCGCGTCCGGCTCCACCGGAAACCTTGAAATTTACGCCAAGTGGATAAAAAACTAATTGGCTATGAATAAAGAAAAAACACTGATTTTGATTGAAGAAGATCCGACGTCTTTACTTTCTGAAGAATATGAACAGAAGGCCTATCGTTATGCTTTGTTTTTCAAACATGTAAACAAACCATTAAGAGTGTTGCGCCGGATTTGGCTCAAGTGTCGTCTGCCTTTTTCTTCAATTTGGTTTAACGACTGGTTTGAAAACTTGAACAGTTACGATACACTGATTGTGAACATGAATTATCTGACTAGGAATGTGTTAGATATTGTTTCTGACAGGAATCCGAAACTGCGGATTATCGGCTGGTACTGGAATACAATCGATGAAAGCAATACCCCTGTCGATTATCAAAACAGCAAGATAGAATACTGGTCTTTCGATGAAATGGACTGTACGAAATACGGATTAAAGAAAAACATACAGTATTATTCTTTTATTGAAAACGATACAGTGCAGGATAAAACAATTGACGTTTTTTTTGTCGGAAGAGAGAAGGATAGAAGAGATGAAATCACGTCTTTCCGTGAGACTGCTGAATTCTATGGGCTGAAGATGGATTTCCATGTGATATCCGGCAAAGATAATCTTCTACCTTACAAAGAAATTAGAGAAGCACTTGCGAAATCCAGAGCTGTTCTAGAAATTAATAAGAGAAATCAAGCCGGATTTACTCTCAGGACACTGGAAAGCCTGTTTTATGAGATTAAGCTGATCACTAATAACAGACTGATTAAGAAATCAGAAGTTTATAATAAGAACAATGTGTTTATCATCGGAGAAGATGATGAAAAGCGTCTGCCTGAATTTATCCGTTCTCCTTACGATCATGCTTCTGATCGCATAAAAGATGACTTCTCACTTGATAAATGGTTTAATAATTTTGATGGATAAAAATATGAAAACAAAAGATAAAAGGAAGTACTTCTTTGTTGGAGCACGTTTTTTCTGTGCCGAAAAGATGCTGGAGATGGGTCTGAACATTGCCTGTTTTGTGGCAGTGAAGGATTCGTTTCTCGCTGATGAACTGGAAAAAAGAAACATCCCGTATGTTTCCCTTGAAAACAAGAAGCAGCTGTTACATCTAATCAAAGAAACGGATTTTGATGTTCTGGTTTCAAATGGATGTCCATATATTCTCCCTGTTTCAAAGATTAAGAAAGAAAACCAGATTTTTATTAATCTGCACCCTTCTCTTCTTCCGGATCTGAAAGGAATGAGTCCCATCAACGGTGCAGTTCTTTTTGAAAGAGCTCAGGGAGCCACATGCCATATTATGGATGATGGGATCGATACAGGAGAGATCATTACTCAGACCAAGATAACGGAAAAAGCTGAGCTTCCTGTTGATCTACTGTATCAGCTAACGTTCATGGCAGAAGCCGATGCTTTTGTAAAGGCTTATGAAAGAAACTTTCTTCCAGTGCCTGATTTGAGAACTGTTTCTGATCATTATCTTTATTATTCCCGTAAAAGTGAGGACCAATTGATTCACAAAGAGGATAGTATTGAAAGAATAATAAGGAAAGTAAAAGCTTTTCAGGTGGAGGGGCAGTATGCAAGAATCCATTATCGGGGCAGAGAATACGAAGTCAGAGATCTGATCTGTTATGAAGCAGAATACCCGGACATAAAGGGGAAACAGGATTTCGAGATCCTTTTCACTTATAAACAGAATGTAGTGACTGTATATCAAAACCATTTTCTACTTTGGCGCCTGAATACTGTAAATGGGATTCTGGCAGGAGATATACTCCTTTAGAAATCGTTTAGATTTTTAAAAGGATACATGTTAGAATAAAACTATGAGTTCTACTCATAGTTTTAATATTGAGCACTGGAAACTTATAGCTGTACTGATGATGTTCTATGACGCCATCACTATAGCTGTTTCGTATTTTCTGGCTCTCTTTATCCGTTTTGACTTTCGTTTCAGTGAAATAAAACTCAGTTATTTGAGTATTTATTATGAGACGATCCTTTTATATGTGCTGTTTTGTCTGGCTGTTTACTGGATTCTTAAACTCTACAGAAGCATTTGGCGTTTTGCCAGCTATACCGAACTGATCCGTATTTTAGTTTCAGTAACATTCTGTGCGGCTGTTCATTTTGTCTATCTGCGTTTGTTTATTTTCAGAATGCCCAATTCTTATGTTGTTGTGGGATATATTCTACAGATGATTTTCGCAATAGCGATCCGTTTTTCTTACCGTTTTATCCTTCTGATTAAGAACCGTAAGACCAGCAATTATAAACGGGTAATGCTAATCGGAGCAGGAGACGCCGGCCTACAGCTCTTAAGGGAAACAAACAACAGCGATAAGACCAATTCTAAGGTCGTATGTATCATTGATGACAATACGAACAAACATGGCAGATATATTGAAGGGATTCCGGTTGTCGGCGGTAGAGATGATATTCTTGCCAATGTCAAAAAGTATGATGTTGACCAGATCTATTATGCGATTCCTTCTTCTTCTAATAGTCAGAAAAGAGATATCTTAAATATCTGTAGAGAGACAGATTGTGAGATTAAAGTTCTTCCAGGGCTATATCAGATTGCGAACGGTGACGTCTCTATTAACTTGATGAAAAACGTCGTAATCGAAGACCTGCTGGGAAGAGATACCGTAAAGGTTAATGATGATCAGATCTTCAATCATCTGAACGATAAAACAGTTCTGGTAACCGGAGGCGGAGGATCGATCGGTTCTGAATTGTGTCGACAGATCGCTTCTCATGGCCCAAAGCAGCTGATTATTTTCGATATCTATGAAAACAACGCCTACGACATTCAGCAGGAACTGAAAAGCAAGTATCCTGAACTGGATCTGGTCGTTCTGATCGGATCGGTAAGAGATTCCAAGAGAGTCGACTATGTCTTCAACCGCTACCGTCCAGAAATCGTCTACCATGCAGCTGCGCACAAGCACGTTCCTTTGATGGAAGATTCGCCATGCGAAGCAATCAAGAACAATGTATTCGGGACATTCAAGACCGCCTATGCTGCTGTCAAATACGGAACCAGACGATTCGTTCTGATCAGCACCGATAAAGCCGTCAATCCTACGAATATCATGGGTGCCAGCAAGCGGATGTGCGAAATGGTCATTCAGATGTTCGACAAACTCGAGAAGAATAAAGAGACAGACAAGCTTTCGCTGGTCGAGGACTGTTTCTCTGAAGTCGGAACCAGGAAGCTGAAGAATCAGACGGAATTTGTTGCGGTAAGATTCGGAAACGTTTTAGGTTCCAACGGTTCGGTCATCCCTCTGTTCAGAAAACAGATCGAAAACGGCGGACCGGTAACGGTAACTCATCCGGATATCATCAGATATTTCATGACGATCCCTGAAGCTGTTTCTCTGGTCCTGCAGGCAGGTGTCTACGCCAAAGGCGGAGAAATCTTCGTTCTCGACATGGGAGAACCGGTCAAGATCGATACGCTGGCCCGCAACCTGATCAAGCTGTCGGGATTCAAACCGGACGAAGACATCAAGATCGTCTATACTGGATTAAGACCGGGTGAAAAGCTCTATGAAGAGAAGCTGATGGATGCAGAAGGAAACAGGAAGACGGATAATGATCAGATTTATGTCGGCATGCCTCTGGAAATCGATGAGGATGAATTCCTGAAGCAGCTGAAAGAACTGTATATCGCATCAAACAACAACGATGAGAACATATATGAACTGGCCGAAAAGGTCGTTCCGACTTATAAAAGGAGCATTGATTCATGACGAACATAAAACCTTTTGAAAAGAAACTGTGGCTTTCTTCTCCGACGATGCATGGAGAAGAATTTCTGTATATGAAGGAAGCTTATGACAGCAACTGGATGAGCACCGTAGGCAGGAACATCGACGAGATCGAAAGACAGTTGGCCGAGTATATCGGCGTGAAATATGCGGTTGCCCTGGCTTCCGGAACTTCTGCCCTGCATCTGGCAACAAGACTGGCAGGTGAAAAACTGTACGGTATTTCAGGTACGGACAAAGGCGTTCTTTCCGGAAAGAAAGTGTTCGCTTCCGACATGACTTTCGATGCATCCGTCAATCCAGTTGCATACGAAGACGGTGAAGCGGTTTTCATCGATACGGAATACGATACCTGGAACATGGATCCTAAGGCCCTGGAGAAAGCGATAGAACTCTATCCTGAGGTAAAACTGCTGGTCATTGCCCATCTGTACGGTACGCCGGGAAAGATGGAAGAGATCAAGGCTCTGTGCGACAGAAACGGTATCCTCATCATTGAAGATGCCGCAGAATCTCTGGGAGCGAAATATCTGCTGAATGGCAAGTGGGTAGAAACGGGATCTTTGGGCGATTTCAACTGCATATCATTTAATGGCAACAAGATCATTACCGGATCCAGCGGAGGCATGTTCCTGACGGATTCAAAGGAAGATGCCGATAAGGTCAGGAAGTGGTCTACCCAGTCCAGAGAAGACGCTCCATGGTACCAGCACGAAGAACTGGGATACAACTACCGCATGTCCAACGTGATTGCCGGGGTCGTCAGAGGACAGATCCCGCATCTGGATGAACACCTCGCGCAGAAGAAAGCGATCTACGAGAGATACAAGGAAGGACTGAAGGATCTTCCTGTCAGGATGAATCCTTATGACGAGAAGAAGTCCGTTCCGAACTTCTGGCTCAGCTGCATGATCATCGATGAAGATGCCATGTGCAGACAGACAAGGGACGAAAGAAAAGCCCTGTATATTTCTGAACCGGGGAAATCATGTCCTACCGAGATCCTGGAATCTCTGGCGGCACATAACGCCGAAGGAAGACCGATCTGGAAACCGATGCATGCCCAGCCGATCTATAGGAATCACGCTTTCATTACGGCTAACGGAAACGGCAGAGGCCAAAGCAACGCCTACATCGACAAGGGAAAGACTCTGGATGTCGGCATGGATATTTTCAGCAGAGGACTTTGCCTGCCTTCCGACAACAAGATGACTCCTGAACAGCAGTATCAGATCATTGAAATCGTCAAGAACTGTTTTATTTAGCATGTATAAGAACTGTTTAAAAAGGATATTCGATTTTATTCTTTCGTTAATTGCTTTGATTCTATTATCACCAGTTTTTTTGTTATTATTAATTATTGGATCAGTACAGATGCAAGGAAATCCTTTCTTTACTCAGGAAAGACCAGGAAAAGAAGAAAAAATCTTTCGTTTAATAAAGTTTCGTTCCATGTCAAACCGCAGAGACAAGAACGGAAAGCTTCTTCCGGATGAGCAAAGAATCACGGAATATGGAGAGTTTATCCGTAAGACTTCTTTGGATGAATTGCCTGAACTGATCAATATCCTGAAAGGTGACATGGCTATTGTTGGTCCAAGGCCTTTGCTGGTAAAGTATCTTCCGTATTATACGGAAGAAGAAAAACTGAGGCATACTGTAAGGCCTGGTTTGACTGGCCTTGCACAAATAAACGGTAGAAATAATCTCGATTGGGATCCTAGATTAGCTTTGGATGTGAGATATGTGAAAACACTTTCGTTTAAAAATGATCTTCTTATTATATTTGCAACGATATTAAAGGTATTTAGAAGAGAAGATGTTGCAACAATCGGTGAATTTAAGGTAATGGATCTGGATGAGGCAAGAAAGAGTAGAAATGGGTGATTTAGAGATATATACATTGGATGATTCACGTTGGGATGATATTGTTAGATCTTTTCAGGATCACGATATCTACTATATGAGTAATTATTTGAGAGCTTTGGAGATCAATGGTGATGGACAGCCATTACTGTTTTTCTATGAAAACGGTAATACCAGAGGTATTAATGTCGTATTAAAAAGAGACATTGCTAACTGTGAATATTTTCAAGGAATCATAGATGAAAACAAATACTACGATTTTACAACTCCGTATGGATACGGAGGCTGGATTGTTGAGGGAGAAAACAAGGATGAACTCTTTGATGCTTATGAAAGATGGTGTGAAGAAAATAGGATCGTCTGTGAATTTGTCCGCTTCCATCCCTTGATTGAAAACCAGCGTTATTCTTTAAACCGTTATGAGGTAATCCCTTTGGGCCAGGTCATTTCTATGGACCTTAGCAATGAAGAAACGATGATGATGAATATGTCGTCCAGAAATAGAAATAAGGTCAGGAAAGCTATTAAAACAGGTGTAATTGTTGATAACTGCTATACCGAAAAACTAGATGAATTCATTGAGATTTATGAAGATACAATGAAAAGAGATAACGCAGAGCCTTACTATTTTTTCAAGAGAGATTACTACGACTGTCTGTTTAATGGGCTTAAAGATCATATCAAGATCTTCTCGGCACAGCTGAATAGAAAAATACTCTCTTCTTGTATCGTGTTTTTGGAAAACGGAAGACTCAGCTATCATTTGGCCGGTTCTACAAAAACATCAGGCAATATTTATGAAACGAATCTTTTAATCTATAAAGTAGCTGAATGGGGATGCAGGAACGGGTATAAGTCATTTCTTCTAGGAGGTGGTGTTGGTTCTCACGAAGATTATCTTTACCAGTTTAAAAGAGGTTTTGATGATAAGCACTCTTATCAGTTCTATATTGGCAAAAAGATGTACCTGAAACAGATTTATAACGACCTGGTATCACAAAGAAAACAAATCGATAATCCGGGTTTTTTCCCTGCCTACAGAGGTTAAAATGAGAGTTCTTATATTAACAAACAATGATGTAGGACTGTATAAATTTCGCAAGGAACTGCTAGAGGCATTATTGGAGAATAATGAGGTTTATATTTCTCTTCCAAACGGCAGTTATGTGAAAGATATGCAAAAAATGGGATGTCATTTTATTCAGACCGATTTTGATCGTAAAGGAACCAATCCAGTTAAAGATCTGCGGCTTTTAAAGAAATATCGTAGTATCATCAGAGAGAATAAACCGGACATTGTTTTGACTTATACGATTAAACCGAACGTATATGGTGGGATTGTCTGTCAGACAGAAAAAATCCCTTATGTAGCTAACATAACCGGACTGGGATCTTCTTTGGAAAATGGCGGAATTCTACAATTGATCACAAAGATCTTATACAGAACTGGATTAAGAAAAGCACAGAACGTCTTTTTTCAGAATGAAGCGAATCAACGTTTCATGATAGAAAACGGTATTGTAGGAAAGAAAAACGAACTGATTCCGGGTTCGGGCGTGAATCTTGAGATGTATCATTATCTTGTTTTTCCTGTAGATAAACCGATTGGTTTTGTGTTTGTCGGCAGGCTGATGAAACAGAAGGGTATTTCACTATATCTTTCTGCTGCCAAAAGGATACGTCAGAAATATCCTGATACAGTTTTCCACGTCTGTGGGCCGGATGAGGATGACTATCTGGATAGAGTGAAGAAGATGGAAGCTAGTGGAGAAATCGTTTATCATGGAATGGTTGAGGATATGCGGAACATCTATAAGCAGATTCAGTGTATCATTCATCCAAGTTATTACGCAGAAGGTATGTCTAATGTGCTATTGGAAGCTGCGGCTTGTGGGAGAGCCATCATTACAACCGATAGACCGGGATGTAAAGAAACGGTTAACGATCAGGAAAGCGGCTATCTGGTGAAACGGAACGACCTGGAAGATCTGATTGATAAAATCGAAGAGTTTATCTCTCTTAACTATGAAAAGCGCAGAGAAATGGGGAGAAAAGGAAGAGAGAAAGCTGAGAGGGAATTTGATAGAAAGATCGTTGTAGATCACTATCTCAGGGAACTAGAGAAATGTCAGAACCGGTAAGAGTACTACAGATGATTGCCAGTCTTTATAATGGTGGATCTCAAGCCATGATAATGAATCTGTATCAGCATATTGACCAAAATAGGGTACAGTTTGATTTTATCGTGGATCACCCGGAATATGATGCTTATATGCCTCTGGTTCAAGAACTTGGAGGCAGGATATATGCGATGCCGCTATTTAACGGTGGCAATATTAAAGAAGTTAGATCTACATGGAATAATCTTTTTCAGGACCATCCGGAATATTCTATTCTGCATTCTCATGCCAGAAGCTATGCATCTATTTATCTGCCTATTGCCCGTAGAAACGGATTAAAGACGATCATTCATTCTCATAATACTTCTAACGGAAAAGGTATCTCTTCCTTGGCCAAGAGTGTTATGCAGTATCCGCTCAGATATCAATCCGATTATTATTTTGGCTGTTCCAAAGAGGCGGGCAGATGGCTTTTTGGTGACAGGATCGTCGCTTCTGACCGGTTTTTCGTTTTGAATAATGCCATCGATGCAAAAAAATTTCGCTATGATTCGACAGTCAGAAAAGAATACAGGAAAATGTTTCAGATTAAAGACGAAAACGTATATTTACAAGTAGGTAGTCTTAGTGATCAGAAGAATCATCTGTTTTCTCTGGAAGTATTTAAAAAGCTGTGTCAAAATTGTCCGCAAAGCCGTTTGTATATTGCTGGAGTAGGAGAGAAGGAGCAGATCATCAAAGAACGGATCGATGCATATCATTTGAACAACAATGTCTTTCTTTTAGGAAGAAGAAATGACGTAAATA
The DNA here is from genome assembly GCA_964529805.1 of uncultured Solobacterium sp. GTDB lineage: Bacteria > Bacillota_I > Bacilli_A > Erysipelotrichales > Erysipelotrichaceae > Colivicinus. Next base: position 55,811 of record CAZGZT010000006.1, on the reverse strand, counting down.
AGCTTCTACAGATGGCGGATTGCTATATCATGCCTTCTATCTATGAAGGATTATCTGTGGCAGCCGTTGAAGCACAGGCTTCTGGAATTACCTGTATCCTAAGTGATGTTGTTTCGGAAGAAGTAAAGATTACCGATGTTTGTGAGTTTTTACCATTGGATACCGATATATGGGTAAAAAGATTAAATAGTGAATTTGTTAGAAAAGATACATTTAATCAAATAAAAGAAGCGGGTTATGATATTTCAGATACCAGCATATGGCTGATGGAATTCTATGAAAGGATCAGTAAAGATGTGGTCAGATAAGAAATGTATTAATTATATCGTTAATATACTGCTTTTTGCCGTAGCAATTAATCTGTTTCATTACGGCCAGTTTTTTTTACCTGTGATCTGTCTGATCCTGTTTATAGATAATCATTTTCAATTCAGAGTCAGTAATCTGAAGTCATTCATCCTTCTTTGTTTCTTCTCAATCTCTTTTTTTCTTTTTTCTTATCGTATGGGTTTTTACAGTGTAATGGGTTTCTGTTTGCCGATGGCTTATTATATTGGAAGTAACTTAAAAGAAAACAGTGAAGAGAATATGAAAAAGCTGCTTTATTTGCTTGCTTTTGGAATGGCTGCACATCTTGTTTTAAATCTCTTCTTGGAGTTTTATTATTGGCATGACGATTTATCCTATATGTTTAACAAGCCTTCTCACTATGATTTCTGGCTCCGTGGAAAAGTCAGAACGACCGTTATGTCCACTAATTATTTACTGATTCTTTCTTGCGTTTATTATCTTTTTAGATTTGAGAGAAACAGAGTACTAAAATGGATAGGTTTTATGCTTTTTGCTCTTTCTTCTGTTTATTGTGTTGCATTGGGAAGAAGAACCACTTTCTTGATCCTGTTACTGTCTTTGTTTTTTGCATGCACTTATGATCTGCTATTTATTACAAAAAAGATAAGCAGAAAACATCTGATCCGCAGTTTTGTAGCTGTGCTTATGGTTGCGGTTTCCTTCTACTTTGATCTTTTTCATATAAATGAAGAAATCAGGCAAGTCTCACTGATTCAGAGATTCATTCATAAAGGCTTGTTTACTGAACGATTCACGATTCTGAAAGAATCATTACCTTTGTTTTTCAAATATTTCTGGGGAGGCCAGCAGATAAGCAACGAAACTGGTTATCTCATACACGATCTTTGGGGAGATATTTACGATTATGCTGGGATTATTCCTTTTTTGTGCGTTCTATCCTATTCTTTTATGGTTTTAACCAATATATGCAAGACAAACGTAAAAAAAGAAAAATCAGCGTTTCATCTGCTGATTTTCGATTGGTTTATTAGCTGTAGTCTGATTTTCTTTTTGGAACCGGTCATGACAGGATCTTCTATTTATCTAATCTGCTACATCATTATAGCCGCGTGTCTTGACTTCCGAAAAAAATCAATAGAGATTGTTTAAACCGAATATCTTGTGATAGATTGTCGCTAACAGGGTAAGCATATGATAATGCCTGTGGCACAGAAGATAGAACAAAATCGCAGATACAGGAGAAATTCTGGTTTTAATGGCAGAAAGAATCTTTACGATTTCCTGCTCGTTCAATTGATTCAGTATCTCTTTTTTTTCTTGATGGGTCAGCTTTACTTTACAGATTTTAAAGGCGTTATATACTACCGAATTGACAGAAGCTTCCTTAAAAACAGGAAGATATCTGTCATATTCATGATGTTGCTCAAATAGCATTCTGAATGTCGGAACGGTAAAGTTTATATCATTCAGTCTGGTCGCATCATAGTATTCTCTTTGCTGAAGATTATAGCGGTAGTACTCGATCGGGAAGTCGGTATAGTAGAATGTATTGGCTTTTAAAACAATAAATGTTGATTGCTGCAGATCTTCTCCATTAATGAAGGAAGTGTCGATAAATTGATCCATGTTTTGATAAAGCTCTCTCTTAACGAATTTATCGCCGATACAGTTGATATGAAGTTTGCACAGCTCTCTTAAAATGATGTCTTTAGGAACTATTCCCGCATTAATGAATTTATTCCTGAATTCGGTTTTCTGAAAGTCTTCCAGATAACGAGGTGGATCAAACATCACAACATCCGGATTATACTCCTGAATAATCTGATTCAGAACATTTAAGCCGTCTTTATCTATGTGATCATCACTATCAAGAAAAACAATATAATCTCCTTTTGCCAGAGATAACCCTTTCAGTCTACTCGCAGAAATACCGCTGTTTGTCTGATGAACAATAACGCATTTTGTTTCGTATTTCTTTAAAATATCCAAAGTATCTTGGTTGATTGTTCCATCATCGATCACAATGAATTCAAAATCCCTGTAATCCATATCAAAAACGGAATCAAGAGATTCCTGCAGATATGGAGGATATGTATTATATACAGGCATAATGATAGAAAAAAACGTATCTTTCATAGGAACATTATATCATTCAGATGATTGTTTCAGTCAGCTGAATAAGACAAAAATTGCCTGAATCGTATAGCTGTTGTAAAATGTAAAGGATAAACGGGTGGAGGAGAAGATGAAAATACTAGTTGTAGGAGCGCATCTTGATGATATTGAACTTGCAGCCGGGGGAACTCTTGCAAAGGCGATTCGTAACGGTCATTCTGTAAAGGTTCTTATTATGTCAAAGTCGGGCTATACAAACAAAGAAGGAAAAGTTCAGAGATCTGATGAGACAGCTGTAAAAGAAGGAATTGAGGCATTAAATACACTGGGAATAACAGATATATCCATTCTGAATTTTGAAACCAAAGACATACCATTCAGAAGCGATGTTGTAAATGCGATTGATCTGGTCATTTCAGATTATATTCCGGACATCATTTTCACGCATCATCCTTTCGATACACATCAGGCTCACGAGGGTGTTTCTAAGGCAACGATAGCAGCCGCCAGAAGGATGAATACCCTGTATTTCTTTGAACCGATAGCGCCTTCCGGAAGGTCGTACGTTGCGTTTAAACCGCAGATGTATGTAGATATTGAAGAAACCGTTGATCTAAAGATCCAGTCATTAAAATGCCATAAAAGCGAATACAACAAATTCGGTGGTGAAAACTGGGTAGAAGGCGTGAAATGCAGATGCGGTTTCAGAGGTTATGAAATCGGCAAGAAATATGCGGAAGCTTTTGAAGTATTAAGAGAAGAATTAAGCTTTTCAAAAAACAGCAAGCTATGATTAAAGATAAACAGACAATAAGCAGACTATTATCAGAATTCGGAAATCCTTTATATGTTTTCAGGGAGAATGATTTTATAGAAAACTATAATGCTTTTGATCATGCAATGAAAGCAAAATACGACAAGTATCAGCTTTCTTACTCGTATAAAACAAATTATGCCCCGTATATTGCAAGGCTTGTTAAAAAGCTGGGCGGATATGCGGAAGTTGTTTCGGATATGGAGTACTATGTTGCAAAAAAGATAGGATACGAGGATAAACAGATCATTTACAACGGGCCGATAAAAGGAGAACTGGGCTATAGAATGATGTTCAATGAAGGAATTCTGAATGTCGATAATCTGGAAGAACTGAAATACGTCTGCAGCATGGCTGAAAAGGAAAAAGATACCGACATTTCTATCGGTTTGAGATTAAACATGGATATCGGACAAAGCTTTGTTTCCAGATTTGGAATTGATGCCGATAGTGATGATCTGAAAAAGGCAATCAGCATGGTTGACAATTGCAACAATCTTTATATCCAGGGTCTTCACTGTCATATTGGTCAGTCAAGATCAACGGAATCATGGCGTAACAGGGCACAGAGAATGGTTGATGTTGTAGATAAGCATTTCAAGGAAGCCAAACTGAAGTACATTGATTTAGGAAGCGGTATGTTTGCCAGAATGGAGAAATCCTTTGCGGATCAGTTTGGGGACAATATCCCCAGCTATGATGAATATGCCGATGCTGTCGGATCTGTTTTTTCTGCTTATTATCGTGGTTTTTCTTACGAGGACAAACCGGTTCTGTTTACTGAACCGGGAACTACTCTGATAAACAGCTATGTTGATTTTATTGCAACCGTAAGCAGCATAAAACACATTAAAGGAAAAACGTTCGTGGTTTTGAATTGCAGTAAACACAACCTGGGAGAAGTCTGTACTTTGAAGAAACTGCCGATCGAAATCATCAGAAACGGTGTAGATATAGAAAGAATAAACAGTGCCGATTTTGTTGGATATACCTGTCTGGAGCATGATGTTATGTATAAAGGATATAACGGAGATTTAGGCGTAGGGGACTATGTTGTTTTTGGAAATGCAGGAGGCTATTCCAATGTATCGAAACCGCCTTTTATTTCACCGAACTGTGCAATGGTATCTGAAAACGGAAACCTGATAAAAAAAGCGGAAGAATTTGAAGATGTTTTGGGGACATATCAATGGGAAATAGATTAAGAGATATTACCGTTCTGGTTAGTGCCTGTGCATATCAGTTTATGCCTGGACTGGTGGATTGTTTAAAGAACAACGGTGAAAGAAATGTTAGAATAGTCGGTACCGACATGAACTATGATGAAACGGTATTGCAGATGGTAGATGTTTTTTATCAGGTTCCTAAAGCTAAGGACCCAAGTTACTGCAATATCGTTCTGGACATCTGCAAAAAAGAAAAAGTCGACATCGTACTGCCTACCATGTCGGCCGAACTAATACCTTTGTTGAATAATAAACAAAGATTTGAAGAAGCAGGGATCCGTATTTCAATATCAAACAGAGAGTCGATTGAAACCACCAACAACAAGCTTAGATTCTACGAATTTATGAAAGATAATGGTTTGCCTATGGTTGATTTCTACCGCGTTCATAATGTCGATGAAATGAAAGAGGCGTTTATAAAACTTAGATATCCAGAAAAAGCCGTTTGTGTAAAATCACTTGAATCCAGTGGTTCAAGAGGAATAAGAATCATTGATCCATCCAAATCAAGATTTGACATTCTTTTTAATGAAAAGCCAAACTCCTTCTATATTTCTTATGATGAACTGATTGAAATACTCAGTGAAAAAGATAAAATGCCGGAAATGGTTGCGATGGAAGCTTTACCGGGAGAAGAATTCTCGGTGGATCTAGTTGCTGATAAGGGCGAAGTACTGTACATGTGTGCGAGGCAGTCAAATACCATTATTGCCAGCATACCGCAGGTTGCTACCCTATTTGAAGAAAAAAAAGCTTATGAAATCTGTAAAAAGGTCGTTAGGTTGCTGAGACTGGACGGCAATGCCGACTTTGATTTTAGATATAACATCCAAGGCGATCCAATTCTAATGGAAGTAAACCCCAGGATAGCGGCGACAATGGCTATTTTTAAAGCGGGAGGAATGAATCTTCCGTATTTACGAATCAAGCAGTTGCTTGGAGAGAAACTGCCTAAAGGAAGAATCGAATATGGAATCAGAATGGTTAGAAGATACATCGACATGTTCACTGCAAACAATTGTAACTAAATTTCAGATATGAGGTTATTAAAGCACTTTTTTAATGTCGGATTGGGAGCACTGATCAATACTTTATTGAGTTTTTTTACAACACCTATTCTTACAAGAATCATTGATCCTGCTAGCTCGGGAAAGTTGACGATTTTCAACACCCGTGTTGGCATTTTGACATCATTATTCTATTTCGGATTAAATGAAGCCTTACTGCGTTTTTTCTATAGTTATGAAAAGGAAGAAGATAAGAGGAAACTACTGAAATTATGTTTTCTTTTTCCAGTCGTTATTTTACTAACTGTTTTTTTTGTTTCCCTAATCTTTTTCATTAACGGATTTATTATAACAGACTATTCTATGTTTTTTTTCATTCTCTTGTTCCTTTGCATCTTCTTTACCATATGGGAAAGAATGTCCAACGAATTACTTCAAAACGAAATGAATAGCAGCACATATTCTTGGGCTTCTATCGTCAAGAAGGCAGTATACTGCATTGGAACGATTGTTTTGATTCCCAAGTATAAGAATAATCAGTTTTTCTTTCTTGCAGTCTTAACAACTGTCTCGGTTATGGCTTCAGCGCTTATCGGAACAGTTGCTACAAGAAAATACTGGAGATTTAACAATATCGGGTATCCCGAAAACAAGACGGAGATCTTTCGTTATTCCTTACCTATGTATGTTTATTTTGCATTCTATTCGCTGTTTGATTCAGCCGATAAGCTCTTTATTGAACGTTTCTGTACAGATTATGAAATAGGTATATACGGAACAGCATTCTCTTTGGTAGGTGTTTATTCTGTTCTACAGACGGCATTTATTGCAATTTGGAGACCGGTACAGACAAAGCATTACACAGAAAATCCGAATGACATCACTTTTATTCAAAAAGGAAACAGATATATCACGATTCTGATGTTTTTTTTAGGAATCAATACGATTATGTTTAAAGATATCATCTGTATGTTGCTGGGACCTTCATACCGTCCTGGCGCAATGTTAATTCCATTTCTTATTTTTAATCCAATTATGAATACCATGATTTGGACGGTGACCAGCGGTATAGAAATCTCCAAGAAGAGCTATTTGAATGTCTTGATCATTGTTATTTCTTTAGCAGTTCTTTCTGTTGGAAGTCTCTATCTCATTCCAAGTCTAGGAACCAAAGGATCCGCGATCAGCGTAGCTGCATCATTAATTGTTCAATATTATTTGACGCTGTTCTTTTCAAACAGGAATAGATATGTAGATTATGGAACAATAAAAATGACACTAGTTCTTATATTGATGCTTCTGTTTGCCTATTATAGTACTTTTTTTTCGTTGGGGTATTTGACGGTTATCCTTTATGTTTTATGTCTATCTGTTTTTACTACTCTTTATTTTAATGATATTAAAGATATGCTGAGTTTTTTGTGGGAATCAATTAATAACAGAAAAAAATCATAAAACCTGCTTATTGGAGCAGAAGGAAGAACATACGTTATATAAAAAGCGTCAACTTTTTTAATTTGCTTTTTTATGCAACCCAATATGTGACAGATATTTACAGTAAAGGATTAAAATGGATACGAAATTGGCTAGAGAAGGAATTCATTATTCAAAAAAAAGGATCTCAGATGTCTTGTGGAGAATGTAAATATCGGTATTGTTGTTTTTATCAAAAACGAAACAGATGTCCATTAATCTGGTTTAAATTGATAGTATGACTTTTTTACAGAACAAAAGCTCTAATGATATACTTAATATGACAAGTAAGGAGGTTTTCTTTATGTTTGATGGGAAAACGTTACTGATTACGGGAGGGACAGGTTCTTTTGGAAATGCGGTAGCTAAAAGGTTTTTAAGTAGCAGTATCAAAGAAATCAGGATTCTTTCTAGAGATGAAAAAAAACAGGATGACATGCGTCATGAGTATCAGCAAAAGTATCTGGAATATGCCGGAAAAATGCGATTTTTCATTGGCGACGTTAGAGATTATAAATCGATTGAGTATGCTTTTAAGGGTGTTGATTATGTCTTTCATGCGGCTGCCTTGAAACAGGTTCCTTCCTGTGAATTCTATCCAATTGAGGCGGTCAAAACCAATGTTCTTGGATCCGATAATGTAATCGATGCTTGTGTAAAACATGGCGTTAAGAAAGCGATCTTTCTGTCTACCGATAAAGCAGCCTATCCGATCAATGCCATGGGTATGACCAAGGCTTTGATGGAAAAGAATGTGATTGCCAGATCAAGGCAGCTGGAAGAAGGGGATACAATACTCTGCCTGACCAGATATGGCAACGTTATGGCTTCTAGAGGTTCCGTGATTCCTCTGTTCCTCGAACAGATCGAGAATGATCAGCCGATTACGGTAACCAATCCTAATATGACCAGATTCATGATGACACTGAATGAAGCGGTGGAACTGGTTTTATTTGCCTTTGAAAACGGCAATCAGGGAGACCTGTTTGTCCAAAAGGCTCCTGCCACAACGATAGGAACGCTGGCGGAAGCTATTATGGAGTTGAAAGGCAAAGAGGATAGTCGTATCGTTAATATTGGTACAAGACATGGAGAAAAACTCTATGAAGTCCTGATAACGAAAGAGGACATGATCAAGGCCGAAGACCTAGGCGGATATTTCCGTATTCCTGCCGATAACAGGGATCTGAACTACGACCGATATATATCCAAGGGATCTGTTACTCTGGATCTTGCGGAAGAATACAATTCGCACAATACCAGAAGACTTGATCTGGAAGAAATGAAACAGCTTCTGTTAAAGCTGGATCTGTTTCAGTAAGGGAGAAGACATGCAGGCAGATTTAAAAAAGCAGCAGGAGATCCTGCTTGAAATACTGAAATCGATCATCGATGTCTGTAAGAAGAACGGCATCACTTACTACTGTCAGGCCGGTACGGTATTAGGCGCTGTCAGACATAAAGGGTTCATTCCCTGGGACAACGATGCGGACATCATCATTCCAAACGACCAGATCGACTATTTTGTAGAGTGTGCGAGAAAGCAGCTTCCTGAGAAGTATTTTGTTGATTACTTCAAAGGCGATGAAAACTCATTCAGGCTTTTTCCCAGGGTCGGTTTAAGTAATGTAAAAACAAAGGCTTTACATGTTGATGTATTTAGACTGATCGGTCTGCCGGATAACAGAGAGAAGCAGCTTGCTATGATCGAAGAGGCAAAAGGATATACCAAAGAAAACAAGCAGGTACGTGCACCGATCTATAAAATGATCCTGAAAGGCAAGTTCAGATATCTGTATGAGCGTCTTACGGATAAGAAAAAATATGATAGACTATTCGATGAACTTTGTAACAGATATCCTTACCGGGAAGCAACATATGTGATGAATCCTTCCGGAAAGTACGGTGCCAAGAACATATTCGATAAGAAAGTCTACGGTAAGGGACAGAGCGTTCCTTTTGAGGATACAGAAGTGATTATTCCTTCGGAAGTGGATTTTTATCTGAAACAGTACTACAAGGATTATATGAAGTATCCTCCTCAGGAAGAGATCGACAGGCTGATGGCTAAAGTGGTGGAAATATGAAAAAATACAGAATAGGCTATACGACAGGTGTTTTTGATATGTTTCATATCGGACATCTGAATATTCTAAAGAAAGCAAAGGAACGCTGCGATTATCTGATCGTCGGCGTCAGTACGGATGAAGTAGTGAAAGAGTACAAACACAAGACGCCGATCATTCCTTTTGAAGAAAGGATTGCGATCGTCAGCGAACTGAAGTGCGTGGATGAAGTTGTTCCGCAGACCAGCATGAACAAGATGGAGGCCTGGGAAAAGCTGCACTTTGATGCCTTGTTTCACGGTTCCGACTGGAAGAACAGCGATATGTACAATAGGATTATTGAGGACTTTTCCAAGATCGGCGTAGATGTCGTATTCCTGCCGCATACGGAGGGAATCTCCTCAACAATGCTGGCGGATATACTGCACGAGAAGCAAAACGAAGAATAATGCTTACATCGCCAGTTAGTCTTTTTGTTTGCTTCCGGTTTAAGCTAATGAAACAGAAGTACTACAAACATCAGATAAGGCTTTAATAATAAAGCCTTTTTTTATAAAATGAAATAGATGAAAATACTGATTACCGGTGCAAAAGGGTTTATCGGCAGAAATCTGTGTGAGAATCTGAAGAACGTGAGAGATGGCAAGGACAGAACACAGAACTTTTCTGTTGATGAAATATATGAATATGATATTGGCTGCAGTCGGGAACAGCTGGATCTTTACTGTAATGAATGCGATTTTGTGTTTCATCTGGCCGGCATAAACAGACCGAAGGATAAAGAAGAATTCAATGTCAACCACAGTTTTCTTGCGGATCTGCTGGAACTTTTAAAAAAACACGGAAACAGATGTCCGGTAATGCTTTCGAGTTCGACGCAGGCAATGCTTGATAATGAATATGGAAGATCCAAGAAAGAAGCGGAAGAACTGCTTCTGAGATACGGAAGAGAAAACAATGTAAAAACGCTGGTCTATCGTTTTCCGAACGTATTCGGAAAATGGTGCCGTCCAAACTACAACAGTGCCGTAGCGACTTTCTGCAGCAATATTGCCAATGATCTCCCGATTGTCGTCAACGACAGAAATACCATGCTGACCCTGGTCTATATCGATGACCTCGTCAGCGAAATGTTTCATGCCCTTCAGAACAAAGAGCACAGAGAAGGCGATATCTGTTATGTTGATACGACATATCACAAGACACTGGGTGAGATCGTTGACCTTCTCTACGCTTTCAACGAACAGCCACAGACACTGATGATGCCGTCAATCGCCGATCAGAGTTTTGATAAGAAACTGTATTCTGCCTTTCTTTCCTATCTTCCGGAAAGGAAAATGAAATTTCCTCTGCACAGCAATGAAGATGAAAGAGGCTCGTTTACCGAGTTCTTAAAAACAGTCGATCACGGTCAGTTTTCCGTTAATATTTCCCGTCCTGGCATCACTAAGGGTCAGCACTGGCATAATTCGAAATGGGAATTCTTTCTTGTAGTCAGCGGACATGGACTGATTCAGGAAAGAAAGATCGGTACGGATGAGATCGTTGAATTTGAGGTCATCGGAAAAAGACTGGAAGCCGTACATATGCTTCCGGGATATACCCACAGTATTATCAATTTAAGCGACAGCGAGGATCTGGTTACTCTGATGTGGGCAAACGAAGTGTTTGATTCAGAAAAACCGGATACTTTTCATGAGGATGTATGATGGCCATACCGGTTAACTACTATAAATGGTTTCAGAGTGTAATCGATTTCTTTATCGCTCTGTTTTTTATCTGTTCCCTGGTTTCAAATCTGTTTGTTTATATTAGCGTTTTCAGCGGATGGATCAAGTATCTGCTGTTTGTTGTGATAGCGGCTGTTTTTGTTCTGGCTGTTTTCTTTTTGAAAAAACCTTTAAGAAAACTCATAGAGCGTCTTCTGACCCTTCTATCAGAATGCAGTTTTAGAAAACTTCTGGTTCTACTGCTATTCAGTTCCGCTGTGTTAAAGGTAATCAGTTACGCTTTCTTTTTCTTTGATTCTACGAAAGCCGGAGGAGATATCACGATTTACGCCTCTCTGGCTGAAGGTATCGTCGAAAACGGGCTGTCCAGCATTGCGGATCAGATCTACTATCTGGCCGGCATGGGCATACATCTTTCGCTGTTCAGATATCTCTCCATTCCTTATCATCTCGGCATCTACCTGGTATTTCTGCTGGCAACAGCAGTTAACTTCTATTCTTTTTCTAAAAGAATAGGAAAGGAAAAGAGCTTTCTGCTGATTGAACTGTATCTGCTGATGCCTTCCACTTCACTGCTGACTTTCTGTATTACGCATGAACTGTTTGTTTATCTGTATTTTTCGCTTATTCTGCTTCTTTTGAATGCTTTTCTAGAAAAACAGGATAGAAGAAGCTGCCTGTTGTATGCAGCTTTGCTTTTTGCGGCTGTATCACTGAATCAGACCGTCAGTCCGATCGGTAAAATCTGGTATATCGTGTTGTTTCTGATCGTTTTACTGGCCGACCTGCACTGGTCAAAGAAAGGGATGCTGGTAATCGTACTTGCAGCTTCGCTGTTCTGTACGAATCTTCTATCAACCGGTCTGGAAGGGAATACACCTTCTCAAAGCAACAATATCGAACAGTTGCTGATCGGCTCGAATCTGGAGAGCATGGGAAGGCATACTGACGGCAGAGGCAAGCAGGCGGCAAAAGCCTATTGGGAAGCCAGAGGAGTCAAACTGACATATGAGAATCTGGTGGAAGGGGAAAAAGGAGCTCTGATCGAGACTTACAAGTATCTTTTGACACATCCTTTGAAGCTGATGGAACTGCTGGCAAACAAGTTTTATGTTGCCTGGAGCGGTGATTTCTATTCAGTCGAATACGGACATGTCATGGGCAGCATCGGCGATATGATGTACTACGTGATGCTGCTGCTGGGATCTTTGATCTGGCTGCTGACTGTTTCGATCGGAATCGTATACTATAAAAAAAGAGACGATTCTATCGGGATCTATAACTATAAACTGATACTCCTGGGAATCATGGGAGTACTGCTGATAACGGAGATCATGAATAAGTATTCATGCTATATGACGGTATTTATCTTCTTTATCGCTTTTTCAAGAACAGATTTATGTGAAGGAGACAGAAATGGATAGACTGAAACTGATGATTATCGTAGGAACAAGGCCGGAGATCATCCGTCTGAGTGAAGTAATCAAGAAATGTGAGAAGTATTTTGATGTCACTCTGGTTCATACCGGGCAGAACTACGACTATGAACTGAACGGGGTGTTCTTTCAAGATCTTGGTCTGAGAGAACCGGATCATTATCTGGATGCTGCAGGAGACGATCTTGGCGCAACGATCGGCAACATCATCGACCGCAGCTATAAACTGATGAAAAAAGAGCAGCCGGATGCCGTTCTGGTTTTAGGCGATACAAACAGCTGTTTAAGTGTCATCGGAGCGAAAAGACTGCACATACCGACTTTCCATATGGAAGCCGGAAACCGCTGTTTTGATGAATGCCTGCCGGAAGAGACCAACAGAAGGATCGTCGATGTCACATGCGATGTCAACATGTGCTACTCGGAACATGCCCGCCGGTATCTGAACGCATCAGGCGTGGCTAAAGAGAGAACTTTTGTCACGGGTTCTCCGATGGCTGAAGTTCTAAATAGACATATAAAAGATATCGAAGCTTCAGATATCCTTGAACGTCTGAACCTGAAAAAAGGAGAATATATACTTTTAAGTGCTCATCGGGAAGAAAACATCGATACGCAAGAGAATTTCGTCTCCCTGTTTACCGCGATTAATGCAATCGCTGAAAAATATGATGTTCCGGTTTTGTATTCCTGTCATCCGCGTAGCGCAAACAGAATCAAAGAGAGCGGATTTGAACTGGATGAAAGAGTGATCATGCATAAGCCTTTAGGGTTCTTCGACTACAATAAGCTGCAGATGAACGCTTTGTGCGTCGTTTCCGACAGCGGCACACTGCCGGAGGAATCCAGCTACTACTTTAGCATTGGCAGATCTATCCCTGCCGTGGCGATCCGTACTTCAACCGAAAGACCGGAAGCTCTGGATAAAGGAAACTTTATTCTTTCAGGCATCACCGAAAAAGAAGTTCTGCAGGCGGTAGACCTGGCAGTAAAAATGAACGAGAACAGGGATCTAGGCGTACCGGTTCCTGACTATACCGACCTGAACGTATCCGATAAAGTCGTTAAGATCATTCAGTCCTATACAGGTATCGTTAACCGGATGGTATGGAGAAAACAGCAGTAAGATGATTTCCGTTGTTGTTCCTGTATACAATGTTGAAAAGTATATCTGTACATGTCTTGAGAGTATTCTGAAACAGAGCTATCAGGATTTTGAACTGATTTTGGTAGATGACGGTTCAACGGACGACAGCATTGAACTTGCGAAAGAATATCTGCGAAATAAGGATGTTGTATACAGGGTTGTTGAGAAGGAAAACGGAGGTCTGGCAAGCGCCAGAAATGCCGGTCTAATGGCCGCATCGGGTGACTTTGTTTCTTTCATTGATGCCGATGATGCGATATCTGTAGATTTTCTTGAAAGACTGCTGAAAACCATTCAAGAAAACGATGCGGACTTCTCTTTCTGCGCCTTTTCTTTTGTAAAAAAACAGATCCCGCCACAGGACGATTCCTTGGATATTAGAGTTTTCTCTCAGCAGGAACTGCTGGAAACGTTTCTGAAAAGAACGATTGACTTTGTTGTTCCGTCCATGCTGTTTAAAAAAGATTTCCTAACCGGCAACGGTCTGTATTTTGATGAAAAGATCAGATTCTCTGAAGACCAACCTTTTATCTGGAAAGTCCTGCTGCATCAGCGCAAAGCCGTTTATCTGTACCGGAAGATGTATGGCTACTATATCCGGGGAAACTCCATAATGACTGCAACATCCTATGAGAGACTGGTAAGCAGCTATCTGGAGTATAAAGAAAACATCGCTGCCGCGTTTGAACCGTATCCGCAATACCGGAATATTGCCGAAAAGATCATGCCTAGATGGAAGCTTGGAACTCTGTATACAGCCGCAAATCTGCTGGGCTATGAGGACTATCGGAAACTGTACGAAATCATGGATGGAAGAAATATCGCGCAGCAAATCAAAGGAATTGGCGAAAAGAAAGCCTGTCTCCTGGCTGCCGTTTCTTTCTGTTCCCCGCGTATTCTATATGCATTATGCAGAAGGTTGAACCTGAATGGATAAGATCGTCATTATTACTACAAACATCGCTCCTTACAGGCTTAGATGGAGTGAAGAACTTTCTGAACATTACGAGGTGGTGATCTATTACACCAAGGATAGGGAAAAAGACCGGGATAAGCGTTTTTTGAAACACGGTTCAGAAAAGTGTAAAGTCGTTAAACTAAATAACAAAAACGACAGATCGGAACCTCTGTGTTTTGATGTGCTGAAAGCAATCAGACAGCACAGAAAGGATCTGATTCTTTTTGACGGCTATGGACCGATTACGAATATTCTGGGTCTCGTTTACTGCAAACTGATCAGAAAGAAAGTGATCATCAATGTCGACGGCTATGCTTTGGGAGAAAAGCCTTCTTTTCTGAAAGAGAATTTAAAGAAACTGATTATTTCAAAGCTTTGTCCTATCATCTTCTGTAGTTCTGAAGTGACAAAGGAACATCTAATCTCCTGCGGAGCAGATAGAGATCATATTTATGTTCATAACTTTTCTTCAGTAGATCGAGCCAGAATCCTGTCAAAACCGCTAACCGAGAAAGAAAAAGAAGAACTAAGAGAGAAACTGAAAATTGAAAGCAGAAAGCCTGTTGTACTGGGTGTCGGACAGTTTATTCCGCGTAAGAGATTTGAAGATCTGATTGAAGCGGTCAAAAAATGTAAGACTGACTGCGATCTGTATATTCTGGGCGGAAGACCGGATGAAAAATATCTGGAGTTGGTCAAAAATACAGATAAGATCCGTTTTATTGACTTTGTACCGCCGGAAGAAGTTGATGATTATTATCGGGCCAGTGATCTGTTTGTATTGTGTTCACAGACCGATGTTTGGGGTCTGGTCTTGAATGAAGCAGTTGCCAACGGACTTCCGGTCATTTCCAGTGATCATTGTATTGCCGGCCTTAGCATGGTTGAAGGCAACGGCATCGTCTATGAAACAGGGAACATAGAACAGCTGACGGCAGCAATCGATACTTGTCTGGAACCGGAAAACAGGAAAAAGATGGCAGAACGCAGTTTAAAGATCGCCGGAGAATACAATATCGAATCGATGGTGGAAAGACAGCTGCCGGTCATTCAACAATATTTCGAGAATAAGTTATAATGTTAAAGATGAAAGTATTGGTTATTATACCCGCATACAACGAACAGGATTCTATCGTATCTCTGATTAAGGAAGTCAGAGAATACGGTTATGACTATCTGGTCATAAACGACTGTTCAACGGACAGCACGGAAGATCTGCTGAACCGGAGTCAGATTTCCCATCTGAGTCTGCCGATCAATCTGGGAATCGCCGGAGTGACTCAGGTTGGTTTTATGTATGCCAACGATCATGACTACGACTGTGTGATCTGTATCGACGGAGATGGACAGCATCTTCCGAAATATATGGTCGATCTGCTGAAGGAAGTTGAAAACGGGAACGACTATGTCGTTGGATCCCGTTTTGTCAAAGAGAAGAAACCGTTCAATATGCGTATGCTTGGCAGCAGACTTCTGTGTTTCCTGATCCGTTTAAAGACCGGACATAAAGTTACCGATCCGACCAGCGGAATGAGAGCCCTGGGAAAAAGAGTCATACAGGAATTCTCCCGTTCGATGAATTTCTATGCGGAGCCGGATGCTTTGTGTCATCTGATTCATAAAGGATATAAAGTGAAAGAAGTGCAGGTACAGATGAAAGAAAGAGAGTCCGGTATTTCCTATTTCCATAATCCTTTGAAATCCGCTTATTTCATGCTGTCAGTATCTTTATCGATTATTTTTATTCAGTAAGGAGTCATAGTATGTCAAGTAGTTTAAGACTGGGGTTGCTTATTGCTTCATTGATCGCGTTTTCTTTCGTTCTGTTTTTTGTGTTGAATAAAAAACTGAATATCAAGTATTCGATCGTCTGGCTGCTTTGGGCGCTGTCTACGCTGATCATGGCAATATTCCCGGAAACTTTCTATCAGTTTTCGCATCTGGTCGGCATTGCGATCCCGGTCAATGCGGTCTTTCTGATCATGATCGGGCTGCTGTACGGACTGACATTCTATGTCTATATCATGATATCGAAGCACAATCTTGAAATCATCAGACTGACTTACGAGGTTGCCAGATTAAAGAAAGAACTGGAAGAAACGAAGAAAAAATGAGTAAGGACAAGATGTTTGTTGTTCCGGGCAGTTTTGTCCCGTATAACGACACCGTAACGCTGTTAACTTATAAAAGACTAAGAAACGTCGATCTGGATATGGACGTTTTCTGTTTTAAAGGAAAGATCGACGAGAGTCTATTAAAAGTTCTGGAGAAAGACGAGCAGTTTAAGAAGTTTCATCTGATCTATACTTCCGATCTGGATTGGTCAATACCGCGCAACCATCCTTTCCGTCTGCCGGTATCTCTTTATTTCATGAACAGATATGTATCGGATGCTTTGAAGGTATTTGAGAAAAAGCAATACCGATATCTGTTTTCTTCCATTGTTCCGGGAATATCTCATATTGCCGCCTATAAGATAAAAAGAAAACATCCGGAAGTAGAATGGTATGCTTCCTTTTCTGACCCGTTTAAAGGATCTCCGTACAAAAAAACAGAACTGAAAGACAGGAGCCTGATTTACCGGATCGCATTCCGGGTGGGATCTTTTGTTCTGTATCATGACCGTTATGAAGAAGTCGCGGTAAAAAATGCCGACAGGCTGATTTTCATCTGTGAAGAACAACGGGATTTTACTTTAAAACAGTATGAGAATTATGAAGAACTGAAAAAGAAATCTATTATCATGCCTCTGACCTATATTCCTGAATGGGACATTTATAAAAATCTTTTAGACGTTACGAACGATGTGCATCAGGTAAAACAGGCTGTTCATCTGGGCAGACTCTACGGATTAAGAAAAATCGATACCTTTCTGGAAGCGTTGAAGGAATTGCGCGAGGAAGATGTAAAGCTGCATGAAAAAATCGTCTTTCATCAGTATTCTGAGATACAGCCGAACGATGTAAAGAAGATAAAGGAATACGGTCTGGAGAAAGTGTTTATCATCCATGACAAGGTATCCTACAAGGAATCAACTGAGATTATGAAAGATGCAGACATTCTGGTTCTTTTTGATACTTTAATGTCCGGACAGCTGATACAGCCTTATCTTCCAAGCAAGATCGTAGAATACCTTCTGTTAAAAAAGAATATCTTGGGCATATGTGATCCGAATTCTCCTTCCTATAGAATTCTGAAGGAATATGGCTATGACACCATAGGCAGCGGAAAAGAAGAAATCAAAGAAAACATAAGGAAACTGATTCTGGAAATTCCGGTCCCAGATTATCCGACAGATAAGCTTAATAACGACAGTTATAATATGCTAGAATTATAAAGATGAAGACTGCAGATATAAAAAACAGATTAAAAAAGAATTTTGCTGAAAACAAAATTCTTTTATCTATTTTCCTGATTCTATGGATAGCGCTGATTATTTATACTTTAAATGCCTATCAGACGACTTTGGGAAAACTTTCGGTAGGGAATGAATCCTATGACAGATCGGTTGCGGAAGTCAACGAGAAGGTTAAGATTGAAACAGTCGTTTCGGCACAGCAGGATACCGAAAGCGTTTCTATTCTTTTTGCGACATACGCCAGAACAAACAGCGGTAACGTAACAATAAAGATCGAAAACGATACGACGAAAGAGATCTATGCCAGCGAAACAATCGATGTGGACAGAATTATTGATAATGATTATAGGACAATCCGATTAAACCATGTCCTATCGGATACGGATTGGATAAAGGTTACCATCAGTTCCGACAGTTCCGAAGGGCAGGGGGTTGGCGTTTATTATTCCAATGCAGGATGTTTTGATGATTCTGTATTAGTAATCAACGAAGACAGGATAGATAATGCTGACCTGTGCTTAAAGTATCTGATTCATAATGATGAACTGAAAGGTTTTTCTTCCGGGATCATTGTTTTTACGATCTTCGGACTGACTTTCCTTGCTCTTCTGCTTCTGCTTTTTGATCCTTCCAGAGAAGTGCTTTTTACGTGCGCTGTTTTGATTCTGGGAATCATAATGATGATTATTATTGTACCGGCTTCTCCTCCTGATGAACTGAGCCATTATGAGGTAGCTTTACAGGTTTCCAATATGATGATGTTTACCGAGC
Source organism: uncultured Solobacterium sp. (assembly GCA_964529805.1). Classification (GTDB taxonomy): domain Bacteria; phylum Bacillota_I; class Bacilli_A; order Erysipelotrichales; family Erysipelotrichaceae; genus Colivicinus. Next base: position 37,398 of record CAZGZT010000006.1, on the reverse strand, counting down.
AGAGAACAATTGACTCCATATATTTAAAATACGGATATATGTATGGACACTATAACATCAGCGCCGGTTATGTCCGTTTCATCAGAGAGATCTTTCAGCCTTTAAAGCCGACCGGAAAAACCCAGACATTGTCTCGAGACGCCTTAGGCGTCTACTGGATCCAGTACATACCGAACGCGATCGGTCTGACATTGGGAAGACTGCTTAAACTGAACATGATTACAACTTTCTATCTTGGCAGAATCACCAGTCTTGTCTTCTATGCCGTATGTATCTATTTCGCCATCAGACTGACACCGACATTAAAATCTCTGCTAGGAATCATTTCCATCATGCCGATGTTTTTGCAGACCGCTGCATCTATTTCCTATGATACCTTTATCCTTGGTTTAAGTTTCTTAAGCGTCTCTTTCTTCCTGAGATGGTATTTCAGTGAAGAAAAGATACTGGCAAAAGAATACATCATTGTATTCATCATCTGTCTACTGCTGGCTCCAGCAAAGGTTGTCTACGGATTCTTTTCCTTCCTCTTTTTCTTCGTACCGGCAAAAAGATTCGGCAGTACAAAGAAGAAGATACTCATAACGCTGCTACTTTGTCTTCCGGCGGCTTATCAGCTCTACGACATTATGGCCGGTCCATTAAAACTGTTGTTTAAAAGCATACTGCATACCGATACAGAAAACCTCATCTCTCTAGAGACAAGGAATATCGGGATCCGGCCAGATAAAACAATCTATTCTTTTTCCTACATGATTCATCATCCATGGGAAACACTGATGATTTTCTATAGAACGATCCGCTACCGGATCAAGTTCTGGTTCTACGGTTCATTCTGCAGAGCTCTATCCGGCGATACTCTGATCATCCCGATCGGAATTGTTCATCTGGTAACGATCATTCTGTTTACCATGTCTTTTGTTTCTCAGCCCAAGACCTTGCCGTTCCTGTTAAAAACAGTATTTGTACTGATGTGTATAGTAATCGGCCTGTATGTCATCATCGGCATGTTTGTATCATGGACCGAATCTTCTCAATCCATTGTTGAAGACTATGGCGGCGTTATCGTAGAAGGAATACAGGGAAGGTATTTCAGTCCTCTGCTTCCTTTCTTCTTTGCGGTATTTTCAAACAAGAAACTGGCACTTCCGCAGAAGTTTGAAAAATACACTTTCCTGGCATACCTTATGGTATTCTTTCAGATCGTCGTCTATGTATTGTCATATACATTTGTGAATTGATCTATTCAAAGGTAAAATAGAAATATGAAAGCCGTGATCATCACTTGCTTCGAATCCAATGAAGAACGTGCGGATCTGATATATGAAGTATGTATGAAGAAGGGGTTTGACAGTATTGTACTGACTTCGGATTTTTCGCATGTACGTAAATGCACAAGAACATCGATCCCGGAACGCTTTACCGCCATAAAGACAAGAACATATACGCGCAACCTTTCTGCCAGAAGGATGCTTTCACACCGCTGTTTTGCGAAAGACGTCTTTGCGGAAATGGAGAAATACGGTCCGGATCTGATCTGGCTGATGGCTCCGGCAAACTCGCTGATTCAAGAAGCGAAACGGTATAAAAAGAAATATCCGAAGATAAGACTTGTCGTTGATATCATCGACATGTGGCCGGAATCCCTGCCGACCAGGATCCCTAAGGATCTGCTGCCGTTTCAGATCTGGAAAAACATCCGGAAGAAGTCTCTTTCTTGCGCGGATCTGCTGGCTACGGAATGCGACCTGTATCAGGAGATACTGAAGAACGAGTATTCCGGAAGGATGGAGACGCTTTACTGGTCAAGGAAGATGGATCTTCCTGTACCGTCTGTTTTAAAGGCGGAGGATGAAAAACTGACGTTATGCTACATCGGTTCGATCAATAATCTGATCGATATCGATCTGATCGTTTCAACGGTGTCAAAGATCGGCGAAGCGGTCCGGGTTCATGTGATCGGAGACGGAGAGAAACGCGATGTGTTTGTCGATTCCCTGAAAGAAGTCGCGGAAACGATCTACCACGGTCCGATCAGGGACGAAGAAAAGAAGGCGGAGATCTTTGCGAAATGTCATGCGGGGATCAATCTTTATAAAGAAGGGCTCTACATCGGACTGACTGTCAAGTGCATCGATTATTTCGCCCACGGTCTGCCGATCATCAACAATATCAAAGGCGATACCTGGAAGCTTACGGAAGAATACGGAGCAGGTTTTAATATCGATCAAAACACTGCGGTAAATGCTGATGAGATCCGTTCGGCAAGAAAGCGCAGCGGGGAGATCTGGGCTTTATTCGAACGGTTTTTCTCTTCGGATGCTTTTGATGTCAAATGCCGCAAACTGATAGATGAGGTCATGAAATGAAACTGATCGTGCTGATGTCTACCTACAACGGCGAAAAGTATCTGCGTGAACAGCTGGATTCCCTGCTGGCACAGAAACATATGCCGGATAAGATCGTGGTCAGGGATGACGGTTCTTCAGACGGCACTTTGACGATTCTGGAGGAGTACCGTGCCAGGGACAGCAGGATCGAATACCGCAGAGGCGAAAACAGGGGTCCTGCGGGTTCTTTCTATGAACTGATCCGAGACTGTGAAGATGCCGATTACTACGCTCTGTGCGATCAGGATGATGTCTGGATGCCTGACAAGCTTTCTGCTGCGGTTGAAGCGCTGAAAAAAGAAGATGAAAGCATTCCTCTTCTTTACTGCAGCCGCTATACGCTGACGGATGAGAAACTGAATCCGATCGATTCCAATGTTTCTCCTCTTTACAATTATTCCGATTTTCCGCATTCTCTGATCTACCATACCGCTCCCGGCTGTACTTTTGTGTTCAATCATAAGGCAAGAGAAAAGGTCATCAGCTACGACATGGAAAAGGAATACTGTCTGATCCATGACGCCATCATTCATAAGGTCGTATGCATGTTCGGCAAGATGATCCTGGATCCTGCTTCTCATATGTATTACCGTCAGCACAGAAACAACGAGATCGGCATGAGCGCGGATAAATTAAAAGTATTCAGCGGCAGGATCAGGAGATTCTTGAACGGAAAGATCAGAAACTACCGCAGCTTAACGGCTGAAGCACTGCTCCGCGTCTATGGGAAAGAGTGCTCCGCGGAAAACAGAGAACTGCTGCAGACGCTGGCGTATTATCAGAAAGACAGGAAGCTGAAGAAACGTCTTCTGAACGATGAAAGACTGAAGACCGGAACAGTGAATGATCTTTTCTTCCGTTTTCTGGTATTAGTAAACTATATCTAAAAATGTTAGAATAGAAGAGTTATAAAAAAGAAGGAGTGGAACTTATGAAGAAGGATAGAAAAACAGTAGTGCTGATCGTCTTGTGTTCACTGTTTGTTGTGGCGGCAGTACTGTATATGTTTAAAGATAAACTCTTTGTCAGAAAGGAAACGGTCACCGTTTCGGAAAACAGAGAAATGCCTGCGGCGGATGCCGTAACCAACGAGATCACCAACGGTCTGGTCGTTGAACAGAAGTTCATCAACCGTACCGATCCGATCAAAGAACTTGCGGTCGTATTTACCAAGCTCTATGTTTTAGATGATGTAGACATTACGATCGAACTGCTGGACGGAAATAAGAGTCTGTTGAAGAAGACTGTCAACGTGCTGCAGATCGAGGATCAGCACAGGTTCTTTGTCGAGGCTTCTCAGCCGATCGAAGGCGTACTGGGAAAAGAACTGACATTAAGAATCTATCCGGAGACCGCTTCCGATACGGGGCTGGCTCTGATGATGCAGGAAACAGGAAAAGAGACGATCCTGTTCGGCAAGATGAAAGTCAAGGGGACGATCTGTTTTTCATTAACGGGTGAATAGTGCGGATGGAGAATAAGATCAAGAAAGTACTAAGCTGTATCCTGATCCTGTATGCCGTTCTGGCGGTAGCTTTTTATTATCTTGCCGGTGAACAGCTGAAATACAAGGAGGCAGTCGAAAAGATCGCCATGCCGGAAGCGGATAGTGTTACGGACGAGATCGTGAAAGGCATGGATGTCAGACAGGAATTCGTGAATACGGTTGACAGGATCGAATCGGCTACGCTTGTTTTTACGAAGTTCTATCGGGAAGGAAGCGGCAATCTGGTCATTGATCTGCTGGAAGGCGACAGAGTATTGATGAGAGAGATCCTGAATATCGACGAGATCCCGGAACAGGGCAGTGTTGTCCTGAGAGCGGATCGGCCGATCGAAGACATGAAGGGAAAGCGTCTTTCGTTCAGACTTTACAGCAACACTGAGGAAAACCGGTCTCTGGCGGCAATGATGACCAAAGAGAACGTCCTGTCGGATTCCCGGCTTTATGTCAACGGCGAACCGTGTGAAGGCATGCTGTGTTTCTCTGTCGATGGAACGCAGATCATTCACGCCAACCGTTACTACTGGTTCATCGCTTTGGGTGTCGGACTGATCCTTGCGGCAATCCTGTATAGTTCCTACCGCAGCTATGTTAGAAACAACCGTGCCAACTATCTGATCCGTTCTATACTTGCCGTATTCCAGTACAGTTTTCTCATTTCGCAGCTGATTTCAAGAGATTTCAAATCAAAATACAAGAGATCTGTCTTAGGTGTATTCTGGAGCTTCCTGAATCCGCTGCTGACGATGATCGTTCAGTTCCTGGTATTCTCTACTTTCTTTAAGGCCGATACCAAGAACTATCCGGTCTATCTGCTGAGCGGTGTCGTATGTTTCAACTTCTTTAAGGAAACGACGGACATGTGTCTGTCTTCGATCTCCGGCAATGCCAACCTGATAAACAAGGTCTACATTCCGAAATACATTTTCCCTATGGCCAAGACTATGTCTTCTACGATCAACCTGGGTATCTCGCTGATACCGTTGCTGCTCGTCAGCCTACTGATGGGGGTCACGTTCCATAAATCACTTTTACTGATGTTTTATTTCCTGGCCTGTCTGATCGTTTTCTCTTTGGGCTTTGGACTGCTGCTTTCCGCATTCATGGTCTTTTTCAGAGACATTCAGTTCCTCTGGGGAGTCATCGTTCAGATATGGCAGTATGCAACGCCGATCTTCTATCCGGCCGAAATCGTTCCGGACCGTTTCAGATTCATCATCAGGCTGAATCCTTTGTATCATTTCATCGGCAATCTGCGTAAATGTCTAATCGACGGGATTTCTCCGGAACCTATGGCGTATATCTACTGTCTGGTATTTGCGCTTGTTTCCCTGCTGGCCGGTCTGTTTGTGTTCAAGAAGACGCAGGACAAGTTTACGCTGTATCTCTAGGAGTTTCTATGGCAAAGAAGATGATAGAAGTAAAAGACGTCTCGATGAAGTTCAAGATGTCCAGCGAACCGATCAACTCGTTAAAAGAGATTTTTACTTCGGCCTTAAACGGGAAACTACAGTACAATGAGTTCCTCGCTCTGGACCACGTTTCCTTTAGCGTTGAGAAGGGCAAGACCCTAGGTCTGATTGGCAAGAACGGTGCCGGGAAATCAACGACACTGAAGCTGATTTCAGGCATACTGAAGCCGACCGAAGGCACGATCATCACCAGAGGGAATATCGTACCGATGCTGGAACTGGGCGCCGGTTTTGACCTGGAACTGACTGGTAAAGAAAACATCTATCTGAACGGAGCGATTCTGGGATATTCCAAGGAATACCTGGAATCCAAGTACGAGGAGATCGTCGATTTTGCCGAGATCAGGGAATTTATCGATATGCCGATCCGGAACTATTCCTCCGGCATGATGGCTAGACTTGCCTTTTCGATCGCTTCTGTCGTGAACCCGGAGATTCTGATCGTCGATGAGATTCTTTCTGTCGGCGATACGGCTTTCCAGGAAAAGAGTTTGAACCGGATGAAGGAGCTAATGTCCGGAGGAGCTACGGTCCTGTTTGTGTCTCATAATCTAGATAAGATTGAAGAGATGTGTGATGAAGCGGTCTGGCTGCATCGCGGGAAAGTGAGAATGCATTCGAGTGCCAAAGAAGTATGCCGGGCATACAGAGAAGGACAGGAAAAGAAATGAAAGTACTAATCATTTCACATTCCCTGATCCCTTCCGTTCTTTTGTGCGGTCTTGCCCAGCTTCAGTATCTGGCTGAAGACGGCAGAATCGAATACCGTTTTCTGGCGGCAGGAAGAATCAATGAAAAAGATCTTTCCTGGGCGGATATCATCGTCTTTATCAGAAGCGAGAGTGATCTGGAAGCTTATACGGCTCAGCTTTGTGCTGGAAAGAAGCATCTGATCTATGTGCTGGATGATGACCTGCTGAATCTGCCTGATTATGTCAGCAGCGCAAAATACTACCACCTTAAAAACATCCATAACAATATCCTGAAGATTATGGGGCTCTGCGACACGTTTCTAACACCTTCCAGAGTCCTTTTAGACAAGTACGGGAAAGGATTCAGGAACAGTTTTCTGATCGATGAACCGTCATTAAATGCTGTGCAGGAAAAACAGAAGAATGACAAGATCCGCATCGGTTTTGCCGGATCTATCGACAGAACTCAGGACATCAATCACATTCTGGAAGAATGCCTTCTGAAAGTCATTGAAAAATACGACGATAGAATCGAAATCGAATTCATGGGAGCCAAACCGAAGATTGTGGATGACTGCCATTTGAAATACATCCCTTACCAGGACAGCTACAGGAAATATACGGAAATCGTAAAAGAAGCGAACTGGGACATCGGTCTGGCACCGATGCCGGATACGCCTTTCCATGCCTGCAAATATTTCAACAAATACGTGGAATACGCTTCCTTCGGCATTGCCGGTATCTATTCAGATCTGAAACCGTATGTCTATGGGATTAGAAACGAAGAAAACGGACTGCTGGTAGAAAACAGCACCGAAGCCTGGTACAGTGCCTTATCCAGACTGATCGAAGACGACGACCTAAGAGAAAAGATCTCCGGAACATGTATTGAGGAAGCCAACACGACATACTCTTTAAAAACGCTCTCAGACGATTATCTGCATAAGATCACTTACGGATATACAGAATCGGAAGCAAAAGAGATCCGCGGTTTATGGAAATTCAAAGTCATGTGTTTCTTTGCGAAAGTCTACTATAAAGTCAAGGAACAGAAATGGAAACTGCCGTTCTGGACGATTCAGAAAACATGGAAGATCATTAGCGGCAGAAACAATGCGCCGGTCAATGTCATCAATCTTTCGGATCTTGACAGTCATAAGTGATCCTGTCTGTTGATCTGTCTTTCAACGGAAAGCTGTAATGAAATACTTTGATAGAAAATGGTATCTGGAACAGTGTCCGGAAGCCAAAGAGTACCCTAAAGGTGTCTTGAAACACTATATTGATATCGGCTGGAAGGAAGGCTATGACCCTTCCCGGTATTTTTCTACGGCACTGTATATGAAAGAACGTCCTGATATCCTTCAGGCAGATCTTTGTCCATTGATCCATTACCTTCGCCATGGAAAACGGGAAGGAAGCAAAGTGTTTGCCTCAAAGACTGTCTATGACGGCGATTACCGCAAAAGACCCCTGATGTCCGTTTCCCGTTTTTTCAGCCGTCTTCTCTGGCATAGACAGATCAGAAAAAACAAAGGATGCAGGATCCTTGTCGTACTGCACCTTTTCTATCACGATGCATTTAAAGAGATCAGGTATTATCTTGATAATCTTTCCTGTTATTCCTATGATCTTATCGTCACTTATAACAAAGACTTCGATTACAGCGATGTTCTTCAGACAATAAAACGCTATAAGAACGAAACGCGCTTTCTTCCGGTAGACAACAAAGGACACGACATCCTGCCTTTCCTTACAGCTTTGCAGCAGACAGATCTCGAAGGGTACGACATCGTCTATAAGATCCATACGAAGTGTACAACAAACAACACCGGATACATGTACGGCTTCTTCTTCAAAAACAAGGACTGGTTCCTGAATCTGTTTGACGGTATTCTTGGTCCCGGGAACGTACATCGGACAGTGGATGCTCTACTGAAAAGCAGGGAAACAGGACTATGCTGCAGTAGGAGACTGATCGTTGGCGACAGTGAGCTGAAACGAAGCATGGTAGTGGAAAGGCTGGAGGAGATCGGTATAAAGATCGATTCCGACTACCGTTTTGTTGCAGGGACTTGTTTTGCCGTCAGAAGAGAGATTGCGGAGTCGTACAAAGCCATTGACATAGATTGCCTGCAGTTTACAGACTCTTCTTATCGGGGTTATTTTTCTCTTGCCCACGCAATGGAAAGATATCTCGGTTTTCTGGTGACCGATCAGGGATATCGGATAGAGGGTAACAGGATCTCGTGGTATCAGGAAAACAAATGGAAGAAACTGGAGCAGAGACTGGAACCTCTATCAGGAAACAGACTGTTGCAGGAGTGTCCTGTTACGTTTTCCAGAGAATTTGCTGCCCGCTACCTGGATAGCACATTCATCAAAGATTATTCCTTTGAATCTGTCAGGGTCAATGATCTGCTGACGTTTCAGGCAGACGGATTACAGAAATACAGGCTGGAAGAATCCGGACCGTATCTTTATCTGAAAACAGGAAACAGCGAAGATTACATCGCCTATTGCGAAAAACAGCTTCAGACCGGTTATCTGAACCTTTCTGATGATGCAGCCAGGGAAAAAATCAGTAAAGAATGCTGCAGCAGATTTCATGAACTGATTCAGGAAATGGAAGAAAAGGGTTATGATGAAAGAAAGCCGATCGTGATTGAGAAGGATTCAAAAAGAATACTTGACGATGTTGAGCAGGCTGCTTATCTTCTGTTCCGCTACGGAAAAGAAGAAGTAGTCAGAGTGCTGGCTCTGGACCCGGTCTATTTCGATCTCTATTCGGCAAGACCGTTTCGTTCACGATTAAAGATAAATGATCTGTCATGATCTGCAGAAAGGATGTTAAGGAGCGGTATGGGAAACTATAGAACGAATTTATTGTGCTGGTATCCTTTTAAAGAAAGCGCGGAAATACTGGAAATTTCTGCTACAGAAAGCTGCTTTTCTGATGACAGAAAAATCAGGAAGGCAGACCTTTCTCAGTTTAAGGACATAAAGGGTTCTTTTGATTATATCGTATTGAACGACGTATTTCGTCTGGCACCCGAACTGTTTTTAGAAGATCCTCATGTCAGCCTGCTGAAGGCATGCCAAGAAATGCTAAAAAAGAACGGTCATATCCTGCTGACGATCGAAAACAGATTCGGCCTCAAGTACTTTGCCGGAGAGCCGGATCTCCTGTATAAAAAGTCGTTCCTTGGTATGAATCCGGATCCGGACTGTGATCTTGTCCTATTCACAAAAAAAGAACTGGAATTGCTGATAAGTGCCGCCGGTTTTAAAAACGTCTGCTTCTATTATCCTTATCCGAACCATCTTGAACCGTTTGAGATCTTTACCGATCAGTCGATCAATAAGCGCCAGCCGTCTTCGGTAAAGAACATTCTGCTGGAAAACACGGTCAAGATATTTGATGACGGATACGTGAATGAAGCGCTCTCAAAGATGAACATAGCCCAGTACTTCGCCGATTCTTTTCTGGTCGATATCAGCAACGGAAGCACCGGCTACGGAATGGACTATGTAAAGATCAGCACAAACAGAAAAGAAGAGTTCCGGATATACACTGTCGTAGATTACAAGGCGGGGAAGGTATACAAAAGATTTGTCCGCCGTTCCAGCGAGAAACATCTTCGCAATCTTGAAAAAAACAGCAGAAAAACAGACCGTTATGCTCGGCTGCCATACAAGTGGGAAAACGGGACAGCCGTATGTGATCTATTGACCTGCAAATCACTGAAGGATCTAATGACAGATGAACAGAGTATCGAAGAGATACTGAATACAATCAAGAAGACTCCTTTTTCCGGAGAATACCGTTCCTATAAGGAAGACGAACGTTTCATCAATGTGTTTGGAAACGAAAAAACAGAAAGGAAACTGCATTGGAAAAAGGACATGAATATCGACTTTATAGCGGAAAACATCTTCTCCAGCAACGGAGAATGGATTTCTATCGATCCGGAATGGTGTTTTCCGTTCCCTATTCCGGAAGAATTCGCACTGTGGCGTTTTACCGACAAAGACAGGCAGTTCTTTCCTGACATGAAAAGCGTGACCGATTTTATCAGGACCGACGAAGAGACGGAAGCGGTTTTCAGGAAATGGAACGATCATTTCATCTATGAATATGTCGGAAGTAAGCCGATGGATTACAAAGGCGCTTTTCTCAAAGACTATTCAAAACTGTGCGAGGATTCTCTGGAAGCCGACCATGCCCGGGCGATCGTACAGTCGAAGATCTGGAAAGCAAGCAAACCGCTAAGAATGCTTTTGGATTTTATTAAAAAAATATTAAAAAAATAATATACAAATAATATGTTTTCTGTTAAAATAAAGACGAAATCAATCTGTGATTTCTGTTTTTGGTGTATAAAAGCTGATTTTTAAGGGGAAGGAAGAAGGATTATGAAACATTTTGTCAGAAAATTCGCACTTGTTCTAGTAATTTTGGCAATGGTATTTTCTTCATCTGCTATTTCTTTAAAAGCAGAAGATGGAGATGGAGAAGACACGACTGTTTTACTCAGCGATTATGAACATACTATCTGGGTAACAAGAGCCGGTGTTAAAACATTCCCATTCAACAAGGCATCTTACGATACTGAGTATTCGACGATTCCAAAAAAGAAAACTGTAGGAGCTCTTCCGGACGGTGAGCCATATGTAGCGTATTATCCAAACTCGGTAACCTATTTTAACGGCAAGATCCTGTCTGTAAAGGTAGAGGTTGAATATCTGGGCCAAAACGATTTCTATGACTATTCGCAGACTATTGTGAATGGTACTACGAATGTTCGTGGAATCGCGCTTGAGAATAACGAAATCCAGCTGGGCGCCTTTGGCGTAAACTATAAGGCAACCGTTACTTTCTATGAAGGAGACCTCGAGAATACAGATCATGATCATCTGTTTGCCGAGAGCAGAAAGGCAAAGATCGATGGCGCTGTTGCATTTGAAGACCCTGACCAGTCAAACTATATTACAGAAGCTGATTTCGGATTGTCAAGTAGAAAGATCTACTGCTACAACGTAACTGATAGCTCAGGAGCGAACTATAAGCTCGCAGACTTCTATAAAGTCGAAGCAAACGGTCTGTTCAACATCGACGACAAATCAAGACTGGTAAACGGAGCCTGGCCAAACTTCCAGGATGGTCTGTTCGCCATTCTGCTGGATGATGAAGATACTTTCGTATTCACGATCCAGGGTAAGCAAGACAACCTTTCATTACTTCCTAGCCTGTTAAAAGTCAACGTCCCTTATAAGATAGAATGGTATTATCAGGTCAATGGACAGTATCCTGATACCCCTGATTACGGACCGGAAACAAGAGAAGCTGATATCTATGAAAAAGAAGCAAAAATCAGTGCTACGGGTGACGATCTGAGTCCGGTAAAACAGAATTACGTTTTGGATACCAGCCATTCAGGCGAATGGACCAACGTCACATTCAAGGAAGACGGAACGACTGTTCTGAAGGTATACTTCAAACAGGAACTGAAAGTCACTTATCATGACAATGTTGATGATGAAGACATCTTCGAAGATCAGGTGAAATCTCCATTGGATTATGGCACAGATACGCCAAAGTTTACCGGAACACCAGACAGAGAAGCCTATGATTTCCTTGGCTGGACAACTTATCCGGGTGAATTAAAGAAACCGGAAGATCTTCTGAGTGATGACGATATCAACAAGATCCCGGTGACAGAAGAAGCTGACTACTATGCACAGTGGAGCCCGAAGACGTACACGATCAAGTATGAAGGCAATGGCGCTGATAATGACGGTATCATGAAAGAACATGACTACGGCTACTATGACACGATGAACAGCAAGGAAAACGCTTTTGAAAGAGAAGGCTATGTATTCCTTGGATTCAAACTGAAAGATGATCCGAACTATCCGAATTCAACCCTTTACAGCGGTGAGGTGAACGACTTCACAACGATCCTGAAAGCTGATCCGGACAGAGTCATTACTTTGGAAGCCCAGTGGGAACCGCTGTATACGATTAAGTACAACGCAAACGGCGGACAGGGCAAGATGGATAAGAACGAGTATCCGGAAAGCAAGGAGGCAATGCCTTCTGCAGAAGAGTGGACTTTCACCAGAAAAGGTTACAAGCTGATCGGCTTTAAACTCGAAAACGACGGAGAACTGTATCCGCTTGATTCTGAAGACTTCAAGCAGATTCTGCTTGGTGAAGCGGACAGAGAGATTGTTTTGTATGCTCAGTGGGTAAAGATTGCTCCAGCTTATGTAGCTCCTGTGACCGGCATTGACAGACACTAAAAGGACAATATCCTGATTAAATTAAAAGGTGCGACAATGCACCTTTTTACATGGAAAGGATAAAAGCGCAGGAATAACACGATTAAGATCTGAATACAGATGATATAATTATATAAAGAAAAAGGAGCAGTATATGAAAGGTATCATTTTGGCCGGAGGAGCCGGCACAAGACTATATCCGCTGACGATGGTCACATCAAAACAGCTTTTGCCTGTCTACGATAAACCGATGATCTATTATCCGTTAAGCACACTGATGCTGGCGGGGATCAGAGAGATTTTGATTATTTCTACGCCAACCGATACGATGCGTTTTGAAGAGTTGTTAGGTAATGGATCGCAGTTCGGTGTACAGCTTTCCTATTGTGTGCAGCCTTCTCCAGATGGACTGGCTCAGGCTTTTATCTTGGGGGAGAAATTTATCGCAGAAGAGGCGTGTGCCATGGTTCTAGGTGACAATATCTTCTACGGTAGCGGTTTCTCACATATTCTGAAACAAGCTAGAGAGGATGCAGAAAAAGGATCTAGAGCCACAATTTTCGGCTATCATGTAAATGATCCTGAAAGATTTGGGATCGTAGAATTTGACGCAAACGGGAAAGTGCTTTCGGTAGAAGAAAAACCTCGACATCCAAAATCCAACTATTGTATTACAGGTCTTTATTTCTATCCACAAGGCGTTTCTAAAATGGCAAAAGAAGTAAAGCCTTCTGCCCGTGGCGAGCTGGAGATCACTACTCTTAATGACATGTATTTGAAACAGGAAAGATTGGATGTTCAGCTTTTGGGAAGAGGCTTTGCCTGGTTAGATACAGGAACGATGGATTCTCTGGTAGAAGCCGCGAACTATGTTCAGATCATATCCAAAAGGCAGAATATCGTTATTTCTGCTCCGGAAGAGATCGCTTATAAGAGCGGCTGGGTAAATAAAGATGAATTGTTAAACAGCGCTTCTCGTTATGGGAAATCTCCTTATGGGGAGCATCTTAAGGCTGTAGCAGAAGGAAGAGTTGATTGATGAAGAAGATAGCGACAGAGATAGACGGTGTTTATATTATTGAATCGGACTGCTATGGTGATCATAGAGGTTGGTTCATGGAGACTTACAATCAGGCCAAGTTTCATGAATTAGGAATTGATGTTGTCTTTATACAGGACAACATGTCCTATTCCGCCCAGAAAGGCACATTAAGAGGATTACACTATCAAAGAAATCCATATTCCCAGGCAAAACTGGTAAGATGTACAAAAGGAGAGGTCATTGATGTTGCGGTGGATATCCGGAAAGGTTCTCCAACTTATGGCAAGTGGGTGAGTTGCGAGCTTTCTGCTGAAAATAAAAGAATGTTTTATCTACCAAAGGGTATGGCACATGGTTTTCTGACATTAACGGATAATGTGGAGTTTCAGTATAAATGTGACATCCTCTATAATAAGGAATCAGAAGGTGGTATTCGTTATGATGATCCAACGATTGGTGTTGACTGGGGTACTTTACTAAACGGTGTCAAACCCGTTTTATCAGAAAAAGACCAGAAACTGCCTTATCTAAACGAATGCAATGCCAATTTCGAATACTAAAAAAAATTACGAATAGATCTTTTAATTTTGCTAATATAGAAATTAAGAAAACTGTAGTTCGGTTTTCTATTACCCCTGAAACAGGAGTTATATTATGAGAGTATTGCAAAACAATCTGAAAAGACAGTACGACCTATATGCCGATGAATACAACAGAAAAGCACTGGAGGTTTTAGAATCTGGCTGGTATATCCTCGGAAATGAAGTCAAGGAATTCGAAAAAGAATTTGCTTCATATATCGGGTCAGAATATTGCACAGGAGTTGCCTCGGGCATGGATGCATTGACAATTGCCTTTCGTGTTTTGAATATTGGAAAGGGTGACGAGGTCATTGTCTGTTCCAATGCCTATATTGCTTGTGTTATGGGCATAACGCTTAATGGCGCAACTCCGATATTTGTAGAACCTGACATCTATGATAATATTGACGCCGAAAAGATCGAGAAGAAGATAAATGAACATACTAGGGCCATATTAGCGGTTCATCTCTACGGTCAGTCCTGTGATATGACAAAAATCTGTGAACTAGCTCAAAAGCATAATTTGAAAGTCATAGAAGACTGTGCACAGGCACATGGGACAATGTGGATGGATAGAAAGTGCGGTACTATCGGCGATATTTCTTGCTGGAGCTTCTACCCAACTAAGAATCTTGGTGCTTATGGCGATGGAGGGGCAATTACCACAAACAATCCGGAATTTGATGCCCAGATAAGAATAATCAGGAACTATGGTTCTAAAAAGCTCCATTATGAAAATGACATTATTGGCATGAATTCCCGTTTAGATGAGATGCAAGCGGGTTTACTACGAATTAAGTTGAAACATCTGGATGAACTAAACAACGAAAGAAACAGGATCGCGAAAAGATATCTGAAAGAAGTGGATAATCCTTTGATTAGACCATTACAGACTAGACCAGGTTCAAATAATGTTTACCATCAGTTTGTGATCCATTGCGTTAAAAGAGATCAACTGATAGAGTATCTGAAAGAAAATGAAATCGGTACAATTATTCATTATCCGATCCCACCTCATCTACAGAAAGCCTATGCCTATCTAGGATATCATGAAGGGGATTTCCCGATTGCGGAAAAATATGCGAAAGAAGTACTGAGCCTGCCGATTTATAATGGTATGAGTGCTGATGAGATTGATTATGTGATTGATAAACTGAATCATTTTATTGGATGAATATGGATTTAAAAGAAAGATGTCCCGTTATTGAATTCAATGACCTGGGAGATGAAAGAGGAAAACTAGTAGTAATAGAAGGAAATAAATCTATTCCTTTTGAGATTAAAAGAGTATTTTATATTTACGGTTCTGATGCCTTAGTTGTCAGGGGCCAGCACGCAAATAGAGAGTCTCAGTTTGTTTTGATTAATGTTGCTGGAACTAGCAAGGTACGTGTAACGGATGGAAAGCAAGAAGAGGTCATCGAATTGAACAGACCGATGATGGGTGTTTTTATTCCGCAGATGGTATGGAAGGATATGTATGATTTTTCTGAGGATTCTGTCCTGTTGGTCCTTGCCAGTACGCATTATGACGGAAAAGAGTATATCAGAGATTTTAATGAATATATGAAAGAGGTATGTCGTTTATGAAAAAAATATCCGTTACAATACCGTGTTACAAGTCGCAGGATACGATTGGCAGATTGGTTGATGGTATTAAGGATCAGATGAAGCAGCACAAGGAATATGACTATGAAATCATTCTTGTAAACGACTGCTCCCCAGATGATACTTTCAAAGTGATATCTGATCTTGCCCGAAAAGACGGTCACATTAAAGCTTATGATCTGGCAAAGAACTATGGCGAATCTTCTGCCCTGATGGCTGCGTATTCCAAATCGACTGGTGATTATATTATTAGGATGGATGATGATGGTGAACATGATCCAAAATATCTTTTTGATTTGATCGGAAAGCTGGAAGAAGGCTATGACTATGTCTGTGCCCGTTTTATAAATTATCATCATTCCTTCTATAAACGTCTTGGTTCTCGTTTTAATTACTGGTTTCTTACCAAAATGATGGATATCCCAAAGGGTTCGATCATGTCCAGTTATAACGTAACTAAGAGATATGTGATTAATGAAATACTGAAGTACCAAAACCCGAAACCATATATCGATGGTATGGTCTGGGCTATTACTACTAAGACTGCTTATGTGCCGATTGAACACGGTTATCGATATGCTGGAGAATCAGGCTACAATTTTCGCAAATCGGTATCGTTATGGTTGAATGGAGTTACTTCATTCTCTATTAAGCCGTTGCGTTTGGCTTCGTTTAGTGGCCTTATCTTCGCTTTTTCGGGTTTTCTGATTGGCGTAGCGGTCATTATTGATAAACTAATCCATCCTGAAATCGCTGCCGGTTGGACATCCATTTTTGCGATGATGCTGTTTATCGGCGGATTTATTATGCTTTTTTTAGGCTTAATCGGAGAATATGTAGGCAGAGCCTACCTCATAAGTAACAACATTCCTCAGTTCGTTATTAGAGAAGAAGTCTTCAAAGAAAAGAAGGAGAAAAAGAAATGAAAATACTTGTAACCGGTGCAGCCGGCTTTATCGGCTCGAATTTCGTTTATTATGAACTAGATAAGCATCCCGAAGATGAGATCGTGGCTCTGGATTTGTTGACCTATGCCGGAAATCTGAAGAATCTGGACGGATGTAAAGACAATCTGCATTTTAAGTTTGTCAGGATGGATATCAGAGACCGGGAGAATATCTACAGACTCTTTGAGGAAGAAAACTTCGACATCGTCGTCAACTTCGCTGCCGAATCCCATGTCGACAGATCCATCGAAGATCCGGAAGTCTTCCTGAAGACCAATATCATTGGTACGGAAGTCCTGATGGATGCATCGCTGAAGTACGATGTAAAGAGATATCATCAGGTGTCGACCGACGAAGTCTACGGAGACCTGCCTTTAGAGGCCACAGACCTGTTTTTCACAGAGGATACACCTCTACATACCAGTTCTCCTTATTCCGCTTCCAAGGCCTCTGCAGACCTTCTGGTGATGGCTTATCATCGTACCTTTGGGCTGACCATGACGATTACGAGATGTTCCAACAACTACGGTCCATACCAGTTCCCGGAGAAGCTGATCCCTTTGATGATCAACAATGCCAGACACGACAAGCCGCTTCCTGTCTATGGGGAAGGCCTGAATGTCAGAGACTGGCTGCATGTCTATGACCACTGTGCCGGCATTGATCTGGTCATGCGTAACGGCAGAAACGGGGAAGTCTACAACATCGGCGGACACAACGAGAGACAGAACATCGAAGTAGTCAAGACGATCCTGAGAGAACTGAACAAGCCGGAGTCTTTGATCACCTACGTCAAGGACAGAAAAGGACATGATTTAAGATATGCGATCGATCCGACCAGGATTGAAACAGAACTTGGCTGGAAGCCGAAATACAACTTCGAATCCGGCATCAAGGAAACCATTCAGTGGTACATGGATCATCAGGACTGGATGGATGACGTTACTTCTGGCGATTATCTGAAGTATTACGAGGAAATGTATTCTAAGAAATAAAACGATATGAAAGTACTGGTAACGGGAGCCAATGGTCAGCTGGGCCATGATGTGGTTAATGAATTAAGAAAAAGAAATCATGAAGCCATTACGACGGATATTGCCGGGGATATGGAATATTTTTTGGATATCACAAAGGACAGCATTATTGAAAAGGTAATTGAGATCAATCCGGACGCCATCATTCACTGTGCCGCCTGGACGGCCGTGGATGCCGCAGAAGATGAAGATAATAAAGAAAAGGTCTATGCGATCAACGTGACAGGAACGCAGAATCTGGTCAAGGCGGCTGAAGAGTTGGACTGCAGATTCTTGTATCTGAGCACCGATTATGTCTTTGACGGCCAGGGAACGAAGCCGTGGCAGCCGGATGATACATCATTTGCGCCTTTATGTTGGTACGGTCAGACCAAACTGGAAGGAGAATTTGCAGTATCCAAGCTGAAGAAATTCTTCATTGTCCGTATTGCCTGGGTATTCGGTCTTAACGGAAAGAATTTCATCCGGACCATGGTCAATGTCGGGAAGACGCACGATGAAGTCAGAGTGGTCAACGACCAGATCGGAACGCCTACCTACACTTACGATCTATCAAGATTATTGGTAGACATGATCAAAACGGAAAAGTACGGATACTATCACGCTACCAACGAAGGAGGCTACATTTCCTGGTATGAGTTCTGCCTGGAAATCTACAGACAGGCCGGTCTGCATACGAAAGTCATTCCTGTCACAACAGAAGAATATGGTTTAAGTAAGGCCAAAAGACCGTTCAATTCCCGGCTGGATAAATCCAAGTTGAGCGACAACGGTTTTGAAAGACTGCCGGGCTGGAAGGACGCCTTAAGTAGATATTTAATCGAGAGTGGAATAAAATAGATTTATGTTTGAAAGATTCAGCACAAAAGAAAACGCCAAGATCGCCATGGTCATAGCCAACATCTTTGCTTATGAGCTGATCTTTTTATGTGTTCTGATGGCAGGCTACAATCGTTATTTCTTCTATTATTCCAACGGTTATCTTGTTTTCTTCGGACTCTATCTGATTCTGTTTATCCTGTTCGGAAGACTGTTTGATGCTTTCGATGTCGGCGGAAGTACGACGACCGATCTTTTTCTGTCACATTCATTGTCATTGTTTTTCTCTAATGCCGTGATTTATCTGGTGCTTTGTCTAATTACCTTAAGAGTGATACCGCTCATGCCCATCATTTGGATGAGTACGATGGGGGTCTTTAGTTCTGCCTTCCTGCTTTATCTGGAGAATAACTATCTTCGTAGAAACTTTCCACCTATTAAGGTCATTGCGATCTATGGTGAAGAGCACTATGGACTTATCAACAAACTAAACAACATAAACGATCTTTCTATCAATGTTGTCCGATCTATCGGTCTGGATAATCTTGATTATGATCATTTGAATGAACTTCTGAAAGATGTCAACGGTGTCGTCACACTGGATGTTCATCATGAAAACAAGAAAAAACTGTTTAAAGCCTGTTATGAAAGAAAAATCTTGATTTATGATGTTCCGAGTATTACGGATATGCTTCTGGCAAGTAGTGACATTCTACATATGGTCGATACCCCGATTCTGAAAATAAACAAGTACGGTCCATCCGAGACAGAGAAGATTATTAAGAGAATAATCGATATCGCAGGTTCTATTGTTTTGCTTATTCTGACTAGTCCAATTATGTTGGTGACGGCAATCGCCATTAGAGTATATGATGGCGGAGATATCTTCTATCGTCAGATTAGGCTGACGAAGGGTGGAAAGGAATTTAATATGATTAAGTTTCGCTCCATGGTAATGCATGCAGAGGACAAGACTGGTGTTGTTTTGGCAAAGGAGGACGATGACAGGATCACGAAAGTTGGGAAGTTCATCCGTAAGACACGTTTTGATGAACTACCTCAGTTGGTCAACATCCTGAAAGGAGAGATGTCCTTTGTCGGGCCAAGACCGGAAAGGCCAGAGATTTACGACGAGATTTGTAAGGAAATGCCGGAATTTCGTTTTCGGTTGGTCGTTAAAGCCGGATTGACTGGCTACGCCCAAATCTACGGCAAATACAACACATCATTAAGAGATAAGCTTTTACTGGATCTTTATTATATTGAAAACTATAGTTTGGTCTCAGACATAAAACTTCTATTGTTAACCTTGAAGATTGTTTTTAATAAAGAAGCAACAGAAGGTATAAAATAGTGTGAACTTATATGATTATTTGAATTTCTTTTTTTTATTTACTATAATAAATGAGGATCAAAGAATCCTCTTTTGATATGGAAAAAGAAAAGACTGTTTTAAAACCAGAAAGAAAAAAGAAAAACAGACTGAGTAAGATATTAAGTCTGTTTGCGGATAAAAAGAAACGTTATTTGAATATGCTAATGCTCATTCTGCCTTTTCTTGTTGCAATTGGTTTCTTTGGCTTTATCGCTTATAGAGAAACAAAGAGTATTCTGAATCTGGCAAAAGGCAATGCGGAGACTAAGGCGGAGAATATTATTGAATCAATGAACTATGTTTTAAGAGATAATGCAACAGATTATCAGAAGGAGTTGTTTTCGGAATTAAAGGATGCTATTGAAGTGCAAAGAATAGACGATCCAAAAGTTATTGCTGGATTGGTATGCAAGAACTTTGTAGCTGATTTTTATACTTGGACCAATAAGCAGGGTCAGTATGATGTCGGTGGATTCTATTATGTTTTTGATGAAAAAAACGAATCAACTATTTTTAAAACTAACGCCTACTTGAAGGCCAGAGATGGTTTCTACAAGTATTTGAACAAGTATATCAATGAATACGGTTCTGATCAACTTCTAGAAGTTAACAACGTAGAAATAACAAAAGCCGAAAATCTTGACGAAGAATACACTATCCATCAGTGGGTGGAAACGATTCAGACTGGTGAAGAAACATATGAGACAATATACGACGACATTTCTTACGAGGCATATTATGTTAGTTGTCGTTGGACATATAAAGAAGAAACAGCACTGAACTTGGGAGATTACGATACTAGTATGAATTTTATTGTTGTAATTAATGATGGTAGATATGAAATAGTAGAGGCTAGTAAAAGCTCGATAGAAATAAGGAAAGTAGATGAAACACAGGTTGAAGATCAACAGGATTAATAAAAAGAATGTAATAACGATGACTGCGCTCGCTTTTTTGGTTCTGGCACATATTGCTATTCTTTTGACAATCCTTTGGTCATGGCGTTATTATGCGATTTATCCTTCGCTGTTTGGATCGGCTGTTGCCATTGTGATTTGTCTGATGATTATCATTGATGTCATGTTCTTTGTTGGTTTTAATTATCAGGATATGCTTCTGAAGATCATTTCTTCCGTGATCGCAATACTGTTGTTAATTGGTGGTGCGGTAGGATCGGTATCGATTGCTAAAGCAAATGGCATTGTCAATAATGTTCTGGATGACGGGAAAGACAAATACGAAACGTACAGTGGTGTGTTTGTCTGTTACGACAAATACAATCAGTTCTCTTCATTAAGTGACTTGAATGGAAAGAGTATTGGCATGCTGACAGAAACGACCAATGGTCTTACTTATCTTGCCGGTGAACTACTATCCAAGGAAAAGATCGATTATGCGACTGTAGACTACAAAACGAATGCCGAAATGATGCAGGGACTTTTAGATCATGATGTTGATGCAATTGTCATTACTTCGGCTTATAGAACAATGTATGGAAATGATGAAAACTCCTCATTTGGCGAATATCTGGATAAACTGATAGATTTCCATTCCTTCGAACAGGAATTAAAAGTCGAAAACAGTAAACCGAAGAAGAATCTTAATACAGATCCGTTTAACGTTCTACTGATTGGGTATTCACGTACAGATATCGGATCTACAGTTGGGCTGGCAGATTCGATTATTCTTGCAACCATCAATCCTCAAACTTATACGGTATCGATGATGTCGATTGCCAGAGACTCTTTTGTGCCTATTTCCTGTTATGGAGGAGAGTATGATAAAATCAACTCTGGCAGATCCACTTCCAGAGCCTGCTTTATTGAAACGGTAGAAGACTTCATTGGTATGGATATCGACTACTATATGGAATTGGATTATTTAGGACTTGTGCAAATCGTCAATACGATTGGCGGAGTCAAAATCACTAATCCAGTCGATTTTGAACTGGATGGCATCTTTGTTCCGGCAGGAACCTATGTGGCCGATGGCCAGATGGCTCTGCAGTTCTGCAGAGAAAGACATCACATGCCTAACGGCGACTTTGACCGTCAGCAGCATCAAAAGGAAGTCATTATCGGCATTGCCAAGAAGTTCATTCAGTCAGGTGATATTACCCTGGCATTAAAAGCCATGGATGCGGCTTCTGACTGGATGAGTACTGATATGACTCTGTCTCAATTGACAAATGTCTTTAATCTGTTGTTGAATACTAAGAACTTTACTAGTTTAGATACTTTCTCATTGGTTGATTTCCAAACATTAAGAATCACTGGATACGGGGGTATCATGTATTACAGCTATTCTATGAGACTTCCGTTATGGGTTTATTTGATTTATCAGGGATCCTATGACGAATCAATCTTTCATTTGAAAGAAGTTATGGGCGAATATGCGACAATATCTCAAGAAAGAGCATTCGAGTTCTCTTCATTGAATCCATATGTCAGGCCGGCATTCTATTCAACGGATTATGAAAACGAATTTCTGTTTACGCCTCCACCAATGCCTCCGTATTGGGCAAATTTAGTAGGTTTAAGTCAAGCTGAAGCAATGCAGTGGGCTTCTGCAAACGGTGTATCTTTAGAAATCTCTTTTATTTCTCCAAGTGATAAGAATTATGATTCTTCTAAAGAAGGTCTGGTTGTAGAACAGTCTGTCAGATACGGTGACCTGATTTCCGAAAAACCAATTGGAACGATTACTGTCATGGGTATTGCCCAGATTGATGAAAATAAACAGGTTCCTAATTTTGTCGATGAGAACTTCATGAAGGCCGTCAGATGGGCTAGAAGCCATGGAGTAAGATATGATGTAGAATTCAGAACCGATGTTCAAGGAGAAGCGGGTAAGGTCGTTTCGCAATCGCCAAGCCCTTACACAGCTATCGATAAAGTCGATATTCTTAAGATTGTAGTTAAGAATGGCAGATATACGGTTAAGTTCAGCACAGATCATGGTAATGCACCAAATGATATCACTACAACAACCGAGGATACTTTTGAAGGCAATTATATTTCATTCTCTTCGCTGTCTGATATAACTGAAAGTGATGGCTTCACTTATCAGTTCTTAGGTTGGTATACAGCGAAAGAAGGCGGAGATCGTGTATATGATACGGAAGATGTATCTGGGAATTCAACCGTTTATGCTCACTGGAAGAAAGTTTGTCTGGATCATGATTGGGAAGAGATTGGCAGAGATGACGCAACCTGCACCGATCCGGAGTATATCCACTATAAATGTAGAAAATGCGGCGAAGAAACAACCGAAACCGGAATTTCGGCGCTAGGTCACGATTGGGGTGAAGGATGGCTCGAAGACATTCCTGCTCAGATAAACATTCCTGGAAGCAAACATCGAACGTGTATCAGATGCGGTTATACTGAAACTGAAACAATTCCTGCACTTCCTGAACAAGAACCTGTTCCTAATCCGGGTGAAGGTGAGGGGAACGGTTAACCAAAAAATAATAAAACGGTAGAGATTAATCTACCGTTTTATTATTTAATAATTATTAAAGGTATTATAAAGATGAACTTGCTTAACCGGCTCTTTTGATATTACAATAGGTGTTAAATTATGTTGTTTAAATGTTTTTTCAATAATAATTGATAAGCCTACATAAAGGTATGGGTTTTTCATAAGCATTTTTTATCATCCCTGTTTTTTTACAACTTTTTCCACAATAGGTTCTATGTAGAAGAAACAGAAAGAATCATTGATTAAATGATAATTGAATTAATGAAAATGAAGATGAGACTTAGGAAGAAGAACCTGAATTGATTGAGCAAAAAATTAGGAGTGGATGGTGACGGATGAACTGGAGGCTACTTTAGTATCAGTTGTTAATAGAAGAGAAACGATTAACTTGAACATGGTCAAAGATACATATAAAAGATTGTGATAATGAGTTTTCTTCTTGATTACATATTAAATCGTATGATTCGCAATTATTTAGTTCACACGAGCTTAGAAGAATAATACCTATTCCAAGTTTATTTTTCAATCTAATTTTATTTGGCTGCAAACTACATCGTCGCTATGATCATATAACGCATCTATCGAAATAACAGTTTATTGAAGCGTGATTACTGTTATAATAAGGTCATACATCAATTATGAACTTATCAATGAAAACAGTAATTAAGAAAACCATCCTGACAGTTCTTGTATTGACATTCTGGGGTTGTAACGAAAATAGAGTATCCAATGATGCCAGGAATGAATTGGTAAAGGATTACGGATTTAGAATAGAAGAGGAGTTGAAAGAATACATCAGTGAATCTTTTGATGAAAACAGAAACTATGCAATGGGAAATGGAATCAAGGTATTGAATCTTGACAAGGATTCTGACGAATTGCAGATGTTTCCGGTATATTGTGATGATGAACTGATTTTTCTAATTCTCTATGGGCAGGGAACCGACTATTTATCTGATCCAATACTTCTCAACGCCATAGAAGAGGATAACGAATTCTTGATTCTTAAAGCAGATGGGAATGTCTATTATGTGTCCAAAGAAAAAACTCTAATTGTAGATGGAGAAGGGAAAGAGCTATCAGAAAAGATGAAAAACAGAATTAATAAGGTCAAAGAAGCTAACATAGAAAAAAATCTTATGGGTATTGAGAAAAGAGCGATCCGCATTGTTTCTGAGAAGGAACAGCAGCCGATTATTAACGAACTGAGATACTATAATGATAGGATCGCAATCCGTTTTGCCAGCGAAAAAATAGAAAATAAGATCCGGATGTATGAAGCATTCTGCCATGGCAGAGTAGAGGAATCTGCGTCCGATGACAATACCTATGTTTTCTATTTCGAACTGTTAAACAGCGAAAATCTGGGAATTCTTTTGGACGCCAGCAAGGGTCTTAGCTATGTTCTGGATGCTTCATTAATTGAAAAAACAGAAGAATCAAAACCGATTGCGGAAATAGATTTTTCTCAGCCGGTTACAGAAAAAGAACCGCTAGAATTGCCTTAATATTATATAAAACTTTAAAAGATTATTATAAAGAAAACAAAAAATCTTCAAAAAGAAGATTTTTTGTTAGATAATAAATAAAATGGGGGATAGTATTATGAAGAAGTTTTTCAAGATTCTTCTTGTCGGTTTCATGCTTACTACCGGTATGTTCACAACGGTGTATGCTGAACCGGACGAGAATGGCGAGAATACTGAAGTACTGCCTGCTGATGAAACATCGCTGCAGGTTGAGGATGTCGATCCGAGTACACTGAATGTTCATAAACTCGGCGAAGATATCAATGTTAAAGCCCAGAAGGATCCGGAACCGCTGTATGGCGACGAAGAAATCGTCCGTGTTTCTATCGTCCTGGAATCTCCGGCTACTCTGGATGTCTACGATGCCGACAATGTCGCGGAGAACGATGAAGCCATGGCTTATCGTGAATCTCTTGCGGATGAACAGGCAACCGTAACAAAACGCATCGAGAGGAAACTGGGTGAAAAGCTGGATGTAGAATGGAACCTGACTCTGGCTACCAATATCATTTCAGCCAATGTCGCCTATGGCGATATCGAAACCATCAAAAACGTGTACGGCGTCGATGATGTTTTCGTCGAGAACAGATATGAAGTCATGGAAGATGAAATCAATACTTCCATCTCTACGGAATACATGGTCTATGCTTCTTATGCCTGGGAAGATGGCTATACCGGTGCAGGAAGCAGGGTCGCAGTCATCGATACTGGCGTCAATCAGGATCACATTTCTTTCGATCCTGATGCGCTGATCTATTCCCTGGAAGGCGATGATGGCAACTATGATGAAGCTGTAGCGGACTATAATCTTCTGACACCGGAAGAAATCGAAGGTGTTCTTGATCAGCTGAATGACAATAATACGGACAGCAAGCACAATATCAGTTCTGCCGAATATGTATATAAGAACGCAAAACTCCCATTTGCTTTCAACTATGTAGACGGCAACAATACAACCGATCACTTCAGTGACGACGAAGGGAATCACGGTTCCCACGTTGCCGGCATTGCTGCAGCCAACAGATACGTCAAGGTCGACGGGGATTATGTTGAATCTCTGGAGCAGACCCACGCGGTCGGCGTTGCTCCGGACGCGCAGATCCTGGTCATGAAAGTGTTCGGCAAAGGCGGCGGAGCCTACGATTCCGATTTCATGGCAGCTATCGAAGACGCGATCATTCTGAAAGCCGATTCCGTGAACCTTTCTTTAGGAACCGCAAATCCGGGCTTCACTTTTGCCGGAGCCTATCAGAAGACTATGGAGAATCTGGTCAACAGCTCTACCGTTGTCGTATTCTCGGCAGGTAACGCCTATCACTGGTCTGCCAACAGCAATACTCCATACGGCGATCTGTATCTGGATGACATCAGCCTGGCTACAAACGGCTCGTCCGGTTCTTATGCCAATACACTTTCTGTAGCTTCGGCTACAAATGTCGGCTACACCGGCAAACCACTGGTTTTTGAAGACAGTAAGTTCTTCTATTCTGAACCTGCTGAAGCCGATTTCGGCAATAAGCCGATCAGTACGCTGGCAGGCGAACAGGAATTCCTCTTTGTTGTGGGATACGTTAATGAAGACGGAGAACTCTATAAACTGGCAACCGGAACGGATGAAGAATTTGCTGCAGTCGGAGATGTCCTAGACGGCAAGATCGGGATGTGCTTTAGAGGAACCACCTCATTCTATCAGAAAGCCAACGCTGCAGTTAAGAACGGTGCCATCGCAGCTGTGATCGTCAACAATCAGAAAGGTCTGATCAACATGACCCTGAAAGGTAATAAGCCTGAAGAACAGTACGAATATACGGCTCCGGTCATTATGATTCAGTACTATGACGGCTTGGAGCTTTTGTATTCTAGCTCTGTAGAAGAATATCTTACAGATAACGGGCTCTATTATATAACCGGTACGATAGAGGTCACGGATGTCCTGACTTCCGAGGCGCAGACTGCCAGAGAGGACGCGGAAATCGACGACTACTCATCCTGGGGCGTTTCCGGATCTTTGATCCTGAAACCGGAAATCACCGCCCCGGGCGGAAATATCTGGTCTGTAGAAGGCATGAGTGAAGATGAATATGTATCCTACAGCGGTACATCCATGGCCGCTCCTCATATCAGCGGAATGGCTGCAATCCTGGCCCAGTATTTCAGAGAAAGCGAAGAAGTCCAGAACTTATTGGAGAATACAGAAGGCCTGACTGCCCGTACTTTGATGAACAGCTTACTGATGTCCACCGCTACC
The DNA here is from genome assembly GCA_964529805.1 of uncultured Solobacterium sp. Classification (GTDB taxonomy): domain Bacteria; phylum Bacillota_I; class Bacilli_A; order Erysipelotrichales; family Erysipelotrichaceae; genus Colivicinus. The sequence continues at coordinate 10,389 of CAZGZT010000006.1, read as the reverse complement.
CCTATGATCAACGATTACGGACTTTACTATCCTGTTTTACAGCAAGGCGCAGGTTTGGGCGATGTATATACTGCTACACAGGCAAAATCCTATATCATGATGAGGGAAGGTTCTACACTTCTTTCAAGCACGGCAAAAGACGGCAAGGTCAAGGCAGAGCTTGGACAGGACAAGGACAGGACCGGATCTTATTCCTACTCATTTACAATCAACAACTTCTCCAACGAAGATCTGACCTATTCATTCGATACTGATATGTTTACGCAGGACGCTTATTCATATGAGGACGATTTCTACGCTTATCAGGAGTATCTGGATGTTTATACCTGGTTCCTGGATGCGAATGTCAGATATTACGAGAATGTAAACGGTCACGATGTCGATATGGACGGCGATACGGATACCGATGATGTACAGGCTATCCTGGATTATGTTACCGGCGTGAATGACGGAAGCAATCTGGATCTGGAAGCCGCAGAGCTTGACAGTATCGACGGAATTACTTCCAATGATGCACAGGTTCTTCTGCAGTGGATCGAAGCGCACGAGAATGATCTGGTGCTTGTACCTGCAGGCGGTTCTACCGAGATCACCGTCAGCATTGAGCTTGATCCTGAACAGGAAGCGATGACCCGTCCAAACGGAGCATATGTAGAAGGATTCACCTATATCATTCCTGAAAGCGTTACGGAGGAAGGCGAGGTTCTGGATGTCGTACACTCGATCCCTATTCTGGGCTACTACGGCAGCTGGACGGATCCTTCCATGTACGATGCTGCTTCTTATCTTGATAATTTCTACCCTACAGGAAAATTGTCATACTTCATCGAGATAGAAGAAGAAGACGAAGTGGCACCTATACCTGTAACAAACTTCATGTCGGTAAAATATCCGGGCGATAAAAAAGACTCTGTCTTTATGGGAAATCCGTATATGGTTGAGGATTCTTTCCCATATGATCGACTGGCGATCAGCAGTAATACGACAGTATCATCATTTACTTATTCTCTGATCAGAAACGCGGCTGTCATGATGCCTGCAGCTATATCCGAAGACGGCAATCTGCTCTATAGTGGAAATGTTGCGAAGGACAATTACGGTGCTTTCTTCCATATTAACTACGGTGTATGGCAGAACACTTCACCGAAGAAAGCTACAGTTAAAAAGGAAGTTGGAGATTTTGGTGCCGACGAGGGAGATGTATTCTTCCTGGGCGAGTTCGCGATCCCGGAATACTATGGCCTCTATAATGATGCAAACGCACAGGATGGATATGTGACCGGCGAAGAAATTGCTGAACTCTTCAGCAGCGGTGAACTGGGAGAAGGATCGGCTATAGGTTACTGGTTCAAGCTGGATGATACTGCACCTGTTATCAACGATGATATCAAATACAACGGAGACGACGGCACGCTGACAGTCATTTTGAGCGACGACAATTATATTGCCGATCTGCGGCTTTATGATGTAACCGGAAGACTGCTGCTCGAGGAGCTGCTTCCGGAACAGACATCGGAAAACGAGACGATTGAGCACACCTTCAATCTAACGGATTATGATTTTGATTATGATTCAGTAATCGTATTTGCAGCCGACTATGCGGCAAACGAAACCGCGAAACTGGTAAGATTGTCCGACGAACAAAAGGCGATCCCTGTATTCCGTCTGACCGACAAACTGGTTCCGTATAACGACTATGTTATAGCCAACACAGACAAAGCCGGAGAAGGAAGAGTATTGTTCAGCAACGGGCAGAACTACATAACCTCCTCTTCTGAAGTGAATGTATTTAAAGATGCCAAAGGTGCATATATTTATGCGGATGAAATAGACGATGCATCTTTATGGTTTTCTTATGATGATGGATCTGATGGTATCTGGTTTATCAATGAAAATGACGGAGGCTTGTTAGGATATACAGCATACTATTATCAGATGCTTGGCATATGTCTTTATGTTTCGTGGCCGGATGTCAATTATGCTGATTCATACATCTACGATTATCCATATCTTTTGGATAAGAACCAGAATGACGGTTCCGGAATGTATTATGATGCAAATTATGAAATGTTCTTGTATGGATATGAATATGCAGACAATATCTATCTGTATACCCTCGATTACATCGTTCCGGACGAAGATAACGCTTCTAATGTTACATTGAATGCTGAAAACGTTACCCTGATTCTGAACATTAATGATGAATTCAGCTTTAACGCAAATGTGGAACCGATATATCTGGATGACAGAAGCGTTTCGTGGTCTTCATCAAAAGAAAGCGTTGTAACGATCGACGAGAACGGTAAAGCGAAAGGATTAAGCGTCGGTACAGCCGTCATTACTGCAAAATCGAACAGAACGCCTGAAATCAGCGCAAGCGCAGTGGTGACCGTTGTTGAAAACGAACCTTTGGACGCTGAAGTATACGCACAGGTCGCTTATGAAGACGGCAGGATCGAATTTGACAAGATCGATCTGAATGACATGAGTACCAAGAACCTTGGTGACGCATTCTCATACTTCTACGGCGGCGGCGAATCCGGATTGTATATCTATGGCAACGACACAGATGATGATCTGCATATGTACGAGATCAAGGCCGAGCTGACAGATGAGGGGAAATACGAAATATCATCTATTGATTATGTGGATCATCTTGGAACCCTGAATCATGAATATACTCTACTGGATGTTGCCAATATCCCGTATTTCACGGTTGAAGGCGAGAACGAAGGAGATGATCCAACGGAATTCGATTATCTGTTTGTCGGAGTTACTCCTTCTGCCGTCTTTGAACTGTATCCTGCGGACGAGGCAGAACCTATCAGTTATTTCCCTGTAGGTTCAATATTCGGCGATATGGTTGCCGTGACTTTCGTCGGTCTGGAATACGATGAGGATAGAGATATAACCTGGTACGACTATCTCATTTTGAACAGCGAAGGAACACTGTATCTGTTTGGCATTTACGGAAATCCTGACGGAAGCATGTCGGGAGGTTATGACGAGATAGGCAAGATTAATGTCCTTACGATAGGCGATGATCTAACAGCTTATTCCATGGTCTATGCAGGCGGTATCACCAATAAAGCCGGTATCTTCATTTCCGATGCTACAAGCGGAGGCATATATTATGTAGACCTATCTGAAGAAACCGATGAATTCGATGCTCAGTTTGTTGGCAGGATCGATAAGGCAATCAATATTTCAACCTTATTTGACTGGTATTATGACAGTTACGACGGCAGAAACGGAGCAGTTGCCGGTGAGATGCTGTCAGGAATCTTCTCTTCGGAAGAATTCGGAAAGAATATCATCCATTCTCAGACACGTGAAACAGAAGATGCTTCCGGATCTATTGAGGAAACATTTGTTCCGGAAGAAATAATTCCTGAAGAGATTTCTGATGAAAAGCCTGTGGAGGTTTCCGAAACAGAACCTGAGACAGGTACAGTCAATACCGCTGTCAGAATGGAAAGAAAAGAAAAAGAGAACATCGTGCGTGATCCTGTTCCGAACAGAAACACCGACGTGAAGGAAGAAACGGATGACGGCAAGGATTATTCCGTAGTAGTTTATACGGAAGACGTCGAAGTCAAGAACGGCTATGTTACGGTATCCTACGATCCTAAGGTTGCGAAGTTTGTCGGACCTGAAAAAGGCGTGCAGTCTCCTGTGGATTATACTTCCGTCAATGTCGATGAAGAAAACGGCGAGATCAGATTTGCCTGTGCACAGCTGGGTGCTGTCGCTGCGGGCGATGCGATCGCCGAGTTCAGATTCGAAAGAGTTTGTGAAGATTCCAATGTGACAGTGGATGTCGCAGAAAGAAACAAGGATCTCTCTCTGGATGAAGAGTCTAAAGAAAAACTGAAAGGCCTGGGTCACGACTGGTTCTTCATCGGATGGAACTGGGAAAGCGATGAATTGGCATATGCTGAATTCCGCTGCAGCCGCGACAGTTCTCATGGCAAGAGTGTCAGAGCGACTGTAAATGTCGACAGAACGGAACCGACAGCCGACAAGACAGGCAAGATCGTCTATACGGCAAAGGCTGAATTCCAGGGAGTCGAATATGTCGATTCCAAGACCGTTATACTTCCTGCTACGGGTCACAACGGTCAGAGTCATGAATATGAATTCGTCGGATTTGAATGGTCTGAAGACGGCAGCAAGGCGGTTGCGGTCTTCAAGGATCTGACGACCGGCGAGACGGTAAGGATCGACGCACAGCTGTCCAAGACGGAGACTCCGGCAACCTATGAAGCCGAAGGAAGCATCGTCTATACGGCTGTAGTTGAATACGACGGCAAGACCTACACCGATTCCAAGAAGATCGTTCTGGATAAGCTTGTCGACGATACAACGAACATCGATGATGATCCGATACCGACGACCGAACCGGAAAACGAAGGCAAGAAGATGTCCGTTCTGGATGCGCTATTCGTTCTGGCAACGCTTGGTGCAGGAATCTATCTGGCAACAAAGAAAAACTTCCTCGGACTGATCGCAGCAGCGATTTCCGCCGTCCTGTTCTTTGTAACGCAGGGATTCGGCAATGGTACGGTATTCGCCGACAAGTGGTCCGTTCCGATGGGCGCACTGCTGGCGATCGCGTTCCTTGTCGGACTAATCAGAAGAAAAGACGACGAGGATGAAGAAGAGTAGTTCATTCTCATAAAACGAACCGAAATAAGGCCATAGAATCTATGGCCTTATTTATTGGATCTGTGATATGCTTGTATCAAATGAAGAAACTGTTATCAGTCATTCTGCTGATTCTTTTGGCGGCATGTACTTCCGAAACTGTTGAAACAATGGAAAACGAGGTCTCTGTCGTAGATAAGACGACGGAAGAGGAGATCATTTCTTTTCTTGCGGAAAACCGCGATACAGGAAACGGTTTTGCGATCGGAACAGGAATCTGTTCCGTAGGCAACCAAGACAGTCAGGAAATCTGTATCTATCCTCTGTACGAAGATGACAGGCTGGTCACATTAGTCATAAAAGACGATACCCTCAGATATGTAACGGATGAAGCTCTCTTAAATGTTATACGTGAAGACGGAATGTATCTGATCGTGAACTCAGGTCCGGATGTCATATATGTCGATAAGGAAACGGCTGTACTTTTGAGCGGTAAAGAAGACTGTCTTGAAAAGAAGGAGACGGAAGAAATGATTAAAAGGATCAGACTTTCAATTGGTACAGAAAACCCTATGGGAAAGCAGAAGAAAAAGCTGACGGTCAAAAAAACCGGAGATGATACAGCAGAAAACGGGAGATACCGCAACGACAGGATCATCGTATCTTTCAAGGAAGGCGATGTCGAAAAAATGATCAGCGACTACGAAGCTTTCTGCGGCGGCAAGGCCCAGTCCGGGCCTAACACCTCAAACGTTTACATTTTCGTATTTGAACCGCTGAACGACAAAGATCTGCATGCTTTGCTGGATGAAAGCAGGGGTCTGGATTACGTTTCCGGCGTATCCCTGGACCAGAAACACGAAACAAACGACATTTCCGGAAATAAAGTGTCAGAATAGATATATTTCCGGGAAATAAAGAGAATAAAAACGATGAAAAACAGCTGAAAAATACACAAAAATCAGCTGTTTTTTTGTTTTTCTGTAGCTATTTGTGAAACACCGATAAGCGTTGAATATCCGATATTCAAAAAAGCCTGTAAAATAGCCCGTTTTCGATAAAAAGTTGTTGAAAAAACAAGAATAAAATCATATAATATACGAGCGCTCGCGAAGATATGGGAGATTGCTGGCACACGGATTCCTGTGGAATTGTGTGATAACCAGGGAACTCACATGGAGCGGGTTATCCGTAAGGATTAATGGAATATAGGAGGAAAATTCTATGGCAAAGAACAACGTAAGAATCAAGTTAAAGGCTTACGAACACAGATCACTGGATGCTGCAACCGAGAAGATCGTTAAGGCTGCGGAAGACGGTGGTGTAAAGAAGGTCATCGGACCTATTCCGCTTCCTACAGAGAAGCAGATTGTAACTGTACTGAGATCCGTACATGTAAACAAGGACTCCAGAGAACAGTTCGAAATCAGAACGCACAAGCGTCTGATTGAAATCATTGGGCCTAGCGCCAAGACGATTGACGCCCTCAGCCGTCTGGAACTGCCTAGTGGTGTAGATATTGAAATCAAATTGTAAAGAAAGGTGACATCATGAAAGGAATACTTGGAAGAAAACTTGGCATGACACAAGTCTTCACCGCCAACGGCGATCTGATTCCTGTAACCGTGATCGAAGTTCAGCCGAACGCCGTTCTTCAGAAGAAGAATGTCGAGACAGACGGCTATGAAGCTTTACAGCTCGGTTATGAGGATAAGAAAGAAGCTCGTGCCAGCAAGCCTGAATTGGGCCATGCGAAGAAGGCTGGCCTGGGTCCTAAGCAGTTCATCAGAGAAATCAGAAGCGATGAGATGAACTACGAAGTAGGACAGGAAGTAAAAGCAGATATCTTTTCCGCTGGTGATATGGTAGACGTTACCGGTATCTCAAAGGGTAAAGGATATACGGGAACAATCAAACGTTATCATGCACACATGATCAACGAGACGCACGGTGCAGGTCCTGTACACAGACATGTCGGATCATTGGCAACGACCGGTAGAAACAACGGACGTATCGAAAAGAATACACCGATGCCGGGACATGACGGAAGTTTGAAGACTACTAATCAGAACCTTGAAGTCATAAAAGTAGATGCTGAAAAGAATTACATGCTGGTCAAGGGCAATGTACCGGGGCCTAAGAAGGGTCTGGTCATGGTCAAGACGACTAGCAAGAAAGTAAAACACGTAGAACCTAAGGTTTTACTGAGCAAGGAGGCTGAATAATCATGAAGTTAGATGTATTGGATTTAACTGGAAAGAAAGTCGGCAACGTTGAAGTCGCTGATTCAGTCTTCAACTGTGAAGTGAATCAACAGGCGATCTTCGATGCTTTACTGAGACAGACAAGTTCATGGAGACAGGGCACCCATGATACAAAGACAAGAGCGGAAGTATCCGGCGGCGGCAAGAAGCCGTTCAGACAGAAGGGTACAGGTAGAGCAAGACAGGGTAGTACGCGTGCTGTTCAGTACAGACACGGCGGCATCGCCTTCGGTCCTACGCCTAGAAGCCACACCTTCAAGCTTAACAGAAAAGTCAGAAGACTGGCACTGCGTTCCGGTCTGACACTCAAGGCAAAGAGCAACGATCTGCTTTGCGTTGACAACATCAAGATGGATGCCATCAAGACAAAAGAATTCGTCAAGATTCTGAATGCTCTGGGCATCGAAAAAAAAGCGCTGTTTGTTGTAGATTTCGATGAAGATTTCGACAATGCCTACATGAGCTTAAGAAATCTGAACAACATCGTCATGGTTACGGCGGAAGGCCTGAACATCTATGATCTTCAGAATGCCAACAAGCTGGTCATGACCAAGGCGGCAGCCGTCAAATTGGGGGAGGTATTAGGTAATGAGTAACGCTAGAGACATTATTATTCGTCCTCTTGTAACAGAAAAAACGATCCGATCTCAGGAAGCCGACAATACTGTCGTATTCGAAGTAAAGAAAGGCACCAACAAGATCCAGATCAAACAGGCGATTTAAGAGATATTCAATGTCAAGGTTGAATCCGTGAATGTCGTCAATCAGAAGCCTAAGACCAAACGTATGGGAAGATACGTTGGTAAAGCGAACCATCTTAAGAAGGCGTACATCACGCTGAAAGACGGTTACAAGATCGATATCCTGGCGGATAAGTAATCGGTCGAAACTATCGGAAGAAATATGCTATTTCCGGATAATTGCATAAGGAGGAAAGAATACAATGGCTATTAAGAAATATAAGCCTACGACTCCTGGTAGACGTGGAATGACCACTCTGACCTTCGAAGAGATCACCAAGACAGTCCCTGAAAAGAGCCTGACCGTATCTCTGATGAAGACAGGCGGCAGAAACAATACAGGAAGAATTACAACAAGACATCACGGCGGCGGACACAAGCAGCTGTATAGAATCATCGATTTCAAGAGAAATAAGGACGATGTTCCGGCAACCGTGAATGCGATCGAATACGATCCAAACAGAAACGCAAACATTGCCTTACTGTTCTATGCGGACGGCGAAAAGAGATATATCATCGCGCCGAAAGATCTGAATGTCGGCATGAAGGTCGTTTCCGGCCCTAAGACCGATATCAAGGTCGGCAACTGCTGCGAAATGAGAAACATGCCTGAAGGCACTATCGTACACAACATCGAACTGAAACCTGGCAAGGGCGGTCAGCTGGCTAGAGCAGCCGGCGCAAGCGCACAGATCCTGGCAGTCGAAGACAAGTACGTTACCGTCAGACTCGCTTCCGGCGAAATGAGAAAGATCCTGGCGAATTGCCGTGCGACGATCGGTGTTGTCGGTAATGAAGACTACACGCTGGTCAACTGGGGCAAGGCCGGTAGAAACAGATGGAAAGGCATCAGACCTACAGTCAGAGGCTCGGCTATGAACCCGATCGATCACCCTCACGGTGGTGGTGAAGGCAGATCGCCAGTCGGACGTAAGTCGCCAATGACACCTTGGGGCAAGAAAGCCATGGGTGTTAAGACTAGAAAGCATAAGAAAGCTTCTAACGATCTGATCGTAAGAAGAAGGAATGCTAAGTAGAAAGGGGAAGAAAGATGAGTAGAAGTTTAAAGAAGGGCCCATTCGTAGATGAACACCTGATGAAGAAGGTTGAAGCTCTGAATGCCGCCGGTAAAAAAGAAGTGATCAAGACCTGGTCAAGAAGATCTACGATCTTCCCTGCGTTCGTTGAACATACGTTTGCCGTATACAACGGCAAGGAACATGTTCCGGTATATGTTACAGAAGACATGGTCGGACACAAACTCGGTGAGTTTGTAGCGACAAGAAAATTCGGTGGCCACGGTGCGAACGCCGATAAGAAAGCATAGGAGGAATTATGGCAAGAAAGAAAGTTGAAGAAACAGTTAAGCCTGAACCTCGCGATGTTAAGGCTACCGCCAAGACGGTCAGAGTTACGTCCAGAAAAGCGAAGCTTGTCATGGATCTGATCAGAGGCAAGGACGTCAAGGAAGCCATGGGCATCCTGAAGCTGCTGCCTAACAAGGCTGCAAGGATCTCCTACAAGGTCGTCAAGAGCGCCTGCGCGAATGCGACACACAACTTCCAGATGGACGAAGATAAACTGTATGTTAAAGAGTGTTACGCAAACGAAGGCATTACGCTGAAGCGTTACATGCCTCGTGCGAAGGGTTCCGCTTCACCGATCATGAAGAGAACCAGCCACATCACTGTGGTCGTAAGTGAGAGATAAGGGGGAGAACAATGGGTCAGAAAGTAAGTCCGGTAGGATTAAGAGTCGGTGTCATCCGTGACTGGGAGTCCAGATGGTATGCCGAAAAAGAATACGGCGATTTATTGTTAGAAGACATCAAGATTCGTGAACTTATCTTAAAAGACTGCGCTGATTGTCTGGTATCACGTGTTGAGATCGAAAGAAGCAAGAACCGTGTCGTTCTGATCATCAGAACAGCACGTCCGGGTATGTTTGTTGGATCTGACGGTTCCAAGATCGAGGAACTGAAGAATAAACTGGCCAAGCTGACAGGCGGCAAGGATATCAGCATCAACATCGTTGAAGTTGCCAATCCTGATCTGGATGCCAGACTGGTTGCATTAAAGATCGTTAAGATGCTGGAAGAAAGACAGTCTTTCCGTACAGCGCAGAAACGTGCCATCCAGCAGACAATGAGAGCCGGAGCAAAAGGTATCAAGACTTCGATCGGCGGCCGTCTGGGCGGTGCCGATATCGCCAGAAGCGAAGGATATTCAGAAGGTTCTGTATCACTGCATACATTACGTTCCGATATCGACTACGCCTGGGAAGAAGCCATGACGACCTACGGCAAACTGGGTGTTAAGGTCTGGATCTGCAGAGGCGAAGTGCTCCCTGGTGAGATGGTCAAAGAACCGGAAAAACCAAAGACAATGGGCAACCGTCCAAACAGAGACAGAAGACCTAGAAGAGACGGAGCAAGACCTGGCAGACCTGAAGCTGCTGCAGAAGCACCTGTAGAGCCTAAGGAAGCTGAAACTGCTCCGACAGAAGTAAAGGAGGATGCTGAATAATTATGTTAATGCCAAAAAGAACTAAATATCGTCGTCCTCATCGTTTGAGTTACGAAGGTAAGTCAAAAGCCGGCAGAGAAGTCGTATTCGGTGAATACGGTCTCGTTGCCCTGGAAGGCGGTTATGTATCTTCCAATCAGATCGAGGCAGCCCGTGTTGCCATGACCAGATACATGAACCGTGGCGGTCAGGTCTGGATCAAGATCTTCCCGC
>CAZGZT010000005.1:0-94183 GCA_964529805.1 uncultured Solobacterium sp. | reverse complement strand
ACGGAGGATTAGCTCAGTTGGGAGAGCGCGCCCTTCACAGGGGTGATGTCGCAGGTTCAAGTCCTGTATTCTCCACCATTGTAAAGATAAGGATCGTATGATCCTTTTTGTTTGTTTCTTTTGTTGTTAAAATGGTATGATTTTAGTAGAAAAAGGAGTAAAGTATGATGAATATTTCACCGCTTCAGAAAGAAAGACTTCAGTATAATCCAAAATTACCGGGAATGCTTAGACACGGCATTTCTGAGATCAGTGTAAAAGAAGGAAAAGAGACGGAAAGCGTAGCCGATCAGGCTAAGATCAAGGAGCTTTTCCCGAATACTTACGGTAAGAGAGAGATTACCTTTGAGAAGGGAGAGAATACCTCTGCTGAGAAGAAACAGGTCGTAGGCGTTATCTTATCCGGCGGACAGGCCCCAGGCGGACATAACGTGGTATGCGGTCTGTATGATGCCTTGAAGGCTACCAATAAGGAAAATGTACTGTACGGTTTCAAGGGCGGACCTAGCGGCTTACTGGAAGATAACTATCTGATATTCGATGATGAATACATCGATCAGTTCAGAAATACGGGCGGATTCGATATTATCGGTTCCGGCAGAACCAAGCTGGAAACAGAGGAACAGTTTGCGGTTGCGGCAGAAGTGTGCAAGAAGCACGGCATCACGGCTATCGTTATTATCGGCGGTGATGACTCCAATACCAACGCAGCCGTTCTGGCAGAATACTTCGCAGCACACAATACAGGCGTACAGGTCATCGGCTGTCCAAAGACGATCGACGGTGACCTGAAGAACGAGGATATCGAGTGTTCCTTCGGTTTCGATACGGCAACCAAGACCTACAGCGAGCTGATCGGCAATATTGAAAGAGATGCCAACTCGGCTAAAAAGTACTGGCACTTCATCAAGGTCATGGGACGTTCCGCTTCTCATGTCGCTCTGGAATGTGCACTGCAGACGCAGCCTAACATCTGTCTGATCGGTGAAGAAGTAGCTGCCAGGAAGATGTCCTTATCTGCCATCGCCGACTATATTACGGATGCGGTTGCGGAAAGAGGAAACAACGGCATGAACTTCGGTGTTGCGATCATTCCTGAGGGTATCGTAGAATTCGTTCCGGAATTCTCTGTACTGATCAAGGAGATCAATGAACTGCTGGCAGGAGAAAAGGCCGATGAATTCAACGCATTGTCTTCCTGGAAAGAAAGATATGCCTTTATCGAGAAGGGCCTGACCAAGGAATCCATGGATGTCTTTGCGATCCTTCCTGAAAGCATTCAGCAGCAGCTGTTCATGGAAAGAGATCCGCACGGCAACGTACAGGTATCACTGATCGAATCAGAGAAACTTTTCTCTGCATTGGTCAAAGCTAAACTGGCCGAGAGAAAGAAAGCCGGAACCTACAAGGGCAAGTTCTCCGCTTTGCACCACTTCTTCGGCTATGAAGGAAGATGTGCATTCCCATCCAACTTCGATGCGGACTACTGCTATTCTTTGGGATACAATGCGTTCATGCTGATACAGTACGGATATAACGGCTATCTGTCAAAGATCTCCAATCTGTCAAAACCGGCAGAAGAATGGGTTGCCGGTGGCATGCCTATTACGAAGATGATGAACATCGAGAGAAGACACGGCGAAGACAAGCCGGTCATCAGAAAGGCTCTGGTAGAGCTTGACGGCAAGCCATTCGAGTACTTTGCCGCACATCGTGAGAAATGGGCTGTAGAGACCTGCTACACATACCCTGGCGCGATCCAGTATTACGGACCAAGCGCTGTCTGTGATCAGACGACCAGAACCCTGGCTCTGGAAAAAGGAGAATAAGAAAATTAAGGCTTCCGTTGTGAAGCCTTTTTCTTGTGCTATAATAGTGCTGTGATGGGGCGTTAGCGCAGTTGGGAGCGCGTATCGCTGGCAGCGATAAGGTCACGGGTTCGAATCCCGTACGCTCCACCATACACGAGAAATCCGAACCTGAAGCCGGTCGGCAAGGGGTTCGGATTTCTTGTATTTGATCTGAAGGAGTATTGCTGCGGGATGACATAGCCTGAAATAGCGCGGTTCTGCCATTTCCGAGCCACCCTACCGAACAGACAGCCTTGATCTGCAATCTGAGATTTGTTATAAAATCCCGGAAAGAACGAAAACTGACGATAACAACCACGAACAGGAGGAAAATCGCATGGATAACATCATTTTCGCCAAATACGATATGGATTCTGGCTTTGTCCAGGCCTGGACGGAAGACTGTAATCTCATCCTGATTGACTGCGATGCGGTTGAAAAAGCCTTTGCGGACAACATATATCAGAGATCGCAACTGGATTACCTCATCTACAATGATCCCATAGGCTACGCAAAGCTGGTTTGGGAAGAATGCCCGGAAGAGTATTTGAAAGCTGCCACAGATTATACCAGACTCAGTGATCTGAGATGATTGGTTGCCCCACATCAGTTTTGAATGATGTGGGGTTTCATCATAATAGTATTAATGTTGACCACTTTAATGGATAAATGATTATGGTTTAAATGACATAATACAAACCAGTTTCAGAAGAAAGAAAAAACGGTTTTTGATCGTTATAATTATTAAAGGGACTTTGAATTGCGTCACCCAAGGTTTTTCGATTATGCGTGAAAGATGGTGCGATCCGAGTGCCCCACATCCAAGGAGGAGAGTGAATGAAAAAACTTGTTTGTTTCATTCTTGCTGTGATGATAACCGCCTTCCTGGCAGCGGTTCATGCGGAAGCATCGGAACAGGCAATTAAGCGGCTGAAAGAGCATTGCTATATCAATCCCACCGGCGGAGAGAAACTCCATACAGATCAGAACTGTAGAAGCGTACATGAAAAATACCTTCCGCTCACAGAGGTTGAATTCAGCGAAGAACTGCTGAAACAGTATTCTCTTTGCCCTGTATGTAATCATATTGTTTCTTAATAGAAAGACCGGACGGTTCATATGAACCGCCCGGATTTTTCGTGGATGATCTCATATTTCTTCTTCCCAGAACAGGTCGTTCAGGGTTTTGTCCAGGGCCTTGCAGATGGAAATACACAGGTTGATCGTCGGGTTGTAGTCACCCTTTTCAATCGCATTGATTGTCTGGCGGGAAACCTTGCACAGGGCGGCCAGTTGTTCCTGGGAGAGGTCTTTGGCCGCGCGGGCGGCTTTGAGCTTCAGGTTTTTCAATCTTCATCCAGCTCCTTTTTGTCCAGGTGGCGCTTGTAAAGTAAGGTGGCACAGACGACCAGCAGCATGGTGCCGATGACGACAGGCAGGACGATGTCGTAGATGTCTTCCGCGGTATTGCTGAATACGTGGCGGATTCCGTTGAAGAAGTTCAGGAAAGCGATGATGAAGAAGAAAATGCCGCCGGATCCCTTTTTCGTAATGGTGGAGAAGTAGGCGTCATGCAGGATCGAGTAAACAATGAAGACGGTGAGGGATAGGATGATGCCGATGATAACGAACATCGGGACATCCAGCCAGGGGAGATCCTGGGTGTTCAGCAGCAGGACAATTCCCAGGAAGGTGATCAGTGTGCCAAAGGCGAGGCTGACGGCACGGCCACGGTAAAGCAGCTGGCGCTCGTCATAATTTGCGCCTTTGGAACGGTTCATGAACAGCAGGGCAATGATTCCGCCGAGGATGAAAACGCACAGGATAATCCGGGTGACAGTATCCATATCAGTAACCTCCGTTTTTTCATTCGGCAGGAATACGGCGCCATGTATCCCCATCCGACAGTGAGAGTGTAATACAAATTTTCCGAGATGTCAAGTATAATAGACAAAAAGAATAAAATAAATTTCAAAACAGATAAAAAAGAAGCCGCTGGCCTGCATTGCCGCGGCTGTCATCGCTTCCGGTGGGAAAGGGTGGACTTGGTTTTTCTGGCGGAAGGCAAAGAGAGAGTTTACTTGTCTTCAGTCCGTTTTTTTTCTTTTGCTATCCTCTCTATTTTAGTTTTGCTGATTCCTGTGAGGCGTGATAACTGCCGGATGGAAACAGCGGCTTTCCGAGCTTCCCGGATCAGCTTTTCCTGCTGCTGTTCCGGCAATCCACTGATCTCCTGAGCATGAGAACACCCGCTCATTCTGCAGATTATCTCAATAGCTTTTTTATCCGTCATTCGTTTGTAAACCGGGTCATCCAGATGATCTTCCGAACATGGCCCTTCAAGGAATTCCCAAAGTGCTTGTCCTTTCAAAGAGGAGTATCCTTCCAACGGATCCAGCAGTTCATCTTTGTGCATTCCACTGCACCTGAGCCATTTATATTGCTTTGGCGATTTGCTGAGCCCGGCTTTTACTGGATTTTGACATATGTATCTTAATAGGACCACCCCACATCGACAGCTTGAGCGATGTGGGGCTTATTCTTCGGAGAAAACAGTTGACTGTATGGTTAGTGCGTTCTGACAATCAATTCTGTAATATGGATCATTGATAGATCAGTTCATATACTGTATAATAACGATAAGCGCTTGACCAGTAATGGCCCGGCGCATTGGAACTTGAAATGCCAAACTGGCATTTCAAAAGGAGGAACAGCAATGCCGGAAACAAAAACAGAAATTCAAAACATTGTGGCCGGTACTGCTTCCGCTGATGCAATTGATATCCGTCGGCTTGTCTATGTGATTCGTGGGGCACAAGTCATGCTGGACAGTGATTTGGCAATGCTGTATCAGGTAGAAACCGGTGCGTTAAACAGAGCGGTAAAAAGGAATATCGGACGATTCCCGGATGATTTTAGATTTCAGCTTTCCAAGGAAGAACTGGAAAACTTGAAATGCCAAATTGGCATCGCAAGTTCACCTTCGAATGGTTATGGTGGAAGAAGAACAATGCCCTTTGCATACACTGAACAGGGAATATCAATGCTGGCCAGTGTTTTGCACAGTGAAGTTGCTGTACAAATGAGCATATCAATCATGCGTACATTCGTTGAGCTTCGCCGCTTTTATGCGAATAATGCAGCCTTATTTGATCGTATCAGCAGCGTGGAACTCCGACAATTGGAATATCAGCGCCAGACAAACGAAAAATTTGATCAGGTTTTCGCGTATATTGGTGAACATACGGAATCCAGTGAAAAACTGTTCTTTGACGGTCAGATCTATGATGCGCACAGTTTCCTGATTTCATTGATCCAGAAAGCATCAACAAATATCATTTTGATTGATGGATATGTCACCACAGAAACGTTGGATATGCTTTCCAAAAAGAATACCGGGGTTACTGTTACAATAATCACATATCCAGGTGCCCAATTGTCCAAAAACGATATTCAGCTATTCAATGCGCAGTATCCGACGCTGACGGTAAAACGGGATGCGTCTTTCCATGACAGATTCTTGATTCTGGACAGCAAGTCTGTTTATCATATCGGGGCTTCCCTGAAGGATGCCGGGAAGAAATGCTTTGGGTTGTCATTGATTGATGATTGGCAGATTGTCTCCCAATTGCTGAGCAGAATCAACAGTATCCACTGATCAATGATACATTGATTTATAGCACGTTACGCAATCCTTTCCGTATCCTTTGTGTGGAGAGGTTTTTCTTTTCCGCGGGGTTTCTGCTCCTTTTGTTCACGCTCGATGCAGTCAACAATCTTATCCGCTTTTTCTTTACTCTGCAGGTAAATCCTGAACCTGTGTTTCTTGCCAATTGCTTTTTCGATTTTCTCGGTTCCCTTGAGTTCGATATCAGCGCGGACGGCTTTCCGTTCCTTCATCAAAGCAATGGGATCGTAAGAGATTGCCCGGATGAACAGATCCTTCAAAGCTGAGATCGCCCTGTCGATAATCGATTCCTGCCTGGCTTTCGCCGCCGGATGATTCTGTACAGCAGTCTTGGTTTTTACAACATGTTCCTGTAAAGTCAGCATTTCACTGTGATTCGTCTTGCCGCAGGCTTTGAGAATGCGGGCATCTTTCTTTTTCAGCTTCGCGATCCGGGTGTCCAAAGCGTCAATCTGCTGTGAAAGCTCTTTCCGCTTCAGAATATGTACGGGCGACAGGGAGTCACATTCCCGAACCAGATCCTTTCTCTCCTTGCGCACAGATACGAGCGTTTCATGGTTTTTCATATAATCGTCCAGAAGCGGCTCCATCTTCGCAACGTACTGCTCGGCTCCTTCCATTGTCTCATCATTATGCGCCAGCAGATAATAGCCTGTAATGATTTCCTGACGCTTTTCTTCAATCTTGTATGCCAGATCCTTGATTGTATCCACAACCGCAACAGGAATCTGTTTCAGCTTTTCAATCACAGATTTCCAGTAACGGATTTCTTCATTATCCTTTTTGATCTGCCTGTTCAGTTCACAGCGATCAGAGAATCCGCCTTTTTTCTCAATCATCCGGGCTGCAGGCCCTTCATGAATGGTAGGCTGTTCGTCAATGCCCCGTTCGGCATGGCTCCGGTGGTCAATCCGTTCTTCACTCCCGGCATGTTCCAGATGCTTGTTTGATATATCCTCCCAGGCGATTCTCCACTGTTCCAGCTGCGTTTCACTGTTCCATCTGGCGGCAATGGGATTCTGTCTTCCGTATTTCGTACTCTTTGAGTACTTGCTGGCCCGTTCGTATCCATGGGCTTCACCTTCGGATGCCGGCATGTATACCTTCTTCTTCCCGACCAGATAAGGATACTGCTTCTCCCATCCGTCGTTCCGGGCTTCCTTGAATTCCGCGGCAGTGAATCCGCGCTCTTCTCCGTTTCGGACGCAGATGTACTCCTTTTCCGTCTTGTTCTGCCAGGTTCCATCCTGATTCAGAGGGCGGACTGTTGTGATAATATGCGCATGGGGATTGTGACCGTCCTCGTCATGAATCGCCACATCCACGCACATGCCGTCCGATACAAACTGCGTCTGGATGTATTCCGTTACAAGCGGAATCCATTCTTCCTTTGTCAGTTCAACCGGCAGCGCTACAATATGCATCCGGCTGAGACGGCTGTCCTTCGATTTTTCTGCTGCTTCGACAGCGTTCCACAGTGTTTCCCGGTCCTGCCATTCGACAGGTGCCATGGGCGGCAGGAAGATCTGCTCCCAGACAAGACCGCCCTTGCGTGTATAATCATGCTGAATGCCATCGTAATGATTGTAGATGGCGGAACAGCTGAGATAAGCGGAAGCGGCACAGGCAGACCGGCCTTCGCCCCGGGTGATGATCTTCACTTCGTTATGGTAGATTGCCATGGATGATTCGTTCCTCCTTTCCGGCTCCGCAGAGCCTCTTTTCTGCTTCTCTTTCGAAAAAGAGAAGTGATGGATGCCCGCAGGCATCCTCCCCGGCAAAGCTGCCGGTGGCAGGTTTGCAAACGCGGTTGATGGGCATGAGGATCATGCCGATTGCATATTTCCCGTGCTGATCGGAATCAGCGTGGGAAATATGCGTCAACCGCGCAGCCGATGACCGACATGTCCTCAGGCAGGGCGGTATTGGCTGAAGGCGTCCGCAGACGCCGCATCCCCCTCGGAGAGCGCACGTGCCCCGCAGGGGCTACCACCGCCGGCCTCTGGCCGGTGGTGAGTAAGTGCGCCCTTTCGGGATTTTAAAAGGGAGCCCGACTCTCGCCGAACTCCCCCGTCACGTTAACTGATCCCTGCGTACCCGCTGAAAGTACGTTCCAGTAAAACCTGAAGATCATTCAGTTCCATCTCCTTTACGGCAGGATGCGCTTTCTCAAGGATCGCTCCTTCCTGGATCAGCCGCCTCGTCCGCGCTTTCTGCTCTTTCTTACGATCCCGGTTCTCGGTTTCCTCCAGACGGTGCTGTGCCTGGATCAGCTGCTTTTCCCTGTCATCCGGGATGATGATCCTGCTTCCCATATTCGGTCCACCTCCTTTCGGCGGCATCAGAATGATGCAAAGTATTGTTTTTTCTGCATCAGACTGCATTAACGTGATGCAAAGTGATGCAGAATCTCCGGGTTACATTCCGGCAAACCCAAAGTCAATCGCGCTGTCGCTGAAATCGACATCATCTTCCTCAGATATGGATAGGCCAGAGGAAGAAACAGGCAGATCGTTTTTTCTGCCAACAATCTGCCCAGGAGCAGGAATGCCGGCGGTATATCCCGCAAGATGTGCCGGAATCACCTGCTTCATTTTTTCCGTAACGATTTCCGCAGACTTTTCAGCAATTCGCAAAATGTCTTTCTCAGACAGGCTGGCTGAACAGCCTGCCTGCGAAGTGAGCATCTCAGTGAGAATCCGTCCATAGGACTGATGGGTTTTCTCATGGATGCTGTTGATCCGATCAAGTACATGCCTGTCGGATTCACGATCATCATAAAAGTGAGCTGTGATGGTATGCCTCATATCAGTTCACTCCGATCAGCTTCGCTTCACGTTCTTTTTTCCAGAGAACGCCCTGCGCCATATACTCAAATCCCTTGGCTGAAGCATGCAGGTCGTCTTCAAAGATCACGGTACGGGAATCATACTTCCCGAAGTTTTTCACAAGGCACCCGCCGCCTCCGACGATGAACAGTTTCATGATCCGCGGATTGTATCCATGCAAGCGAAGCGAATCAAACAAACCTGCCACATACTTTTCTGCAATGGCGGTCAGGTCTGTAATATACTGCTCTTCCAGACTGGCTTTCTTCGTCCGGAGAAACTGTTCGATCGTTTCGTCCTGAATAGGAAGGCCGTATACATCCATCATGCGCTTTTTCATCGCCAGTACGCATTGATTGACACCCAGCGTTTCAGTCCAGACGAAGCGCTCGTCAGGCTTTCCGTCCTGAAGCCGCATCATGTTCATGGTGCCGTTACCGATATCAGCCATCATGACGGTTCCGCTGAACAGATTGAAGTCGTTTGTCTTTTTATCGAGATCAACGCTTCGAACGACAGCGGAATAACCCTGCGGGAAGACGAAGCAGTCAACAAAATGAATGTGATACTCCGTTTTCCTGAAACTGAACCGTACATCCTGATTCTTCAGCATGTACTCCCGGTACTTTTCCCTCTGGCGGGTTGTCCAGGTAGTCGGAAGGCCGACAGCCAGAAGGACGTTGGCGTCGGAGATGTGATCTATACTCAATTCACAGGCAACAGCGGCCAGCGTCAGAATATAGAATTCATCATCTTCGGTTTTATCGTCGACGAAAGCCTTATGGCCTTCACCGATCCGATACCAGAACCCGTTGTATTTCAGGATGTCACCCTCAAACATGGGCTCGGTATCCATGGCAATCAGTCCGGTCGGAAAGATGGACCGTGCCGTTTTCATATTCCCGTAACCGGCGTCTACACCGATAATCAGGAAATTGGTAATACTTTTCATATTAATCTCAGCCCTTTCGATATTATTGCCCTCGTAACCTCCGGGGCGGGATAATTGTTCTCAGGCAGCCATCGCCTGAGCGGGAACTTCAACCTTCTCGGTTGCGTGATCCACGGTTTCCAGGAACTTCTTTCCTTCTTCGCTTTCGAAGAAGTCCTGCATCCGCGGCAGCATAACCCGGGCCAGGCGTTCAATCGCTTCATCCGGGATCATCATTTCACCGTTGCTTCCGGTCTCTTTCATGGGCATCCCTCCTTTCTTTTTTCTTTTTCGGTCGATATCGGATTCTCGGAGAATCCTGGATTCGATCATTTTTCTTGCGCCGGCTCCCTTGCTGTCTCCGGCAGGACACCTTGTTTGGCTCGGTACCGGCCCCAGTGGGGCGCTCCCCTCCGAAGGAGGAGGGATCATCGCGGTTTCGACAGGTTCGGGACGGCTGTTCAGTTGAGAAGGTTCGCCCGCCTGAGGGGTGATGCAGTTTGCCTCAGACGCATTGAGTTTATTAAGTTTTTAAGCGTTTTTGCGTATATACCAGAGGTTGGAAAAGCATAGAAAAAGGAGCCTCTTTCCACGCTCTTGGAAAAATGGTACAATAGCGGTGGAATAAGGCTCCGGAGGGATTTTTGATGCAAGTTAAGCTGACAATTCAGGAAAGACTGAAAGATCTGCGCTGTGAACGGAAACTGACACTGGAACAGCTGGCAGAAAAAGTCGGCGTATCCAAATCAGCTCTGGGCAATTATGAATCAGACGACTATAAAGACATGAGCCCGTTTGCAATCGCAAGGCTGGCAAGGTTTTACGGTGTGTCAACGGATTATCTGCTTGGATTGACAGAGAACAAAGACCGGGAAGGCGGCGATATTGCCGAACTGCAACTGAGCGATGAAGCACTGGAAAAACTCCGGACCGGCACATTCAATCACCGGCTTCTGAGTGAAATGATCGCGCATGACTGTTTCCCCCGGCTGATGACAGATATGGAGATTGTGGTTGACCGCATTGCTGAAATGCGTGTTCAAAATATGGATGTCATATTGGAAAAAGCACGGCAGGAAGTAATTGCTAAGCATAATTCGGACGAAAACGATCTTCATATGCGCACAATTGAACAGGCTTTGAAGCTTGATGAAAAAAGCTTCTTTGGCCATGTGGTGCATGAAGATGTGGATGCGATTATGTATGATATCCGGGAGGCACATAAGACTGATTCCATGACAGCGGATGAGGGGAGCATTCCGACAAAAGACACTGTTATGGATCAGATCCAGCAGGCCATGGATAGTAAAACCGGGGCGGAATTCATTGCAAAACAATTCTGTGATGCTATGCAGATTCCCAGGGAAAAGGTGTCGGAAAACGAAATGATCATGCTGATAAATCTGCTCGGGAAATCTCCGCAGATAAAGAATATAAACAGTATGAGAGGAAAAACACAAATGCCGCATGGTCCAGGGAAGCGGAGAAGGAGACGATAGAAGGTGATTTACACTATGAAATGGGATTTGTTGATGTGATTAGTTTATTATCTTGTTGTTATTTGAGTAGGGACATGTAATGTATAAGACTAACCGATAGTTATTCAATGAAAGGGGACACAACACTATATGGCATATGAAATAGACTTTATTGGTGTAAGTGCAGATAGTTGTTCAAAAGATGCTGACGCGATTTGTCTGCGGTGGAAAAGCGGTGTTGATTATTATGGAAACCCAAAGTACAAAATAGGTGTTATTGATGGCGGCTTTGAAGCGCATGGCGATGCTATGGTTAATCATATTAACCAATACTATTTTAATGATAAGGATAACAGTATTGATCCTGTTGAGAAAATAATAGATTTTATTGTTGTTACACATCCAGACATGGATCATACTGTTGGTCTAAAAAAGATTTTTGAAAACTTTACTGTATTGAAGGTTTATATGAATCGTCCATGGATATATACAAATGAACTTTTTGATAAGGTCGATGATGGACGTATAACGAAAAAAAGTCTTTACGATCGTCTCCGTAGGAAATATGCGACGATAGCAGACATTGAAGAGTTGGCGGAGGATCAAGGTACAAAGATAATAGAAGCATTTCAGGGTACAATAATAGAAAATTCAATACGCATTCTCTCTCCATCAAAAAGTTTTTATCTGCAGTTATTAGTTGAATCTGAAAAAACGCCATTAACAAATCATACAGCTGATAATCTCTTTGGCGAATCTATTGCAAAAATGGCACAACGAGCTAAAAAAGTTGTCCTTTCTCTCTGGGAATCGTGGACAAAAGAACTACTTCGTGAAGACGTAGAAACAAGTGCTGAAAACGAAACAAGCGTTGTTTTACGAGGATTAATCAATGAGAAAGGGTTTTTATTGACTGGTGACGCAGGAGTTCGTGCCCTAAATAATGCAATCGATTATCTGGAACAAATTGGAGAAAACGTTAGAGAGTCAGTATCATTTTATCAAATTCCACATCATGGAGGACGACATAATATCAATCCATCAACTCTGAATAGATTAATTGGAAATAAGGTAAATAAAGGTGAAACAATACATAAAACAGCTTTTGCATCTAAAATAATCCCCGAAAAATGGACACTTGAATTAATGTGAAACCCGTTCTACAGACACTGAATTAATGAGAATCCCATATTGTGGACAAACAATTACAGTGACAGTAGAATACAAGTATCCATCAAGGGGGCACATTGTGATGAAAAGAAATCCTTTCACCCCGGAACAAATCAAACTACTGGAAGCGAATCCTTATACCTACCGTGTAACAGAACACCGTCTTACACTTACTGTCGAAGCCAAGCAGGAAATACTGAAAATGAAGGAAGAAGGGCTACCTGCTTGTCAAATTGTCAAGAAGTTAGGATATGATCTAGACATCATAGGCGAATCACGTGCATATGGACTTGTCTTTGGCGCGAAAGTACAAGCAAAATCAGAACGAGGTCTCCATGTTGGTTATCCCAAACGAATAGGGAAACGATTGGATCCCGAAAGGCTCAACAATCTCCCGACGAATCCCGAAACATTCGCAAAGCTCATTAATGAAGTATCCTATTTGAGACAGGAAGTCGATTTTCTAAAAAAAATCTCTCAAATAGGCACTTCGAAAAAGCACGAAGAATAATCATGAATGAAGCAAGCGAAGTGTTTGCCATTATTCATGAAACCCTACATTCTCCGGAACCCCTGCTATCTGTAACAGAGCTTTGCCAGATTGCAGGTGTATCCAGATCCGGATATTACAACTGGGTTAATTCAGAAGCTACCAGAAAACAACGAGAGGAGCATGATAAGGCAGAATTTGAACTCGTATTGGAAGCATATTGTTTCCGCGGCTACAAGAAAGGTGTTCGCAGCATT
The DNA here is from genome assembly GCA_964529805.1 of uncultured Solobacterium sp. Lineage (GTDB taxonomy): Bacteria > Bacillota_I > Bacilli_A > Erysipelotrichales > Erysipelotrichaceae > Colivicinus. The sequence goes on along the minus strand of CAZGZT010000005.1, from coordinate 81,491 downwards.
CATATGCGTTTACTCCATATGGGAATCGTTATGAATGTGAAGAAGATTCGCCGCCTCATGCATGAGTTCAACCTCTTCTGTCCGATTCGCAAAGCAAATCCATACAGGAGAATGGCCAAAGCGCTACGGACAAATAATGTGGCTGACAATCTTCTGAACAGGGAATTTGAATCGCATGGTCCACGGATAGTGTTGCTGACAGATATTACTTACATTGGATTCCAGGATGGCTTTCTGTATCTCTCAACGATTCTGGATGCTTATACCAAAGAAGCATTGGCTCATGTACTCAGCAACAGCCTGGAAGTTGATTTCGTACTGGAAACGGTAAGGAATATGCATCGCGACTATGGTGTGTCGCTCAAGGCTGAAACGATGATTCATTCAGACCAGGGATGCCATTACACCAGCGTAAAGTTTATTGAAATTGTAAACGATTTAGGACTTCGTCAAAGTATGTCCCGCCGGGGGAACTGCTGGGATAACGCTCCGCAGGAAAGCTTCTATGGCCACATGAAAGATGAATTGGCTGACAAGATGGCAACCTGGGACACCTTTGAAGATGCTAAGCGCGATATTGATGACTGGTTCGATTATTACAACCATGACCGGTATCAATGGCAACTGGCTAAGCTGTCGCCCAGTCAATACTACCGTTTTGTTACTGCCGGGGAATATCCTCTCCCTGGAAAACCTCCGGAGATAGAAGTTCCAAGGGGCCCCGCCCCTTGAACCCCGAGGTTTATCGCTTTGTTCCTCAGGGGCTCAACCACCGGTATTGCTTTGGTCCGTAAGCATGCAACGGAAAAGAGCGATACCGTATGGCATCGCCCCTTCGGAAGCCAGCTGGCGCTCGGGTCGCTCCTCAGCGTTGCCCTATCCTCCTTTTGCTGGCATCCAAAGTATATCACGGATCCTTAAATTCTTTACTTCGCATTAATCTTTTGTCCTTGACACGGGGAGCACATTAATCTGTAGCCAAGGATTCAGATCATCCCAAAAAGATGGTTACAAATGCGTTTATTAGAAGAGGCGTTATGGTTTATAAGACAGACGGTGCAACACTTTGGCATCATATTGATATGCCTTTACGTAACTGGGGACGAGCAACAAACATACAGTTTTCAGATTATGTGGAAGAATGGGATGACTAATATGAGCAATGTATTGGAAAAAGTAATTGAGAGAATTTCAGCCTATGAGTTCTTAACCAGTATTATACCAGGTGCTGTGTATAGTGTATTAGTAGAACGTCTCACACCATTCAGGATTTTGTCGTCACAAATCTTTGTCAACCTTGTTATTTTCTATTTTATTGGCACGATCATAAACCGCATTGGATCTTTTGTTGTTGGCTTTGCTTTTAGGCATTGGGCCAAGGATAAAATTGCTCCCTATGATGAGTATGTCGCTGCTGAAGCTAAGCAAGGTAGAGTTCGTGGTCTTATGACAATACGGAATATGTATCGATCATTTACAGCTCTTTCGCTAACACTTCTATTAACAATTATTTGGGGGTGGGTATGGCCTTCTATAAATTCGGCGTGGATAAAAACTGGAGTGATTATTACTGGCTGTATTGGACTATTTATTCTCTTTGGAGCATCATATGTTAGACAAACAAAGTTTGTAACTAATCGGGTAAAAGCTGTAACTAAGAACCTTAAGGACAAAAAAATTATTTTAAGTGAGGATGAATGAACTATTTAGTTGTTTTGCTTATTTTCTCAGGACTGGTGTATGGTATGTATTAGCGTTATTGAAATACATATAATTGGTGCCAGTTATTATGCCAAAATATTTGATTTATTATGCCAGGCGTGATATGCTTGTTTGGGGAACGTACAGGAGGGATCTGAATGTTTCGTGAAGATGAGCATACGGAATTTAAGAAGACAACTGCCGAACTAACAGAAGCTATGTGCTCTATATCTGCAATTTTGAATAAACATGGAGAAGGCACACTGTATTTCGGAGTAAAAAACGATGGGACACCCTTTCCGTTTACAATTGCAGATTCAACTCTCAGGGATGTGTCACGAAAAGTTTTCGAAGCCATAAAACCTCAAATTTTTCCATCAATCGAAGTTGTCAAAATCAATGAAACAGATGTGATCTCTGTTCATTTCTCTGGCACCGATTTGCCGTATTCAGCTTATGGAAAGTACTATATCCGTACCGCTGATGAAGATCGCGAGCTTTCACCGGCGGAATTGCGGAGAATAATGATAGGGAAAGAATATGAGGACAACTGGGAGAATCACACAACTACAGAAGCACTAGAAGATGTGGATGAACAGACGATTCAGCGTTTCTACAGATCAGCAACTGAATGCGGACGTCTTCCAGATGTGGGTGAAGATAATGTAGTTTTATTGAACAAGATGGGTCTACTGAACGGTGACAAGTTAACTAATGCAGGTCGTTGTCTGTTTTCAAAAAACAAACCTATTATGTTGAAATTAGCTGTGTTTGCGACTGATCATAAAACCACATTTCTGGATATGGCACAAATCGAAGGCAATATTTTTCAACTGATTGACGCTGCAATGAATTATCTTGTCCGGAATATCCGCTGGCGGGTTAATCTTAGTGAAGATGGAATCCACCGCACAGAAACTCCAGAGATACCAATAGAAGTACTTCGTGAAGCAATCATTAACAGTTTTGCACATGCCAGATATGACATTCCAGTACGACATGAAATTGACATCTATTCAAATAGGATTTCCATTATCAATCCGGGATCATTTGCTAACGAATTCACACCACAGGATTATGCTTCACGGGATCTCCACTCGTTCCTGCGAAATGAATTAATTGCAAAGACACTGTATCTGTGTAAAGACGTTGAAACATTTGGTTCTGGTATCAAAAAAATCTATCGGCTTTGTTCAGAAAACAATGTTGGAATAAGCTATACCAATACTGATAATGATTTTATGATTGAGTTTTCGAGAGTAGATCGGAATATTGTGCCAAATGGTGGCATAATAAATGGCACTAATGGCACAATAACGGAAGATGAAGCATTTGTTATGTCATTGTTACGTGAAGATCCTCATCGAACAGTCGATCAACTGATTGAAATCAGCGGAAAGTCTAGAAGAACCCTCAATCGTATTATTTCAACGCTGAAAGCGAAGAAGCTGATTTGCCGAAATGGTTCTAACCGTACAGGCTATTGGGAAGTGTTATAACAGAATGGAGGATAACCGATGAACGCTGTAATATATGCCCGGTATTCCTCTGACAGTCAGCGTGAGGAAAGCATTGAAGGTCAGATTCGGGAATGTACAGAGTATGCACAGCGTAATAATATCACGATTCTGAACACCTATATTGATCGTGCGCTTTCAGCCAGATCCGCGGACAGGCCGGAGTTTCAGCGGATGATTCACGATGCGGAAAAAGAGCTGTTTGAAATCGTGCTGGTCTGGAAACTGGACCGTTTCTCCCGTGATCGGTATGACAGTGCGTATTATAAGCACATTCTGAAAAAGCATAATATCAGGGTGGTATCCGCAAAGGAGAACATTTCGGAAGGCCCTGAAGGCATTATCCTGGAATCCATGCTTGAAGGCATGGCAGAATACTATTCAGCAGAATTGTCTGAAAAGATCAAGCGCGGACAGATGGAAAACGCACTGAAGGGAAAGAACAACGGTGGCCAGGTCACATTGGGATATCGGACAGGTCCTGACGGAGTGCTTGAAATCAATCCAAGCACAGCCCCGATCGTACAGGAAATCTTCCGGCGGTATGACAGCGGAGAGCTGATGAAGGATATTGTCGATTCCCTGAACAGCCGTGGATTGCTGACTGCTGCGGGAAAGCCCTTCAGAATTGCCAGTCTCGGAACTGTATTGAAAAACCGGAAATACCTGGGCGAATATCATTACGGAACGATCTGTATTCCTGACAAACTACCGGTTATTATCGAAAAAGACCTCTTTGACCGCGTTCAGCAGCGGATGAAAAGCAACAAACATGCTCCTGCTAAAGCAAAAGCGGATGAGGAATATCTGCTGACAACAAAAATCTTCTGCGGCAAATGCGGAAAAATGCTTGCAGGAGAAAGCGGGACAAGCAGGACCGGGGCAAAGCATTATTACTATAAATGTGCCGGCGCAAAGCATGAACACAGCTGCAAGCTGAAAGCCATCAAGAAGCAGTTGATTGAGCGGGCTGCAGTGATTCTCACTGTTGACAAGGTTTTGTCAAAGGATGAAAGGATTGAGCAGGTCGCAGATGCCATTGTGAAGCTGCAAACCAAAGAGGACACAGCACTTCCGGCGCTTCGCGAACAGTTGAAGGACTGTGAAAAAGGCATTGAAAACATGCTGAACGCGATTCAGGCTGGGATACTGACACCTTCAACCAAGGAACGTCTTGATCAGCTTGAAGCCAGGCGCAGTGATCTGACTGTCAGCATTATGCAGGCAGAACTGGCCAGGCCAAAATATACAAAGCAGCAGATTGTAGAATGGATCAGCCAGTTTAAGTATGGTGATCCGAATGATAGGAATTATCAGAAACAGATTATTGACATTTTCCTGAACAGCATATATGTTTATGATGACAGGTACGTATTCACCTACAACTTCCACGGGGGAACGGAAACAATTCCCAGAGAAGCGGTAGAAGAGGCATTTGGTTCGGATTTGACTCGTCTTGCTCCACCAGCAAAAAAAATAAGGATCTTTGCGATCCTTTTTGTTAGAAAAGAGAGGATATGACATGAAGATAGAGGTAAATAAAAGAAGCAGTAAGGAGTACTATGATGAGTTTCTGTATATCGCTTCCAAATACAGGAAGTTTCAGCAGAATCCTAAAACAAAGACATACAGACTGACCCGTTTCCTGACTCTCTATCTGGGAATGGCCCTGTTTGCGGGAGTGCTTAATCTTCTGTTCTATTTTAAGAACAAAGAAAGTCTTCATCTGATGGTGGCAGGGATGCTGGGACTGATGCTGTTCCTGTATGTACGCTACTATGTTACGGTAGAAAAGCGTATTAAAGCTTACATGGAAGATAATGGAAGCAAGACCATTGAACTGACTGACGAATACGTTGGATACAAGGATGACAGTAAGGACATCAGGATCAGCTGGAACGATCTGAGTAGTGTACTGTTCAGCAGATATTCAATCTGTTTCATTTCAAAGAATCAGACCGATATTCTGATTTCCATCAGCAGGGAATACGAAGATGAAATCAGAAAAGGACTGGAAGAAGTCGATAAGGAATATCTGGTGGAAGAAAACAGGTAATAAGAGCTGCATAAAGCAGCTTTTTCTATGCATGCTGTTGTATTTCGTAAGTATTCTTATCTATTTATGAAGTGTATATTTTCAAATAAAACAATTAATTATTTTTAAACACATAAAAATGAAAATAATGCTACAATGAAATAGATTTCGGTTTTTCTAAACAATCTATAGGAGGTTATATAAAATGAGTACTGTTGATCTGTCAAAATACGGCATTTCTGATGTGAATGAGATCATCTACAATCCGTCTTATGAACTGCTTTTTGAGGAGGAAATGAAGAGCGGTCTGGAAGGTTATGAGAAGGGACAGCTGACTCAACTGGATGCGGTAAACGTCATGACCGGCATCTATACCGGAAGGTCTCCGAAGGATAAATACATTGTCATGGATGAGAATTCCAGGGATACGATCTGGTGGACAGCAGAGGCTTATCCTAACGATAATCATCCGATGTCCATAGAGGTATGGGAAAAAGTAAAAGGTCTGGCTCAGAAACAGCTGAGCGGCAAGAGGCTGTTTGTGGTGGATGCATTCTGCGGTGCCAACAAGGATACGAGAATGGCTGTCAGATTCATCATGGAAGTCGCATGGCAGGCCCACTTTGTAAGAAACATGTTCATTAAGCCAACGGAAGAAGAGCTGAAGGACTTTGAGCCTGATTTTGTCGTCTATGCCGCATCCAAGGCGGAAGTCGAAGACTACAAGGAACTCGGACTCAATTCCAGCACCTGTGTGGCTTTCAATATCACATCCAGGGAACAGGTCATTCTGAATACCTGGTACGGCGGTGAGATGAAGAAAGGCATGTTCTCGATGATGAACTATTATCTGCCTTTAAAGGGTATCGCTTCGATGCACTGCTCCGCCAATACGGACATGAACGGCGAGAATACGGCGATCTTCTTCGGACTTTCCGGCACAGGAAAGACTACCTTATCAACCGATCCGAAGAGACTGCTGATCGGTGATGACGAGCACGGCTGGGACGACAACGGCGTCTTCAACCTGGAAGGGGGATGCTACGCCAAGGTCATCAATCTGGACAAGGAATCCGAACCTGACATCTACAATGCGATCAGAAGAGATGCCCTGCTGGAAAATGTAACGGTCGATGAAAACGGAAAGATAGACTTTGCGGATAAATCAGTAACCGAGAATACCAGAGTTTCTTATCCGATCAGTCATATCGATAAGATCGTCAGACCTGTATCGAGTGCTCCGGCTGCACAGAATGTGATATTCCTTTCGGCGGATGCTTTCGGCGTACTGCCTCCTGTATCCATCCTGACTCCGGAACAGACCCAGTACTATTTCCTTTCCGGCTTTACCGCCAAGCTGGCTGGTACGGAAAGAGGAATCACGGAACCGACTCCGACTTTCTCTGCCTGCTTCGGTCAGGCTTTCCTGGAGCTGCCTCCGGTGAAGTATGCGGAAGAACTGGTCAGAAAGATGAATATGTCGGGTGCGAAAGCCTATCTGGTCAATACCGGCTGGAACGGCACAGGCAAGAGAATTTCCATCAAGGATACCAGAGGCATCATTGATGCGATCCTGAATGGTGCAATCAATAGATCTGAAACGAAGAAGATTCCTTATTTCGATTTTGAAGTTCCAACGGAACTCGAAGGCGTCAATACAGGCATTCTGGATCCTAGGGATACCTATGCGGATTCTGAGGAATGGGACAGAAAGGCGAAAGACCTGGCTTCCCGTTTTATCAAAAACTTCCATAAGTATGAAAACAGCGAAGCAGGAAAACAGCTGACAGAAGCAGGACCGAAACTGTAAAGAGGATTATCATGGTTAGAATTGTTGAGACATCGGTAAGAGATGGCCAGCAGTCTCTGTTTGCGACGAGAATGACCACGGAAGAGGCTGTTGAACTGTGCAGGATCTATGACGATGCAGGTTTCCATGCGATCGAGATGTGGGGAGGCGCTACTTTTGATGCGGCCATGCGTTTTCTGAATGAAGATCCGTGGGAAAGATTAAGAGAAATCAAGAAGGTCTGCAAGAAGACGAAACTGCAGATGCTTTTCAGAGGGCAGAACATTCTGGGATACCGTCATTATTCGGATGATGTCGTAGACATGTTCTGCAGGAAATCAATAGAGAACGGCATCGATATCATCAGAGTGTTCGATGCGTTGAATGACATGCGTAATCTGAGACAGGCAGTCGAGTCTACGAAGAAATACGGCGGAGAGTGTCAGATCGCTCTGTCTTATACGACTTCCCCTGTCCATACGATCGACTATTATCTGTCGCTGGCGGAAGAAGCGAAGAAGATGGGCGCTGATTCGCTCTGCATCAAAGACATGGCAGGCGTGCTTCTGGCCAAGGATGCGATACAGCTGGTGAGTGCTTTGAAAAAGAGAATAGATCTGCCGCTGGAACTGCATTCCCATTGCACGGCCGGTGTTTCGGAGATGACCTATGAAGCGGCGATCAAAGCCGGCGTAGACATTGTTGATACATCGCTGTCGCCTTTGTCCAACGGAACGGCACAGCCGTCCACCCAGGCTTTGGTCATGTCTCTGAAAGAAACGGAGTACGATACCGGCATTGACATGCATGTTCTGCAAAGAGCGGAACCGATCATGACCAGGATCGTAAACAAGTATACGCAGAACGGTCTGATGGGTCCGAAATCCCTGCAGACTAATCCGAATATCCTGAATTATCAGGTTCCGGGAGGCATGCTGTCGAACATGATCAAGCAGCTCACCGATCAGGGTGCCATGGACAGGTACGAAGACGTGCTGGTTGAGATCCCTAAGGTCAGAAAGGATCTGGGATATCCTCCTCTGGTAACGCCGATGTCGCAGATGGTCGGTACGCAGGCTGTTCTGAACGTGCTGAACGGTGAACGCTACAAGATGTGTACCAGAGAAGTCAGAGACTATTTGCATGGCAAGTACGGCAAGGCTCCGGCAGAAATCAACGAGGAAGTCAGGAAGAAGATCATCGGAGATGACGAGGTCATTACCTGCCGTCCTGCGGATCTGCTGAAACCGGAATTCGAAGGTCTGAAAAAGAAATACAAGGACATTGCCAGAAGCGATGAAGATGTTCTCTCCCTGGCGCTGTTTGAACAGGTTGCCGCGGATTTCCTGAAGAAGAAGTATCAGACGGAAGAAACGGAAACGGATTCATTCGAAATGTACATCTAGGAGAAGAATATGAAAGAAGTATGGGATAAGTGTTCAGGCATCATCGCGATCATCGCTTATCTTCTAATCCTGTTTGTCTTCCTGAAACTGAAGAAAAGGAAGAAACCGGAACAGGTCACGGAAGAAGCACAACCGCTGGATCTTAGCGATGAAAACAAAACGGTAGCCGCGCTGGTAGCGGCCATCGAATGCCGTAATGAGGAACACCGCAATGTCAGAGTAATCAGTGTAAAAGAGGTAGGATAAGATGAAGGTTTATAAAGTAAAAGTAAATGGCAAGGTCTATGAAGTCGAAGTAGAAGCTGTCGATGAGATAGAAAGAAAAGCTGAACCGGCATCTGTCAAGGAAGAAGTGAAGGCGAAAGCGGAAGAAGGAGAGAAACAGATCCTGGCACCGATTGCCGGAAAGATCCTGGATGTTGTCGTGAAACAGGGCGACAGTGTCAGGAAGGGACAGACGGTAGCCATCATTGAAGCGATGAAACTGGAGAATGAGATCCAGTCCGCTCATGAAGGTATCGTGAAACAGATTCTCATCGGCAAGGGTTCGGATGTCAGAAACAAAGATGTACTGATGATCCTGGAGTAATGAAGAGAATCCATTTTAAGGAATTAGATTCAACCAATACCTGGTTGAAGCAGAACTATCAGAAACTGGAGGATATGACCTTTGTTTCTGCGGAATCTCAAAGCGCGGGCAGAGGCAGAAGAGGAAGATCCTGGGAAAGCCGGGAAGGCAATCTCTATCTCTCGCTGCTGCTGAAGGATGAGAAGTATCTGAAACAGGCAGAGGCCATTTCAAGTGTATCGGCCTATCTGATCCTGAAGATCCTGGAAGGATATGGTCTGAAGGATCTCAATATCAAGTGGCCGAATGACATCTATGTAAAGGATGACAAGATCTGCGGCATTCTGCTGGAAAGTATCAGCACCGATAAGCTGGAATGTCTGATCGTCGGTATCGGTCTGAACGTGAATCAGGATGAGTATGCCGGAGAATACCGGCATGATCCTGTATCCATGAAAATGCTGATGGGTAAAGAGATCGATCTTGACCTGCTGGAAGAGAAGGTCTGTAAGGCTCTGGAAGAAGGTCTGAATCAGCTATGCGATGGACATGACTTCTATCCATTGATCAGTCATTACGATTATCTGAAAGAGAAAGACGTCTATGCCCTGATCGATAATAAACAGGAGGCTGTCCATGTTGTTGGGATCAGTCCCAACTATACACTGGAATTGATCTGTAAGGATCAAAGAAGAAACATAAGATCTTCAGAGATCAGTTTCCATCTTTAAGGAGGATGAATATGAGTTTTCTATATGAGAATCTGTTTGCCCTGACCTGGCAGCAGGTTACGATGTGGGTGATTGGAGGCGTCCTGATCTATCTGGCGATCGTGAAGGAAATGGAACCTTCACTGCTGCTGCCGATCGGATTTGGTGCCATTCTGGTAAACCTGCCGTTTTCTGGTGCAGTTGACCAGTATGTCAGCGGTATTCTTCAGGAAGGACCTCTGACGGCCTTATACAATGCAGGGATCGCCAATGAGCTGTTCCCGCTGCTGCTGTTTATCGGCATCGGTGCAATGTGCGATTTCGGTCCGCTGCTTTCCAATCCTGTACTGATGATCTTCGGTGCAGCCGCGCAGTTCGGCATCTTCTTTACCTTCTGTATCGCATCCATGTTTTTCCCAACCAACGATGCTGCATCCATCGCAACCATCGGTGCTGCCGACGGTCCTACCGCCATCGTTGTCGCCCAGGTCTTACATTCGTCCTATCTGGGTCCGATCATGGTCGCAGCCTATTCCTATATGGCTCTGGTGCCAATCATTCAGCCTCCTGTCATCCGTCTGCTGACGAGTAGAAAAGAGAGACTGATCCGCATGGACTATGAGCCGAAAGCAGTATCCAAGATGACCAGAGTACTCTTCCCGATCATCATCACCGTGATTGCCGGTCTGATTTCCCCGGCATCCGTATCGCTGGTAGGTTTCCTGATGTTCGGCAATCTCCTGAAAGAATGCGGTGTGCTCAATGGTTTATCCGATACTGCACAGGGTGCCATGGCCAACATGATCACGCTGATGCTGGGAATCACCGTTGCATCGCAGATGCAGGCAGAACGTTTCCTGCAGGTCGATACGCTGATGATTCTGGGTCTGGGACTGTTTGCCTTTGTCTTTGATACGGCAGGCGGTGTACTGTTTGCCAAGTTCCTGAATCTCTTCCTGAAGAAGAAGGTCAATCCGATGATCGGCGCAGCCGGTATTTCCGCTTTCCCGATGTCAGGAAGAATCATCCACAAGATGGGACTGCAGGAGGACAATCAGAATTTCCTGCTGATGCATTCTATGGGCGTCAATGTATCCGGACAGATCGCTTCGGTTATCGCCGGCGGTCTGATCATGAGTTTCTTTATGTAGGAGGATCACGATATGGAATTTACACCTGCTAACTTTATCATCAATCTGCCTTATCTGCTGAAAGGGGAACTGGGACTGTTTACCGCTCTGGGTCTGATTGCCCTGTCGGTCATCGTCCTGAACCGCATTTCCGATAACAGATAAAACATAGGACTTCACCTTGGTGAAGTCTTTTTTTGATAAGATATAGGTATGAAGCTGAAAGTGAAGAAAACAGGAATCAACGGAGAAGGAATCGCCTACTTTAAGCGTAAGCCGGTCTTTATTGACGGCTGTTTTCCAGATGAAGCGGTTGAGTGTTCTTTAGAGGATCAGGGAAGATATTATAAAGGAAAGCTGGTAAGAATACTGAAGAAGAGTCCTGACCGGGTGTCCTGTGCCTGTGTGTATCAGAAGGAATGCGGAGGCTGTTCGCTGATGCCTCTGGAATACACAAAACAGCTGGAGATCAAGAAAGAGCTTCTACGAGAAGCTTTACATAAGTATGACGGATATACAAGTGAGATCAGTAACATCCTCCCAAGTGAGAACTATCTGTACTACCGCAACCGCAGCAATCTTCCGGTCATTGAAGAAGACGACAGACTGGTATCGGCGATGTACCGTTCCGGCAGTAATCATCCGATTCCAATCGAACAGTGTCCAATCCACGATGCACCTGTGGAAAGAATGAGAATGGCCATCCTGCAGGTGTTGAATGCGCATCATTATTCTGCCTATTCTCAATCTGAAAAGAAGGGAATCAGACAGCTGATTGTCAGAGGTTTCGATACAGAATATCAGGCCGTCATTATTACCGGTAACGATGTTCTGGATCAAAAAACTATAGAAGATCTCTCTCATATTCAGCATCTTTCTTCTATTTATCAGGGCATCAACATCCAGAAGGATCCGATCCGGATGATGCCTGAGAAACTCAAACTGTTATATGGAAAAGATAAGATCGCTGTTAAGATGGAAGATTATTCCCTGAGTTTAAGCCCGCAGGCTTTCTTCCAGCTGAATAAGAGTCAGGCCGAAAGGATCTACCAGGATGTCGCAGAACTGATTCCTGACGGATGCAACAGAGTCATTGAAGCCTACTGCGGTATCGGAACGATTTCTTTATACTTAAGTAAGAAAGCCAGGGAAGTGATAGGTATCGAACTGGAAAAGGAAGCAGTAAAGGATGCGGAAGAGAACGCAAAAAGGAACGGATGTGAGAATCTGAGATTCCTTTGTTGTGATGCATCCAGGGCGATCAGAAAACTGCTGGAAAAAGAAAGTGCCGATGCGCTGGTTGTTGATCCTCCTAGAACAGGACTGGATCAGGATCTGATCGAGACCTTATTAAGATCGAAGATTAAAAGGATTGTCTATGTTTCCTGCAATCCCGCGACACTGGGGAAGGATCTGAACCGGCTGCAGGAGAAATACCATATAAAAAAGATACAAGGCTATGACATGTTTCCGAATACCCCGCTGGTAGAAACGCTTGTCTGTCTTGATCTCAAGCATTAGAAAAAGCATGGAGGAAAACTCATGAACAACTGGGAAAGAATGAACAATGAAATAGCCTATGTTTCCGACAACACTGTCATGGATGAACAGAAGAAGTGCCGGAAGATTTTGCAGAGGCTGAACTTCTGCGACCGTTCGGATTTTGATCTGATTAAAAGCATGATGCCGGAACTTCTTGACTGCAAGGAAGGAGCCTTTGTGAATCCCCCGTTCTACTGTGACTATGGGAAACGCATCCATGTCGGAAAGAACTTCTATGCCAACTACAACTGTACGATCCTTGATACGGCACCGGTAACGATCGGAGACAACTGTCAGATCGCTCCGAATGTCGGGATCTATACGGCAGGACATCCGATTCATCCGGATACCAGAAATTCTTCCTATGAATATGGAAAACCTGTGACGATCGGAGACAATGTCTGGATCGGTGCGAATACCGTCATCCTTCCGGGAGTCCATGTAGGAAACAATGTGGTAATCGGTGCAGGCAGTGTCGTTACCCGCGATATTCCCGACTGGGTCATTGCTTCAGGGAATCCGTGCAAGGTTAAAAGAGAGATCACCGACGATGATCGCAGAAAGCTGTTTAAGGACGAACTGATCGATGATGAAGCCTGGCATAACATCTGCGAGAAATACGGCTGGGAAGAATAAAAAAAGACCGTATTACAACACAAGTATTAAAAAGCCTGTCTTAGACAGGCTTATTTTATGAATTTTGATAATGCGATCCAGCACGCCGCTTTCAGAAGATATCCCAGAGAAAGAAGAGGATTGCTTTCGATTTCGGAAATCTCCTGCGCCATATAGAGTGTACTTCCGGAATAAGGATCTGCTGCTTCAAACAAGAATGCACCGATCCTGGAAAGACTTCTCAGATGTTCCGGATTATCAATCTGCTCAGGAGGATATTCCTTTCCTTCCACAACCATAACATTATTATCCGAGTCGTAGTAGCATTCTCCTTCAAAGTTCTCATCCAGGATCCTGCTGTCGATCTCATAAACATAGTCGAAGGAATCGATTTTGTCAGGGCTGTATAGCTGTCCTTCAAAAGAAGTACTGAACAAGAACAGCAGCAGGACAACCGGAACCATGACGATGGCCAGTATCTTCTTGAAACGGAAAATCCTAAGCAGTATTCCAAAGGCGCAGCATCCCGCAACGATACAGACCAGTCCGGTAAAGACCGAAAAGAGATCCTTGAAACCAGGGAAGTAGAACGGCAGATGGAACAGTGCGCAAAGTACGTTGATCATTCCGATAAAGAATGCATATGTACCAAATACCAATGCAATTGTTTTGAAGATCTGCTTCTTTCTGTTTTCTTCCCTTTCCGAGAAAAGATTGTAAAGAAGAAGCGATATCCCAAACATGGTATAGACCAGTCCGCAGGAAAAGATCCTTCTATCGATGGAAAGAAGAGAAGTATGCAGGAATTCGGTCAGCCTCTGCTTTGCTCCCGATTCATTCGGTAAAACTTCCAGACCCATTCCAATGGAAGCGTAGAGATGGTCATCATAATAGACGGTTCCGATGAAACCCTTGGCGATATCGCCGTTTCTCAGAAACTCATAACACTCCGAAAGCTGTTTGACTGCCTGATAAGAACAAACAGTCAGCATAACCAGAAAAGCGATGAAAGCTACAATCGTTATGATTCTGAACAGATCCTTCTTATTCATGTAAAACTCCTAAATACGTATTTTGACTTTATCGCTCAGAACAATGCCGATCAGCAGCGGAATGACATCCGCAACAAAAGCAACCGAATTGCTTAAGAACTTGGCATATAGAGGAAGCTGGAACAGGGCCACTTCCAGAACGGTTTTAATCAGCGCAATACCGATGAAAGTCATCACGATACCGTAAAAAAACTTCAGATAAAGATTCTTTGTTTTAGGTAAAAGATATCCTAAAGTCAACGCGATGAACAGCTGACCGATCGCCCAGGCGACAGGGAAGGATCCGCCTTTCAGCAGATTCCCGATGATGCAGCCGATCACACCGACCGGTGTGGCCGCTATACCGAACTTGTTCAGATACAGACCGAATACGACATAACCCAGATCCAGCTTGATCCGGTTGACGATTGGAATAATGACAAAGGCCGACAATACGGCATACAGCGCGATCCCTAAAGAAAGAAGCGCGATCTTACGATTTGTTTTCATATGATTATTATACCGAAACACAAGGAAATTATTGTAGAATAATGGTGTAAAGCATAAAGGAGAAAAACATGAAACTTGTACTGGTAAGACATGGCGAGAGCGAATGGAACAAGCTGAATCTGTTCACCGGATGGACGGATGTTGATTTGAGCGAGAAGGGTCATGCGGAAGCGATGCAGGCCGGTAAACTTTTGAAAGAAGAAGGCTATGACTTCGATGTCTGCTACACTTCATATCTGAAAAGAGCGATCCATACGCTGAACCATATTCTGGATGAAATGGACCGCAATTGGCTTCCTGTCTATAAGACCTGGAAACTGAATGAGCGTCACTATGGCGCACTGCAGGGTCTGAATAAATCCGAGACTGCCGAGAAATACGGCGAGGATCAGGTAAAACTCTGGAGACGTTCCTATGACGTTAAGCCTCCTGCACTGGAGCCAGACGATGAGAGAGCTCCTGTGAACCAGGATGTATACCGTAATGAAGATCCTGCTCTGATGCCTTTGAATGAGTCTCTGGAAACGACAGTTGAAAGAGTTGTTCCTTACTACAACGAAGTCATTCTTCCGGCTATGAAGGAAGGCAAGAGAGTCATCGTTGCCGCACACGGCAACTCTTTAAGAGCGCTTGTCAAGTATCTTGACAACATGTCTGATGAAGAGATTATCGCTTTGAATATTCCGACTGGCGTTCCTCTCGTTTATGAATTCGATGAGGACTTCAACGTGAAGGGTCATTACTATCTGGGTGACCAGGAAGCGCTGAAGGCGGCAATGGAAGCCGTTGCCAACCAGGGTAAAAAGAAATAGATAAAATGAAGCCGCAGGGCTTCATTTTTTTGTTCTATCTTTTTTTAAAGTTATAGTAATATCGTATTTACTCGTAGAGCATTCTGGATTATAATAAACATGTGCTTATATAACTAAATACATTTATGACCAAGAAAGAGAAAGAAATACTGGAAATCCTAAGAGAGAATCCTCTAATTGAGCAAAGCGAGATAGCAAGGCTTTTGAATATTTCCAGAAGCACGGTTGCGGTGCATATTTCTTCCTTGCAGAATCAGGGCTATATTTCGGGAAAGGGATATATTCTGAAGGAAGAGGACTATATTGTCGGTATCGGCGCATGCAATGTTGACGTATACGGAAGATCGAGGATCCCGATCAGAGCGCATTACGATCATCCTGCGGATATCGTTTCCGGTGTTGGCGGAGTGATGCATAACATCATCTGCAACTACGTAAAACTGGGAGGGAAGGCCGACCTGATCACTGCCTATAGCGACGATGCGTATGGAATGATGATTACGGCAGACTGCAGGAGAAACGGCATCGATATCCATGATTCCCTTCTGGTAAACGGAGCGACATCGGGGATATTCATGCAGATACAGGATGAAAACAACGACATGTACATGGCAATCTGCGACATGTCTATCCTGGAGAATATTACGCCTGCCTACCTGCGCAGCAAGGAAAAAACCATAAGAAACGCCAGACTGGTCGTCATGGATCCATCGCTGTCTGATGATGTGATCAAGGAACTGATCAGCATCTGTAAGGGTCACACGCCGTTATATATCGATCCGATCTCGGACAACTATGCCCTGAAAATGCGGGAATATGTACCGTATTTCGATATGATCAAGCCGAACAGGGGTGAACTGGAAAATCTGAGCGGCGTTAAGATCAAGGATGACAGGGATCTGAACAAAGCGGTAGACAGACTGCTGGAGCAGGGAACAAAGCGTATTGTTGTATCGCTGGGTTCACAGGGTATCCTGTATGCCGATCAGGAGAAGAAGATACGCAAAAAACTTCCGGAAGAAAAACACATGGTCAATGCTTCCGGAGCGGGAGATGCCCTGATGGCAGCCATCATCTATGGCGATGTGAACTCTCTGGATATCGAGAAAACGTTGGACTATGGAATGGCTGCCGGAATTGCGGCCATCAGAAGCGAAAAAACAATCAGCAATGAAATGTCAGTAGAACTGCTGGATAGAATATTAAAGGAGAAGAAAAAATGAACTACAGAGACTATTTATCCATTACCCCAGAAATTCAGGAAGCATTAGCTCAGGGCAAACCGATCGTTGCCCTGGAATCAACGATTCTTTCTCATGGCATGCCTTATCCTGAGAACGTCGAGTTTGCGCATAAAGTAGAGGAGATCATCAGAGGCGAAGGTGCCATCCCGGCGACAACGGCAATCATCGGCGGAAAGCTGAAGGTTGGACTTAACAGCGATGAACTGGAACTTATGTGCAAGGCAGAGAACGTTGCCAAGGCATCCAGAAGAGATGTAGCGGTTTATCTGGTCAGCGGACAGACGGCTGCGACGACCGTAGCTACGACAATGCTGATCGCGGAACTGGCAGGAATCAGAGTCTTCGCGACAGGCGGCATCGGCGGCGTGCATAGAGGCGCACAGGAAACCATGGATATTTCGGCAGACCTGCAGGAATTTGCACACACTAATGTCTGTGTGGTATCCGCAGGATGCAAGTCTATTCTGGATATCGGACTGACTCTGGAATATCTGGAAACCTACGGTGTTCCTGTACTGGGCTATCAGACCAGTGAATTCCCGGCATTCTATTGCGAGTCTTCCGGCTATGGCGTCGACTACAAGGTAGCGGATGCGGCAGAAGCAGCCAGAATCATGAAAACGAAATGGGATCTTGGGCTGAAGGGCGGTATTGTCCTAGGCAATCCGATCCCGCACGAGTATTCTCTGGATCACGCATATATCGACAAGGCCATCGACCAGGCTTTGGAAATGGCAAAAGAGAAGGGCGTCAGAGGCAAGGCAACAACGCCGTTCCTGCTGGCTACGATTAAAGATCTGACCGGAGGCACTTCCTTCGCCAGCAATCTGCAGCTTGCCTACAACAACGCAAGAGTCGCTTCGAAAGTCGCAATTGAATTCGCTAAGCTATAAAGAAGGTTCAAACCTTCTTTTTCTTTTCCAATAGATTATAATGAATGTTAGATGATTAAACTGTGTGTTTTTGATATGGACGGACTGCTTCTGGATACTGAGAGACAGATGTATGCGAAGTTCGGACAGGAAGTTTCCGCTGAAATGGGCAGACCCTTGAGTCTGGATTTTTTAACGACTGTCATGGGTGGCAGCAGAGAATTGTACCGTAACAAGGTTTTAAAGGAATACGGCGAAGATTATCCTTATGATGAATACCAGCGCAGACGCTGGGAGAAGATCAACCGTTTTATCGATCAGGGAGACATCCCGTTACGTCCGGGTGTCAAGGAATTTCTGGATTTTTGTAATGAACAGGGTATTTTGAAGGCGGTTGCGACATCGACCAGAGGAGAGGTTGTGCAGAAATGTCTGAAGGGTGCCGGGATAGCGGATTACTTCGACTACATGATCTCGGGGGACATGGTAGAAAAGACAAAACCGAATCCGGAGATCTTTCTGAAACCGATAGAGCATTTTAGTATTCCAAAAAATGAAGCACTGGTTTTTGAAGATTCTCACAACGGAGCCCAGGCAGCGATCAACGGGAAGCTACGCTACATTCTGGTAAAGGATCTGGCTTTTCTGACAGAAGAAGACATGGAGAACGCGGAGATGGTGACAGATGTCATCTCCAAGGCTATTCCATTTATAAAAGAAGAAAATGAAAGAACCGCTGGCATATAGACTTAGACCTGAAAAGATTAATGATATTCTCGGACAGAAAGATCTGGTCGGAGAAAACGGCATCATCAGAAGATGTCTGGAAAAACAGACGATCTTTTCCTGTATCTTTTTCGGACCTCCGGGAACGGGAAAGACCACCATGGCCAGAGTCATCGCCAACGAGCTGCATAAACCTTACAGACAATTCAATGCCGTTACCGGAAACAAGAAGGATCTGGATCAGATCTTTGCGGAAGCCAGGCTTACCGGACAGCTGATCATGATCTGTGACGAGGTACACCGTCTAAACAAGGATAAACAGGATCTCTTGCTTCCGCATGTGGAAGACGGATCTGTTATTCTGATTGGCGCTACGACAGCCAACCCTTATCATTCCATCAATCCTGCCATCCGTTCCAGATGCCATCTGTTTGAATTCAAGCCTTTGACTGATGAAGATATCAAAGAAGGAATCAGAAAAGCTCTGGAATCTGAGAAGGGTCTGAATAACGAATACACGATCGAAGAAGACGCTCTGCAGCTGATCTGCGATACGGTCAACGGAGACATCCGCTGGGCATTGAACATCCTGGAGATATCCGCCATCCTTTCATCTGACAAGATCATCAGAAAAGAAACCGTACAGGAGAATTGCCGTCATGTATCCAACCATTCTTTTGGTTCGGATGACGGACACTACGATCTGCTTTCAGCCCTACAGAAATCGATTAGAGGATCCGATCCGAATGCGGCATTATACTATTTAAGCCTGCTGGTACAGTCTGGAGACATCGAAGCCATCAGCCGCCGCTTACTGGTAATCGCCTATGAAGACATCGGACTGGCCAATCCCGCACTGGCCTCTAGGACCTACAATGCCTGCCAGGCTGCGGAACACGTCGGTTTCCCGGAAGCCATCATCCCGCTTGGCACGCATATCATCGACCTGTGTCTCTCGCCAAAGTCAAGAACGGCAATGGACGCCATACACAAGGCACAGAACATCGCTGAAACCAAGGCCAGCGACATGCCTAAATATTTGAAACTGACTCCTGTGGGTTTAACCAAGGATGAACAGTATTCCTATGAACGCTATGACTGTTTCCATAAGATACAGTATCTGCCGGACGAACTGAAGGATGTGGATCTGTTTCCTTCCTTCAATCCGAACCGTTACGAGCAGCAGCTGAAACAGATCTATGAGGAACTGAAACGGAATAAACGTACAAACAATCTAAAAGAACTGTACCGTTAGAAAGGAATATCCATGAAGTTTGTAAAAGAGAATGAAAATACCGAGAGATATGTAGACAACATCTTTTCTGTCGTCAGGGCAGCCAAGGCTGACCCGGAAGGGATCAACGCTACTGCAGGATGCCTCTATAACGAAGAAGGAAAACTCTTTACCTACAGATCCGTATATGATCAGGAAAAACAGATCACCCCGATACAGCGGGCTTCCTATGCCGCTTCTCCGGCAGGAAACGATGCCTATATTGAAGCGATTACCCGTTTTGTCCTGGAAGACAAGGCAAGCAATCATCGTAGAGCCATGGCGACACCGGGAGGAACAGGAGCGATTTTCGCTGCCATGCGGATGTGTCTGGATGAAGGGGATACGATCCTGTATCCTGCGATCTCATGGGGCAACTACAAGGTCATGGCTTCGGAGATGAATCTGAAAACAATGACTTATGACATTTACGATCTCAATGATCTCTTCAGCAAGCTGGACATGTTCCCATCCAAGGTCTTCCTGATCGTCAACAGTCCATGCGAGAATCCTCTGGGTCATTCCTATTCTATGGAAGAATGGAAGCAGATCAAAGAGAAACTGATCAGTCTGAAGAAAGAAGTGGTACTTCTTTGTGATATCGCCTATATCGACTATGCGCATAATGATCCAAAAGGATTCTTTACGCTGTTCAACGATATTCCGGATGACCTGCTTGTGCTGATTGCGGCTTCCGCATCCAAGGCTTTCTCCTACTATGGGCAAAGAATAGGAGCCCTGATTGCCATTCACAACGATCCTGAATATCTGGATCATTTTATCAACCTTTCCAGTCGTCTGGCCAGAGCTACCTGGTCCAATCTAAGCAATGCAGCAATGCTGAATATCACCGAAGTATTAAACAATCACTATGAGGAATATCAGGATGAACTCGCTCAGGCGAAGGGAATGCTGAAAAAAAGAACCGACCTGTTTATTAGACAAGCGGAAGAATGTGGGTTAAAATTATATCGGTTTTCGGACGGTTTCTTTGTAACGATGGAAATGGAAAACAACGAAGTGCGTGATGCGTTCCATCAGAAACTGATCGATCACCATATCTACACCATCAAGGTGAACAGAGGCATCAGGGTAGGTTTATGTTCTCTGCCTCTAAAAACCGTTGACGGTCTGGCATATAAGATAAAGGAATTAATGTAATGGAAGAAAAGAATAACACTGCTGTAAGTGAAACAAAACCGCAGTTTGCGATCTTTGACTGGATCGTATCATTGCCTGTTATCAGGATTTTAAAACCTTTGTATGAATGGAAGAGAGCTTTCTGGATCTACTGTTTCCTGGGCTTTGTATCCACGGTATGCAATTATGTATTTACCATCATTCTTGCTGACAAGCTGCTTCTGTCTGGAACGGTTGCGAATATCACGGCATGGATCCTTTCCACGCTGATCTCGTTTGTTCTGTTCAGATATCTGTATTTTGACCGTACCGACAACAGTTTCATCAACGAGCTGATCAAGTTTGCTTCCGCCAGAATCTTTACTTTGGGCGTTGAAACGGCATCTGTATTTGTTTTTGTCGATCTGCTGCACATGAATCTAAAGATCGTTAAGGCAATTCTGATTCCGGTAACGGCGATCCTGAACTACTTCATTTCGAAACTATTTGTATTTAAAAACAAGAACAGTTAAGATAGACAAAACAAGAGTCTGTCTAAGATAATCCGAACAATCTGTTTTCATATTGATCCGTTTCTTTCAGATGATTATCTGT
Source organism: uncultured Solobacterium sp. (assembly GCA_964529805.1). GTDB lineage: Bacteria > Bacillota_I > Bacilli_A > Erysipelotrichales > Erysipelotrichaceae > Colivicinus. The sequence continues at coordinate 60,276 of CAZGZT010000005.1, read as the reverse complement.
GTTGTTTTGGACTGTTCAATTGTTGTTCTGGATAAAACCAGTTAGGAGGTATTTATGAAAGATTTGTTTAATCGAATAAAAAATGCGCTTGGAAGACTGGAAGACTGTATCAGACGTTTTCCATTCAGTTTTATATATCTGTGTCTCATTACGCTTACAGGATCCTATCTGATCATCTGCGAGAAAGATGGATCTGAAGCGATGGCTGCTCTGGTTTTTGGCGGTTTGCTTTGTTTCCTGTTGGAACTTGCTTATGAATACGGGCTATATAGAATAAGAATGATCAGCCCTGCAGCGAGCCTGCTTATCTCGGTTCTGGTATTCTGGATTCTAAAGACCTATCAGAACGATTACGCATATACGGCTGTTTTCGCTCTGGCAATCGCTATTGTTTCTTTGATCTGCTTTATCCTTTATAAAAACAGAGAAAACAGAAAGCTATTCAGCCATCTTGTGAAGTCGCTGTTCATCGTTCAGGTCTTCGCTGGCGTGATCCTTGCGGGATTTGCCGTCTGTATCGCTGCTTTTCATTTTCTGATCTTCGGTTTCCAGGACATCTGGAAGCTTTATGAAATCCTCTTTCTGACGGTAACATCGCTTTTCGGCATTACCCTGTTTCTGTCTTATGTGCCTAGACCTGATGAAGAAGTTGAGGTACCGGATCTATACAGAACCATGATCCATAAGTCACTGTTCTACATCTATCTTGTACTGATCGGTATTCTGTATCTTTATATTCTTAAGATTATCATTACCTGGAAGATGCCGATCGGAAAACTGAACTGGTTCGGCAGTTTTGCCTTGCTGTTCTATGTATTCTTCTATTTATCGATCGATGAAACGGATGGCAGATATCAGGCTCTGTTTAAGAAATACGGAGCTTATCTGCTGCTTCCTGTTCTGGCTATTCAGATCTTCGCCATCGTGATCAGGCTGAACGCCTATGGTCTGACAACCGCAAGATTCGTGTCGCTGATCTTTATCGGCATAGCAGTAGCTTTCATGCTTTCGAACATCCTTAAGCTCCCTGTTTTCTATTGCTTCCTGCTGATTCCTGCTCTTGCGGTGATATTCACCTGCACCCCGCTGAATATTTACGATGTTCCTAACCGCGCTCAGGAGAGCAGGTTGATGAACACATTGAAGAAAGGCGGAGCGCTTGTCAATGGAAAACTGGATGACAGTGTCGAAATGGAAGCTGAATATCTGGAAGACGCAAAATCCGCCTATGAATACCTGAAATGGAGCGACGGGAAAAAGAGCGCTTTCTATGAAACTTTTGCCGAATCGAAAATCGCCAAGTCTTTCAATGACTACAGCTATGATAAAGAGGATCTGAAATCGTTCTCTTACAGCAATGATCTGTATGACATGGATCTGGATATCAGCGAATACAAGTCGTTGCGTGTGCTGTCGCATGAAGAAACAGCTCTTTATGAAGATGATCTGACCGCTTTCCTATTGAGCCTTGACGAGGCTCATAACGAGCAGTACTATCATGAACCGCTCGGATATGAACTGTCCGATGGCAGCAAGATCATTTTTGAATATATCAATTACGATTATGACCAGGATAGTCAGGAATTCGTTTATCTGTTCTGGAATGGTATTCTGTTAAGCAAGTAATTGTAAAGGCTCTTGGAAGGTTTAATTATTTCTTAGAAATATGATTGGATACTGTAAATCGGCGAATAGATCATAAAACCATATATTTAAGAAAAAAGCATAAATCAGACAGGAGAATATGCCAGATTAGACAAAGGTTTTATAAGTCGGTTCTCTGACATCAATAAACCTGATGGTTTTAAAGAAGAAGAAAGTCGATCCTTTGCTGCCGGGCATAAGCGTAGATGAACTCCTAAAAGTATAATAATATTGTAGATGATTAAGAAAACAACACCGGATGCTGTTTTTGATGGCATGCAGAACGGTTAGAAAGAAGGGAAACGAAAATGCTTGAAGCAAAAAGCCTGTTTAACAGAATTGAGGAAAAGGAACAGGAGTATATCCAGTTCTGGCGCGATCTGTGCGAGATTGAATCGCCTACATACCACAAGGAAGGCGTTGATGCCGTAGCCGATCTGATTATTGAAAAAGCTTCGCATTACGGAATGCAGGTGGACAGACATCGTTTCGAAGTTGCGGGGGATACATGCACGATTACCTTGAATCCTGAAGCAAAGAAAAAACCGATCTGCCTTTCTGCCCACATGGATACGGTTTTTAAACAGGGCACTTTCTCTTCGCCGCGGACAAGGATCGAAGGCGACACGATATATGGACCGGGAGTAACAGACGACAAGGGTGGTCTTGCAGCGGCAATGTATACGATGGCTGTTCTTGCGGAGTGCGGTTTCAAAGACCGGCCGGTAAAACTGATCATGCAGTGTGATGAAGAGAACAGTTCAATCGCCACGGGATTAAAGTCGATCGATTATATGTATGAACAGGCAAAGGGCTGTCTTTGTTTCTTTAATCTGGAGTGGTACAGATACGGCCAGGCAGTATTGTGGAGAAAAGGTTCTTTTACGATGCTGGTTAAAGTATACGGCAAGACTTATGTTTCGAAAAGAAGCTTCCTGGGACATAGCGCACTGGCGCAGGCCTGTTCCATGATCTGGGAACTTGAAAAGCATAAACAGCCTGAAGGATTATGCTGCAATGTGGGATATATCAAAGCCGGAGAATTTGGGGATACGGAAATGAACGTACCGGATTACTGTGAATTTGCTTTTGATATGAGTTATATGACTTCTCAGGAATACGAGTCCGTCATGAAACAGATCAATGAAATGTGCGAGAATCCTAAGGTTGAGGGAACAAGATGCGAGTATGAACTGAAAGGCGGTTTCCCGAACATGGAGAAGCGCGAGGAAAGCTTTGAACTTCTGGGAAAAATGAATGAAATATACAGTAAACTGGATATGCCGCAGATCGAAGCGACATGGTCTCACGGCGGTTCTGATGCTTCCAGGATGAATCAGAAAGGAATAACGACCGTTGATTCACTGGGTGTACATGGACTGTACATCCATACTTTGGATGAGCAGGCCGATGTCAGTTCTTTAAAAGATGCGGCTAAAAGGCTTGCGACAGTCGTGGCATATATTGAAGACTGATACGATCTGATTAAAGTCAGCAAAAGAATCATAAAGGGAGGAGCTTTTTTCTCTTTTCCTTTATTTCTAAAGAAATTCTTAAGAATGTGACCGATTATCGCAATTCTGTGAGTAGATTATTGAATAATCATATATTTAAGTTAAAATGAAATAGATTAAGCAGGAGGATACGTATGGCAGATAAAGATTTTCTAAGTCAGTTCTCTGACAGTAATAAACCTGAAAGCTTTAAAGAAGAAGAAAGAATACCTGTTGTAAAAGAAAAGAAGAAAGTCAATCCTTTGCTGCTAGGCATAGCCTTAGCGCTTCTTTTAGTCATTGCCGTTCTCCTGTATTTCCTCTTTTTGGCACCGAAGATTGCTGTTCCGGACTTTGTCGGTAAGAACAAGTCCGATGTTGCGGCCTGGGTCAGACAGCAGGGCATCGAGGCTTCAGGCATCGTCTTTGATGAAGTCTATGATTTCGATACCGAGGAAGGAACGGTTCTTTCCCAGAATGTCGCTGCCGGCAAGAAGGTTAAGAAGGATGTGAAGATGAACTTTGTGCTTTCTCTTGGACCTGATCCGGATGAAGCAATCAGGGTTCCTGATTTATCCGGTATGACAAAATCAGAGGTACAGGAATGGATCAGCAAGAATAAGCTAAGCAAGACGAAGGTCGTTACCGCATACAACGACAGCGTGGAAGAGGACGGAGTCATCAGTTATTCTTTTAGCGGCTGTGATGAAGACAGTTTTACCAGAGCCTGCAGTCTGAAGATCAATGTATCCAAGGGTCCTGCTCCGGCCGGGAAAGTGACGGTAGAGGACTTTGAAAAGAAACTGTTTGAGACGGTTGAAGCCTGGGCGAAGTCGAAGAAGATCGAGCTGACCAAGTCGGAAGCCTATTCAGATAAGGTGGATGCGGGATATGTCATATCTCAATCCATAGAATCAGGGAAAACAATCAACGAGGGCGATACTCTTCATGTTGTTGTATCGCTAGGGAAAGCTGTATACATGCCGAATATGTATGAATGGACAGAAAACCAGATCAGTGCATGGTGCAGCAAGAACGGCATTGTTCTTTCGGATATACAGTACAGATACAACGAAGAATACAAAGGAGAATGTATCTATCAGAGCATTCCGGCAGGGACTCTTGTTACGCAGGGAGATTATTTGAGTGTTACCATTTCTTTGGATGATCCGAAGATCTCGGAATTTATCAGAGAGCACGGAGAACACGCTCAGCTTAGTGAACTGGAAGAATGGATTGCCGATAAGAACCGTAACGGCGCCAACTTGAAACTGAAAGTAACGCATCAGCTGCATGATACGATTCCTATGGATTGCATCATTGATATGACTAGAAAAGTCAATAATACTGATACAGTAAATGTCATAGTATCTGATGGGAAGAATCTGCTGTTAAAAGATACAGATACTGTTTCTTGGGACAATGTATCAACAGAAGAGCAAGTTCGGGAACTGTGTGAGTTTAACGAGGTTAATTATCAGATTTCATACGCAAGTAAAGAAGGTCTGTATAACGGAGATATCGTTTCTATTACAAGAACCGACACCGGAGCGAGACCGAAGGCGGGAACTTATATTTCACAAAAGACAGTTATTGATATAGTGATTGCAGATAATGGTGAAGCAGGGATCCGTCCATAAGATAGAAAGCAGGTACAGAGATGAACTTTATCAATAGAGCATTTAAAAACGTAACCAGAAGGATGTCTAAGACCGTCCTTCTGATCCTGACGTTCTTTCTGATCGGCAACCTGGTCATCATCGGCCTGGGTGTATCAAAGGCTTCCGAGAGTGCCAAGATACTGACCAGACAGAAGATGAGAGCAGTCGTTACTTACGGCCTGGACTATAACAAGATCTGGCAGTATGCCGACACGATCGAAGACGAGGATGAGCTGGAAGACTTCTACAACAATTATCCGAGAATCAGACTGGAAGAAGTAGCTGCCTTTTTGGAAGATGAAAGAGTCAAGACGGCAAATACGGTCAATATCAACATGTGGTATTCCGACTCTCAGAACTCCCTGGATTTCGTTCATCTGGGCAACAGGGCAGAAGAAGACATCGATTCCAGCAACGGTCAGTCGTGCTGGTACGATGATGTGACCAACGAACAGATGTGCGAGACTTACAGGAATCCTTATTTCCTGATCAAGAGCAACATGTTCCCGGACATGATCGAATTCGAAGACGGGGAATATCAGATCGTAAACGGCAGATTCTATACCCAGCAGGAGATCGACAACGGTTCTATGGTCTGTCTGATTTCGGAAAATCTGGCTGCCTTGAACGGCGTGAGTGTCGGAGATTCCATTACCCTGGCTGTCAACTATCTGGCAGGATACATGCAGCAGTTCGGCATGACGGATGAAGATCTGGAAAACCGTTTTGAAGTCATCGGCATTTTCTCTCACAGTCAGCCGATTACACCGGATGCGCCGAACTTCGACTACTGCTATCCGTACGAAAATCCTGACAACATGATCTTCATGCCATCCACCACTATCTACATGGCTCAGCTGCCGATGCAGCAGAAGCAGTTCGACTACTATGCGGAAATGTACGGGGAAGATGACAAGGGTGAGTATTACAGTGATCCAGCCAACAGACCAAGCGAAGAAAACATGGCATCCCAGATGTACATCAACGATGTCACACTGCTTCTTAGCGATCCGCTGGATGTTGATGAATTCGTGAAGGACTACCAGGGATCCATCAGTCAGTTCGCTACGCTCTCCGCAAACAACGAAGAATTCAACCGGCTGTCTAAACCTCTGGATACTTTAAGCATGTATGCGAACTTCATCGTCTGGCTGGTGGTGATCAATGCGATCGTCATCATTACTCTGGTAACGGCGTTGACCCTGAAGACCAGAGAATACGAGATTGGCGTACTTCTATCCATAGGCGCTTCCAAGCTGAAGGTGATCGGTCAGTTCTTTGTCGAGCTGGCAATCGTCGCAATACTTGGATTCACATTGTCCGTTGTTTCCGGAAGTCTGATTGCCAAGAGGATAGGCAATACGGTTCTGGAATACCAGATCGCTTCCAGTGAAGTATCACAGGAAGAAGAGTATTACTACTACAGCAACGGTTTTGATCCGTGGAATACCGACTATACGACAGACATCTCTCTGGATGATCTGGTCGCGGAATATGAAGTAAAGATCTCTCCTTTGATTATCGGCGAGATCTATGTGCTTGGTTTGGGAATCGTCCTGATTTCCGTCATCATTCCATCCTTCATGATCATGCGTTACAATCCGAAGAAGATCCTGATGAATCAGAACTAGGAGGATCATATGGCAGAAATACTTAGATTAGAAAACATCAATTATTCCTATATCGATGGCGGATATGAGAGGCAGATCCTGAAGGATCTGAGCTTCTCCTTTGAAGCAGGGAAGTTCTATACCATTCTTGGTCCTTCCGGTTCAGGAAAGACGACATTATTGTCTTTGGTTGCGGGACTTGATACCGCCAAGAGCGGAAAGATCTACTTCAACGGCAAGGATATCGATGAGATCGGTCTGCACAAGTTCAGAAGGAACGCGATTTCCATCGTCTTCCAGCAGTTCAATCTGATCTCTTATCTGACGGCCGTAGAAAACGTTCTGCTGGCGATGTCGGAAACAGACAACGAAATACCAAAGGACAGAAAGAACGTCGCCTACAACCTGCTGGAAAGATTCGGTATCGTCAGATCCAAGGCGGACCGTATGGTCAATCAGCTCTCCGGCGGAGAACAGCAGAGAGTCGCGATTGCCAGATCGCTGGCATCCAATGTCGATCTGATTTTCGCGGATGAGCCTACCGGCAACCTTGATACGGCAACCGAGAAGGAGATCATCAATATCTTTAAGGAACTGGCACACGACTACGGCAAGACGATCATCGTCGTTACCCACTCCGATACCGTATCGGCCATGTCCGACCAGAGAGTGCTACTGAAGGACGGCAAGCTCACACGGATAAAATAAAAACCCGGAATCATCCGGGTTTTGTTTTGAGTTGGAATTCAGTTACTCTTCAGGTTTTTCTTCTTCAACCTTGACAGGTTCTTCCTCGTTTAAGATCTCTTCTGTCTTTAAGGCTTTCTTCAGGTTTTCTACGCCCTTTTCAGCAATGCTGACAGTTGTCGTCTTAGCCTTGTTGATGGCGGACTTTACTTCCGGTTTCTCGAAGAATTCGTTGACCTTCGTGCCGATATCGCTCAGGAAATCGGCAGTCTTCTTGAAAGCATCGGATTCCTTGATCTTGTCGAATTCAGCCATGATGTCGTTGCCGAGATCTTCCAGCGTCTTCTTATCTTCCGGCTTCTTGGTCAGTTCAGCGATCTTGCCCTTGGTAAAATCGACAGCTTCCATAGATTTTGCCTTTACCTTATCAAGGAATTCATCCAGTTTTTCATCTTCCTGAACATCGTTGATAATTCCCTTAACTTTTTCTATTGAAGACCTGATGGCTTCTTCCGTCTTTTCAACGAGAGCCTTTGCCTTTTCCTTACCTTCTTCGTCCAGCTTTTCAACTTTTTCAGCCAGATCGTCCTCAAGTTCCTTGACCTGAGATTCCATCTCTTTTACAGTATCATCAAATTTCTGCATATGATATACCTCCTTATAAATCTATTATATAAAAAATCGTGAAAACAATGTGAATTATAGAATAATTTAGCACTCGTTTAGTAATCATATAATGATATAATATATTTTGTTATGAGAAGAAGAAGAGGCGGAATCGGAATTTTCGGATTTATCATTATCATGTCTATTCTGGATGCTTTCTTTGAAAGCGGAGGCATGCTGATTTTCGGTCTGATTATTCCTGTAGTATTTACTGGATTGTTTATTTACGGGATAGCCAAATTCCTTAGCTACGCTTTTGGTGAGGGACAGACAAACAGGAGGAGTTCCAACGTTTACACCAACAAGTCTACGAGCTATGTGAAGAATGCCCGGAACGCGCAGATCGACAAGGTCCTTGCGGAATATTTTGAAAACAATGTTTCTCTGGTGCTGTTTGACGATGTTTCCATCAGCACGCAGAACGGCGTGTATACGACGGTAGATAATCTCTATGTCAACTACCGTGACGAAAAGATCTGTCAGCTGAAGGAGTTCAAATCCTACTATCCTGGCGCATATGACAAGATCATCAGTTCTCTGGCGCAGCTGACCAAGAAGTCGGTAAAGCAGAACGAGAAGAAAAAGAAGAAAGAAGACAAGAAGGAAGAAGTCAAGGAAACCAAGAAGGATTCTTTCTCCGATGCCAATAAATACATCGATCAGATCAACTCTTTGAATAGAGATCTGGTTAATGAAGAAGTAACCAACGGCCTGTATCAGACCTGCGACCTTCTAAAACAGATCGATATCGTCGACAGAGAAGACGGTACGGTCGATTCAAAGCTGAACAAGCTGTATGAATACTACCTGCCTATCCTGACCGGCATTCTGGAAGACTACAAGCGCCTTTCCGCTTCTCCAATAAAGGGCGAGGAATTCAAGAAATGCGAGACGCAGCTGGTCAAGACGATTAAGCTGATCAACGAGGCATTGAAGACGATCTACAACTCCATGCACGAGAGCGACTACATGAATCTCAATGCCAATATCAATACCCTGCAGTCATTGCTGAAGCAGGACGGTTTCGGCTCTACGCCGTTTAAGGAGGACAAGTGATGGCAGATAAAAGCATTGATATGTTTAAGCTTGTTGAAGAAGTAGAGAAGCAGAAGGCAATGGATATTGATGCCATTTTCTCTGATCTAGATTCCGTTAAGAATGATGAAGTCGATACGGTCAAGAAGAAGGTCTATGCTTCCGATACAAATACAACGGCAACCGTCAGCAAGCCGCGTATTCCGGATCAGATCGGTTCTTTTGAGACCCGGTTCGAAGCTTTCAGAGGCGTCATTGAGCATGTCTACTACGGTGTCAGCAACGTCAACATCTATGTTGAAGGACACCGCGATGCCCTGGAGAAATACTACAAGGATGCCTACAATAATTCCAAGGACCTCTATGTCATAGAGGCCAGAGTCAATGACGAGATCAACCGTTACGGCACACATTCTCAGCTTTATGAGAAGGGCTACTATGATGGCTTATTCTATGTACTGAAGGCTTTAAAACGTTCTAAGGAACTGCTGATGGCCAAGCTGAACAGCGAAATAAACAGGAACCTCTAATATGAACAAGCACGAAGAAAAAGAAAAAATGATGGATGAGCTTTTCTCTAAGAAGAGAAGCTTTTCAAATATCTACAATGATTCCATGGATATTCTAAAGGATACGGAAAGTGAACTGAACAAGATCCTGGCACAGAATCAGAAGGATATCGAAGAACTAACAAAGAAGTTCAATTATTCGGATGATGATCTGAAGAAGCTGAAGGCTGACATCGAGAAGGATTTCAATATTTCCATCGATACGCCGGAGACGGTCGTCCTGGGCAAGGCTTCCAAGGAAGTATTCGACAACATCTACAAGGATCTTTCCGATAAGGTCATCGGTCAGGATGAGGCCTGCAAATCTTTCACTACGGCTTTCAGAAGACCTTATGTCGTAGGTTCTGATCCAAAGAAGATCCGTAACAGTGTCATTCTTTATGGAAGCAACGGTACGGGCAGATATCAGATGGTTACTGAGATGGGCCAGCTGCTGAAGCAGTATGGTTTAAGCGTATCCTCTGAGGTCTACGTTCTGGATATGTCCAGATATCAGTCCACCTCACAGGAAGTTCTCTTCCTGCAGGATATCTATGTAGCACTGACCGGAAAGAATCCGATCGTCCTGGTAGAGAAGTTCGAAGAAGCTTCTCCTGTGTTTAACAGAATGCTGTCGGAACTGGTTCTGGAAGGAACCTGTGTCCTGAGCAAGCGTTATACATTAAAGAACAATCAGCTCATTGAAGCGACCAACACCCTGACAGGCGATGTTATCGACCGCCTGAACGGCAACGATAAGATTCTGGTATTTGTTTCGGAAAAGAATCCGACCAAGATCATGGATATCTTCGGCAAGTCGTTCATCGACAAGATCGACGACAAGGTCCAGACCAAGAAGCTGGATGAAGAAGCACTGAGCATCATTATCGATCAGTTGGTAGAATCTCTGGAAAGCCGTTGCAAGAATCAGCTGGAGATCGATCTCAAGGCAGACAGGTCTATCCATGAATATCTGCGTTCGATCTATGAACCGAATGACGGCAAGGATTCGATTTCGCCGATGGTGCAGAAGATCTACAACGAGATGGTGGATGTCGCACTGAAGTACGATGATCTCAACAGTGCTCAGATCCGTTACGAAGACGGCGTGAAGGTTACCTTCAATGAAGTAACGCTGGATCTGGATGTTATAGACGATGCCAAGGCAGAAAGAGAAGAGATTCAGAAAGAACTCGATGAGATCGTCGGACTGGACTTCGTAAAGAACTATCTGCTTTCACTGGAAAATCTGATCAAGATCAATCAGATCCGTAAACAGAAGGGTCTTAAGACCAATGAGATCTCGAAGCACATGATCTTTACCGGCAACCCTGGTACAGGCAAGACGACGATTGCCAGACTGGTATCAAGAATGATGAAGGCCTGCGGCATTCTGAAGCAGGGACAGCTGGTAGAAGTTACCAGAGCGGATCTGGTCGGCAAGTATGTCGGTCATACTGCTCCGCTGACAATGTCGGTGATTCAGTCTGCCTTAGGCGGCGTGCTGTTTATCGATGAAGCCTATTCACTCTACAGAGGCAAGGACGACTCCTTCGGTCTAGAAGCCATCGATACGCTGGTAAAAGCCATGGAAGACCACAGAGACGATCTGATCGTCATTCTGGCTGGATATACGAAAGAAATGAAAGAATTCCTGGAAGCCAACTCCGGTCTGAAATCAAGATTTGCGAACATCATCGAGTTCTCCGATTATACTGGTGAAGAACTGATGCTGATTGCGAAGTCGATCGCCAAGAGCAAGGATTATGTGATCGCCGAGGATGCCTTAAGACCTCTTCAGGATTATTTCACGATCATTCAGGCAAAGGGCGATCCGAATTCAGGTAACGGCCGTCTGGCCAGAAACCTGGTTGAAGATGCGATCCTGAATCAGTCCAAGAGACTGCTGGAGCATCCGGATGAACAGATGAACCTGCTGGAAAGAGTAGACTTCAATTTAGGAGAAAAATAAAAAGTACAGGAATGATCCTGTACTTTTTTGAACGAAAAGGAAAACTCTTAAAGGGTAATCAGATAGGAAAACAAAGGAATACTTAAAACACAGAGAATTGTCGACAAACAGACGGCCTCCGTTGATCTGAGAACGTCTCCGCCATATTTTTCCGCAAAGAAAGCGACATTAAACGCAGTTGGAGAAGAAGCACAAATCATCAGAATCATTTTCAGATCGCTGATGGAATCCGGTAGAAATCTTAGAAACAGAAGAGCAAAACACGGGAACAGCAGCAGTCTGCATACAACGGAAGGATAGATCTGTCTGATGTCTGAAAAGACTTTTTTAAAGCTGATTCGTGAGATATAGGAACCAAGAACAAACATAGACAGCGGTGTATTGAGCGATTTGATACCGGCAAGTGTCTGGTTTATAATCGGCGGTAGACTGATTTCGGTAACAAAAAGAAACAGACCGATCAGGATAGAATAATAGATCGGTGTTCTGAACAGTTTTTTATAACTGACTTTGTATTCCGGATCGAAGTTTGAGATACAGTAAGTCCATATTACCAGCTGGTTGACGGCGATAAAGGAAGACAGATAAAAAACAGCTTCATCGCCTAGAACAGAAGAGATCAATGGTACGCCCATGAATCCGCTGTTAGGGATGACGGAGGCGTTTTTTAATAACGGGTTTTTAATGCGAAATACTGCTTCAGCAAGAAAGATAAAAAGCAGGTGAACGGCGACTGAAAGACAGAAGCAGATTAAAAGCTTTTTCATTTTATCTATACTGAAAGAACCCATGTATGAAGTAATCACAATAACAGGTGTTGAACAGTAAATCAGTATATTTGCCAGCGATCTTGTTCCCTCACTGGTAATAAGTTTTCGTTTACTGAGAACAAAGCCAACACTCATTAGAACAAACATGAAAATGATCTGTCTGATAATGATAAGATAGCTGTTCATTTCTCTTTTTTGTACAGACGTTCGTAGATATCCGCAACCTGAACGATACGCTTGTATCCTTCTTCTTTCTGGCTGTTCAGCAGAACACAGAAGATGGCGTCAATAATGCTTATAGTAGCGATCTCACTCGATAAGGAAAGATTGTTCTTCGGATGATCTAAAGAGTTGACATAGAAACACATGTCGCAATAATCCATCAGTTCGCTCTTTTCATTTCTGGTTATTCCGATGATGATAGCGTTTCGTTGCTTGCAGTATTTAGCCGCATCCAGAATAATTGCCGTTGCTCCGGAATAACACAAGAAGACGACAACGTCTCTCGGATCGGCATAAAAGGAATATGTCATGATCTCGTTTTCGGTAACGAAATACTTTGAATTGATACCGATTCTGGAGAATCTGATATGCGCGTCGTTGGAAATCACGCCTGAATGCTGTACACCCATGAAAACAACGCTGTTAGCGCTTGACATGATGTTGGCTGCCGCAACAAACATGGAAGGAGGGTTAGCCCTCATGGTCTCCTGCAGAGAATACATGTTTGCTACGGTCATTTTTTCAATGACGGTTTTGTTGTCGTCGTTTTTGTCAAACGGTAGAGCGTTGTCTCTTAAGTCCAGATTGGACAGATAAAGATTAAGCTCAAGAGCCAGCTGGATCTTCAGTTCGGCAAATCCTTTGAAACCGTGTTTCTTGCAGAAGCGCGCAATAGAAGAACGAGAAGAATAAGTCTTCCTTGCAAACTCTTCCATGGACATTTCAACGACATCGTTCGGGTAATTAATTATATAATCGATAATTGTTCTTTCTATTGGTGTCGAAGAATTATCTTTTTGTAGATTCAGAAATAATGCCATCTATAAGTTTATTTTAATATATGTTTTTTAAAATACCCTGCCAATGACACAAATGTTTCAAATGATGAAACAAGACTGCTAATCTAGAGAAGATAGAATTTAAGTATATAGAAGGCGTGTTGAAATCCAATATTACTGATTACGAAAGGAGGTTTTTTATGAAATATATGGATTCTCATGTGCATCTTAAAAATCGAAATAATGAGATTTTGGGTGTGGATGGCATCTTAAAGGAAATGGATGAATGCGAGATCGAAAGAGTGTTCATTTTCCCGGCAACGTCGAAACCAGAAGATAACGATAAGATGTTCGAAGAGATCAAAGGTCATGAAGACCGTCTGATTCCTTTTGCGTTCATCAATCCTTATCATCCCGACTGTGTCGAGAGATTCCGTTACTACATTACGGAAAAAGGCTGCAAAGGTCTTAAACTTCATCCGGTCAGCGATGCCTTCCCGGCGGATAGAGGCTATCTGCTGGATCCATTACTGGAAGTATGCGATGAATATCACCTGCATTGCATTATTCACTGTACTTCAGATGCACCAAACAGTTCGCCGCTTCAGTTTGAGAGAACCGCCAGAAGATGGCCGAATGTTACTTTCCAGATGGCACATATGGGAGGCTGCTGGCTGTCCAATGACGCAATCAAGGTATGTCTAAGAAACGACAACATTTATCTGGACACTTCAACGGTATCATTAAGTGCCGTAAAGCGTGCGGTTAAAGCCTGTCCGGACAAAGTCTTAATGGCTACGGATGTTCCGTTCTATCATTTCAAGATAGAAGAAACAAAGATGAGACTGGCGACCGACGATCCTGTCGTATTAGACAAGATAATGGGAGGCAATATGCGGGCCCTGATTAAGGAAAGGGGGATCTAGAATGTATATAATTGACGCTCACAATCATATAGGCAGTCGTAAAGGACGTAAAGGTCAGACGGCAGAAGAAATTATTGCAAAGATGGATGCCTCGGGAATTAATCAGGCAGTCGTGTTTCCTTATGTTCAATATCCGAATAATGACTACATTATTGAATCCATCAGGAAATACCCTGACCGTTTAATCGGGTTTGCGGTACTGGACCATAGAAATCCAGACCAAGACAAGGAGTTTGAAAGACTTGTTCTGGAAGGAGGCATCAGAGGTCTGAAACTTGATACGCCGACCAGAGGGTTCTCGCTTGATGATTTTTCTGTTACCGGAAAAACCTTTGAAGTAGCCAACAAGTACCATTTGCCGGTTATCTGCTACTGCGGAGACAACAATTATGTTCATCCATACAAGTTTGCCGAAGCGGCAAAGCAGTATCCGAATGCCAACTTCCTGATGGCACATGCGGGCGTGTTCTTTATGACCAGTCATGCGATTGAAGTATGTACGGAAAACAAGAACTGCTACATCGAGATTTCAAACATCAATGCCTGTGTCATCAACGACGCCAAGAACAAGGGTGTTCTCGGTCAGGTACTGTTTGGAACGGATACACCGTTCAACTACTTTGATGCGATGAAGGCCTGTGTCGAAGTGGCACTGGATGATGAAGCAGAAAAGGAAATGGTATACAGCGGCAATTTCAAGAGGATGTTCTCTCAGATTGAAATACCTGAATAATATAAGGAGGTTAGATGAGAGGTTTAGTAATTTGTCAGTTTGCTGTAACCAGCAAAAACATGATTACAAAGATTCAGAAAGTTGCTGAAGAATCGGAAGATGTATACGTACAGTGCGAATCGGTACAGAACGTTACGACTTTTGATTATTCCAGCTTTGATGTTGTTCTGGTTGCACCGCAGGTTAGAAACTATCTGAAGATAGTGCAGGATCTGTGTGCACCGTTAGGCATTCCTGTTGAACCGATCGACGTCGTCGCTTACGGTCTGGGCGATGCCAAGAAAGTTTTAGATCAGATGAGAAAACTGAGTGAGAAAAAGGGGGAAAAACAAAATGATGAATAAAGCAATGGACTGGCTGCAAGATAAAGTCATGCCGCCTCTATTCAAAATGGCTTCCAACAAGTATTTGCTGGCAATTCGTGACGCATTTACTTCAACATTTGCAGTCGTTGCAATCGGTAGTATTTTCTTGCTGGTATGCTACTTCCCTGCAGAAGCGTGGTCAAAGATCGTTGATCCGTATGTAGGGATGCTTTCTATACCTAATACCTTGACAATGGGCCTGATTGCCGTTTATATGGCATTCGCTATGGGCTATGCATTAGGTGCAGCTACAGGTTTGGAGCCGCTGGTTCATGGTATTAGCGTTCTGTGTATCTTCTTGATCATGGTAAATCCATTAGAGAACGGATACATTTCAATGACTTATTTAGGCTCACAGGGTATCTTTACGGCTATTCTGGCAGCAGCCGTTACAACGATTCTGTCGGTACTCTTCAAAAAACGCGGTATTGTCATTAAGATGCCGGATGCTGTTCCGCCAATCATTTCCGCTGCGTTTGAGATGCTGGTATCTTTATTCGTCATCGTTGTCATCGTCTGGGCAGTAAGAATCCTTGCCGGTGTAGATATTCCGCTGATCATGGGCAAACTGATTTCACCTCTTGCTTATGCGGCAGACAGCCCGCTTTCAACTCTCGTTGAAGGTTTCCTGACTGAAGTACTGTGGTTTGCCGGTATTCACGGAGGCAGTATCATCGCTTTCAACGGCGGTGTTCTTTATCCGTTCGCTCTTGCCAACTGTGAAGCAAACGCTGCTGCGGTAGCTGCGGGTCAGCCTATCCCGAACATCATCACGCCTTCACTCGCTGCATTCTATCAGGATTCCAGCGTATCCATGTGGGCAGTATGTATCATGATGATTGTATTATGTAAGTCCGCCCACCTGAAACAGGTTGGCAAGCTTGCAGTCGTTCCGGCTATCTTCGGCGTAACAGAACCGATCTGGTTCGGTACTCCATTCGTACTGAATCCTTACTTCATGATCCCGTTCCTGTTCACTAGACCATTCAACCTGACTTTAACTTATTTCCTGATGAAAGCAAACATCATCGGTAGACAGTATCTGGCACTGCACTGGGCATTGCCTGGACTATTCGGTTCATATCTGTCAGCCGGCGGTGACATCAGAAATACAATCTGGTGGATGATCCTTACGGTTATCAACTGTCTGATCTACTATCCGTTCCTGAAGATGTACGACAACGAGAAAGTAAAAGAAGAATCAGGCGAAGGTGAAGCCGTACTGTAATATGCCTGAAACAACGGATTACGAACAGGTTATGACCTTGCTGGTGTCATATGCAGGGGACGCTAACGCACTGGTCTACGATGCACTTGATGCATATGCAGAAGGTGATTTAAACAAAACCTACGAACTGCTGGATCAGGCAGACAAACAGCTGACGACTGCACATTCTTACCAGTTCCAGCTGATGTCTGCAGAAGCAAACAATGAAGACGTACATACGTCGATCCTGTTGATCCATGCAATGGACATCTGCATGAATGCAGCAAATTCTATAATGTATACAAGAAAACTGATATCTGTTTTTGAATCAAAGAAATAATTAGAGGTATATTATGAGGCTAAAAGCACAACCATGTAAATGCAAAAAGGATGATTACAAACTCTGTTTTAAAGGATTTCATTCGCTATTTCTGTCATCTTTGGAATGCAAAAACTGTCATCGGAAGTACAGTATTAAAGGGATATTCCCTTACATGTCCTTACAGTATGTTGATGTCATGTTTAAAATAATACTGTTTCTGACATTCATCTACTACTGCATACTGAAATGGCTTCCCGGTGTCATATACATGGTTGTGCTTTTTTTCATGATGAATTACGTGGTATATCCTTTTCTATTTAAACTTGGTTTTATGTTAATTGATAAGGAGATAAAAGAAAACAATGTCAAAAAGAATTAAGATCGTAACGATAGGCGGAGGAAGCTCCTATACTCCGGAATTGATTGAAGGTTTCATTAAGAGACATGATACTTTGCCTGTGAAAGAACTCTGGCTTGTCGATATTGAAGCAGGCAGACAAAAACTTGAGATTGTTGCTGAATTAGCAAAAAGAATGGTTGAAAAAGCCAATGTAGATATTGAGATACATACGACATTAGACAGAAGAGAAGCGTTAAAGGATGCGGATTTTGTAACGACCCAGTTTAGAGTCGGACAGCTGGATGCGAGAGAGAAGGATGAACTGATTCCTGCTAAACATGGCGTGATCGGTCAGGAGACTAACGGTCCAGGTGGCATGTTTAAAGCTTTAAGAACAATACCTGTGCTGCTGGATATCATTAAGGATTGTGAAGAGCTTTGTCCGGATGCCTGGATCATCAGTTTCACGAATCCTGCCGGGCTGAATGCCGAAGCAATTCTAAGATATACCGGGTGGAAGAAGTTTATCGGTCTGTGCAATTCACCGCTTACGATTACCAGACGTATCTCGAGATTGATGAATCTTGATTACGATAAGATGAGAATTGATTTTGCCGGTCTGAATCATATGGTGTTCGGATTAAAAGTATATTATGAAGGTAAGGATATTACCGATGAGGTAATTGAAGCATGGGCACAATACAATACCGGGAAAGCATATGAAGATAGATATGAGGCAATGCCTTATACGCCTGAATTTATCCGCGAGTTCAGATGTATTCCTAGCCCTTACTTAAGGTATTATTTCTGCAAGGACGAAATGCTGGCGGGAGCAATCGAAGATGCGAAGAATGGAAAATGCCGTGCCCAGGTCGTTAAGAAAGTTGAGCATGATCTGTTTGAGAAATACAAGGATCCGAATCTGTGCGAAAAGCCGAAAGAGCTTGAGCTTAGAGGCGGAGCGCTGTATTCAGATGCCGCCTGTAATCTGATCAATTCCATTTACAACGACAAGGGTGACATCCAGGTCGTAAATACGCTTAACAGAGGAGCCTGTTCATCGTTTGCCGATGACGAAGTAGTTGAAATCAGCGCCGTCATAACAAAGGAAGGACCTAGACCGCTTACGGTAGGAAGACTGCCGATACAGGTTGAAGGCTTATGCAGACAGATCAAGTCCTTTGAAAGAATGACCGCAAAAGCCGCGATCACCGGTGATATAGGAACGGCAATCTATGCAATGACCATCAATCCGCTTGTTCAGGATGAAACGCTGGCGATAGAACTGTTTAAAGAACTGTACGAGGCTCATAAAGAGTATCTGCCAAGATTCAAGAAAGACTAATCTCTGAGCCAATAACTCAGAGATTTTTTAGAATGATACTTCCTAGACTTTTGATTGCCGATATTGACGGGACTCTGGTTGAAGCAAACGAAGATTTTCCGGATTATACCAGAAAGGTTCTGAAGAAGCTCCATGATGCAGGTGTTCTCTTTGGGATTGCGTCCGGAAGGCCGTGTTTTCAGATTAAACATGTGGTTCAGAAATGGGACTTGGGTTTTGACGTTGATCTTTTGATTGGACTGAACGGAGTAGAGCTGTATGACTGTACGGACAATAATACTTATCTGTCTAATCTGTTGAAAAAGGAAATTATCAAGAAAGCCTACGATATGGTTGGCCCAGATGCATTAAATTCGTTCATTTATCGTGATGAAGTCGAACTGGCAATCATCTGTGATGAAAAAATGAAGGGGCATATTGAGAAGGGTCTGATTACCGTTAAACTCTGTAAAAGTCCCGAAGAACTCTGGGAGGTCGACAACGCGAAAATCATGTTCCGGTTTAAGACGCCTGAAGAACTGGAGAAGGTACGTTCCAGAATAAGCGATACGGATGAATACAAGTGTTTTAAAACGCAGACAACACTACTGGAATTTGCAGATCCGCATGTAGACAAAGCTGTCAGCTTACAGAAATACTGTGAACTGCACGACATCGATCTGAAAGAAGTCGTGGCCTGTGGGGACAATTCTAACGATAACGGCATGCTTAAGGCAGCCGGAACCGGAATCTGTCTGAAAGACGGGGCTGATGATACAAAAGAGTGCTCCGATGAGATTACCGATTTAAGCTGTAAAGAAGAAGGCCTGGCGCATTATCTAGTTAAGAAATATAATCTGTCAGTCGATTGAAAAAGCAGTATCACGAAACGACACAAAAAAAGAACTGTTGGGAAACAGTTCTTTTTCATGATGAATGATTATCTTTTATTATTTCTTTGTTTCTACAGGCGAAACAGAATTCTTCTTGACAGATTCGATGCCGTTCTTTGCGGCTGCCTTTGTGTTGTAGCCTTCTGAACGACCGACTACCTGTCCGT
Source organism: uncultured Solobacterium sp. (assembly GCA_964529805.1). Lineage (GTDB taxonomy): Bacteria > Bacillota_I > Bacilli_A > Erysipelotrichales > Erysipelotrichaceae > Colivicinus. The sequence continues at coordinate 40,912 of CAZGZT010000005.1, read as the reverse complement.
TACCTGCGACAAGTCTGAAGTAGAATTTCTCATCCTTGCCCTGGAAGAGCTGGAATTTAGGATTTCTTTCCTTTACGAATTTTTCAACAGTCTGGTCTTCAACAGGAGCGATATCCGCATTTCTAGTGATGGAGGCAATGCCTTTTAAAGCGCCTTTTCTTGCCTTGTACATCTGTGAATGAAGGATCGGTTCACTGTTTCCGGCCAGAAGGTTAAAATAATAACTTCCCTTGTCATTGATCTCAATAAGATACTTTCCCATAGTTTTCCTCCTATATTATGTTTAAATGATATATTCCTACTATCATTTTAAAATGTATCCGGTGCTTTTTTCAAGTACCGGTGTCCTGTTTATGATTGTTTTTCGCATTCAGTACTAAATTATATTAAAATGGATGTATGCTGAATGATACGATCTGTGCAATATCGACAGCCGTAAAGGACGGTGCGATCTCGATTGTCAGGATGTCTGGAGAGGACGCTTTTGAGGTGATCCGGAAGATATCCGATGTCAAGGAGATCCGTCCGAATACGATCGTTTATACGCATATCAGAGACAAGGGACAGATCATCGATGAAGTACTGGTTTCTTTTTTTGAGAAAGGAAAGTCCTACACCAGAGAAGACATGGTGGAGATCAACTGCCACGGCGGTGTTTATGTGACCAGGATGATCCTGAACATCTTATTAGAAAATGGCTGCAGACTGGCGGAACCGGGAGAGTTTACCAGACGGGCTTATCTGAATGGAAGGATAGACTTAAGTGAAGCGGATTCGATCAATGATCTGATCAAGGCTGAAAGCATGCTGCAGGCAAGATCGGCGATCAGAGGTATCAACGGATCGGTAGAAAGACTGATCATGCCGCTGATGGCGGAAATGAAAGATGTCATTGCAATGATCGAAGTGAACATCGATTATCCGGAATATGAAGACGAGAGGCAGATGTCTCAGGATGTGATTAAGCCTTATGTCGAGAAATGGGTTGGAGAATGTAAGGAAATGATCGACAAGGCAGAACGTTTTAGAGTCATCAAGGACGGTCTGAATACGGTAATCATCGGAAAACCGAATGTAGGAAAGTCTTCTTTATTGAATGCGTTGCTGGAGAAAGACAAGGCTATCGTCACCGACATTGCCGGTACGACCAGGGATCTGGTGGAAGGCAAGGTCCATCTGAAAAACATTACCCTGAATCTGATCGATACCGCAGGCATCCGGGATACGCAAGAGAAGATCGAAAAGATCGGCATCGAGAAGACGATAGAGGCCATCGACGGTGCAGATCTGATCATTCTTGTCGTGGATGCTTCAAACATCGATGAAGAAGACAGAAAACTGATGGATGAATACAAGGACAGGAATCTGATCGTCGTCTACAATAAATCCGATCTGAATAGAATGGGAGATATCTCGATCAGCGCGATGAACAACGACATCGATTCTTTAAGAGACTATCTGAATGACAGGTATCAGGATGATATCTCTCTGGCAGATGAAGACATTTTAAACAACGAGAGACAGATCGCTCTAATGAAGCAGTGTCTGAAGGAACTGGAGGATGTACTGTCTCATATCGACCAGGATTCTCTGGATATGACGGTTACCGATCTGGATGCCGCCTACCATGACCTGTGTCTGATTCTGGGAAAGGAGTATCAGGAGGATCTGATCGACCACATGTTCAGAAACTTCTGTCTGGGTAAGTGATGAACTGGCTGGACTCGCACTGTCATATCAACGATGAAGCGTTCCGTGATGATCTGGATGATGTTTTAAACCGCATGGTTGAAAACGATGTCAGAAAAGCCATGATCATTTCATCCTATATCAATGACTATGACTTTGCCTTGAAGATATTCCATCCTGAGATCACTTTTAAACATTCCCTTGGCATTTATCCCGGGGATGTCGCCGATGTGGATGAAGAACTGTTTCATTCCTATGAGAAGCTCTATGAAGATGATCGATGCGATGCGATCGGAGAGATCGGACTGGATTATCACTGGAACAAGGAAAACAAGGAAAGACAGAAAGAAATCTTCAAAAGACAGCTGATCCTGGCGCAGAAACTGCACAAGCCTATCATCGTTCACAGCAGGGATGCCATTCATGATACCTATGATCTGATGAAGGAATATCGAAATGAAGGCGTCATGCACTGCTACTCCGATTCTGCGGAAATGGCTAGAGAATTCGTCAGGCTTGGCTACTACATTTCCATCAGCGGAACCGTTACCTGGAAGAATGCCAGAGAACCGCTGGAAGTGATCAGAAGTGTTCCACTGGACCGCCTGCTGATTGAAACGGACTGTCCTTACCTGACACCTGTGCCGAAACGCGGTACCAGAAACGAACCTTCCTATGTGGTCTATACGGGAAAGAAGATCGCTGAGGAACTTGGAATAGAGGAAGAAGATTTCAAAAAACAGCTGAATGAAAACTATCACAGGCTGTTTGGGTTATAATGGAAGAAAGATAAAGGGGTATAGATATGGATTACATGTTATTTGGATTTATGGCTCTGCTGCTGCTGTATACGGTATACCGCAATATTACGCTGCTGAAGAGGTATAAACAGAATAAAGAATATATCGAGTGTTACAAGGCTGTTCTGCGCGGGGATGAGAACGCCTATGAGCGGATCAGCGCTTTTATCGATTCACAGAAGGATCAGGAGTTTGCTTCAAAAGCCAGACTTCTGAAACTGTATCTGGAACTGGATAAGAAGATGCCTTATCAGGATACGCTGAATGCCATCAATTTCAAGGACGTGTTCTATAAGAAAGATAAGCTTGATAAGAGTAAGTATACTTTGAACGTGGATCTGTTTGTCTGGATCTATATCGTCATGGCAAAGGCCAGACAGATGTCCGGATTCGATGTTCTGAATGAACTGTACGAGAAGGTCAGATCCCTGAAGGAAATGGATGACTGCGTGGAGTACTGCGCGACCGAGGCTGTCTACAACGCCTTATGTGAGAAAGAAGACGGCGGTGTCAAGTTCTTTGCGGATCTGCTGGAAGGAAACTATACACAGCTTCGTTATGACAAGAATCTGATCGGCCTGTTCAAGCGCTTTGCCGCTGCAACGCTCGCTTACGGCGGTGAACCGATGGAAGAATACTATAAACAGGATCTGCATAACTTTGCGGAAACCCTGATCGGTAAGACGTATCTTGAGACCCTGGGCATCTATGACAAGTATCTGCCTTTAACGGAGAATACAGAAACAGAAGAATGAAACTGATCGTCGGTTTAGGAAATCCTGGTCTGGAATACAGTAAGACCCGTCATAATGCGGGTTTTTTACTCATTGACAGGGTAGCCGATAAACTGAACATTCAGCTTGACAAGAACAAGTGCCGTTCCCAGTACGGGATCTACCGCAGGGGGAACGACAGGATCATTCTAGCCAAGCCACAGACCTACATGAATCTTTCCGGGGAGGCAGTGAGCTCTTTGATGCATTTCTATCAGATCGAGCCGAAGGATCTGATTGTGATCCACGATGATCTGGATCTGCCGGTAGGAAAACTGCGTCTGAGAAGACAGGGTTCTTCCGGCGGTCAGAAGGGGATGGGAAACATCATTGACCGTCTTGGTACATCAAAGATCGACCGTATCCGGATCGGTATCTCTAACGACAAGAACATCGATACGAAGGATTATGTCCTGGGACGTTTTTCTGCAGAAGAAAAAGAGATCATGGATGAAGCGCTGGATAGAGCCGCGGATGCTGTGATCTATGCTCTGGATCATGATTTTGACGAGGTCATGTCTAAATACAACGGATGAAATATACAGAGATCTTAAACCGGATAGAACCATTATTGAATGATGCAGATCATTCTTTTTTAAGTTATAACTCTTTGGTGGAAGAAGCGGTAAAGCTCAGCATCCGGGCGAAGAATTCCAGGAAGCCTATTGTCATCGTCAAGGAGAATGCCTATCTGGTGAACCGCCTGAAAGAGATCCTGCTTTCCTATTTTGACGATGAGGAGATCGTATCCTATCTGCCGGAAGAATCGTTAAGAGCCGAGGAGATTGCCGCATCCTATGAAAACAGAGCGGGAAGGATCAATGCCTTATACCGTATCCTGAGGGATAAGAAACTGAAGATCGTTCTGACTTCTCCTTACGGAATGATCCGTCATCTTCCAAGGAAAGAAGAACTCCTGAACAGGATCATCAGGATCCATAAAGACGATGTTCTGGAGAAGGAGGAGCTGATCGAGAAGCTCAATGAACTGGGCTACGAGAAGACCAGCCACGTCGAGACGCCGATGACTTATGCTTCCAGAGGCTATATCGTCGATATCTTTTCGGTCAACTATGAGAAGCCGATCAGAATCGAATTCTTTGACAACGTGATCGATTCGATCCGTTTCTTCGACAACGATACGCAAAGATCGGATGAAACAGTTGAGGAAGCGGAGATCTGTTTTGCCAGAGATGTCTTCTTCTCTGATGAAGAGAAGGAGTATCTCAAGAATAATGTCCGTATCGCTTCCGGAGAAATGGAGCTGGAAATGGAATACATTCAGGCGGACAACTATCGTCCTTCCCAGTATTTCTACTACTGCTACTTTGAGAAATCGCACCTGAAAGACTATTTCCCGGATAATTGCCTTTATCTGTCTGATAGAGAGAAAATAAAGAGTCATCTGAAGCTTTTAACGGATGAAACGGTTGCCTATATACAGGAAATGTATGAGGAAAACCGTCTTCCTTTGAAGTTCTATGTCTATGCGGACTTCGAAAAGGAATGTGTGGGCGAGGATGTTCTGGAGGGAAGACCGTTCTCCGATATCAGTGTGATTTCCGAGATCGATCTGCCTTACGGAACCCTGGATTACGTTCTGAATGTATTGAATACAGAGAAGAGCGCATACAAGCTTCTGGTGATGGATGAGAAACAGCTGGAGGAAACCGTCAACGCTCTGACGAGGCTGTCCATTCCTTACGGCATCTATACCGGAGAACTGAAAGAAGGGCTCAATGTTTCCTTTGGCCAGATGTACGGCGGATATGAAGTCGAGAAGCTGGATCTGGCTGTCTATACGCCGAAAGAACTGTTCAAGAAAAGGGCTCATTCCGGACGTTATGCCAACAGGTATGCTGAAGCAAGGACGCTGAATTCCTACGAGGAACTCAACAAGGGCGATTATGTTGTTCATGACCAGTACGGCATCGGCCAGTATGTGGCGATCGAATCGAGGATGGTCAACGGCATCGAATGCGACTATCTAAAGATCATTTATAAGGGGAACGATGAGCTGCTGGTACCGCTGTCGCAGTTCTCGCTGGTCAGAAAGTATGTTTCCAGAGAAGGTGCCGTACCGAAGCTGCACAAGCTCGGATCCAAGGAATGGTCGGAGACCAAACGCAGAGTCGAGGAAAGTGTCACGGACATTGCCGGTCAGCTGCTGGAGCTTTACAGTATCCGCGATACCAATATCGGATTTGCCTTCTCCAAGGACAGTGCAATGCAGAAGGAATTCGAAGATACTTTCGATTATGAACTGACCAGGGATCAGGAGACTGCCATCAGGGAAGTCAAGGAAGACATGGAACAGTCCAAGCCGATGGACAGACTTCTGTGCGGAGATGTCGGTTTTGGCAAGACCGAAGTCGCGATTAGAGCGGCGTTCAAGGCGGTCAACGACGACAAGCAGGTCGCCTATCTGTGTCCGACTACTATTCTGTCTTTTCAGCACTTCGATACTTTTAAGAAACGCTTCAACGACTTCCCGGTAAGAGTCGAACTGCTTAACCGTTACATTCCTGCCGATAAACAAAGAGAAATACTAAGAGATCTGAAAGAAGGAAAAGTGGATGTTCTGATTGGAACACACCGCATTCTTTCCAAGGATATCGAATACAAGGATCTGGGTCTTCTGATCATCGACGAGGAACAGCGTTTTGGCGTGGAACACAAGGAAAAGATCAAGCAGATGAAGAATTCCATCGATGTGCTTTCCTTGAGTGCGACGCCTATTCCAAGGACGCTGCAGATGTCGCTGATCGGCATCCGAAGTCTTTCCACTCTGGATACGCCGCCGATGAACCGCTATCCGGTGCAGACCTATGTCGTCCACAAGAACGAGAATCTGATTGAAGAAGTCATCATGCGTGAACTGGAAAGAAACGGTCAGGTCTTCTATCTCTACAACAACGTGGAACTGATCTACACGGTTGCCCACAGGCTGCAGCAGAAGATCCCGTATGCCCGCATCGGCGTTGCGCACGGTCAGATGGACAGGCAGGAGATCGAAGACATCATGTACAAGTTCTACGCCAACGAGATCAATGTCCTGATCTGTACGACGATCATCGAGACGGGTCTGGATATTCCTAACGCCAATACGATCATCGTAGACAATGCCCAGAACTTCGGCCTGGCTCAGCTGTATCAGATCAAGGGCAGGGTAGGAAGATCAGACCGTATCGCCTATGCCTACCTGATGATTCCGGAAAAGAAACAGCTCAACGAGAATTCCCTGAAACGTCTGGAAGCGATCAAGGAATTCACCGCTCTGGGTTCAGGGTACAAGATCGCCATGCGAGATCTGACCATCAGAGGTGCAGGAGATCTTTTGGGAGACAAGCAGTCCGGTTTCATCGACAATGTCGGTCTGGATCTGTATCTGGCGATGCTGAACAAGGCCATTCTGAAAGCCAAGGGTGAAGAAGTGGAAGAGGAAGAAGTCAAGACCAACATCAACGTTCCTTTGTCCAGCTACATCCCTGAATCGTTCTCGGATAACGACTACGATAAACTCGCTCTGTATCATGAACTTTACGATGTCAGTACCAAGGAAGAACTCTTCGACTACTATCTGAAAGTGACCGATGAATACGGAAGACTGCCGAAACAGGTAGAAGCCCTCTTCGACAAGAAGCGTCTGGAACTGCTCTACAACCTGAATCTGATCGACAAGGTCAGCAATGTCCGGGGCATCTTTACCGTCACTCTTTCAAAGGAGTATTCCGACCGGATGGATGGACTGAAGCTGTTTGAATACTGCAACTCTCTTTCCAAAGATTTCAGGATCTCCTACAAGAACAGCAGGCTGACGGTAGCGATCGACAATCAGAAAGAAAACATTAACAAAATGCTGAAACTGGTAGATAATTTAGATAAACTGGAGAAACATGAGAATTGACAAGTTTTTAAAAGTCGCAAGAATACTGAAAAGACGGGAAACCGGAAAGCAGCTGGCGCTGAATCAGCGTCTTTACATCAATGACAGACCGGCCAAGGCTGCCAGCGAAGTCAAGGAAGGAGACATGATCCGGATCGTTTTCGGACACCGCGAGATCCTGGTAAAAGTACTGGAGATCAGGTCTTCCGCATCCAAGGAACAGGCCTTCGGCATGTATGAAGTAGTTGAAGAAAAAAAAGAAGAGATAGTATAATAGGAACATGGCCGCTAAAAAAAGAAAAAAGAAACAAAGCATTATATCTAAACTGATTTCGATCGTGCTGATTCTGGCTGCGATCGTGGTTTTAAGCAATGTTTTGAAGAAGATCTATAACATGTTCGTTCTGCAGCAGCAGGCGAAGCTGGTGGAGGCGGAGTTGGAACGTCTCAAAGAAGAGAACGCTACGCTTACTTCTACCAAGGAGAAACTGGAAGATCCGGAATACATTCAGACCTATGCCAGAGGAGAATACATGTTCTCCAAGGGAGATGAAAAGGTCTTCTATCTGCCTTCCGAAGACTAAAACAGCTGAAAAAGCTGTTTTCTTTTAGGAATCGTCCTTTTTTCCGGGAATAATGATTAGGAAAGAAAAGAGGATGAAATATGAATGTTGCGACTTCTACACAAATGAAAAACAGTTTTGGAAGGTATCTGAACATTGCCTTGTCTCAGGGCGAGGTGCTGGTTGAAAGGCACGGCAAGATCGTGGCGAAACTGGTTTCCTATCAGAACAGCCGGACTTATCTGGCGGATTCTTTGAAAGGACTGGCACTGAAAAATGAAGATCCTGTTAAGTAGCGATGTTCTGCTGGATCTGCTTTATGACAACGAATATTCCCAGGATGCCAGGAGACTGCTGTATCTGGCACAGGAAGGTTGTATTGAAGCATCCATTTCCTGTCACAGTTTCGTGGAGCTCTCTCAGCATGTTTCCAATGAAGTTCTGTATCAGACGCTGGGGGTTCTGAACAGTTTTGTATCAATGATCGATCTAAGCAGAAAAGATGTCCGGAAAGCCTGCAGGAAGGAAGACTTTTATGCGGGCCTTTATCAGGTCATGGCTGAGAAAGAAGAAGCGGATTATATCGTAAGCAGGAGAATAAACAGGGATATTCATAGTACAATAAAGGTAACGGATCCAAGAGAACTGAGGAAATTGATTGAAAATGGAGAAACAGGTCAACAGAGAAGAGATATACAACGGAAAGGTCATTCATGTCGTAAGAGATGAAGTGGAACTGGATGATGGAAACAGAGCCTACAGGGAAGTTGTCTTGCACAACGGAGGTGTCTGTATTGCCCTTAGAAACGGTGAATACTTCTATATGGTCAGACAGTACCGTTATTCACTGGGAAAAGAGATGCTGGAATTTCCGGCAGGAAAGATCGAAAAGGGAGAAGATCCGGATGAGGCTATTCTTAGAGAGGTACAGGAAGAAACAGGATATACGGTAAAGAATCTGAAGAAGTACCCTCCTATTATTCCGACCTGCGGCTACTGTTCCGAGAGGATACATCTTTATTACGGGATCGCCGATCAGAAAGTCGGCCAGCACTTCGACCCGGATGAAAGAATAGAACTTGAGAAATATACATTGAAAGAAATCAGAGAAATGATCGCATCCGGTCAGATCGACGACAGTAAGACGATCGCTCTGATGTATCATCTGGAGACTGAGGGAATAGATGTCTAACTTTGAAGATCTGGTAGAAGGAATATCCAATGTCAGAAAAGAAACAGAAACGTATCTGAATGGTTTTTTCGTGAAGAAGAATCTGAAGGATTACGAGATCCCGGAGAATGCTTCCAGAGAATCCGTCAAGGCAATACGGATGATGTTTGAATCGAAGAAGGAGCTTAAGGAAAGAGCCAGATCGGCCTTTGAGGAAGACCCTTTCTGTCTGGAAGCTTTCTTTGCCTATTTCATTCTTTCGGAAGACATTTATGTCAGTTACCGTTTTGAAGCCTACCGCAAGGAGGCATCTGAATATGCGGATTTTGACGAGTATACGAAACACTGTTATCTGAGGATCATGGACTTCTATGTGGACTTCCTGCTGGATCTTCATAACATCACTCTGGCAATCACGATACAGCGTCTGATCGCCCGTCTTTCCGGCAGAATGAGTCCAAGAACAATCAGCCGTTTGGCTTTGATGTACAGCATCATCGAGGATGAGAAGGAGTTCTACCGTCTGTATCTGGATAACGAGTTTGACTGCTACGACTACCTGCTTCTACTGGTGACGCTGCTGAAACATGAAGACGATATCAAGGCCAAGGAAGTCCTCTTTGACATGTTCGAAAAGATCGAATATGCCACATACATGGACCATCTCTGGGATCTGGATCTGAAGGATCCGAAACAGGAAGCTTTCTATAAATCTGTGGAAGACTGTTACGAAGAGATCTCATCTATCCCGTGGTTCTTTTCCTGGGTCAACGAGCTTAAAGAAGCCAATGAAAACAAGATAGTGCTATAATTGGAGTATGAATATCGATATTGAAAAACTGAGAGAGATCAGAGAGGAACTGGATCAGATGGCGGAAAGCGATGTGCTTTTTGTTACGGAAGACAACAGAGAGAAATATGCGATTATTCCGATCGAGCTGTACGATGCCGTGGAAGACATGCTGACAGCGCTGAATGATCCGGGTTTTGTTCCGCAGGTCAAGATCGCCGGGAATCAGGAGATCGAGCTCAGTTATGATGAATATGAACGGATCAAGGAACAGATTCTGGAAGCGGTAGAGAAGACCTTGATGCCGAAACCGGAGAAACTGAACTGATGAAGGGTTATTTTATCACGTTTGAAGGACCGGACGGTTCCGGTAAGACGACTGTGGCTACGGCTGTCTGCGAAGAGCTGAAGAAACGGGGATATGAAGTCATTCATACCAGAGAACCGGGCGGAATCGAGATCTCGGAGAAAATAAGGAATATCATCCTGGATCCGGAGAATACCATGATGGATGCCAAGACGGAGGCTCTTTTGTATGCGGCTTCGCGTCGTCAGCACCTTGTGGAAAAGGTCTTTCCTGCCATTGAGGAAGGCAAGATCGTGATCTGTGAACGTTTTTTGGATTCTTCTCTCGCATATCAGGGATATGGCCGTCAGCTGGGTTTCGATGAAGTACTGGAGATCAATCTTTTTGCGATCGACAGGACTTATCCTGATCTGACTGTTTATCTGGATGTGGATGAACAGGTGGGTCTGGACAGGCTTTCCGACAGAAACTTCAAGGACCGTCTGGATCAGGAATCCATCGATTTCCATCACCGCGTAGCGCAGGGATATCAGGAAGTATTAAGAAGATTTAAGGACCGTATCAGGATCGTAGATGCATCCAGAGGGAAGGAAGAAGTGATCGAGGATTCTCTGAATCTGATCCTGGAGCTTATCAATGGTTAAGGAAGAACTGCTGGAAAAGGAACCTATTGCCTATCGCAGTCTGTATAACGCATTAAAGAATCGAAAAGTAGCGCACAGCTATCTTTTTTCTGGCGAGTATTCTCCTTTGAAGATTGAGGCTGCCTATCTGCTGGCGCAGTCCATCATTGAAGGAAACGACGATTTTGCCTGTGAGGAATGCGATACCTGCAAAAGGATCAGAAGGAATCAGTACTTTGATGTGATCTATGTGGACGGTTATCAGAAGAGTATCAAGAAGGATGACATCGAAGTGATACTGGATGAGTTCTCCAGGACTTCACTGGAAGAATCCGGGAAGAAGGTATACATCCTTGCGAACATCAACAACGCTTCGATCAAGGTTCTGAACATGATCCTGAAGTTCATGGAAGAACCGGGAAGCTCCGATACTTACGGCATATTTATCAGCGACAGGAAAGAAGACCTGCTTCCGACCATCGTTTCCCGCTGCCAGGACATTCCGTTCCTGACCAGGGATTTCTCCTTCCTGATCGAACAGTACGAGAAAGCCGGATTCGATTCTACGGATGCCTATCTGTTGGCGAACATCCTGCACCGCTTTGACAGTGAGATGGATCTGAATGATCCATATTATCTGACCGCAAAGGAATACGTATATAAGACGATCGATACTTTCAGCAACAAGAAATATCTTCCGATCCTGTTCTCAAAGGAGTTCTATCCTTCCTTTAAGGACCGTGAGGATTTCCGCAAGTGCGTCGACTACTATCTGGCCATCATGATCCGGATGATCAACGACGCTTTGGAGAATAGAAGAAGCGATGACAGTGAATATGACCGTTATCTGGATCTGATCAAGGAAAACGATCCGGGCAGACTGCTGCAGATTTTTACGGAAGCGAGCGACAGGATTCTTTCGAACGTGGAAAGAAAGCTCCTGTTTGACGCGATAAGCTATGAGATAATATCATATATCTGAAGGTGAATTATGGAAGAAAAGATGAAATATGTTTCGGTACGTTTCGAAACAACAAATAAGACATATACGTTCTCGACGACTGATGAATCGATCAAAGAAGACGATGCGGTCGTCGTCGAGACACAAAGAGGCATTGAATACGCTACGGTAGTGACTGAGCCTTTTGAGAAACCGAATGTTTCGATGGAGATCAAGCCGATCATCCGTAAGGCAACAAAGGAAGATCTGAGACAGTTTGAGAGAAACAAGGTGGATGCGATAGAAGCCAGAAAGATCTGTCAGGAAGAATCGGACAGACTGGATCTGCAGATGAACGTCATTTCCGCAGAATATACACTGGATCGTGCCAAGATCACGTTTATCTATCTGGCTGATGACAGAGTCGATTTCCGTGAACTGCTGAAAGTGCTGGCATCCATTTTCCATTGCCGTATAGATCTGAGACAGATTGGAACCAGAGACAAGGCTAAGATGGTTTCCGGTGTCGGCGTATGCGGCAGAGAACTGTGCTGTGCGAAGTTTATCGGCGATTTTGACCGTATTTCCATCAACATGGCAAAGAATCAGCTTCTTGCACTGAACATCCAGAAGCTGTCCGGACAATGCGGCAACCTGATGTGCTGTCTGCGCTTCGAGGACGATGCCTACAAGGAGCTGAGAAAGGATCTGCCGAAGCTGAACTCTCAGGTTGAATACGAAGGCGAGAGATTCCGTGTAACATCCATGAACGTCATTACGAAGAACTGTAAGCTGGAGAATCCGGATCATGCGATCTACATCTCACTGGAGGATCTGGTCAAGAAAGGCAAATACAACAGAAAAACAGTGAAAAACGAAAGTGAGGAAGAGAGTGTCGCTGAATAAGAAAGCTACACTTTTTCTTGTAGCCACACCGATCGGCAATCTGTCTGAGGTGTCAGAAAGGACACTAAGTGTTTTGAATGATGTTGCGGTGATTGCCTGTGAGGATACAAGAAATACCATAAAGCTGCTGACGCATTTTGACATCCATTCCAGGATGATCACATATCATAATTTCAATGAAAAGGAATCCACCAGAGGGATCATCAAGTTTCTGGAAGAGGGCAAGGATGTGGCTCTGGTTTCCGATGCGGGTTATCCTTTGATCTCGGATCCGGGCTATGAACTGGTCAATGAAGTCATTAAAGAAGGCTATAACATCGTTACGGTATCCGGACCGAATGCCGCACTGAACGCTCTGGTAGCATCCGGACTGAAAACGGCGCATTATCTGTTCTACGGTTTTCTGAACGCAAAACAGTCACAGGCCAGAAAAGAACTGGAAGAACTCAGGGATTTCCCATATACCCTGATCTTCTATGAAGCGCCGCATCGCATTGAGAAAACACTCTCTATCGCACTGGACGTTCTGGGAGACCGTAAAGCCTGTCTGGCCAGAGAACTCACCAAGTTGCATGAGGAATATCACCGGGGCACATTAAGTGAACTGTGTGAACTGAAAGATCTCAAGGGAGAAATGGTTCTGATTATTGAAGGTAAAGAAAAAAAGGAAGAAGAGATCGATCCGGATGAACTGATGGAAAAGATCGATCAACTGGTCAAGGATGGAATGAGAACCAAGGAAGCTGTCAATGAAATCGCAGAAAAGCACAAGGCCTCAAAGAACACCTTGTACAATGCCTATCTGAAAAGAAAGAAGGAACTGTAGATGAATGTGCAGATCAAAAGAATACAAGAAATGGAGAAACTTCTGAACGAGTGTCGGAAGGTTTTAGATGACTACGACAAGGCTCTGGATGACTTCAAATCCATTCAGAAGAAGATCGAGAAACTTGAAGCCTACTATACTGGCAAGAGATGGATGAAGGATTACGAAGACTATGAAGCAGGAAGGATTCCAAGAGATCTGCCTTGCGGTGTCTTATCGGAGGATGCCGTTTATAATCTGCTTACGGAGAACCGCGATCTGATCGTAGAAATGCTGGATCTGGCAAAGGAACGTATCCGTTAAGAATGAAGAAGCTGTTTCTGATTCTTGGAAGCATTTGTCTGATATACGGGATCATCGTTCTGATGATCATCGGCTTTGGGAATATCTTCAGCTATTTCTTTGCGCTGCTGGGTATTCTTTTTCTTTTGGGTTCTTTCTTTTATGAGAAGTTTACGAAAAGAGTGAAACGGATCATCCTGTGTATTCTTCTGATTGGAACAGTTCTCTTTAGTTTACTGGAAGTAAGGATCGTTTCCTACAGCATGAAGCAGCCTGAACCGGGTGCGGACTATGTAATCCTGCTTGGATCAGGTGTCACTGAGACAGGACCGTCCATCGATTTCATGGCCCGTATCAAAGCGGCAGAGAAGTATCTGAAAGAGAATCCTGAATCATGGTTATTGTAACCGGAGCGCAGGGAAGCAACGAACCGGTTTCCGAAGCTTCTGCTGCCAGAGAACAGTTAGTATCCATGGGGATCGATTCTGACAGGATCATCCTGGAGGACCAGAGCTATACCACGCTGCAGAACCTGCAGAATTCCCGGAAGCTGATCGAAAAAGAAAGCAGGAACGCAGAAGACTGCAGTATCGTCATTGTCTCTTCCGCTTTCCATCTCTACCGGGCCAGATACATCGCTGAACAGATCGGGTTCAGAAGCATATCCTGTCTTGGCAGCCATGGCTTAAGGATCCTGGATCCGCAGTACTATGCCAGAGAGTTCTTTGCCTGCATCAAGGAGTGGGTATACTTTATGATTAAATAAAAAGACAGCTTTCGCTGTCTTTGTTTTTACATGGTGCACCAGGTGAGACTTGAACTCGCATGGGATTGCCCACACGCCCCTCAAACGTGCGCGTCTACCTATTCCGCCACTGGTGCATACATCTATTATATTCTATTTTCCTTAAAGATGAACAAAAAAGCGTTAAAATATAGTTGAAGAACAGGAGATCAGAAAATGAGTTCATTTAAAGATTTACGTATTGTTGATAATTTCTATCAGACATCATCATTTTTTCCGATGCCTACCGTATGTATCAGTACGGTCAATCCTGACGGCAGTCTGAATATCGGTTCCTATTCGCTTTGTTTCCCTTACTACATTGCCGGAAAAGACCGTTATGCGATGCTGCTGGAATGCCGTAATACATCCAATACCTGTCAGAATCTGCTGAGGACGCACAAGTGTGCCATCAACTTCATTCCGGATGACCGAAGGTCCTTTAAGGAAGCAGTCAGACTGGGTTTCCCTGGACCAAGCGAAGAGAAGATGAAAGAACCGCTGAAGTTCACGATGGAAGACGGACAGGTCGATCCGGCAGACAAGAATAGACCGCAGGTCATTGCGGAAGCTTTCCAGGTCTTCGAGTGTACATGGAACGCTGATCTGGAGGATGCAGGAAAGTTCAAGGTCGAAGATATCGATGACGGACATCCTGGACCTTACAACAACTTCAATGGAATCACTTCCAAGTACGGCGCTCATTTTATCCTGAATATCGATAAGATCCTGATGAAGGAACGTTACTATGACGCGATCGTCAACGGCGTCAATAAAAACAGCTTCCCTCCGGTTCCGGTCGATTACGGATACCGCGATTCTACCAACTTCTGGTATACGCAGTTCCCGCGTTTCAAGAAACCGATTGCCGAGCCGATCCCTGCACCGAAGGAAGTCGATCTGGATTCCATCAAGTATGCGGCCAACCGCTGTGATCCGGACATCAAGTTTACCGATGATGCTCTGAAGAATTTCGTCAAGGTTCCTCGTCCTTTCCTGAAGACAGTCCTGAACGGATGCGTCGCCTGGGCCAAGGAGAACGGCGTTACGCTGATTACGGATGAACATGTAAAGATCATCAACGACAAGCGGAAACAGGAAAAAGCCAAGAAATAAACAAAACCGGCAGTGAATGCCGGTTTTTTTCTTATGTTATTAATATGATTATTCTATGATGGTGATTCTTCCTTCGACCTGGGCATCGACATTGTTCATGCCGACCAGCAGCTCTTCAAAGATCGAGAAGTCGTCGGTAATGACCATTCTAGGTTTCTTGTTTGCCAGAACCTGTTCTACAGGAAGATCAAAGAATTCCGTGAAGTTCTTGAAATGGTAGTCCTGAATGGCGACCTTCAGCATCTGATTGTCGACGATTTTCTTGCCGTTGTAGCTGAATTCCTCGAAGTCGTGCTTGGTTCTGTTATAGACCATCTTCACACCCTTGGATACCTGATAGAACTCGGTATGACCGTCTCCGTCAAGCGCTTCATCTCTCAGCATGTATTTCATCATGTGACGGAACTGCTTTCCTGAAATCTCCAGCATGTATACAGGAGCATTGAAAGGCAGACATTCCTTCAGATCCTGATACTGAACGATCGGTCCCATTTCTTTGAGTCTGATCGATCCGGATGCGTACAGCATGATATCGAAACTCGAATCTACCTGCAGCAGATCGGCAAACAGATTTCCCAGTTCCGTTTCCATGTTTCTTCTTGGATGGGTCAGGGTGCGTTTGAAGTTGGTGATGATCCTGTTGTATTTGCGATCCGTTTCTTTCTTGTAGGATTCCAGTACTTCCTCCAGGATCGTATCGGTCTTGCAGGTGTTGGTATTGATCGGAATGCATTTCCAGGTATAATCGACCATCTTGTGCTGAACAGTATCGATGTTGATGTCGAATCTGCCGATCTGGTCCGTTCCTACGCCGACTTGGACGATAGGAACCCCATTGACGATACAAGGCTCACTCAAAAGGGTATGGGTATGACCGCCGATGATCAGATCTACGCCCCAGTTCGGGTCCAGCAGGGATGCGAGTTTCTGGTCCTCTTCAAAACCGATATGGGTCAGAAGAACGGTCAAATCGATCCTGGTAGTCTTGTAGTTGTCGATGATGACGCCGACCTGTCTGGCTGCTTCCCAGACGTCTACGAAGGATCCGATGACTTCCTCGCTTCTTGTTGAAGCAAGCACTTCTTCCGTAATAATGCCGATAAACATGATCTTCAGTCCGTTTACGTCAATGATTTCATACGGCTTGAATAGACGTGTATGATTGGTCTTGATGTACATGTTGGCGTTGACGATCGGGAACTTGGCACATTTCTCCAGGAAGAGCAGGTGCGAGAGTCCGTAGTCTACCTCATGGTTTCCGACAGTGACGACATCCGGAGAAAGGAAATTCATCAGTTCGATTGTGGAAAGACCGCGGTATTCGCTGTCGATGATCGAGCCTCTGAACATGTCTCCGGCAATCGCAAAAAGCGTATTCGGTTCTTCCTCTCTAACCTGTTTAATATATCCCGAAAGCAGGGAAACACCGCCCTCATGGTAGCCTTCTTTTTCTTCCGCTAGGAAGTCCCCATGCATGTCGTTGGAATGCAGCAGTGTCAGCTTTTCTATCTGTTTCATATAAACCTCCTGATACTTATAAAAAAACAACAGAATGTCTGATATAGGTTCTATTGTTTTTTCTGATTCTATTATAATTTATAAACTCTGCCGTTTACCATCTTTTCATCTGGGTGGTGATCTCATTGAACATGGACAGCGTCCATTTACCGGTATTCTCTACTTCTTTCAGGAAATCGAAATCAGGATCTTCAATTTCTTTACCGTAAACAGATTCCACGAATTCAAGGGCCTGAGTGGCAAATCTGTTTACTTTCTCTGCAGCGTTTCCTTTGAGGTCTTCAGTGTATTCCTTCAGACTTACAGCAGCCGCATAGATCTCATCGGCAGTTTCTCTGTTTTCATTATCAACACCATAGGCAATCAGTTCATAATTGTTAAGGATCGTATCTTTCAGTCCAATCAGGTCATCTTCTGTGACGGTTCTGAACTTTTTCAGTCCTTTGACAGTTTCCTTATACAGAGCATCGTAATCGTCCGCGACATCTTCCCACTTCAGGGTCTGTCTCTTTTCGACAGACAGCCACTGTACACTAGACCAGTCCAGTATAGCTGCGATATCGTTCTTGATCTTTTCTTTCAGCTGATCGAATTCAGGAGACTTGTCGTAGGCGGCCGTCACCAGTTCCTTGATCTCGCCCGCAACAAACGCCAGCTGTCTGGAACTGTCGGACGAGAACAGAGACGTGATCTTTTCCAGACCCTCGGCAATCTTATAGAGATCTTCCGCTGTCTGTTCATTGTCTTTTTCAACGCCTGAATTCAGATTCTCTATACTTTCCAGAGCATTGTTCAGGATCTTCTTGTAGTCGCCCTGCAGGAAAGTATCGGACTTGTCTGCAATATTCTCTACAGTCTCGCTCAGTTCGCCGTAACGCGCTTTCACATCATCCCACGAGAGTCCCTTTGAAGAGCACGCTCCAAGCATGATCACACATAACAGGATCAGGATCTTCTTCATTGTTTTATCCTCCCTTATGTGCCTCATTTTAATCGCTTTAGGCATATTTTTCAATGCTATAATCAAGAATGAAAAGAGGTGAATGCCATGTACCAAAGAATCAGACTGATTATCACTGTAGTTCTTCTGACTATGATATCCGTTGTTCCTGTTTCGGCCAATTCGGCGATCAAGTCCTGGCACGGTACGGATGCCAACGATACCTATGTCATAGATGAAGACTGTCCTGTCGTCTGTGAGAAAGAGGATCTGGTTTTTGATATTGGCAGTTTTCCTTCCAGCTACTTTGGAAGCAAAGAAGAGCTGCAGGCCTACGATGCTTCCGTTACGGCCGTTTATACGCTGAAGAATCCTACTGATTCTAAGATCGATGTTAGACTGGTGTTCCCGTTCGGTGAGGATCCGCAATACCTGTACCATCAGGATTATCTGATCAACGAAGATCTGGACAAGTATGAAATCTTAAAGAATGACATTCCTGTAGAAAAGAAGATCCGTTATTCCTTAAAGACGGAAAACGACTTTGATGTGACAGTTGACGTTGAGAGATTAAGAGATGACTATCTGGAAGACGATTTCTTTCAGAAAGATCTGCCTGTCTTTGTCTACGTCTATGAAGTAGAAGGACTGGAAGCAGAAGAATACAAGATTCCGGAATGCCGTCTGGAACTGAACATAGATTCATCGCAGTATCTCATCATAGGAGAGATGAAATCATTTATCAACGGTTCTGAAGACCACGTTTCAGCCGTATATGTTCCGGAAGGAAATGGAACGCTTTATCATCTGTATCTGCTTGGAGAAGATCTGAAAGAAGAGCCGGTGTGGAGCGATTTTACTTTGAATACAGAAAAAGTTCCGGGAGAAGTTTTGCTGAAAGAAAAGAAGCAGATCACTCTGGAAGAAATGATCCTTTCACAAAAGTCTGATGAAATGATGCTGGATGTCGACTGGTACAATGCCTGTATCGATTACATGAAAGAAAGAACTATGCTGGTGTATGACCGCAGTCCGTTTGGCGAAATGACTTACAGTCTGCTGAGATGGTATGAATACGAACTTTCCTTTGAAGCAGGAGAGACCCTGACCAACTCCGTCAAGGCTCCGATCTATCCGGACATCAACGAATACTACGAACCTGCTAAATACACTTATCATTATCTGTTATCCCCGGCATCGACCTGGGCTGATTTCTCCGATCTGAACATTACCGTTAGCACAAAGTATTCCATGATCGATAACAGCACCTTCGCTGAAGAAGAGGGGAAATACACGTTGCATTACGACCACCTGCCAGAAGAAGAACTGTCCTTTACTCTATCGGAAAGCTCTTCCCCGAAACACAGCGGAGATAAAGTCTTCTATATCGTGATCGGCATCATGGCCGCAGCTTTTGTAATCTTCGTGCTGCTGGTCATAGGTATTATCAAACTGATCGGAAGACTGATCCGTAAATAAACAAAAGGCATCCCTAGGGATGCCTTATTTGTTAGTGGTGCACCAGACAGGACTTGAACCTGCACGAAGTTGCCCCATATGAACCTGAATCATACGCGTCTGCCAATTCCGCCACTGGTGCATACATATATATTCTACTACAAAAAATTCTTGAAACAAGACCTTATAGTGATAAAATAATTAGGTATGGAATTCAGGAAGATTATAAATGTGGCTGTAATCGCCCATGTAGACGCAGGAAAATCGACTTTGGTCGATGCTTTTCTGGCGCAGTCGCACGTCTTTTCCGACCACGAAGAGATCGTAGCCCAGGTCATGGATTCCAATGATCTGGAGAGGGAAAGGGGCATTACGATCTATTCCAAGAACTGTTCCATCAACTACAAGGACTACAAGATCAATATCGTCGATACCCCGGGACATGCGGATTTTTCCAGCGAAGTAGAACGTATCATCAAGACGGTAGATACCGTTATTCTTCTGGTAGATTCTTCCGAAGGACCGATGCCGCAGACCAGATTCGTCTTAAAGAAATCCCTGGATGCGGGACTTAGACCGATCCTTCTTATCAACAAGATCGACAAGAAGGATGCCCGGATCAATGAAGTCATCGATGAAGTCTACGATCTGTTTTTGGATCTGAGCGCCAATGACGATCAGCTGGATTTCCCGATCCTGTATGGAATCGCGAGAAACGGCATCGTCAGATACAATCCGGGTGATTCCAACAACGACATCAATCCGCTGTTTGAAACCATCGTCTCCCATGTGCAGCCGTATCCCAACAGAATGGATGAACCTCTGCAGATGCAGGTGAGTGCACTAGCTTACGACGACTACATCGGCAGGATCGGCATCGGCAGAGTCTATTCCGGTATTATCAGACAGAATGCGATGATCTCCGTATGCAACAACCTGAACAAAAAAGAAAACCGCAAGATCGCCAACCTGTACAACTATCAGGGTCTGAAAAGAACGGCAATCAGTGAAGCACAGTGCGGCGACATTGTACTGATCAGCGGTATTGAGAATATCGAAATCGGAGATACGATCGGACCGGAGAACGTTTATGAACCACTCCCTCAGATCGATATCGAAGAACCGACCTTAAGCATGAACTTCATGGTCAACACCTCGCCGTTCCAGGGTAAGTCAGGCAAGTACGTGACCAGCCGGAACATCAAGGAAAGACTGGAAAGAGAACTGGAAGTCAATGTCGGTCTGAAAGTAGAACCGACGGATACAACCGATACATTCAAGGTTTCCGGAAGAGGGGAACTGCATCTTTCTATCCTGCTTGAGAACATGCGCAGGGAAGGCTACGAGATTGCCGTAAGCAGACCGGAAGTCATCTTTAAGAAGATCGACGGAAAGCTTTGCGAACCGATAGAGGAAGTGATCTGTTCCGTTCCGAACGAGTACTCCGGTTCCGTCATCAACAAGCTGAATCTGCGCAAGGGACAGATGATGGATATCCAGGATGAAGGTTCCTATACCAAGGTGATCTATCATGTTCCTACCAGAGGACTGCTGGGTTACCGCAGCGAGTTCATCAACGATACCAAGGGCGAAGGCGTCATGGTCCGTAAGTTCATCGAATACGAACCTTTTGCCGGAGAAGTTCCGCAGCGAGCCAACGGAGCCCTGATTTCCATGGCTTCAGGCAAGGCAATGACATATGCTTTATGGAATCTGCAGGAAAGAGGACAGCTCTTTGTGACGCCGCAGACGGAAGTCTATGAAGGCATGATCGTAGGCGTATCTTCCAAGAACCAGGACATCGAAGTCAATCCTACCGTAAACAAGAAGATGACAGCCATCCGTTCTACCGGAAACGATGAAGCGATGAAACTGGTTCCAGCCAGGATCTTCTCTCTGGAAGAAGCGCTGGAATTCATCAACGACGACGAACTTGTAGAAATCACGCCGGATGCGATCCGTTTAAGGAAACGCTATCTGACCAATCTTGACCGCCGCAGACATATGCGGGAAGTGAATAAAGAAGCAAACAAGGGATGATCACACATTAAGTGTGATTTTCTTTTGTATTTTAGGTACAATGAGTTTATGGAACTTCTGGTGACATTGAGAAAGAAATCGCTGCTGGACAAGATCGAGCCGATCGTTGACGGTGTCATTATCGGCAGGCTTTTTACCAGCGGCTATAACTATTCCTTGGAAGAAATCAGAGATATTGCCGGATACTGTCACGAGAATTCTTTGAAGTGCTATATTGCCATAGACAACTTCATTTCCGAAGACGATCTGGAAACGCTGGATGCGTATCTGATGTTTATCCGAGAACTGGATGTGGCAGGCATCTACTATCACGATCTGTGTGTTCTGGAGAGAGCCATTCCTTACGGTCTGCTTCCGAAACTGATCTATGACGGCAAGACGGTTCTGTGCAATACCCTGGATACCGCATTTATGCTGTCGCAGGGAATCCAGTCGGCTGTGATCTCCAGAGAACTGACGCTACCGGAAGTCAGACATATCGTTGAAGGCAATCCGCGCAGAGTAGACATGCAGATATTCGGACATCTGCGCATGTCTTATTCCCGCAGGAAGTTCCTTACGAATTACTTCAACGAAATCAACAAGGAATACGATTATCTGAATAAAGAAACACTGAAACTGGTGGAAGAAAAAAGAGACTATGCCTTGCCGATTATGGAAGACGACCAGGGTACGATGATCTACACGGATTATATCTTTGAGATGTTTAGAGAGTTATGCGATCTTAGAAACAATCTGAGAGCCGGGATCATCGAAACGCTGTTTATCGAAGATAAAAGCCTGATCGTCCAGATCTGCAGGGATTTTGCCCGTCTTACACCAGAAAACAAGGAGTTTATCAG
Organism: uncultured Solobacterium sp.; assembly: GCA_964529805.1. Taxonomy (GTDB): domain Bacteria; phylum Bacillota_I; class Bacilli_A; order Erysipelotrichales; family Erysipelotrichaceae; genus Colivicinus. Next base: position 18,658 of record CAZGZT010000005.1, on the reverse strand, counting down.
AAACAACATGATCTACAATCATCCGGACAACTATTCTACCGGATATCTGTATCAGAAAACGAATATCAGTAAAGATGAATAAAATAGAACTGCTTGCCCCGGCAAAAGATCTTGCCAAGGCTAAAATCGCGATCCGTTACGGTGCTGACGCTGTATATGTAGGCGGCAAGCTTTATTCATTGCGTTCACGCGCTTCCAACTTCGAACTTGCGGATCTTAAGGAAATTTCCGAATTTGCGAAGCAGTACGGTGCGAAAGTCTATGTAACGGTCAACATCGTTTTCCATGATTCCGATTTCTACGGGATCAAGGAATATCTGAGATACCTGGAACATATCGGGATCGATGCAGTTATCATTTCCTCACCGGCTCTGATCCAGATCGTAAAAAGAGAAGCGCCTGGGTTGGAATGTCATGTATCAACACAGCTGTCTTCTTTGAATTCGGATGCGGTATGGGCCTTACGCCGTTACGGTGCCGACCGTGTCGTACTGGGCAGAGAAGCATCCATGGATCAGATCGAGGCGATCAGCAAGAAGGTTTCCGTTCCTTTGGAAGTATTCATTCACGGAGGCATGTGTTCCAATTATTCCGGCAGATGTGTTCTTTCCAACAGAATGACCTTGAGAGACGCCAACAGGGGAGGCTGTGCCCATTCCTGCCGCTGGAAATACCGTCTGTATGACGGGGATGAACTGATCTCCGATCCGGAATGTCTGATGTCGATGTCTTCCAAGGATCTTAGAGCTTCTGCCTATGTGGAGAGAATGATCAAGTGCGGTATCGCATCTTTGAAGATCGAAGGAAGAATGAAGTCGGAATACTATATCGGTCAGGTGGTGAAGACTTACCGGAAGATGATCGATGAGATCTATGAACAGGGTTCATTGAATCCGGGCAGACTGGCCTATTATGACGATGAACTGTCCAAGGCGGAAAACAGACCGGCAGACGACGGATTCCTTTCCGGAGAATGTGACAGTTCGAAACATCTCTACGGTGTCAACGGCGCAGGGGTAACGCACGACTATGTTGCGTATGTCAGGGGTTATGACTATGTCAGAAACATGGCAGAGATTGAAGTAAAGAACGTATTTGCCCGTGGAGATGAGATCGAGGTCTTTGGACCGGAACTTGACAATAAACGTTTCAAGGTACAGCTGCTTTTTGATGATGACTGGAACGAAGTTGAGCTCGCCAACAAGCCGACACAGATCCTTCATGTGCGCATGCCTTTTGTGACATCGGAAGGGGACATGTTCAGAAAGGTCAGAAGAAATGACGATTGAGGGAGCGATCAGCGTCAAGGCTGCGATCAGCGGCAAGAAAAGAAAAGTTTCCAAAGTCTATATCAATAAGACGAAGAAGACAAAGGATTTTAACTATATCCGTAAGATAGCCAGAATGAGCAATATACCGGTCATGGAACTGGAAACAGAAGAGCTTTTAGAATACCTGAAAGGCAAGAGTCACGGAGGCGTCGGTGCAGAGGTTTCTTCACGAAAAGATGATGAGTTTACTGACGGGGATATCTTTTATCTGGGCGGAATAGAGGACCCGTTTAATCTGGGCTATGCGTTAAGAACGCTGTATGCTTTCGGATTCATGAATGTCCTGCTTTCAGAGAGAGATTATTCGAATATGGAACCTCAGCTGTTTAAATCTTCTGCAGGAGCCTATGACATGCTGAATATCAAAGTCAGTAAAAATGCTTTGGAGGACATAAAGAACTATAAGAATAACGGATATCATCTCTACGGTCTGTATAGAGGAGAAAACTCAAAGGACATCTTTGAGGAAACATTTAAGCAGAAGACCCTGATTATGCTGGGAGGAGAAAAGAGAGGAATCAGTTCTGAGCTCCTGGAGCTTTGCGACGATTATCTTTACATTCCTTACGGTTCCGATTTCCGTAATGCCCTGAATGCCTGCGGCGCACTGGACGTGACTGCCACACTGCTGTTTAAACAAAGAAAGAAATGATTACTTCTTTAGATAATAAGACTGTAAAAGAACTGACGAAGCTGCATCAGAAGAAATACCGCAGCGGGTCTTTTCTATTATGCGATCCGGACATGATCAAAACCGCGAAGGAACACGGCTACCTGAAACAGCTGGTTTATGTCGGAGAGATTCCTTTTGAATTCAGGAACAGTCTGGAAGTATCTCAGGAAGTCCTGAACAAGATCAGTAAAAGAGACGGTCTAAGCCATGTCGGCGTATCATCTATGATTGAAGAGAAAGACGATTACGGGAACAGGGTAATGATTCTTGACCATCTGCAGGATCCTTTGAACATCGGCAGGATCATGGAGGAGGCACAGCTGTTCGGATTCGATTCCCTGATCCTTTCCGAAGAATGTGCGGACATCTACAATGAGAAATGTATCGACAACTGCAAAGGCGGCATTTATACCCTGAACATCTGTCACAAGGATCTTCTAGAAGAAGTTAAAAAACTGAAGCAGAAAGGCTATGCCGTATATGCGACCGGACTGCAGGATAATACCAGGGAACTTCATGAAGTTGAAAGCACAGAAAAGATGGCCTTCATTCTGGGAAACGAAGGAAGCGGTGTATCGAAACAGCTGATGGAAGAAGCGGACGGCGTCATGAAGATCGACATGCGCAATATCGATTCCCTCAATGTGGGAATGGCATCGGCCATTATCATGTACCGGTTCAGACAATAAAAAAGACTTCAAATTGAAGTCTTTTCTTTTAGTAATACTTTACATCGAATTTTCTTTCATCTTCTATGACCGGTATTTCTTTGATCGTATAATCATAGATCTGGATGAAGCGGTCTTCTTTTAAGGCGTCAGCCAGAAAGGCATCGATACCGGAAGAATGTCCCTGTACCTCAACATCGACATTTCCGTTTGACAGATTCCGGGCATAGCCGGTCAGACCGTAGCGCTGCGCAGACATCAGAAGTCTCCATCTAAAGCCTACGCCCTGCACAATACCGGTAAAAATGATGTAAAAACGTTTCATACTATTATTCTACACTTTTACTGGATCGGTTCAAAGTCTGCCGCTCCGTGCTTGCACAACGGACAGACGAAGTCGTCAGGAAGCTCATCTCCTTCATAGACATAGCCGCAGACCTTGCAGACAAAGCCTTTCTTGCCCTGTGTTTCCGGTTTTGGCTTGACATTCTTCTGATAGTAGGTGTAAGTCATCGTTTCTACATTGTTGATGACTCTGGCTTCCGTTACGGAACAGAAAAACATGCCATGAGTTCCTAGATCCTTGTAGTCTTCTACTTTCAGCGAGAAGAAGGCGTTGATGTAGCGAGGCAGGAAGACCAGACCGTTATCGGAACGAAGAAGCTCTTTCTCATCCTTGAACTTGTCGGCATTTCTTCCGGACTGGAAGCCGAACTGCTGGAAGACCTTGAACGGCGCTTCGATGTTCAGACAGTTGACGTTCATGATGCCGGTCTGTTTGATGATGTGATGGGAGTAGTTGTCCTTGTTTATGGATACCATGACCCTGAACGGATTATCGGTTAGCTGTGCAACCGTGTTGACGATCAGGCCGTTGTCCTTCTTGCCGTCGTTGGATGTAACCACATACAGACCGTAGCCGATGGAGAACAGGGCTTTCATGTCGCTCTTGTTGGCTCTGCTTTCATCTCTTGCTACATAGTCGATGCACAAGACTTTCGCCAGATCTTCGATTTCCTGTTTATTCGTATCGTTCAACGCGGATTTGATGTGAACCACAGGATTGACGAAGGTCAGGTTCGGCTGATTTGCCAGCAGGTCTTTCATCGTCTTGGCCGCCAGCGGAGCCCAGGATCCGTTTTCGATTAGCCCGATGTATTTATTCTGGAAATTCCTTTCCGTCAGATGATGGATGAATTCCTTCATGAACGGATAGATATCCGCGTTGTAGGTCGTTGTAGCCAGAACAAGCTTGCTGTAGGCAAAAGCATCCGCAACAGCCTGTGACATGTCGTCTCTGGCTAAATCGTAGACCTTGACTTCCGGAGCGTTGAAGGTTTTCAGCTGTTCCGCAAGCTGTTCCACAGCCTTCCTGGTATGTCCGTATACGGAAGTGTAACAGATCACTACGCCGTCTTTTTCCGCTTCATAGGATGCCCAGGTCTGATACAGATTCAGATAGTATCCCAGATTCTTGTAGAGGAAAGGACCGTGTAGAGGCAGGATCATGGAGATATCCAGAGAGGAAGCTTTCTTCAGAACTGAAAGGACCTGTTTCCCGTACTTGCCGACAATGCCGATGTAGTAGCGTCTTGCTTCATCGATCCACTCTTCTTCCACATCCAGTGCGCCGAATTTGCCGAAGGCATCTGCCGAGAACAGAGCTCTCTCATAGCTGTCGTAGGTCATGATGACTTCCGGCCAGTGAACCATCGGTGCAGCCACGAAGTTCAAAGTGTGCTTTCCAAGAGACAGACTGTCTCCTTCCTTGACGACTATTCTTCTTTCTTCATAGGAAGTAGAGAAGAAGTTCTCCATCATGTCGAAAGCTTTCTGCGATGAAACGATGATAGTCTTCTCGTAGACCTTCATGAATGCGGCAATGTTGGCGGAATGGTCAGGCTCCATATGCTGGATGACCAGATAGTCAGGCTGACGTCCGTTCAGAGCATTCTGCAGATTATCCAGCCATTCATGGGTGAAGTGCTGATCCACGGTGTCCATGACTGCGGTCTTTTCATCCAGAATGACATAAGAGTTGTAAGCCATGCCGTTAGGCACTTTGTACTGTCCTTCAAACAGATCGACCTGATGGTCGTTGACTCCGATGTAGCGGATGTCCTTGGTGATTTCCATTGTGTTTCCTCCTTGTATATGATGAAATATCTTGTCAGATAAACATATCCAGTAATAACACACTGATGCAGCAGATCAGCGTGACTTTAAACAGTCCCAGTTCCTTATATGCTCCGATCATTCCCAGTATCAGGGCAACGATTCCGGAGATCGGATTGTCCGTAGCCTTGACGATGGCCGGAAAGGTCATGACCGACAGGGTGACATACGGGACATAGTATAGAAAGGAACGGATAAAACGGTTCTGTATCGGTCTTCTGATCAGGGTCAAAGGAAGAACTCTGATCGTAAAGACGGTTACTGCCATCAGCAGGATGTATACGTAGATGTTAGTCTTCATGGACCTCTCCTTTGACAGGCCACAGGATGGCACCCAGTGAAGATATGACGATCGTCAGGATAATCGTTACCGCACTTTCGGATAAGGGAGTAAATTCGGAAAGCAGGTAGCTGAATAGAAAGCTAATAATGATCAGAATAGCAATCGTTCTCTCTTTCTTGGCCGGCGGGATGATGATAGCCAGGAACATCCCATACAGGGCAACAGACAGAGCGCTGACGATCTTGAAAGGAAGAGTCTGTCCCATCAGGATGCCGAAAGCCGTTCCTAGTGCCCAGCAGGGCGCGGCAAATGAGATTGCGCCATAGGAATAGAAAGGATCACAGTATCCGTCCTGAGATACCGCCAGGGCAAAGTATTCATCCGTCAGATAGAAACCCAGCAGCAGTCTGTGCAGCATGCCTGCCTTGGGATCGATTTTCTGCGATAATGCGAAAGACATCAGAACATAACGGATATTGCTGACGAGGGTGATGAGAATCATCTGGATGTAGGGAACACTCTCCCTGATGGCAATGAAGGCGGCGTTCTCTCCTGCCGAAGCATTGACAAGGAAGGAAGTCAGAAAACCCTGAAAAGGACTAAGGCCTGCTTTTGCCGCAGCAATGCCAAGTGAAAAGGCTACAGCAAAGTAGCCCAGTCCGATCGGTATTCCGGTTTTAAATCCCTCTTTGAATCCTTTCATTTTGAAAAAAGAACTAGATTTCTAGTTCTTAGAGTTTTGTGAATTGATCGACGTTCAGAACAAAAATGGTAGCGCCGCCGACTTCGACTTCAATCGGATAAGAAACCAGATTGGACATATCGGAAGAAATCGTCGTAGGAACAGCTTCTTTTCTTCTCTGTGATTCGCTGCCGATGATCTCGATCGCTCTTTCGACTTCCTTGTCTTCACATCCGATGAGTAATGTTGTATTGCCGGAAGAAAGGAAACCGCCGGTAGTCGCCAGACGGGTTACCTGGAAGGATGCCTTATTCAGGGCCGAGATGCAGGCTTTTGTATCATCTGTAGAAATGATGGCTAGTATAAGTTTCATACTTTTACCCCCTATATAAATTCATTTTAGCATTATTTCTATCTTTTTAACTCATAATAATATAATGATAGTAATGTAAAACAGAAAAACAGGAAACTCTACGATTCATAGGGTGACATAGAGATACGGAAAGACTATCTTGAACCTAGGAGGTCTTGTGTATGAATAGCGAGAAAACAGGTAAGTTCATCAGTGAACTTAGGAAAGAAAAGGATCTGACCCAGCTTCAGCTGGCAGAACTATTACATGTATCGGATAAGGCGGTATCACGCTGGGAAACGGGAAAGGGTTTTCCGGATATCGGTTCTTTAGAAAACATTGCGGATGTTTTGGGTGTATCCGTTGCGGAACTGCTGAGAGGGGAATACTTCTCAAAAGACTTCAGTAAAGATGAGGCAGAGACTTATACCGCCGATCTGCTGTCGCTTCTGAAGAAGGCGATCTACCAGAAGAGGATCCAGAGTCTGATCACGGGATTCCTTCTGAGTGCGATCCTTCTGACGCTTGTGATCGTTCATTTGAATGCACCGATCTATGTCAAAGATGCGGAAAACGCCTTGGAAATGGAAACTCTTTCCGATGGCAGGATCGCAGCCATACTGAAGGATGATGTGGTAGGATATGAGATCGATGATTTTACGGAACCGGAAGATGGAACGAAATGCCGGGAAATCAGCTGTTACAGGACGCTGCTGCATTCTTTTTTAGGAAATAAGACAGAAACGATCGTTGTTCTGGGTGAAAAAGACAGTTTCGACTATATCTATTACTATCCGGGAGAAAACGGCAATCAGCTGCTTTATGCCAGGAACGGCGCCCCGAATTACGGAGTGGAGACGCTGCCTAGACTGATCTACAACTACTGGATCCTTCTGGGTGCAGCCACAACTCTAGGCGGTTTTGCAGTTTGTTTTATGCTTAGAAAGAAATACTATGCGGACAGGATCTTAAAAACAGTTCTGATCCCATTATCATTTACGATCAGTACTGTACTGGTTCTGATCGGGAAATCCCGCCAGGTCTACAATGCGGTATACTATTTCAGCGGTATCCTGCTGCTAAGCTTTCTGATCTATGTTCTGCTCCTTTACTGTCTAAATCAGTTCAGGCAGAAAGCGTGATTGAAACAGAAGTCCTTCCAAACGATCCGGAAGGATTTTTTATTCTGTAAAGCGGGTTTGAGGCATAACCTTATTAGTGTTATAATTTAATTTATGATAGAACTGAAAAATGTATCAAAAAAATATAGGAACGGTACACATGCCCTGCATGATGTATCTTTAAAAGTCGATGACGGCGAGTTCATCTATATCATGGGTCCTACAGGATCAGGAAAGTCGACGCTGATCAAGCTGCTGGACGGGGAAGAAGTACCGACAAGCGGCAGCGTTCTGGTTTCCGGTATCAATGTAGGAAGGCTGAAGAAATCCAAGGTCTATCTCTATCGACGCAAGATCGGCGTAGTCTTCCAGGACTACCGTCTGCTTCCGGAGAAGACTGTTTTTGAGAATGTCGCCTATGCCCTGGAAATACTGGACATGCCTGACGACAAGATCAGGAAAAGAGTCCGTGAAGTGCTGAAACTGGTCGATCTGGCAGACAAGTCCAATGCCAAGCCGCATGAGCTTTCCGGCGGACAGCAGCAGCGTACGGCCATAGCCAGAGCGATTGCGAAGAAACCGACGATCCTGATCGCAGACGAGCCTACAGGCAATCTGGATCCGGAAATGACCAATGAAATGATCAAACTGCTGGAAAAGATCAATAAGGAAGAAAAAACAACTCTGGTAGTCGTTACGCATAATGACGTGATGGTGGAGAATCATCCAAAGAGGACGATCCGTATTGAGGCAGGTCACATTGTCAATGACAGGACTCCGGAACCGAAGAAGGAAGAACCTGTCGTTGAACAGGCTGAAGTGGAAGAAGAACCCGTTGTAGCTGAAACAGCAGCGGAAACGGTTGAGGAAGAAGCATATTCCGAAGGAGAAGTGTCATGATATTCAGACGTTTTTTCCGACACATTAAAGAAGGCTTTATCGGTGTAAAGCGCCATTTTGCGATGGCTGTATCTTCCGCATCTGCCGTTACCATTACGCTTCTGCTGGTAGGCTTTTTCGCAGCTTTTGCGATCAATATGGCCTATCTGACCCAGGAGATCGAACAGTCCATTTCTCTGGTCTGTCTGATCGACTATGACGTTACGGATTCATCCAGGATCGCTTCTATGAAAGGCGAGATCGAGAAGATGGAGAGTGTGGATCGGGTAGTCTACAGGACCAAGGATGAAGAGTTTGATTTCTACAATCAGGAATATCCGGAGATGGCCGAGTTCTCTGAACTTTACCGCGAGGATAATCCTTTCCACGATACGTTCATCGTCTACATGGCAGACGGCAGCAATATGTCTGTCGTTAAAGACAAGATTACAAAGATGAACGGCATTTCCTCTGTTCAGGACGGAGGAAGCGAGACTTATACGCTGATCCATATCCTGCATACCACCAGGAATGCCGGAGCGATCCTGATTCTGGCACTGGTAGTACTGGCCATTTATCTTATCTACAACACGATCAAGATTACGATCGCTACACGTAAGGACGAGATCTGGATCATGCGTAATGTCGGCGCAAGGAACGGTTACATCCGTGCACCTTTCCTGGTAGAAGGCATCATTATCGGTATCTTCGGATCGATCCTGCCGGTAGGCGTCATCATCTATGCTTACTACTGGCTGCATCAGGCAACGGGAGGTGTTCTAGCCGGTGTCATTACATTGGTCCCGGTCTATCCGTTTATTCTGTATTTAGGCGGAGCTCTGCTGGTAATCGGCATTCTTGTCGGTTTTATCGGTTCTTATATCTCCGTATGTAAATATCTGAGGCTTACCAGATGATCAGTAAAAAGATTATCGTTGTTTTATTCACCATGCTTCTGATCGTACCGGTGTTTTCCGGTGCTTCTTTGGTATATGCAGAAGACGACGATGATGAGGTTGAAGAAAAGACTGATTACGAAAAGTGTGTCATAGACAAAGATAAGGAAGCCTGTGAACGGATTGCCGTGAATACGCAGAACAATCTGCAGGCTCTGGAGGATCAGATCGCCAGTGCCAAGGATGACCGGGACAAGGCTGCGGCTTTAGCGAGAGAATATGCCGAGAAGGCAGAAAAGATGCAGGGTGAGATCGATGCCTTGGCAAAGCAGATCGATGAACTGAAAGCCCGTATTACGGAATTGGAGATTCAGATCGCCGAGAACGAAGCGAAGGTAGAAGCCCTGAATACCCGGGTGAAAAACAGAATGGTAGAAGCACAGAAGACGATGCATTTTAACGGCTATCTGGAATTCATTCTGGGATCAAGATCCTTTACGGATATGCTTAGAAGAGTCTATGGAATAGAAGCGATCGTATCGAAAGACAAGGCTGACAGAGAAGAGCTGATTGCCATCATTGAACAGCTTACAGCGGATAAGGCTGAACTGGATGTGGCAAAGGCTACGCTGGATGAAAGCTATCAGGAAATCGTTGCGAAACAGGCGGAACTGCTGGTCATGAAGGAATTCTATGAAGAAGAAGAGGCCAGAATCAATGAAGAGCTGGATCAGATGACCGAAGAAAGAGATGCGATCTATGAGTCTTATGAAGACTTAAGGGATATCTTTAAGGAAATCGGAGTAACGGTCAATACCGGATTTGTGGCAGCCGTACATAATTCTTGGATTACCGCAACGGTATGGAATTATTCCCCGAATTTCCTTGATGGCAAGTGGCATCTGGGCGTCGACTATGCGGCTAGCAGAGGAAGAGAGATTCACGCTCCGGCTAGTGGCGTCATCATCCGTGCCGATCAGAGCTGTTCCGATCCGGGTTATCTTGGCAGTTCCTGCGGTTACTGGATCTCGGGAGGCGGCAATCAGGTCTACATGATGTGCGAAGTCAACGGCAGGATCTACGGACTGATTTTCTTCCATCTGCACAGCGTGAATGTCAGCCGCGGCGACTATGTTCTGCAGGATGAAGTGATCGGTACAGTCGGTTCTTCCGGTTCATCTACCGGTCCGCACTGTCATATCGAGATGTATTATTTAGGCAACGGCGAGCTTCTGGATTATCTGGCTATGGGCTGGAATGCGACATTTTCTGTCGGAAGAGGAAGAACCGCCTACAACAACCGCTGTTACTACGACGATGGCTCCTTCCGCCAGGGCGCTCCATGCATCCTGAATCCGGAATGGTATCTGCCGGCAAATTAGAGAGTTAGTTATGGAAGATAAAGTATATATTGGTCTGGAGAAAGTTCCTCTAAGAACGGAAAGAGAAGAAAGAAGAAACAAAAGAAAGAAGAGATTCCTGGTCTTTCTGTTTTGTTTGCTGTTTTTCCTGTGCGGAACGGTAGGGGGATACTTCCTGTTTAAGGCTGTTCATCCTTCCTATAATGCCGATTCAAAGAATGTGATCGGCGAGATCGAATACGCCATGGATCATTACTGGCTGTATTCGGATGAATACGATGATCTGATTGGCGAGCTGGAAGACAAGGCGCTTTACGGAATGACGGATTTTGAAGATGATCCTTATACCAGCTACATGTCAAAAAAAGAACTGGACGAATTCTCTGACAGTATCAACATGGACTATGTCGGAATCGGTGTGGAGTATTCTTACTATGATTCGATTGCGGTAGTCAAGAAGGTGTTCAAGGGTTCCCCTGCGGAAAAGGCAGGAGTAATGGCCGGAGATATCATCAAGGAGATCGACCACGAAAGCATTGAAGGCTTTACTTCAGACGACATCCGGGGAAGGGTGCTGGGAACGGAAGGCACGGAAGTGGTAATTACCTTCTTAAGAGGAGGAGAACTGATCGAAATTCCGATTATCCGCGGTCCCGTGAATAATACGGTTTATGCCTACAAAGAAGACGACTATGTGGTCATGGAACTCAACAGCTTCGGTGCCGATACAGGTTCCGAATGTATGCGTTATCTGGATGAATATACCGATCTGGACAAGATCATCATTGATCTGAGAAACGATTCAGGAGGCTATCAGAGTTCCGTAAAAGAACTGTGCGGCCTGTTTATCGGCGATAACGAGGTCTATCTGCGTCAGAAGGGTGTGGATGGCGTTGAAACCGCGGACAAGACATCCTGTAAGAAGACCTATGACAACTTCAAGAAAATCGTTCTTCTGGTGAATGAGAATACAGCATCCGCTGCGGAGGTCTTTACGATCTGTCTGAAAGAATGTATGGAAGATGTTACTGTGGTCGGTGTTACGACATTTGGCAAAGGTGTCATTCAGACGACCAGACTTCTGAACAACGGCGGAGCCCTGAAAATGACTTCCTACTACTGGTATTCCCCGAACGGAACATCGATCCACGGTACAGGAATCGTTCCGGATGTGGAAGTAAGGATGCCGGAGGTTTACTATCAGCTGTACTATGCTCTGGGAGAAGACGAAACTTATGAACTGGACAGTGTATCGGATACGGTAAAACTGGTTCAACAGTCTCTGGAATATCTGGGTTATCCGGTTGACCGTACGGACGGCTATTTCGATCAGAGTCTGGCCGACTGCCTAAGAGAATACAAGAATGGAAAAGGCTTAAGTAATGATGCCGTTCTGGATGCGGAGACATTTGAAACGATTGTATCCGATGTCAGTAGAGAGATTGCTACTAATCCGGATAAAGACCTGCAGATGATCAAAGCAAAGGAGATAATCAATGAAAATCAGTATTAACTGTCACAGCTCCATCCGTATCGAGGATGAGAAGGTCGTTTATTTTGATCCTTTCAAAATTGAAGAAGAAACCCATGATGCTGATGTGATCTTCATTACTCATGATCATTTCGATCATTTCTCGGTGGAAGATATCACCAAAGTAGAGAAAGAAGATACTGTCTACGTCATCCCTGAATGCATGTACAATCTTTTAGGCGGTGAGAATGTCGTTACGATGAATCCGGGTGGCAAGGGAATTGTTGAAGGCATGGATGTGATGGCTATACCGTCCTATAATCCGAACAAGGCTTTTCATCCGAAAGAGAAGGGATATGTGGGATATCTGGTAAAGATCGGCGGAAAGATCGTCTATGTTGCGGGAGACTGCGATGCGAATGAAGACAACCGGAAGGTGAAATGCGATATTGCTTTCGTACCTGTAGGCGGCAAGTATACGATGGACTACAAGGAAGCGGCCGAACTGGTCAACCTGATCAGGCCGGAACTGGCCATTCCGACCCATTACGGGGATCTGACAGGAGATGCAAATACCGGAGAAGCGTTTGCAAAACTGGTAGATCCATCCATCAAGGTTGAAATCATGATCTAGTCCTGTATTGAAAAATAATGGATAAAATATTAAGATAAGAAAGTAATCTTCAGGAGCAGTAGCTGAATGATCTCTTAAAGAGAGCTGACGGACGGTGCAAGTCAGTGAGAAAAGACAGTGAACTCGCCTGATATGACGATTAATCGTGAAACTCGCGTTAAGAGTAAAAGTGATAAATAAAGGTGGTACCGCGCATCAGCGCCCTTGGATCACCTTTTTTGTTTTATGGAGGTAAATCATGAGCGTATTTGACTACAAGAAGATTGAAAAGAAGTGGCAGAAGTTCTGGGAAGAGAACGAGATATTCAAGACGGATATCCATGACTTTTCCAAGCCGAAATTCTATGCCCTGGACATGTTTCCTTATCCTTCGGGAGTCGGACTTCATGCCGGACATCCGGAAGGCTATACCGCTACCGATGTCGTAAGCCGTTACAAGAGGATGAAAGGATTCAATGTCCTGCATCCGATGGGTTTCGATTCCTTTGGTCTGCCTGCGGAACAGTACGCGATTCAGACAGGGAATCATCCTGACGGTTTTACCCAGAGAAACATTGAACATTTTACGGAACAGCTGAAGGGCCTTGGCTTCTCCTACGACTGGTCAAGAGTCGTCTCTACCAGTGATCCGGACTACTACCACTGGACCCAGTGGATCTTTAAACAGCTCTTCCTGGACGGATATGCCAGATGTGTAGAGATGCCGGTCAACTGGTGCGAGGAACTGGGATGTGTACTGGCCAACGACGAAGTCATCGACGGCAAGTCTGAAAGAGGCGGTTATCCAGTCATCCGTAAGAATATGAAGCAGTGGATCATCGATATACCTGCCTATGCGGAAAGACTGCTGGAGAATCTTGATTCTCTGGACTGGCCGGAATCGACCAAAGAGATTCAGAGAAACTGGATCGGCAAGTCGATCGGTGCAGAAGTCATCTTCAAGGTAGACGGTCACGATGAGAGCTTCACGGTCTTCACAACGCGCTGCGACACGCTGTTTGGTGCTACCTACTGCGTCCTTTCTCCGGAACATCCGCTGGTAGACAAGATCACAACACCGGACAGAAAGGCAGAAGTAGAAGCTTATCAGAAGCTCTGCGCCTCCAAATCGGAAATGGAAAGAACAGAACTGAACAAGGACAAGACCGGTGTATTCACCGGAGCCTATGCGATCAATCCAGTCAATGACAAGAAGATCCCGATCTGGATCTCCGATTATGTTTTGATGACCTACGGTACAGGCGCCATCATGGCTGTACCCGCCCATGACGAAAGAGACTACGAGTTTGCCCGTAAGTTTGATCTTGAGATCATTCCTGTTCTGGAAGGCGGAGACATTTCCAAGGAAGCCTGGACACAGGACGGCATTCATATCAATTCCGGTTTCATGAATAGCCTGAACAAGCAGGATGCAATCGATGCAATGCTGAAATGGCTGGAAGAAAGAGGCATAGGCAAGAAGAAAATCAACTACAAGCTGAGAGAATGGATCTTCGCCAGACAGAGATACTGGGGAGAACCGATCCCGGTCATTCATTATGAAGATGGAACAGTCGGTGTTCTGGATGATACAGATCTTCCGTTGATCCTTCCTGAGCTGGAGGACTACGGTCCTAGCAAGACCGGAGCCCCGTTGGATAAAGCGGAAGACTGGGTCAATGTCGAATACCACGGCAAGAAAGGCAAGAGGGAAACCTCTACCATGCCTGGATCGGCAGGATCATCCTGGTATTTCCTGAGATACATCGATCCGCATAATGAGGAAAGATTCGCAGATCCTGAACTGCTCAAACACTGGATGCCGGTAGATCTTTACATCGGCGGTCCGGAACATGCGGTAGGACATCTGCTCTATGCCCGCATGTGGAACAACTACCTTTACGACAAAGGTTTAGCGCCATGCCAGGAACCGTTCCAGAAACTGGTACATCAGGGCTACATTCTTGGTGCCAACGGCATCAAGATGGGCAAGCGTTTCCCAGAATTTGTCGTCAATCCAAGCGATATCGTTGAAAGATACGGTGCCGATACGATGAGACTCTATGAAATGTTCATGGGACCTTTGGAGGCAGACAAGCCATGGTCGACCCAGGGTATCGAAGGTGCTCACAGATGGCTGGAAAGAGTCTACCGTCTGATGGTGGAACAGAAAGACAAGCTCTCCGATACCAACGACGGTAAGCTGGATTATTCCTACAACTTCACCGTTAAGAAGGTCTCGGAAGACATTGAGAATCTTCGTTTGAATACGGCCATTTCTCAGATGATGATCTTCATCAACGACTGCTACAAGGAAGAAAAAGTATACAGGGAATATGCGATCAACTTCGTACAGATGCTTTCCGTATTTGCACCGCATATCGGCAGCGAGATGTATGAGATCCTGACCGGCAAGACGGATCTGGATTACCGTCCATGGCCGACCTATGACGAGTCCAAACTAGAAGTCGAAGAAAAAGAAATTGCCGTACAGGTCAACGGCAAGGTCAGAGGCAAATTCATGGCCAAGACGGATGCCAGTGATGAAGAACTCTTTGAAGCGGCAAAACAGCTGGAGAACGTTCTGAAGTATACCGAAGGCAAAGAAATCAGAAAACACTTCGTCATTAAGGGAAGAGTCGTAAACATCGTTGTGTAAACAGCGATGTTTTCTTTTGATATAATTCACTTAGATGATTATTACTGTAACCTGTAATCCTGCCATTGATCAGACCGTCAGTAAGAACGGGACCGTTTTTGATATCGGCGGAAAGGGGATCAATGTTTCCAAGGCATTAAAAAACATGGGATGTGAATCCTTGTGCACGGGACTGATCGGAAAAGAGAATAAAGATATCATTCTGAACGGTCTGGATGATTTAGCCATCCCGCATCATTTCATTGAAATAGACGGCAAGGTCCGAACGAATCTCAAAAAGGTCGTAGACGGGGAACTGTATGAAGAGAATCAGCCGGGTCCGGATCTTGCAAAGGAAGATGTAGAAAAGCTGTTTGATTATCTTGGCGGTTTAAAAAACGAGATCGTCGTGATCTCCGGAAGTGCTCCGGCCAATTCAGAGAACGATCTATACAGAAGGATGACTGAACAATTAAAAAGAAACGGGAATACCGTGATCCTGGACTGCAGCGGCAGAAAGCTTCAGGAAGGCGTGAAAGTATTTCCGTACGCGATTAAACCGAACTACAAGGAGATCTGTGAACTCTTTGGGAAGGAGTTAAAAGAAGAAGCCCTGATCAATGCATGTATCGGGTTAGACATTCCATTGATCGTCATTTCATTGGGAAAAGAGGGAGCACTGTTCATCAAGGACAGACAGGCATACCGCTGTCCTGCTGTTCAAACAGAAGTCGTATCTCCGCTAGGGGCAGGCGACAGCATGGTCGCGGCAATCGCCTATGCTATACAGAATGGCCTGAATCTGGAAGAAACAATTACCCTGGTGATGGCTTCCGCAGCCGCCAGTGTAAGTTCTCCCGGTTCTTCCGCACCATCTTTCCAGAGTATTCTGGGCCTTAGGAAAAAAGTAGTCATCGAAAAGATCCGTTAATCTTTATTATCACAATAATTTCATAAACGACAGGTAGAATGAAGATATGGAAAGAGCAAATGTTTTATTCCTTCTGACACCGAAGAACCAGGTCGCGTGTCTGGTAGAAACCATGAATGTCAGACAGGCTTTAGAAAAAATGAAGGCGCACGGATACATGGCGATTCCACTGATTTCCAGCAATGGTGAATACATTGGAACCATATCTGAAGGAGACCTGCTCTGGTATATCGAAAAAAACGGAGCATTCGATTACCGGAAAATGGAAGATACAAAAATCACCGATCTGTTATGCAAAGGCCGTGCCCCGGCCGTCAAGGTCGATGCCGGGATCGAAGAGGTTGTAGAAAACATCGTCAACTACAACTTCATTCCTGTAGTGGATGACCGGAATGTTCTAATGGGTATCGTTACCCGAAGAAGAGTCCTGCAGGAACTACTGAAAAAGTGAAGCGTGGCTTCATTTTTTTATTACAGATGGTTTATAATTGTTGTATATGTTTAACCGGAAAACTGTGAAAAAAGAGGCTAAAAGATCATTAAAGAAACACTACCTGCTTATGGTCACGGCATGTCTTTTTGCTTCGCTTCTGGGTGCGGCCTATTCTTCTTCTTTGTCGTCTTTTTCTGCCAGGAAAACAGAAGAAATCAAGGAAGTCGTTGAGACCGGAACCAGTCAGATCGGTCTTCCTAATGCCGGAGATGTTGTAGCCAAGCTGTTTGGGGGAGATCTGCTGGAAGGGATCAAAATCGCTGAAAGCATTGCCAGAAACGAAGAAGGAGAGATCACCACAATCGGCGAGATTGAACTGGGACGTCAGAAAGGCGTATTCTCTCAGCTGGTCAACCTGATCAGCAGCGGACAGTTCTTTGTTCTGATTTATCAGACGATTCTTTCTCTGGTGAAATCACAGAAACTGGCCACCGATCTGTTCATTATCCTTGCCGCAACGGTTCTCGCAGGCATCACCTTCTTCATCCGCTATACGTACCGGGTCGCATTCCGCAGGATCTTCCTGGAATCCTATCTATATGAAAGAATCGACACTTCCAGATTCCTTTTCCTTTTCAAAGTAAAAAAGGTTCTGAAAGGCAGCCTCACAATGCTGACGACAGGCCTGATTCAGTTCTTATGCAGCCTTACCGTCATTGGTGCGCCGATCGTCCATTATACTTACTTCATGGTCCCGTATATCACGGCCGAGAATCCTGATATCAGACCTTCTGAGGCAAGAAAGCTTTCCAAGCGCATGATGTACGGCCATAAATGGGAAATGTTCAAGGTAGACCTTTCCTTTATTCTCTGGTATTTGCTAGGTCATCTGACTTTAGGATTAAGCGATATCCTGTATGCCAATCCGTATAGGGAAGCTACTTATGTACAGTACTATTTCCATCTTAGACAGCTGGCAAAACAAAACGGCGCTTCCTATGCGGATCTTATGAACGACGTTTACCTGTCACAGAAACCTGACTACAAAACGGTTGAAACCGCCTATGAAGACGTGATCGACATCATGACCGATGAGATCGATGTCCGGGATCTGCAGCACGACGGACTAAGAGGCTTTGTTGAGAATGTACTAGGCATCATCTGGAAATACGACAAGGATGAAGATCTGTATAATACCGCCATTGAACAGGAAGAAAAGATCCGTGAATATCATCAGATCCTGGATCTGAAACAGTATCCGGACAGACTTTATACCATTCCGGAAAACGTTCATGATCCGCGTCTTAAACATCTCCATTACATGAGACATTATTCCCTGTGGTCGATCCTGCTTCTGTTCTTTATCTTCTGCACGATCGGCTGGATCTGGGAAGTTATGCTGCACATTGTGGAAGATGGAAGCTTCGTCAACAGAGGATTCCTGCAGGGACCATGGCTGCCGATCTACGGATTCGGAGGCATTCTGATCCTGACCATACTGTTCAGATACCGTAACCGTCCATTCCTGCACGCCATGCTGACGGTACTTTTATGTGGTACGGTTGAATACTTTACTCACTGGTTTTTGGAACTGACCAAGGGTATACACTGGTGGGACTATTCCGGCTATTTCATTAATCTGCACGGCCGTATCTGTGCGGAAGGTTTGCTGGTATTCATGCTGGGAGGCATGTTTATCGCTTATGTCGGAGCACCTTTGATCGACGACAGACTGAAGAAAGTGAAGAAACAGATTCTGATTCCGATCAGTCTGATCCTGCTGGTTCTTTTCACCGTTGATTCCGTCTATTCTTTCATCCATCCCAATACCGGAAAGGGCATTACCGACTATGGTCAGGACGGCTATAAAACAGAGGAAAACCACAGGATCTGATCCCGTTTAAAATCTTTAAAATAAAGCAGAAATACTGTTGAATTATAAGGCAAAATAACATATAATAATCATTGCCTTATTTTTTTAAAATGTAGCCCCGGAAACTACAAAGGAGAAAAAATATGCGTCAGACAACTATGCTGAAACCAGCAGATGTCAAAAAAGACTGGTATGTAGTTGATGCGAGCGGCAAGAACCTTGGTAGACTTGCAACACAGTGTGCTGCAATCTTAAGAGGCAAACACAAGCCGACTTTC
>CAZGZT010000004.1:0-114911 GCA_964529805.1 uncultured Solobacterium sp. | reverse complement strand
CCTGGTCCCATCTCGAACCCAGAAGTTAAGCACTTCATCGGCGAGCATAGCCCTTCGGGTGAATCAAGCACGTTGCCGGTTAAAAACCTCTAGTAATAGAGGTTTTTTTCTTGTTATGATTGTTTTATGAGCGATATCAGGATATTGCCTTTGGGATCGGGATCTACCGGAAACTGTTTCTATATCG
This sequence comes from uncultured Solobacterium sp., assembly GCA_964529805.1. Taxonomy (GTDB): domain Bacteria; phylum Bacillota_I; class Bacilli_A; order Erysipelotrichales; family Erysipelotrichaceae; genus Colivicinus. Next base: position 114,724 of record CAZGZT010000004.1, on the reverse strand, counting down.
AGATCGGCGGATACAGGATCCTTCTTGATTTGGGGATAGGCTACAGGAGAGTCAAAGAGACGCTTTTCAGATATGAAAGAAATCTGGAAGATGTCGATGCGATCTTTCTGACCCATGGCCATTACGACCATGTCAAGGCTGCCCTGCCGGTAACAAATCACACGTCCTGCAGAGTATATGCGGACAGCAGCGTCATGTACAGCATCCGGAACATCAGAGCGGAAAGAGAAACGATACAGATCGGGGAACGTTTTGAACCGCTGGAAGGCCTGTTTGTGACGCCGTTTTCTGTTCCGCATGATTTCGTAAGGACCTGCGGCTATGTTTTTGAGTGTAAAGACAGGAAGCTGGTCTATGCCACCGACTGCGGGGAAATGAACGGGAATATCATTGAAATGATCAAGGGAGCCGATGTGCTGATCATTGAATCGAATCATGATGTGGAAATGCTAAGGAACGGACCGTATCCGTATCCGTTACAAAGAAGAATCCTGTCCAGATACGGGCATATGTCCAACGAGCAGTGCGCCGATACGATCGAAACAGCTTATCAGTACGGAACAAGGAATTTCCTGCTGGCACATATATCCCTGAACAACAATACGTTCGAAATGGCCCTGAAAACGACGCAGAAGAGGATGGAAGGCAAGGATGTCCGGATCTGTATCTGTCATGATCAGGGAGACGAAATGATGGAGTTTTAGGATTCTGTATATGTTGAATCCTATATGAAAGATCTAAAAGAGAAACGGATGAAACTGAAGTGATCTGTACCATAGTACAGAAACGTGTAACCGCTTGCATTTGTATTCTAAACGTGAAATAATTACCTTAGTGAGAGGTTATGACTTTAAGTAGGTAAGGCTCTTGATTCTTTTTTCAGGAGCCTTTTGTTTATATGCGGATCAAAAAGACATTCAATAACAACGCAGTTCTGGTGTTACGCGGAGATGAAGAAATCATTGTAACCGGCAATGGTATTGGATACAAGCTTCGTGAAGGAGATGAACTCAACGAAAGCCTGATTGAGAAGACTTTTGTGTTGAACGATTCCCGGAAACAGCGTTATTTCGATCTGTTTACCGGAGATAAATCATACTTTGAAACTGCTGAAAAGATAATTGATATGGCACAGAAGCATCTGGACGCTGAACTATATGAACAGTCGGCCATTGAGCTGGCGGATCATATATGTTTTTTGGTAGACCGGATACGGTCTAATGAACACGTCGCTTTTGCAATCAGCAACGAAACAATGAGCGTATACCCGAAAGAATATGATATTGGTCTGGAAGCTGTCAGACTGATTCAAGATACATATGATGTGAAATTGCCTGTCGATGAAGCAGGATTCATCGCATTCCATATCATTCTGGCAGAGAAAGAAAACAGCAGCGACAATCTATACAAGCTGATCAGTTTTGTCAACGGGATCCTACAGATCCTGGATTCCTATTATCCGGAAATATCGGAAAACCACAACAGTCTGACTTATTCAAGAATGGTCATGCATCTGCGTTTTTTGGGGAATCGCGTCCTTCAGCACGAGATTTTGAACAACTCCGAAGTCTCAACGCTAATGGAGGTTTATCAGAAGAATCATAAGCTTAAACGCTGTATCGGCGAGATCAGCCGATATGTCAAGGATAAATATGACTGGGAACTCTCTGACGAAGAGAAGACCTATATCATGATCCATATCTGCCGTTTCTGTAACGACTAGAAGAAGGTAATGCCTATGTTGTTTCATAAGAAAGAATCATTAATGCTTTCCCCGCTAAGCGGTCAAGTTGTTCCTTTGGAAGAGGTGCCTGATGAAGTGTTCGCCAAAGAGATGATGGGACCGGGATGCGCAATCTATCCCGAGGAGGAAGAAGTGCTGTCTCCGCTGGATGGAACGGTTTCGATGATCGCACCTACAAAGCACGCGATCGGTCTGACCGGCAAGGATGGTCTGGAAATCCTGATCCACTTCGGTCTGGAAACCTATAAAGATAATGAAACGGCTTTTCGTTACTGCATAAATGTCGGCGATGAAGTATCCAAGGGCCAGAAACTGCTGGATCTGGATCTTGAATACTTTAAAGAAAAAGAAATCGAGATCTGTACACCTGTTGTTATTCTTAACCACGACCTCTTCAGGATTACCGATATTATGCTTAACAAGGTCTCAAAAGGGAATGTCCTTTTGAAATACAAAAAGAATTAGTTTTCTTCTTAATTCACGAAAGGGGGGGGGTAATTATGAAAGAAAAACTAGGAAATCTCTTTAAGAGATTTGGTCACGTTATCGTTGACCCGGTCCTGTATCTGGCCGTCATCGGTATCGTACTGGCTATCAGCTCACTGTGTTCATTAGGAAGCGGATTCATCTATCATATCTATGAGCTTTTGAATGCTGCAGCGAACTCTGCCGTTCTGGGCAACCTGCCTGTCATCCTCTGTGTAGGTCTGACCGCCGGTTTTGCAAAGAAACAGAAAGCCAATGCCGCTGTCTTAGGTCTGATTTCTTATCTGATGTATGTCTACATCAATAACGCTTATCTGACCATGACGAATCAGCTTGCTGTCGATGGCTCTGCCGGTATGGCTCTGTATGGTACAGGTCAGCAGTATGTATTTGGCGTACAGTGCACGGATATCAACGTCTTCGGCGGTATCCTGATCGGCTGTCTTGCCGGATATGTCTGGAACAAGTTCCTTGATGTCAAGGTTCCGGAATTCCTGCGTGTCTATGGCGGTCCTAGACTGGTACTGCTGGTCATGATTCCGGTCATGATCGTCTTCTCGATTCTGGCTGCCATCGTATGGCCTGTTGTTGCAAAGGCAATTGAAGCAATTTCCGGTGTCATCAGCAGCACCGGCGCCCTGGGTGTCTTCATCTATGGCGCTTTCAACAGAGGTCTTATTCCTACCGGTCTGCATCACTTCTTCTGGATGCCGTTCTGCTTCACTCCATTAGGCGGTACTGCTACAATCGGCGGAGAAACCTACTATGGTGCAACCAACATCTTCTATGGTGAAATGCCTTTGATTGCCAACGGAACGCTGACACAGCTGGATACTTCACTCCGTTACGGCCATTTCGGTTTCGCCAAGGAATTCATCGCCTTAGGTATGGCTCTGTCCATGATCCACTGCGCAAGACCAGAGAACAAGAAGGCCGTAACAGCCATGATCATTCCGATTTACATTACTGCATCTCTGGCCGGTATTACCGAAGCGATGGACTTCACTGTCGTCTTCTCATCCGTATGGCTCTGGGTCTTCAAGGCTGTACTGGTCGGTCTATCTGAAGCGATCCTGTTCCTGCTGGGCAACCAGACTTACAACATCTTCGGCTGGTTCGAACTGATTACCGTTAACTTCCTGTCCGGCTTACCGGCAAGCGTTACGGGCGTCTGGGTATATCTTGGTTTAGGTGTTGCTTTCGTTGTTTTGACGTATTTCAGCTCTAACTGGTTCATCAAGAAATTCAACGTCAATACACCTGGCCGCGCTGCCGACTGGGGCGAAGAAGCAAGTGCCAATGCCGATGTTGAATATACCGCTGACATGGGCAAGACTTACGTTGAAGCTATGGGCGGCAAGGAAAACATCGTATCCTGTGGCTGCTGCATAACCCGTCTGCGTACCGAAGTCAGGGATATGTCTAAAGTCAACGAAGAACTGCTTAAGACGATTCCAAACACCGGTATTGTTAAACAGGGTAAGGAATTACAGCTCGTTATCGGTATGAAAGTTCATGATCTCTTTGATCAGGTCAAACCGATTCTGAAGATCGAAGACTAATTATTCAAGATCATTTGAGGTATAGAGGTCTTCTTCTATACCTCTCTTTTATCCATGCGGATCATGTATCATGGTCCACGTGGATAAGAGAAGATTATCATGTGTTGTATGTTGATGCAGATTCAAAACAACGATCCAGATGGCAAGGAGGAAAAACAATGGGTGAATTGGCATATGAGCAGATCATGAATCAGGCGAAAGAAAGGCTTTTGACAGCAAGCCCTAAGGAAATACTGTCCTGGACGCCGCAGCAGCTGAAACGGGCGATCATCAAAAGTGAAGGAAGGACGATCATGGGTTATGGCAGAGTCAGAGCCGCCAACCTGATAGACTATGTATGTAATCCTGAACTGGTTGCCGCCTTCGGTGCGGATATCGTACTGGTTAACTGTTTTGATATGAATGACCCGATCATTCCGGGTCTTAATTCCAAGGATCTTTCCCAGGATGAGGCAACAAGACTAATACAGGTTCCTTTAGGGAAAGGCTATTCACTGAAAGAACTGCGTGAGCTCATCGGCAGACCGGTTGGGGTGCTTCTGGTGGCAACACCGGACGAAGCGGATGACAGAGGGCAGGTTTTTAGTTACGGCGAAGTCAAGGCAACGGTCGGAAATGCCTTGAAAGCCGTGGAATCAGGCACGGATCTTCTGAATATTCTGGGTTGGGGCGATACAGAAAGTCTTGTAAAGACGATCAGGGAAATCAAGGAAGCCGTTGAAAATAGAGCTCTGATCGGTTTCTTCCGTCCTCACGGGCCTGGTCTGATGGGAGTTGATGGTAAAACAGGCGCTGAACTTGTCGGCGAAAAAGAAATTGTTGCTGCCATCGAAGCGGGAGCCGATATCGTCGGCATTCCTGCCCCGGGAGCGCATTACGGCTGGAGTGTTGAGAAATGCACGAAGCTAGTTGATTTGATTCATCAGCACGGCGCTGTCGCTTCGGTAGGCATTCACACTTCCCAGGAAGGATCTGATGAAGATACGATACGGCAGATCGCCTTATGGGCGAAAATGACCGGTGCGGATATGCACGAACTGGGCGATATCGGCTACAATGAGTGTATGGTATTGCCTGAAAACATTCTGACATACGGTGTGGCAATCAGAGGAAGGAGACATCAGTATCGCCGGATGGCGATGTCTATCAACAGATAAATGAAAAAAGTATTCGATTTCTTCAATAATATTTATCAAAAGAATCTGAAACTGTTCCAGCACAAAAACAATCTTGAACTGCTGGGAATGTCTTTATCGCTGCTGCTGGGCGTATGGTGGCCTTTGGCCGGTCTGGTACTGTATCTGATCGGAAGATTTGTGAATAAGAAGTTTCTTGACTACGGCAAGATCAGCCTGTTTGGCGTTGCGATCAACTATCTGCTTTATGTTGTGCAGTTTATGCTTAAGATCGCGGAAAGCATCTAAGGGAGACCAGTATGACAAAAAGACTGTTAAACTGCTTTGCGAGCGATATCGCCGGGTATTCGGCGGATCAGCTTCTTGAATCGATCCGGATGTGCGAAGGCCGTGTTCTGGCAGCTGAAACCATCAATACCAAGGAGCCGCTCCTCAATGACATTTCCAATGCCGAGTTCGCCGCCAGCATGTCGGCGGATATGATTATTCTGAATTTCTTTGATGCTCTGCATCCTGTCATCAATGGTCTGGATGAGACAGATGATTCAAGGAAAATAAAAAGACTCAAAGAACTGACCGGACGCATCATCGGGGCGAACCTGGAACCGGTAAACGATGTCGAAAAGACAGACTCTTTCTATAAGGTCACACCGGGGCGGGTTGCATCCCGAGAGAACGCCCTGCGCTGCAAGGAGATGGGGCTGGATCTGCTGGTGATTACCGGTAATCCGGGCAATGGTGTCAGTAATGCCGCCATTGTTTCCTCGGTTAGAACGATCAGAGAAATGCTCGGAAGAGACATTATGATCGCCTGCGGGAAACTGCAGTCTTCCGGGATCCTGAGCGAAATGGGAGAAAACATCATAACCAGGGAAGATATCGATGCGTTCATTGATGCGGGAACCGATATCGTCATTCTTCCTGCTCCCGGAACCGTACCGGGCATAAGGATCGATTATATTCATTCTCTGATCAGCCATATTCATGCCAAAGAAAAGCTGGCCATGACTAGTATCGGTACATCCCAGGAAGGTGCGGACAGCGAAACGATACGAAATATCGCATTAAATGCGAAGATGGCCGGAGCCGATATCCATCATATCGGCGATACCGGCTATGTCGGCATGGCTCTGCCGGAGAACATCATGAATTATTCGATTGCGATCAGAGGTGTAAGACATACATATCATCGCATGGCTTCTTCGTCTAAACGTTAATATATGAAAGGGATAATATGAAAAAAGAACTGAAAATTGTCATTTGCGGCGGAGGCAGTACCTACACGCCGGGCATCGTTCACGATCTTTTGATGGCAAAGGATCTGGAAATCAAGGAACTGTGGCTTTACGACATCGACAAGGAACGTCAGGATAAAGTCGCCCTGATCGTAAAAGAGGTCATCAGAAGCGAAAGAGAAGTACCGCTGTTTGTAAGTACTGATCCTGCAGAAGCGTTGAAAGATGCGGATTACATCATGGCCCAGATGCGGGTCGGCGGTCTGAAAATGCGTGCCTTGGGTGAACAGCTTTGCAATAAGCATGGTGTCCTGGGTCAGGAGACTGTCGGCGGAGAGGGCATGGCTTATGGCATGCGCACGATCCGTCCGATGCTGGAACTGATCGATTTATGCGACAAATTTGCATCGAAGGATTACTGGATCGTCAACTACTCCAATCCGGCGGCTATCGTCGCCAAGGCTACGACCCAGTACAGACCGAATGCCCGTATCCTGAATATCTGCGACATGCCTGTTGAGATCGAAGCTAGAATGGCCGAGATTCTCAAGTGCGATCTGGAAGATCTGGAGGTCGATTATTTCGGACTGAATCATTTCGGCTGGTTTACCAGCGTCAGACGCAATGGCGAAGACGTGACCGAGAAGCTGAAGGAGCATGTGAAACAGTATGGCTATCTAAATCCTGAGAACCAGAATGCACAGATCATGAAGGATCCTGACTGGGTCCATACCTTCAACAATTCTTCCAAGATCGTCAGCCTTTTCCACGATTATCTGCCGAATACCTATTATCAGTACTATCTGATGCCTGAAGACATCGTTTCTTATCAGGATATCGACAATCCAAGAGGTCTGCAGTGCATCAACGGCAGAGAAAAAAGGATCTTCCAGGCCGCTGCCGATCTGGCGGAAGGAAAGTCCATCGATCTGAATCAGTTCTATGTAGGCGTACATGGCCGTTTCATCGTCAATGTGGTACGTTCTCTGGCAATGGATCTGCGTCGCCGTGAACTGGTGATGGTGCTGAATAACGGATGTGTCGAGAACCTGCCTGACGATGCCATGGTGGAAGTCCCTGCGTATATCACTTCCCGCGGACCGGAACCGATCAGGGTAGGCAGTATTCCTCCTTTCTATAAAGGACTCATTGAGCAGCAGAATGCCTGCGAGCAGCTGATCGTCGATGCCTGCATGCACAATTCCTATGATGCGGCACTTCAGGCTTTTACTTTGAACCGGACGATCAATTCCTGTCTGATCGGTAAAGAACTGCTCGATGACATGATCGAACTGAACAAAGACTACTGGCCGGAACTGAAATAAGAAAAGACGATTTTATTCAACCAGTTGACCAAATAAAGCTATTCAGAATATGAATGGCTTTTTTTATGATAATGAATACGTTTTTATTCTTAAGAAAACACCAATGTGTCATGTGTTATTATTTATATGTAATTTAAACAACGGGACTGTTTATCTGACAGGAGGAAAAGAAGTATGGAATCTACTGAACTGGCAGTAAGACTGATCATTCTATTTGTACCGGGCATTATTGAGACGTTCATCTATGAAATATGTCAGAACAAAGAAGATATGAACAATAGAGATTTTGTTTTAAATGTCGTCTTGAGCGCTTTTGTAGCGTATTCCATAACCTATGTGTTTTTTAAGCTGTTGGGAGGAGGAACTTCTTTTCTTGATGCTCTGCTAGATGCAAGCGTGAAAATCAGCATGACGGAAATACTGGTCGCAAGCCTGCTGTCGATCGTCTTGGGATTCCTTGAAGCACGGATGGTCAGGGAAACGATGCAGCTGAACAGAAAGAGAAACGAGAAAAACAGAAAGGTTCGTCTGTCTGTCTGGGATAATCTGTTTGATGAAGAAGACGGATACGACGGCCATGCGAAAGTCATAATGAAGGATCAGGGCGTCGTCTATGACGGATACGTCGAGAAGTACTCGGCATCGTTATCGAACAAAAAAGAGATCTACCTGAAGAATGTCGTGAAATACGATCTGGAAACAGGAAAAGAAATACAGAAAGATATCAGCGGACTATATCTGCAGATCAGAGATGACGAGGATATCGTCATGGAAATGCTGGAAAAATAGATTTTAGTTGTTTATGAATTAAAAAACAGATCAGTTAAACTGATCTGTTTTTTGTTTCTTCAATCCTTATTTCTTGACGAACGTCATGTCACCGAATGCGTCATCCTTGATGACGAACGTATTGGCGTCCTGGAAACTGAATTCAGAATCGAATACATCATCTTCGGTGAATATTTCGTTATTGACATACGTAACGAGAAGGTGGTTGTCTTTAACTTCGTACTTCAGTTCATATGTTACTTCTTCTTCACCGACTTTCATGGTATATGTGCCGGTTCCGTCATCCTTAAGATCGTATACGGCACCGATACCGCTTTCCGTATCCTCATATTCCCAGACGCCTACGAGCGAGTAGTCGCTTTTCTTGGAACACCCGGCAGCGGACAGCAACATTGTAAATATCAGCAGTGCTGTTAACAGTTTTTTCATAAACAAATCCTCCTAATAAATATATAGCATTTTCTTTTATAAACTTGTATAGTTATGCTTAAAAACCGGAGAAGATAACTGTTTGACAACAATCGTTATGAATAATATAATAACAAGTGTTATAGTATTTAGGAGATCTATGCCAAAAAAACCAACCACAACAAGAGATGAGATGATAGAAGGAGCTTTCCAGCTGATCAGAAGGGAAGGCCTCTCTTCTTTTACGGTCAGAAAACTGGCAGATGAACTTGGATGTTCCACACAGCCTATCATGTATCAGTTCCCCAATCTCGGCGAGCTGAAGGATCAGATCTATGAAAGAGCCGACAGGTTTCATACGGAATACATCACAAAAGACGACGACTTTCTGGAAATCGGTCTGAGGTATATCCGTTTTGCCGGCGAGGAAATCAATCTGTTCCGTTTTCTGTTTCAGTCCGGAAGATTTGATGGAGCAAACATCAGACAGCTGACGCGTGAGTCGGTAGCGGATTCGATCGTCAAGGCGGCTGCCAAGGATCTTGAAATGTCGGAAAAGGAAGCGCTGGATTGTTTTGAAGTGCTGTTTGCCATGGTACATGGATTTGCCAGTCTGATCGCCAATAATACTCTGGAATATGACGAGGAATCGTTAAGGGAAGCTCTATACATGACGGCTGAAGGGCTTATGGGAAGTAATCGCAAACAGTGATTATCGATAGAAGTCAATTACGGAGGATCAGTATATGAATAAAACGGATAAAGGTACGATTCTTACAATCATAGGCATTGTCACCATGATTGTTTTGGTATTATCCAGGTTGTTGCTTACTCATCAGCAGGCTGAGTATTCGCTGATAGTTGGCATTGCGTTTTTCTTTATTGTTGAATGGATATCAAAAACACCGGATGCAGAATCCGGACTGCGCTTTAAAACCTTTTTTGCCGATCTGAAAAAGTGTGGTTCGCTTCTGTGGCTGATCATACCGATCATTTCTTCAGTGGGAGATATTATTTTGGGAACAGCTTTGTTTGGACGCCAGTATGTCGATCATGTCTTGGGAAGAACGGACTCGATTCTTAACTTTGAAAACATCCTGATCCTTACCGGTCAGTTCATCATAGGAGCTCTTGGCGAAGAGATCGCTTTCCGCGGCTTCTTTACTGATAAAGGAATGCAGATATTCGGATTCTGGCCTGTTGCACTGGTATCATCGGCTGTATTTGCCCTGGCGCATCTGGCAAGCGGGAATACGTCAGTCGTGATTTTCGATCTTGTTGGGATCTTTATCGATGCTATTGTCTATTCGCTGATCATGAGAAAAACCAGCAACTGTCTTGTCAGTACCGTCAGCCATTTTCTTGTGAATATGGTGGGAATGATTGTCGTATTTATCTTCTTCAGGTAAATAATCGAAATAATGTGATAGAATAATCTTACATCGGAGGACAGTGTGCCGTAGCACAGGGGATCGTAGGCTTAAGCCTGCAGGCCGCCTGTTAGATAAGATGTCGGGTGAGCCCGGAAGAATCGTTTTCTTGCCGGGTTTTTGTTTTCCGGCAGACAGGAGGTTATGTGTTATGAAGAAAACAGAAGTGAAACTGGTTCCGTTACAAGCCAAGGACAGAGAACAGTTCATTAAAGACAATCAGTGGGCTTTCAAGTACGGAGCTACGGAAGAGTTCGGCATGCGGGATAATCATTTCGAGAATGATGATCAGATCATATCCAGAGAGACGATCGAGATGTCTATTAGTGAAGGAGAAGCCTACAGGATCATTCATGAAGGGAAGAAGGTAGGAGGCGTCATCGTTTCTGTTGATGGAGACAGGGGCGAACTAGAGATTCTGTTTGTCATCCCTGAATGTCACAGTAAGGGTATCGGGTATGCCGCATGGTGCGAAGTTGAAAAGATGTATCCGGAGGTCAAGGTATGGGAAACCATAACGCCATACTTTGAAACACGGAATATTCATTTCTATGTCAACAGATGCGGGTTTCATATCGTTGAATTCTATAATTCTCATCACCCTGATCCTAAAAATCCGGATTTGCCTGATGAAGATATTGACGATCAGTTTCCGGATGGAATGTTCCGGTTTGAGAAAGAAATGAAATAATAGAAAAAACTGACGAATCTAAACAGCATTTGAGAATAAAAAAAGCCGATTTCAATCGGCTTTTTGTTTTAATCAGGCATGTCTTCGAATGCTTCCAGACCTTTTTTCGATTCGACTTTCTGGTCGCCGTGCTTGACCTGCGTCATCGTCACGAACGAGGATAGAACGAAGAAGGCAGCGTAGATGAACAGGATCTTGTAGGAGATCAGCCGCATCAGTGTTCCTGCGAACACCGGGGTTACGATCTGGGCAGCCATGGAAGCGGTGTAGTAGTAGCCGGTGAATTTGCCGATATCCGAGCCCTTGCACATTTCAACAACCATCGGCAGCGAGTTGACGTTGATCGCGGCCCAGGCAAGTCCGACCAGAGCGAAGCTGATGAACATGATCATGTTGATTTCCTTGAAGATACTGGTAAGAACAAATCCGGCAAAGAACATCGCCGCCAGTAGGATAATGCCCATCATGATGGTTTTCTTTCTGCCGATCTTTGATGCAAGGTTTCCGATCGGAATGTAGGAAACGATGGCTCCGGCTGTGGCGATCAAAAGACATGTAGAAGCTCCGCCTAAGCCCTGACCCATGACGACGGATACATAAGTCGTGAACCAGGTCGTAACGGCATTGTAGCCGATGAACCACAGAGCAATGGATGCCAGCAGGAATCCCAGGGACCTCTTGACTTCCTTAGGAAGTTTTTCATGTCCGGAACCGTCGTCTTCCGCCAGATTCCATTCCGGATGCTGCTGCTCAAGTTCCTTGTTTTCTTCGACCAGTTTCGGTTCCTTAATGATCAGATACAGCAGTCCCACCGATACAAGCATGATTGCGGATACAGATACAAACAGGATCTGATAGTTGATGTGTGCCAGACCCTGGGTCTTGGAATTCGGATAGAGTACTGCGGCAATTGCCAGATAGATGATGCCTCCGACTGCACCCATCAGGTTGATGATGGCGTTGGCCTTTGATCTTAAAGGTTTCGGCGTAACATCGGGCATCAGGGCAACGGCTGGAGATCTGTAAGTTCCCATCGAGATCAGCAGCAGTCCTAGCACGATGACAAAGAGGACGATCTTCGTAATGCTGCCGGCAGTGTAGTAGGAATTGTCCAGGATCGGCAGGATGTTCATGAGAACGATTGCAAATCCTGTACCGAAGAGAATGAAAGGCATTCTCTTGCCGATCCTGGTATCGACCTTATCTGAAAGAGATCCAAACAACGGAAGCAGGACTAGAGCCAGAACATTGTCCGCAGCCATGATCGCGCCGGTATAGGTCTCGTTCAGATGAAAGGTATTGGTCAGAATCAGAGGAATGACATTGTCGTACATCTGCCAGAAAGCGCATATGGATAAAAAGGCAAGTCCAACGATAAATGTACGTTTGTAGTTGAGTTTCATATTGTTTACCATCCTGTATATATCCATCATACTATATAAACAGGTTTTACCGATAGATGGAAATCCTTAGGAATAGAGGCATTTTTGTCTAAAATGCGTTATACTGAAATGGTTATGATAACTCATTCTGAAACAGAAACGATAGCTCTGGGAGAAAAGCTGGGAAGCCTGCTGGAGACTGGGATGACAATAGCTCTAAAAGGAGATCTTGCGGGAGGCAAGACGACTTTTACCAAAGGGATCGGAAAAGCTTTGCAGGTAAAGGACGTGATCAATTCACCGACTTTTACCATTCTGAAGATTCATCAGGGAAACAGGCAGCTGTTTCATATCGATGCCTACCGTCTGGAAAACAACGAGTACGATCTGGGCATCAGCGAGCTGGCTGATGAAGGGATCACGGTCATCGAATGGCCGGAGTACTATCAGGCCTATCTTCCGGAAGAGTATCTGGAAGTTTCATTCCGGTACATTGACGACAATACCAGAGAGATTGAGTTTATTCCTCATGGGGAGAGATATGAATCCATAGCAAAGGAGATGACATGTTAACACTGTGCATTGATACGGCCTATAAGTATCTGACCTGTGCATTGATCAGAGATGATCAGATCATTGCCGGTTATTCGAAAGAATGCTTTAAGCAGCAGTCGGAACAGGTATTTACGGCAATAAAAGAAGTTTTTACGGAAGCGGGAGTGAGAAAAGAAGAGATCGATTCCATCTGCATCAGCGAGGGACCGGGCTCCTATACCGGCGTACGTATTGCGATGACGATCGCCAAGGTGATAGGGGAAATGAAGCCTTGCGATGTTTATACGATCTCGTCTTTAAGACTGTATGCGGCCAACCGCAGCAATTGCATGGCGGTGATGGATGCCAGAGCGGACAGGGTCTATGTGGGCATCTACAACGGCAGCGAGGTCATCATGGAAGACTGTGCTTTGCCGATCAAGGAGATCGATGCCAAGGACTACCTGGTAGTTGGCGATGGTGCGCTGCTAGGCAAGGAGAACGACTATGGCAACATTCCGGAAGCTTTCCTGCTGACGAAAGAGATGTGGAAGAAGGCCGATCAGATTGCCTATCTGACGCCGAAGTATCTGAAAGAAAGCGAGAGTTACCAGCGATGATAGAGAGAATGAAGAGAGAAGACCTGGATCAGGTCGTGGAAATCGAGAAGGATTCTTTTGATCATCCTTGGAACAGGGAATACTTTGAGAACGAACTGAATGATTCCGAGATCGGTGAACTGTATGCCGATATTGAGGATGGAGAAGTTATCGCCTATGGCGAAGTCTGGTACATGTTCGAGAACTGCGATCTGACCAAGATCGTAGTAAAGAGAGACTACCGCCACAGAGGATATGGAAGAAAGATGCTAAAGCATCTGAGCCATGTCGCAAAAGAAAGAGGATGCGAGTTCATGCATCTGGAAGTAGATGTCAAGAATGACGATGCGATCAAGCTGTACAAGATGAACGGTTTCACTACCGTTAGAACCAGAAAGAACTACTATGAGAACGGTTCGGATGCCTACGACATGATCAAGGGATTGATCGAGGCGAAACCGAGAAAAGTCCTGGCAATCGAGTCGAGCTGCGACGAGACGGCCTGTGCAGTCATCGACGAAGAACTGAATGTCTACAGTTCCGTTGTCACTTCGCAGATCGACGTCCATGCCCGTTTCGGCGGCGTTGTTCCGGAGGTTGCATCCCGCATGCATGTGGAGCAGATCTCTACCATCGTCAAGGAAGCGGTAGAACAGGCTAAAATCAAGGTAGATGACGTCGATGCGATCGCCTATACGATCGGACCGGGTCTGATCGGATCTCTGCACGTCGGCGGCATTGCCGCCAAGTCTCTGGCTTTCTTCTATGACAAGCCTTTGATCGGGGTGCATCATCTGAAAGGTCATATCTTCATCAACGAACTGATCAAGCCTTTGAGTTATCCTTTGATGGCGTTGGTTGTCAGCGGCGGTCATACGGAACTGGTATACATTGAGAATGACGAATCGTTCAAGATCATCGGTACGACTCTGGACGATGCGATCGGCGAGGCTTATGACAAGGTCGCAAGAGTGATGCAGGAAGGTTATCCTGGCGGACCGATCATTGATAATCTTGCCAAGGAAGGGAAGGCACACTACCATCTGCCGACTCCGAAAGTGGACGGCTACAATTTCTCCTTCTCAGGCTTAAAGAACGCTGTTCTTCAGCTGGTGAAGAAAGAAGAAGCTGAAGGCAATGAGATCAATAAGAACGATCTTGCCTACGCTTTCCAGGAAACGGCGTTGAATGTACTCGTAAACAAGACGGAAGAAGCGCTGAAGGAATACCCGTGTCGTTCTGTCGTACTGGCCGGTGGTGTTGCTGCGAATTCCCGTTTAAGAGAACTGATGCAGGAACGCTTTGCGGATCACGATCTGATCCTGCCGCCTTTGAAGTACTGCACAGACAACGCACTGATGATCGCCTGTGCGGCACTGCATTATCTGAAGCACGAGAAGTTCGTTGACCTGAATGCTCCAAGCATGCCGTCGATGTCGATCGAAGACTAGTGAATATTGTTAGATTATTCACAAATAAGAAGGCTTCATATATAATAGAACTATTCTATGGGTGAGATTTCAAAAGCGACACTGAGAAGATATCCTGTTTATCTCAAGGCATTAAGAAAGCTTTCTGACGAAGGTGTCAGGAAGATCATGTCTGCGGAACTTTCTCAATACGTTGACATCAAGCCGACGACGATACGTCGTGATTTTTCCTTGATCGGTCAGCTGGGGAAACAGGGCTACGGCTATGACGTGGATGAACTGATCAGTATCTTTGCCAGAGAACTGGGAGAAGACTACGATGAGAAGATGATACTGATCGGTGTAGGTAGACTTGGCACGGCCATTCTCAACTACAACAACTGGAACCACGTTGCCGGGGAGATCGTCTGCGCTTTTGACATCATACCGGAGAAAAGAAACAAGGAACCTAAGGTCAATGTGCCTGTCTATCATATATCTCAGTTAAAGGAGAAGATGCCGAAAGGATGCGAGATCGCAATACTCTGCATACCTTCCGGAGCGCAGGAGATCGTCAATCAGCTTCATGACCTGGGTGTCAAGGGGATCGTGAATTTTACCAGGGAACACTTTGTGCTTCCTGAGGGGATGATTAAAAGAGATGTCGATGTGGTATCGACGATACAGGAACTTGTCTTTGAAGTGAATTCAATGAACAAATAAGGGGGTCTATATGGATTTATATTTTGCTAGAGAATTGTATGAGATGGCTGTGAGCGCATCACAGATGGAACTGGATCAGCTGGAATACGTTTCCGTAGAAGGCTGGGTCAGAACAAACAGGGACAACGGTCAGGTCGGTTTTATCGAACTGAACGACGGTACCTATTTTAAAAACATTCAGATCGTCTATAATCCGGATCTGGAGAATCACGACCAGGTTTCCCATCTGCTGACGGGTTCAGCGATTTATGTCATCGGCAAGTTCGTCTCAACACCGCAAAACAAGCAGCCGTTCGAGATCCTGGCAACATCCATCGAGATCGAAGGCGATTCCGATGAGACCTATCCTTTACAGAAAAAGAGACATACTTTCGAATTCTTAAGAGAGATCCCTCATCTTAGACCTCGTACCAATACGTTCATGGCAGTATTCAGAGTCCGTTCGGCTCTGGCGATGGCCATTCACGAGTTCTTCCAGGGACAGGGATTTGTCTATGTGCATACCCCGATCATTACCGGAACGGATGCGGAAGGAGCGGGACAGGTATTCACTGTCACGACCAGGGACGACGGCAATTATGAAGAGGACTTCTTTGGCAAGCAGGCCAGACTGACCGTTTCCGGCCAGCTGCACGTCGAAAGTTTTGCGATGGCCTTTAGAGATGTCTATACTTTCGGTCCGACTTTCCGTTCGGAGAACTCCAATACCAAGACCCATGCTTCCGAATTCTGGATGATTGAACCGGAGATCGCATTCGCGGATCTGGAAGACGACATGCAGCTGATCGAAGACATGGTCAAGTACTGCATCGACTATGTCAGAAAAGAGTGTCCGGAAGAGATGAACTTCTTCAACAGCATGATCGACAAGACTCTTCTGGAGAGACTGGATCATGTCTACAGTTCCTCATTCAGAAGAATGCCGTATACGGAAGCGATCGACATCCTGCTGAAAGCTCCGGTGCAATTCGAAAACAAGGTATCCTGGGGCATGGATCTCAATACTGAACATGAGAGATACCTCTGCGAACAGGTTGTTAAAGGTCCTGTCTTCCTGACCGATTATCCGAAAGACATCAAGGCCTTCTATATGAGACTCAACGATGACGGCAAGACGGTTGCCGCATGCGACCTGCTGGTACCGCATGTCGGAGAACTGGTCGGCGGTTCACAGAGAGAAGAGCGCATTGACAAACTCGTTCAGAGGATGGAAGAGCTCGGACTTGACAGGGATGCCTATGAATGGTATCTGGATACAAGAAGGTTCGGCGGCTGCAAGCATGCCGGTTTCGGCCTCGGTTTCGAGAGAATGGTTATGTATCTGACCGGTATGGAGAACATCAGGGATGTCCTGCCTTATCCGCGCACACCGAAGAACCTGATCCTGTAATAAGAAATGATTGTACAGATTTCAGACGGCACCGTGTTTTTCGGTGCCAATGATGTATTTGAACATATTGACTTTACGGTAAACGAGAACGAAAGGATCGCTCTGGTTGGCCGTAACGGGAGTGGCAAGACCACTCTTTTAAAAGTGCTTACGGGAGAGTGCGAACTCTCTTCCGGACAGGTGATCAGATCAGGCAAGACGGTGATTTCCTATCTGAAACAGAATGCTCTGGCACAGTCGGAAAAGACCTTAAGAGAGACGTTTAACGAAGTCTTTGCGAAGATCCTGGAGACAGAAAAAGAGATGGAAGATCTCTCGGAAGAGCTCAAGACGAACCACGATGAAAAACTCATCGCCAGATATACCAGGCTGGAAGAGGAATACCGCTATCTGGGAGGATATACGTATCAAAGCGAAATGCTGACGGTATTGCACGGATTCGGTTTCAGGGATGAAGATCTGGATCGTCCCGTTTCTTCCTTCTCGGGAGGAGAGAAGACAAAGATCGCATTCGCTTCTTTACTGCTGGCAAAGCCGGACCTGCTGCTGCTTGACGAGCCTACCAATCATCTTGATTTAAGTACGATCGAATGGCTGGAAGGATACCTCGCCAAATACAAGAAAGCCATGGTCATCGTTTCCCATGACCGTACTTTCCTGGATCATTGCGTCAATGTGGTCTATGAACTGGAATATGGATCGATACGTAGATA
Source organism: uncultured Solobacterium sp. (assembly GCA_964529805.1). Lineage (GTDB taxonomy): Bacteria > Bacillota_I > Bacilli_A > Erysipelotrichales > Erysipelotrichaceae > Colivicinus. The sequence goes on along the minus strand of CAZGZT010000004.1, from coordinate 97,168 downwards.
TGCGGGCAATTATACGGCTTTTGTGGAACAGAAGAAGAACGACTACATCCGTCAGGAATCCGCCTACAAGAGACAGCAGAAAGACATCAAGAGACTGGAAGAACTGATCGAGAAGTTCCGTTACAAGAAAAACAAGGCGGCTTTCGCCCAGTCCAAGATCAAGTATCTGGAACGGATGGAAAAGATCGAAGATCCCAAGAAAGCCGACACCAAGGCTTTCAAGGCCCGTTTTGAGTGTCAGGTCAGAGGCGGAAGGAACGTTCTAAGTCTGGAGAACTTCAAGGTCGGCTACGATCAGCCGCTGGCGGAAGTGACGCTGAATATCTTAAGAGGAGACAGGATCTGCGTCATGGGCGACAACGGGACTGGAAAGTCTACACTGCTAAAGACGATCGTAGGACAGCTTAAACCTCTGGATGGATACATGATGCTGGGACATCAGATCGAGATCGGCTACTTCGATCAGAATCTGGCTGATTTTCACAGCGGCAATACGGTCCTGGAAGAACTCTGGAACGAACATCCCGACATGGACATGTACAAGATCCGTTCCGTACTGGGAGCTTTCCTGTTCACATCCGATGAGGTATTCAAGGAAGTCAATGTCCTCTCAGGCGGAGAAAAGGTAAGACTCTCACTTGCCAAGCTGATGATGAAGAAGGCCAATTTCCTGGTCCTGGATGAACCGACCAACCATCTGGATATCGTCTCCAAGGAAGCCCTGGAAAACGCTTTGCAGGAATACGACGGCACGATTCTCTTTGTTTCGCATGACCGTTACTTCATCAAGAAGATCGCGACATCCTGTCTGATCATCGAAAAGGACAAAGTGGAGTATTATCCGGACGGATACAAGGACTACATCGATACCAAGGTAAAAGAACAGCCGGCAGAACAGAAAGAAGAAAAACCGGAAGTTCCGCTGAAACAGCTGAAACAGAAACCGAAATACAACATCAAAAAACTTGAAAACGAGATATCTTTGATGGAAGATATACTGGAAGACAAAAGAGCGCTTCGTTATGAACCGGAATACTACCAGGACATGAAGAAAATGGCGGAACTGGACGATGAGATCGACGAGATCCACAACCAGATCCATGCCCTGGAAGAGAAATGGGAAGAAGCGATGAAGGAAGAAGAAGAGAAAACAAAACAGGAGGTATAAATGCTAGATCAATACTTAAAATCAAGGATCAAAGATGCGGAAAGACTGGTAGAACAGCTGCAGAAGCACTACGATTATGTTTCTGTACTGGGAACCTGTGTCAGAAACAAGATGATCCTCGTATCGACACATGTCAATTCGATCGATGAAGTCGACAGTGAATGCGGATTTGTGATCAAGGTCTATAAGGACGGACGCTATTCAGAGTATTCCTGCAACGATATCAGAGATCTTAAGAGTACGGAAGTGATTAAATCCGTGAAACTGGATCAGGTTTTCAGTAAGGATTTCAAGGTCAAGATGCTGGAAGAGCAGCCGCATCAGGAAGACTACCTGAGAGAGGATCCGGCCAAACTGTCCGATACTGAAATCACCAAGGCTTTAACCGAAGTCAAGGATGCCATGCACAAGAAGGATGAAAGAGTCATCAACTTCGCCGCCAGATATATGAAGAGGGAAACATCCAAGATCTTTGTTTCGGCAAAGAAACGCCTGAGCCAGAAATACGACTGGATCAACGTGATGCAGCTGGATGTAGTTAGAGAAGGGGATGTGATCAAGAGCAATTATGAAGCGGAAGGTGAAGCGGACAGCGCTCTGGCACTGAAGAAGTTCAAGAAACATGCACCAGAAGTCCTGGATATCGCTTTGCGCCTGCTCAAGGCAAAGCCGGTAAAACCGGGCAAGTATACGATCATCACCGATCCATCGATCAGCGGTCTGATCGCCCACGAAGCATTCGGTCACGGCGTCGAGATGGATATGTTTGTGAAGAACAGAGCCAAGGCCGTGAACTATGTCGGAAAACCTGTAGCATCAAAACTCGTCAACATGTTCGACGGTGCGTCCAGCTGTCTGTCGGCTGCTTCCTATTTCTTTGACGACGACGGCGTTGAAGCGCACAACACCCAGATCATTAAAGACGGCATCCTGCAAAGGGGCATTTCCGATTCTTTGAGTGCGATGGAGCTGGGAAGCGAGCCTACCGGCAACGGCAGAAGACAGGATTTCTCCAGAAAAGTCTATACCCGCATGACCAACACCTGGTTCGGACCGGGCAAGGACAAGTACGTAGACATGGTCAAGTCGGTCAAGCACGGTTATCTGCTTTGTCAGACCAACAACGGCATGGAAGATCCGAAGAACTGGCAGATCCAGTGTACGGCTTCCTATGGTCTGGAGATCAAGGACGGCAAGTTTACGGGCGAGATGATCGCTCCGGTCGTCATTTCCGGATATGTCATCGATCTGTTGTCTTCGATCTCGATGGTATCGAACAAGGTGACGGTACACGGTTCCGGCATGTGCGGCAAGGGTCATAAGGAATGGGTCTACGTTTCCGACGGCGGACCTTATCTGAAAGCGGAGGCAAAATTAGGATGATGAAGAAGAATGAAATCATTTCTTGCATCAGGGCAAACAAGAAGATTACGGATTATGAACTGACGATTCAGGACAAGAACAGCAGAGAACTGTTCTACGTGCTGGATAATCTGGAGATCAATAGAGCGGTAAAGACGAAGACCGTCAAGATCGAGGTCTATGTGGCGGACAAGAAGACGGTAGGTTCTTCTACCGTAACGGTAACGGCTGCCGATGACGGCAAGTCTCTGGCTTCCAAGCTGAACAAGGCCGTCACAAAGGCGAAACAGGCTAGGAACGTATATTATCCGCTGCCGGAAAGAACGGAAAACATCAAAGACAAGAAGAATGTCAAGAGAGATCTCAACGACATCGCCGGCAAAGTTGCGAAAGCCATATTCAAGGCCGACGTCTACAAGAACGGCTGGATCAATTCGACCGAGATCTTTGTTTCGGAATTCACCGATGAGTTCATCAGTTCCAAGGGGATCAGCCATACGACACAATCCTTCAAGATCGAAGTGGAATGCATACCGACTTGGTCCAACAAGAAAGAGGAATTCGAGCTCTACAAGTTCTATGAATCCAACAAGCCGGATTACAGACAGATCACGGAAGAAATCGACGATATCCTGAAACTGGCGAAAGACAGATCCAATGCGAAAACATTAAAGGAAGTGGATCTTCCGAAAGATCTGATCGTTCTGGTCAAGAACGACATGCTGCAGGTGATTGCGGAAACGATAAGTGAAGATCTTTCCTACCGTAGTGTGTTCATGCATCAGAACCACTACAGCAGGAGCGATACGATCTCGGATACCGCTTTCGACCTGACCATGAAACCGCTCGTTCCGGGCTGCACAGGTTCCAGGAAGTACGACAAAAACGGTATCGTTCTGAAACCGAAAAAGATCGTTTCCAAAGGAAAGGCTGTCGCTTATTTCGGCGACCAGCGTTTCGGTTCCTATCTGAAAGAAGGAAAGATCAGCGGTACATTGCCGGTCTGCGAAGTAAAGGCGGAAGGCGTCAGCTACAAGAAAGAGAAACATCTGATCATTGAGACGTTCTCTTCTCCGCAGATGGAAGAAGACAGCGGCTACTGGGGCGGTGAAGTCAGACTTGCAAGATACTTCGACGGCAAGAAGTATATTCCGCTGACAGGATTCTCCATTGCCGGAAACATCTACGAAAACATGAAAGACGTGCAGTTCTCAAAGGAGATCTCTGTCTTAAGAAACTACAAAGGCCCTAAATATTTTATATTCAAGAATATCAAGATCAGCTGATCATGAAACAAATAAAACCGGTATTGTCAACAGAATTACCGGTTTTTTTATACGTATTCTTCAGAATATCGGCAATGAATGAAAAGATTTTCATAAAGCTGAAATAATATCTTTAAAAGAATGATAAATATAAGATATTTTATTGAAAGAACGATGGGAATCGTGTAAAATATCTTTATGCAGTTTTTGTACTGCAAAGAAAGGAAGAAATCCATGAAAAAATTATTATCCATCTTGCTTGCTTTAGCAATGGTATTCAGCTTAGCTGGCTGTAAGAACAACAATGGTGGCGGCGGCGAAGAACCAGTCGAAAAGACTTATGCCGAGATCTCCTATGATGTTTATATGGCTAACTTAGGTGAATTCTATGAGGCTTATATGAAAGCTAAAGAAGCAGCTACCGTTTCTGAAAAGTATGCTTTAATGGCTCAGTCAGAAGCTAAGTTAATGGAATCTGCAGTAATGCTCCCATTATATACCAGAGGCGGAAACTACGGTATTTCGAGAGTTGTTCCTTATACCACTGACTTTGCTCTTTGGGGCGTAAGTGATGAAAGAATCGAAACTGCTTTAGTCGCTACTGAATTCATCAAGGCTGAAGACAGACAGGTATTAAGAGACAAGTACAACGAATTACAGGGTACTGGTACTTACAATGCGTGGGCTAAGTCTTATCTGGAAGGCAAAGGCTACACATTCAAGAACACGTACGATATCGGTTATACTTCTGAACCTCAGACTTGGGATGCTCTGGCTACTTCCAAGGAAGCTGATACAGAAATGATCATTCAGTGTCTGGATCTGTTAATGAGATACGACTCTGAAGGTATGCAGCAGCCTGCTCTGGCAGAAAGCTATGAAGTATCTGAAGACGGTTCCGTTTACACATTCCATCTCCGTGAAGGTGTTAAATGGGTCGATATGCAGGGCCGTGAAGTTGCTGATGTTACAGCTGACGACTTTGTAGCTGGTATGCAGCATGCTCTGGATTCACAGGGTGGTCTGGAATACCTGGTTCAGGGTGTCATCGTCAATGCTGACGAATACATCCAGGGTGAAGTTACTGATTTCTCTCAGGTCGGTGTAAAGGCTCTTGATGACTACACATTAGAGTACACTCTGACTGGCGAATTCACATACTTCCCAACAATGGTTACATACAATATCTTTGCTCCAATGAACAGAGCTTACTATGAATCATTAGGCGGAAAGTTCGGATTAGACAACTATACTGCAGGTAACTACGGTACTTCTCCTGAAACGATTCTGGCTAACGGACCATATCTGGTATCCAGCCTTGTTTCCGAAAACTCTGTTGTATTCTCCAAGAATGAAGCTTACTACAACAAAGACAACATGACTATCGATACATATACCTGGAAGTTCAACGATGGTACTGATGTAACGAAGGCTTACAACGATGCTGTTGCCGGCACGATCGACGGCTGTGAACTGAACCCTTCTACAATGGTTACTGCCAGAACTGACGGTTTATTCGATGATTATGCATTCGTAGCTCGTACACAGGCTACTACATTCATGTCATTCTACAACCTGAACCGTGCTGCATTTGCCAACGTCAACGACGGTGCTGTTGCTTCTCCTCAGGATGAAGAAGCTGCTGCAAGAACAAATGCTGCTATGAACAACGTTCACTTCAGAAGAGCAATCTCCATGGCTTACTCAAGAGCTGATTCTCAGGCTCAGAGAAACGGTGAGGAACTCAAGTACAACGCTCTGAGAAACTCTTACACTCCATACAACTTCGTTGTTCTGGAAGAAGAAGTAACTGTTGATGTAAACGGTACTCCTGTTACTTACCCTGCAGGTACTCTGTATGGCAAGATCATGCAGGATCAGGTCGATGCTGACGGCGTCAAGATCGTTGTTTATGATGAAAAGCAGGACAACGGCGGCGACGGCTTCGATGGCTGGTACAATGTTGACAACGCTGTTGAAGAATTAGAACTCGCTATTGCCGAACTGGCTGAACAGGGTGTTGAAATCTCTGCTGAGAACCCGATCTATGTAGACCTTCCTACATTCGCAACCAGTGAAGTATTTGCCAACATGGCTAACGCTTACAAGCAGTCTGTCGAGAATGCTTTAGGCGGAAGAGTTATCATGAACCTGACTGCCTGCCAGACAGCTGATGAATGGTACTATGCCGGTTACTATACCGACTACGGCTATGAAGCAAACTATGATATTTACGACCTGAGTGGTTGGGGCCCAGACTATGGTGATCCTTCTACTTATCTTGACACTATGTTACCTGAAGGTGCAGGCTACATGGTTAAATGTTTAGGTATTTACTAATATTTAACATTTAGAAATATCATTAACTTAACATATAGGAGAGTTCATGCTCTCCTATATGTTGTAAAGAATAAGAGGGATTATTATGGGAAAGTATTTATTAAAAAGACTCCTGCATGGCCTGTTCTCCGTTGTGGCGGTAGTTGCCTTGATCATGCTTCTGATCTATTCTTTGATGGACAGGAACCTGATTTTCGGACAGGATTCTTTGTACAGCCATCTGGCGAACAATGCAAAGACGATCTATACCTATGAACAGTGGGAACAGTTCGGCTATCTGGACTATGTTGCCTATTCGGAGTACATCAACTCTCTTGCCAACAGCGGCGAGATCAGCGATTCCGTCCGTGAAGACGCTGTTGTCTTAGGCAGAACTGCAGATAAAGATTCGGCATTAACCAAGAAGTATGTTGAATCGTTTTACGACTATTATGAAAGCCGCGGTTATACAGTCAAGCGTTTGAACGCCGTAATGATCAGCGGCAATAAAGTTGCTTCCGGAGGCAACCAGGCTTTATTTGCCTATAAAGACATTCCACTTTTTTCTAGAGTATGGAAGTATTTCTCCGGCATGATCACTTTCGATGATATTAATTACGCAGAGAACATCGTAGGTGACCGTAAACTGACTTTTACTCTGCACGATCCATTGTACGGCGGCGACAAGTTCGCGCCTGCGATTTACGCAAATGGAACAAAAAACAAGTATTTACTCTATTTTGATTCGCAATTCCCTTATATTCACCAGAATATAATTACTATACAGCTGGGTCAGTCCTACAGCGTCAACAAGGGTATTGATGTATTAAGGACGATGACCATCAGCCAGGGCGCTTACGTCAAATCGATGATCACGTATCCGACAGGACTGGTTGAAAACAGTGCCGATAATCTACATACGGCATCCTATGTTGCCGGTTCGCGCGATGCCTTGATTACCAACACAAGCCGTTTTGTTGACGACTACACCAATGTCGAAACATACAAGAACGGCATGTCCAAGATCGGTTATTCTTTTATCACCGGCATTATCTCAACCCTGCTTGCTTACCTGGTAGGTATTCCTCTGGGCGTTATCATGGCCAGAAACAAGGACAAACTGGTCGACAAGCTCGGTTCGTTGTATGTCATCTTTATCATCGCGGTACCGTCTCTTGCCTACATCTTCCTGTTTAAGGCGATCGGCGGCAAGCTGGGACTGCCTACGACCTTCGACCTTACTTCGGGTACGATCGCAATGTACGTCCTTCCAATCATTTCTCTGACGCTTCCTTCTGTTGCGGGTCTGATGAGATGGCTGAGAAGATTCATGATCGACCAGATGAACTCGGACTATGTCAAATTCGCCAGAAGCGGCGGTCTGACAGAAAACGAGATCTTCACCAAGCACGTCCTGAAGAATGCCGCGATCCCTATTATTCACGGTATTCCGGGAAACATTCTCAGTGCACTGGTCGGTGCCATCATTACGGAACGTGTCTACGTCGTTCCTGGTACAGGTAACCTTCTTACTACCGCAATCAACAAATACGATAACGGCGTTATCGTAGGTGTTTCGTTCTTCTATGCGATGTTATCTATTATCGCGATCATCCTTGGCGATATCCTGATGGCCATGGTTGACCCTCGTATTTCTTACACAGCAAAGAGCAGGTAATCGATATGGAAAAAGATAAAAAGACGATAAACGATTATACAGAGAAAGAACTGTTCAGCATCATTAACCATAACGAACTGGAATCAGAAAAGATTACAGCTCCGCGTTATTCCTACTGGCGTTCCGTTTTCCGTGTATTCTTTAAGAAAAAGATCAATATTGTAATCTTATCGCTCCTTGCTGCAATCATCATTTTTGCGTATGTATATCCGGCAATCTACCACTATGATCCATACGCAAATCTGCTCAACGGATCTTTGAAGCACTTAAGCCCTGCAAAAGCGATTCAGAAAATGGGTTTGAGCATTCACTCGATCCTTGGCACAGGCGGAGCCGGCCAGTCGACATTTGATGCGATCTGGAACGGTTCCAGGATCTCCATTTCCCTGGCTTTCATCTGCGCAGCCATCAATATGACGATCGGCGTCGTGGTTGGCGCTGTATGGGGATTCTCCAAGAAAGTCGACATCGTCATGACCGAAATCTTCAACATCATCGGAAACGTTCCTTATATTCTGTTCATTTCCGTTCTGGTCATGCTGTTCAGCGCAAGCTTCTGGACCATGGTATTCGCCCTGACGGTTACCGGATGGCTGAGCATCGGCTATTTCATCCGTACGCAGGTCGTTATTATACGTGACCGCGAGTACAATCTTGCCAGCAAGTGTCTGGGCACATCAACATTCAAAATCGCTTTCAAGAACATCCTTCCGTTCATGACTTCTGTCATCGTCACACTGCTGGCGTCGGAAATCCCGTCCTATATTTCTTATGAGGTCTTCCTTTCCTATATCGGTATGGGTATGGCGGATATGTCTCTGGGCAAGCTGATCTATGCGGCGGAAGCTTCGATGGTAACGCCGGGATGGGAATTTGAATTCTGGTCACCGGTCGTTATCTCTTCCATCATTACGATCGTTCTATATGTCGTCGGTCAGAACCTTGGTGACGCTTCTGATCCAAGGACACACATGTAAGAGAGGTGATGAACTATGGAAGATAAGAAAGTACTTTTATCTGTCAGAGATCTGGTTGTGAAATTCCATGTCCGTGGAAGAATTCTTACCGCAATCAGAGGAATCACTCTGGACATATATGAAAACGAATCGATCGCCATCGTAGGCGAATCCGGTTCCGGGAAGTCCGTCTTCACCAAGACGTTCGCCGGCATGCTGGATTCCAACGGTTTCATCGACAGCGGCAGCATCATCTTCAACGATGATGAGATCTCTCAGACCAATGCCGTAAAAGATGAAAAGGCATTAAAGCTGATTTCACAGTATAAGGAAAAGCTCGATGAGTACGCCAGACTGAAGGCGGGAGCTCAGACTTATCTGGAAATCGAGAGATTAAAGAAAGAGATCGAAGAACACAAGTTCATTTCTGCGGAAAAGAAGGCTGAATTCGATCAGAATCTCTTTGATCTGGAACATGAGCTGACGGAAACAAGAAACTACCGTCAGAATCTTGGAAAGAACGATAAAGAAGAACTCAAGACCGTTGACGAAAAGATAAAATCTCTGGAAAAAGAGATCAAGGAAGTCAACGAAGAGATCAAGAAAGAGAACAAAGCGGCTTTAGAGTTCAGCAAGCATGATACCGCATTCAATGCGGAACATCAGGATAAGATCAAGGAACTGACTGCCAGATACAACAAAGAAATCTCGGGTGAGGTTTCTGCCAATGATCTGGCAAGAAATGAAGTTCTGGCTAAAGAGATCTATCTTTCTACTGCCCGTTTCGGACTGCGCAAGCGCAGCAAGACCGTAAAAGGCCTGCTGGAATCATTCAAGAAAGCGATGACGCTTGGCCTTGATCTTGATGACGAGAATACATTGAACGGTGTGTTCGAAAACGCAACACTGCGCGTGAAGTACATAGAAGAGACCGATGATCAGTTTAAGGGATATGCCATAAACAACATCGCCAAGCTCAATGATGAACACGACTGGTCCATGATCCGCGGCAGCCGTATCGCTACGGTATTCCAGGATCCTATGACTTCTCTGAACCCGATCATCACCATCGGCAAGCAGATCACTTCCGTCATCCTGAAACATCAGAACGTTTCTGAAGTGGAAGCCAGAAGACAGGCGATCGAGCTGATGAACAAGGTCGGTATTCCGAATGCGGAGCAGCGTTTCGACGATTATCCGTTCCAGTACTCCGGAGGCATGCGTCAGCGTATCGTTATCGCGATCGCTTTAAGCTGCCATCCGAAGATTCTGATCTGTGACGAACCGACAACCGCTCTGGATGTTACGATTCAGGCACAGATCCTGAAACTGATCAAACAGCTTCAGAAGGAATTCCAGTACACGATCGTATTCATTACGCACGACCTTGGCGTCGTTGCCAATATTGCCGATAGAGTTGCCGTTCTGTATGCTGGACAGATCATTGAACTTGGTTCTGTTGAAGACATTTTCTATGATCCGAGACATCCGTATACCTGGGCGCTTCTCTCCTCTCTGCCGCAGCTGGCACAGAGAAATACCAAGCTTTATTCCATTGCGGGCACACCTCCTTCTTTGTACAACAACATCGTCGGAGATGCCTTTGCGCCAAGAAACCCGTACTGTCTGCTGATTGATACGATGGAAGAGCCTGAACTGAAACAGGTATCCGAGACCCACTGGGCAAAGACCTGGCTGCTTGACGAGAGAGCTCCGAAGGTCGAAAAGCCGGAGATCATTCACAATATCCATGAAAAGCTGATTAAGGGCTTCAATATACAGGAGAGCTAAACATGTCTATAAAAAATAAAAAAGAAAACAACAATACTGCTACAGCTCTGCCTGAGCATGGTCCTATCGCTGAAAACGGCAAGGAGATCCTGCTTTCCTTAAAGCATGTCGATATTACCTTCGGCAAGGGTGATTCTGCCGTCGAGGCCGTTAGAGACGCTTCCTTTGATATCTACAAGGGAGAAACGTTCTCTCTGGTCGGTGAATCCGGTTCCGGCAAGACGACCATCGGTCGCGCCGTCATTCGTGTCAATGAACTGACCAACGGCGAGATCGATTACAAGGGAGTCAGAATTTCCGGAAAGATCTCTCCGAAGCTGGATAGAGAAGTCATCAGAAACATTCAGATGGTCTTCCAGGATCCTGCCGCTTCACTGAATGAGCGTGCTACTGTCGACTACATCATCTCCGAAGGTTTATACAACTTCAATCTGTACAAGGATGAAGCGGACCGTGAGAGAAAAGTTGAACAGATGATCAATGAAGTCGGTCTGCTTCCGGAACATCTTACCAGATATCCGCATGAATTCTCCGGCGGACAAAGACAGCGTATCGGTCTGGCCAGAGCCATGGTCATGGAACCTGAACTGGTCGTAGCCGACGAGCCGATTTCATCGCTGGACGTTTCAATCCGTGCCCAGATCCTGAATCTGCTGAAGAAGTTCCAGGAAGAACAGGGTACGACCTATCTGTTTATCGCTCACGACCTTTCGATCGTCCGCTTTATCTCCGACCGTATCGCCGTTATTTACAAGGGACGAATCGTCGAGATCGCGGAAGCAGAAGAACTGTTCAACTATCCTCTGCATCCGTATACGCATTCGCTGATTTCCGCTATTCCTATTCCTGATCCGAAACTGGAGAAGAACAAGATCCTGTATACCTACGATCCTTCGATTCACGATTACAGTACGGATAAGCCGGAAATGGTCAATATCGGCCATGAACACTACGTTTACGGCAATAAGGAAGAAATCGAGAAGTACAGAAAGATGCGCGATGTGAGTGAACCGATCAAGGCTATCACGGTCGTCAACAGCAGAGAGATCACGGACGAGGATAACGCCAATCCGGTCATTACGGAAATGGAAAAAGAATTCCTTGCCAGACCTGTCCATGATACCGGCAGCAACTGGTATCTTGTACTGGGCGTGTTCCTGCCGATTATCGCACTGATCGTCGGACATATATTCCTGAAACACAACTACATCAACAACTTTAAGGTCTGCAAGAAGGGTGCTGTCATCGGCCTGATCATCAGAGCCGTGCTGATCCTGACGCTTGCGGTCGGACTGATATTTGTTGTCATTTAAACAATGAGAAAAAACACTGTTCGCGATAACAGGCCATATGTCAGGCCGGTAGAAAGAATCGAACTTGATGAAAGCCATCTGAAAGGACGTTTCATTCTATTTGCTGCTCTTCTGCTGATAGCTGCCGTATCTATTCTGTACGGCATCATCAATCTGACAAGAGCATCTGCCGGCTGGACAGAAATCAAAGTAGAAACGTCATCACAGATCAACTGTGGTGACGATTTTACTTTTGTCTATGATCTGGGAAGGGGAGCACTTTCTCCTACTGCCGAAAAAAAGCAGCTCACCGTGCTTTATTCTTCGGCATGTGAAGAAGCGTACCGTCAGTTTGATGCCGAGAATACATATGACGGCGTCTATAATGTCGCATACCTCAATCAGCACATCAATGAGACCGTGACGGTTGACGATGTCCTGTATGATGCACTGAAACAGGTCAGTGAACACGACAGCCGTTATATCTTCCTTGGACCGATCTATGAGCGTTATGATTATGTATTCTTCTATCATACGGATGAAGAAATATATGATTATGATCCACATAGCAATGAAACGGTGCATCAGGAATATCTGGATATTCTGGCCTATGCCCGTGATCCGGAGTGTATCAGCATCGAACTGTTCGAAGAGAACAAGGTATGTCTTAATGTTTCTGCCGAGTATCAGAAGTACGTGGAAGAAAACGGTTATCACAACTACATCGATTTCTACTGGATGAAAAACGCGTTTATTGCCGACTATCTTGCAGATAGGCTTACCGCAAACGGGTTTACTAACGGAAGCATCTCTTCTGATGACGGTTTTTCCATCTGCCTGGATGATTCCGATCTGGACTACCACTACAATATTTATGATTACTTGGATGAAACATTGTATCAGGCTGCGGTATTCAATTACAGCAAAAAGATGCATATCGTTACGTTAAAGGATTTCCCGATGTACCAGGATGACCGTTATTATAATGTGACTGAAAAAGGAACTATCCTTACGCCGTATCTGAGTGTTAAAGACGCGCTAAACGCAAGCCGTTACAGCACTATGACCTGTTATGATGAATCTATGGGATGCGGTGAGCTTCTCCTAAGAATGACGCCGTATTACCTGTGCGATGAAAATGATTTCGACATTGACGGTTTCGACTGTTTCTATCTGGAAGACAGTCAGATCTTTTACTCGGATCAGCTTGTATCGTTCACTGATGTATACAAAGCTTATACATTAAAACAGATTGACCAGTAATCATGTAAAACACCCGAAGCAGGAAAAACCGTTTCTGGTGTTTTTTCATATGTGATGAAGAAATGATAAGATATAGAAGAGGTGATAAAGATGAGAAATCCCAGAAACTATTCTTTGCTTTCCGATGCTTATGAATTCATGATGGCAGATGCCTATCTGCAAAACGGCAAGAAGGATCTTCGGGCGGTATTCGATGTATTCTTCAGAGCGATTCCGAACAACGGAGGCTACGCCGTGATGGCGGGGCTGGACAAGATCATCGATTACATTAAGAACATCAGCTTTACCGATGATGATCTGAAGTATCTTGAGAGCCTAGGCTTAAGTAAAGAGTTTATTGAATATCTTTCCGATTTCCATTTCACCGGAAACCTTTATGCGATACCTGACGGAACTCCTGTTTTTCCAAATGAACCTCTGATTACAGTCGAAGCACCGATCCTGGAAGCACAGATCGTTGAAACGGCGCTGCTGGCGATGGCAAACGGATCCATGGAACACGCCACGGGAGCCAGAAGAATTCTGGATGCAACCCCTGAGAATGTCAGAGTAATGGAATTCGGAGCGAGAAGGGCAGACGGGTTGGAGGCCGCGATTGACGCTTCGGTATACGCCTTGATGGCAGGATGTCAGGGTACATCCAACGTTCAGGCAGCAAAGATGTGCGGTACGAAGGCTTTAGGAACGATGGCCCACAGTTTTGTGGAAACATTTGAAAGCGAGTATGACGCCTTTCTGGCTTTTGCCTTACGTTATCCGAACAACTGTCTTCTGCTGGTAGATACCTATGATACTCTGCGTTCCGGAGTACCGAACGCAATCAAAGTATTCGAATATATGAGAGACCACAAAATGCCTCTGGATCATATCGGCATCCGTATCGATTCCGGAGACCTTGCCTATCTGTCCAAGGAAACCAGAAAAATGCTGGATCAGTCCGGATTTGAGATGGCTACGATCTGTCTGTCAAATTCCTTGACGGCAGAAGTCATTACTTCGTTACGTATTCAGGATGCGAAGTTCAATTCTCTGGGTGTAGGAGACAACATCTCAAAACCGGAAGGCAGAATGGGCTGTGTTTACAAGGAAGTAGCTGTGATCGATAACGGCAAGGTAACGCCAAAGATCAAACTCAGTAACGACATCATCAAGATCGTGAATCCGGGATACAAGTGTCTGTACCGTGCATTTGATAAAGACAGCGGTTATGCGGTTGCGGATATTGTCTGCGAAAAAGACGAAATCCTGCCGGAAGACGAGATGCTGATCACATCACTGTCCCGTTTCGACAAATCTACGGTGATCAGAAACTATGAACTGAAACCTCTGCAGGAAACGATTTTCCTGGAAGGAGAATACATCTATGATCAGCCGGAACTCAAGGATAAGATCACATACTGTCAGGAACAGGTGAATAAGCTTTACCCTGAAGTGCGAAGAATCCTGAATCCGCATGAATACTATGTGGATGGCAGCGAGAGATACATTGAATTGAAGAAGAAGATGATTAAAGAGGCAGGTGAGAAACGTGTTTGATGTGAAGAAAGAAGTGGATGGGATCGTTGAATTTATCCGTGACTACTATGAGAAAAATCATCTGAAGGGTGTTGTAATAGGAATCTCCGGAGGCAAGGATTCCGGTGTTGTTGCGGCACTGTTCACGAAAGCTTTAGGCAAGGATAACGTAGTCGGCGTGACGATGCCTTGTCATACGCCTGACAGCTGCAGGGATGATGCGAAGCTGGTTGCGGAAAAGTACGGGTTTGAACTGATCAATGTTGATCTTACAGGCGCTTTTGATGCGTTTAAGGAGGATTTCAACAAGATAGGGAATGTTGATCCTGCCAATCTGAAAAACAGCGACATTAACCTGAAACCGCGTCTAAGAATGGCTACAAACTATTATGTGGCTGCCTATTATTCCGCACTAAAGAGTGGGACATATCTGGTTGCCGGAACAAGCAACAAGTCTGAACTTTTTGTCGGTTATTTCACTAAGGGAGGCGATTCGACTTACGACATCGGTGTACTGAATGATTTCAATGTGGAAGAAGTCATCAAGATCGGCGAATATCTGGAAGTTCCTGAAAAAGTTCTGTATAAGGCTCCGAATGACGATTTAAGCAGTATGACGGACGAAGACAAGCTGGGTGTTAAATACAGCGAGATTGCCGCCTACATGAATGGTGAGGAAGTCGAGGAAGCAGCCAGAGAGAGAATCGAAAAACTCCATGCGGGCGCAGCCCATAAGTTCCATATTCCGGTATACAGAAGATGCGTATAGGAATCTATCCAGGCAGTTTTAATCCTGTCCATAAAGGGCATATCAGGATTGTCAGGCATCTTTTAAGAAAACGTTATGTCGACAAGGCACTTATCATCGCAACCGGGAACTACTGGAAGAAACAGGATCTGCTTCCGGTGAAAGACAGGATAAGGATGCTGAAATACTTCGAGAATGAAAAGATCATCATCGAAGAAGAATACAATGAACTGCCTTATACTTATCAGTTGATGAGAAAACTGAAAAAAAGATATCCGGATGATATACTGTCGCTGATTATCGGTGCGGACATGATCGTAACTTTTGAGCGCTGGAAGAGATATCAGGAACTGCTGAAATATGATTTCATCATCCTGAATAGAGATGGGATCGATGTTGACGGCTGCATGAAAAAACTTGGAAAGAAGAACTATGTCGTCGTATCGGATCTCGATGAAATAGAGATATCCAGTACCTATATCCGGGAACATATTGATGACTATGATCTTCTGAAGGATCAGATCGATAAAAGGGTATACAAGTATTATAGAAAAGCCATACGGTAGTATGGCTTTTATAACAGGATTACCTGTTTTTCTTTACACACAGAGATGGTCTCGTCATCCCAGATCGAGGACTGTACTTCGCCGATATGGGCCTTGTTCATCAGCAGCATGCACAGTCTGCTCTCGCCGATTCCTCCGCCTATCGTATAAGGAAGGGTTCCATCCATGATCATCTGATGATACCGATAGATCTTCTTGTATTCTTCGTTATGCAGTTTCAGCTGTTCCTCAAGGGATTCTTTATCGACCCTGATGCCCATGCTGGAAATCTCGATCGGACAGTCCAGCAGTTCATCGTAGTAGAGAAGGTCGCCGTTTAGATTCCAGTCGTCATAGTCTGCGGCTCTATGATCATGTGGCTTGCCGTCGGACAGTATATGTCCGATCCCGACGATGAATACGGATTTAAACTCTTTTACTACGGCTTTTTCTCTTTCGTTGGCATTCATCCCTGGATACATCCTTATGAGTTCTTCTGAATTAAAGAAGTGTAGATCTTCATTCAGAATAGTCGTAACGGAAGGATGTTTTAGCTTCAAAGCTTCCAAAGCATCCAGGATACAGCGATGGATTAGACCGACCGTCTCATAAAGATAATAGAGGTTTCTGTCTTCCCTGCGGATGGCTTTTTCCCAGTCCCACTGATCAACGTAGATGGAATGGAGATTGTCAAGAGATTCATCCTTGCGGATGGCATTCATGTCGGTATATAGGCCGTTTCCTTCGTAGAAGGAATAATTGTATAAAGCCATTCTTTTCCATTTCGCAAGGGAATGGACGATGACACATTCCTTGCCGTTATTGGATGCAATAAAGTTTACCGCTTCCGCCTTGCCGTCCAGATCGTCATTCAGACCGCTGTTTTTCTCAACAAAAAGCGGTGCGCTGACGCGTTTTAGATGTAATGCTTTTGATAGACTTTCTTCAAAAGTTTTTTTAATCAGGCTGATCGACGACTGGGTATCATACAGATCCAATGAAGAATGATAGCCTTCCGGTATATAAACACTCACGGATACATTCTATCATAATAATTCTGAAAAAATTTACATAAGTATTGAAAATAAATGACAAAGAATGAAATAATTATGAAAAATTCTATTGACATGCATTTTCCATGTGTTAAACTAGTATTAATTAGTGGAAAGGGGATCTGTATGGAAGACCGCTGTATGAAAATGATCTCTTATATGGAAGAAAGAGTACTAGTCATTATCGATATCGTCATACGCCTGCTTGGTGGTCTTATTATTATGGGCACTTGCTGATATTGATAATATTTAGCCATTAGGACTGTATTGGATGGGCTTGGTATTATCGTTGAGCTCATCCTTTTATTTTAGGTAGAAACAGGAAGGCCTGATTCTATAGATGAATAACTGAAAGGAAGAAAAGTTATGAAAAAATTACTGGTTGTATTGCTGAGCATGCTGTGTGTACTGTCACTTGCAGGCTGCTCAGGCGGTTCAAAAGAGGACAACACTGGTTCCGGTGATGGAGGAACAGTTGTCAAGATCGGCGGATCAGGCCCATTGACAGGCCCGGCTGCCCAGTACGGTATTGCGGTTAAAACCGGTGCAGAGATCGCTGTCGAAGAGATCAATGCGTTAGGCGGACTGCAGTTTGAACTGAATATTCTGGATGATGAACATGACGGCGAGAAGGCTGTTAACTGCTATGCCCAGCTGACTGACTGGGGAATGGATGTTTCGATCCTCTGTGTTACTACCGGTCCGTCTCTGGCGGTTGCCGACATGTATCAGGAAGACGGCGTCTTTGCAATGACACCTTCCGGATCTTCTCCGGATATCATTGCCAAGGGCGATCATATTTTCCGTATGTGTTTTGCTGACCCGGAACAGGGTGTTGCCGCTGCCGACTACATGGCTGAAAACGGTTTAGGTACAAAAGTATTCATCTTCGCTAAGAGCGATGACGAGTATTCTACCGGTGTTGCCGCTTCATTCAAGGAAGAAGCTGCTGCCAAGGGTCTTGAAGTTGTTGGCGAATATCTGTTCGCATCGGACAATGCTACGGATTTCCCTGCTGCACAGGCGCAGGAAGCTGGTGCTGAAGTCGTATTCCTTCCGCTTTACTATGAAGATGATACAAAGATTATTAAGGCCTGCCAGGATCTTGGATACAATCCTGTATTCTTCGGCGTTGACGGCTTTGACGGCGCTCTGGAACAGGAAGGCGTTGATGTAGCGATGTTTGAGGGCGTCTACTATCTGACACCGTTCGCATACTCTGCACCGGATGAAGCTACACAGTCTTTCACTTCAAAATTCAATGAAAAACTTGACTATAATCCGAATCAGTTCGCTGCCGACGGATATGATGTCGTCTATGCAATCTATAACGCTCTGACTGCAGGCGGCGCTACGGCTGACATGACAAAGGAAGAACTGAACGCTGTTATGATGGAACAGTTCAAGACTTTAAACTATTCCGGTCTTACCGGTGAAAACATGACCTGGGATGCTTCAGGTGCTGTTGTTAAGGCTCCTCTGGTATTCCGAATTGAAAAGGGTGCATTGGTCGCTGCCGACTAATTAGGTTAGAATATAGGAAAGGCTTCTTAAAGCCTTTCCTATTTTACTGAAAGTTTGTTTTATGAGATTTCTGTCTTATTTGATATCGGGAATCAGACTGGGTTCTATCTATGCCATTATTGCCTTAGGCTATACGATGGTATACGGTATTGCCAAGATGTTGAACTTTGCCCACGGAGACGTCATCATGATTGGCGCATATGTGGCGTTTTTTGCGTTATATCGGGCCGGTTTTCCGCTGATTGTGGCATTGCTGACGGCTGTAGCGGTCTGTACGCTTCTGGGTATTACGATTGAAAAACTGGCGTATAAACCGTTAAGGAACGCCACTTCACTGGCGGTACTGATTACGGCCATCGGCGTCAGCTATTTTCTGCAGAATGCTGCTTTGCTTTTCTGGGGATCGACCTCCAAGATCTTTCCTACGATCCTGGATTACGGCTTTATCGAACTGTTTAACGGCGAATTGAAAATCTCTTATCAGATTCTGATTACCATTCTTACCTGTATCGTAATCATGGTTTGTCTGACCCTGTTTGTGAATAAGACGAAACTGGGCAAGGCAATGCGTGCATGTTCCGAGGATAAGGATGCCGCACGTCTGATGGGCATCAACGTGAATAGCGTTATTTCTTTGACGTTTGCGATCGGTTCCGGTCTGGCGGCTGTCGCTTCCGTGCTTTTATGTGCAACTTACCCTACGGTAACGCCTACCTTAGGTTCCATGCCTGGCATCAAGGCATTTACTGCTGCCGTTTTGGGTGGCATTGGATCTATTCCGGGCGCTTTTTTAGGCGGTCTGCTTCTGGGCATCATAGAAGTGATTGCCAAGGTATACATCTCTTCTGAACTGACGGATGCGATCGTTTTCAGCGTGCTGATCCTGGTGCTGCTATTTAAGCCATCCGGTCTTCTGGGTAAGAAGACAAATGAGAAAGTGTAGGTGCGTCATGTCGAGAGTAAAAGAGATATTGAGGAAGCTTTTTTCTAGAAAATACAGACAGCGTACCGTATCTTACCTGATTATTCTGCTGGCTTATGGCATCATTGAAACGGCAATCGTGACCGGTAGTATTTCCAATACGATCAAAAGTCTGCTGATACCGACCTGTTCCTATATCGTAGCCGCTCTGGCTTTGAACCTTCTTGTCGGCTATCTGGGCGATCTGTGTCTAGGCCAGGCCGGATTCATGGCAGTTGGAGCGTTTTTTGGCGCCGTTGCGGCGGCTTTCTTTGCCAGATATATTTCCAGCAGTGCACTGATTCTGATACTGGCAATCATCGTTGGAGGCGCTCTTTCAGGCATTTGCGGCGCCTTGATCGGCATTCCTGTACTGAAACTGCAGGGAGACTATTTGGCTATCGTAACGCTGGCTTTCTGTCAGATCATCAAGACCTTGCTGCTGAACCTGTATGTCGGGATCGATTCAAAAGGTCTGCATTTCTCGTTTATTACGGATAACACAAAAATGGATCCTGATGGCTTGCTGGTCATCAAGGGTGCTATAGGTGCGAATGTAACAAAGAAGCTTTCGTCCTTTACTGCCGGAGTCCTTTTGATTCTGTTTGCCTTGTTTGTGATCCATAATCTGATCAATTCCAAGCACGGCAGAGCGATACAGGCCTGTAGGGATAACAAGATTGCTGCAAGTTCTGTCGGAATTCCTGTAAACAAGTATAAACTGCTGGCGTTTGTCGTATCTGCGGTTCTGACCGGGATGGCTGGAACGCTTTACGGTCTTGGATTTTCCAGCTTTAAGGCCAGCAAGTTCGACTTCAACCTGTCGATCCTGATCCTGGTCTATGTCGTACTGGGCGGACTTGGAAACATGACAGGAACTATTATCTCTACAACACTGCTGCTGGTTATTCCGGAAGCGTTGAGAGCCTTTAACGACTACCGGATGATCATTTACTCGATCGTACTGATTGCGGTCATGCTGATCAGCAACAATGCTACGATCATGTTCTATCTGAAACAATGCAAGGATTACTGCAAGAAACTGTTTCCAAAAAGGAGGACGGAATAATGTCTGAATATGTACTGGAAACAAAGAATCTGGGTATTGACTTTGGCGGTCTGACTGCAGTCAACAATTTCAGTATCCGGGTTGAAAAAGGTGATATCTACGGTCTCATCGGCCCTAACGGTGCCGGGAAGACGACTGTTTTTAATATGCTTACGAAGGTCTATGAACCAAGCAGAGGAACGATACTGGTAAACGGTACAGACATCGGCAAGATGTCGACGATCGAAGTCAGCAAGATCGGCGTTGCCAGGACGTTTCAGAATATCAGACTGTTCTCTGATTTGAGTGTGGAAGACAATGTCAAGATCGGTCTGCATAATTCAAGTTCTTATTCTCTGACGGATTCCCTTCTTAGGACCAGAAAGTTCCACTTAGAAGAGAAGCGTCTGCATGAAAAAGCACTGGAACTATTGGGAATATTCAAGCTGGAAGGATTCGCCGATCACAAGGCGGGATCGCTGCCGTATGGCGCACAGCGAAGACTGGAAATCGCCAGAGCACTGGCAACTGAACCATGTCTGCTGCTGCTGGATGAACCGGCTGCCGGAATGAACCCGGTAGAAACTGAAGAACTGATGAATACGATCAAACAGATCAGAGACCGTTTTGATATATCCATTCTGCTGATCGAACACGACATGAAACTGGTCATGGGTGTCTGTGAGAAAATCACGGTGCTGAATTTCGGTCAGGTGCTGATGAACGGTATGCCGGAAGAAGTACAGAACGATCCGGAAGTAATTAAGGCTTATCTGGGAGACTAAGGATGCTGAAGGTTGAAGGATTAAAAGTGAACTATGGAATGATCGAGGCAGTCAAGGGCATCGATTTTGAGGTGCATGATGGTGAGATTGTGGCTCTAATCGGAGCGAACGGCGCCGGGAAGACAACGACAATGCATACGATATCCGGTCTTCTTAAGCCTAGCGCCGGTTTCATCACTCTGGATGGCAAGGAAGTATCCAGAATACCTGCCCATAAGATTGTTGAGCTGGGAATCGTGCAGTGTCCGGAAGGCAGAAGGATCTTTTCTCAGCAGACGATTGAAGAAAACCTTTCTTTAGGAGCCTATGTGCGTAAGGACAAGAAAGAGATCGAAGCGGACATGGAGAAAGTCTTTGAACTCTTCCCGATCCTGAAAGAAAGAAGGAAACAGCTGGCTGGAACGCTTTCGGGAGGCGAGCAGCAGATGCTGGCAATGGCCAGAGCGCTAATGGCAAAACCAAAGATCATGCTTCTGGATGAACCTAGCATGGGTCTGTCTCCTTTGCTCGTAAAAGAGATATTCTATATAATTAAAGATATAAACAAACAGGGCGTTACAGTGCTTCTGGTTGAACAGAACGCCAAGATGGCCCTGGGCATAGCCAATAGAGCCTATGTTCTGGAATCAGGAAAGGTTTCCTTGTCAGGAACAGGGGAAGAGCTGCTCAACAGCGACAGCGTGAAAAAAGCCTATCTGGGAGGTTAATTATGTACGTAAAAGACAACATGATACCTAGTCCGATAACGATCAAGCCGGATCAGTCGGTTTCAGAAGCGGTAGATCTGATGTCTGAAAACAAGCTGCATCGTCTGCCGGTCGTTGATGATCAAGGGAAACTGATCGGTCTGGTAACGGAGAGTGTGATTTCACGGAACACTCCGAACAGTGCGTCTTCTTTATCTGTGTATGAACTGAACTATCTGCTGAACAAACTGAAGATCTCCGATATCATGATCAGGGATGTCAAAACGATCGGAAAGGATGCCCTGCTGGAAGAAGCCGCAACCGTTCTGAGGAAGTACGACATCGGCTGTCTTCCGGTTACCGAAGAAGACGATAAACTGATCGGTATCATTACCCACAACGACATCTTCACTGCGTTTATTGACCTGTTGGGTTACAACCATAACGGTATGCGTTATGTGATATCCATTTCAGAGGATAAACCAGGCATTCTGGAAGATGTTGCCCGCATCTTTAAAGAAGAAGACATCTCCATTTCCAATCTTGCCGTCTATAACAACACCAGAGGCATAGAAGTCGTAGTCATCGCCAAGGGTTATGATGACGTTACACAGAAGCTGAAAGATGCCGGATACAACGTAACCAGTACCATGAAGCTTCACCAGGAATACTAAAAAAGTAAGAGTTCATCTTACTTTTTTGATACAATAGACAGGTATGAAAAAGCTGGTATTCTGTGATATCGACGGAACGATCCTGGATGGATCCAGAAAGATGGAAAAGCTTACTCCTGAAACTCTGCATGCGATCAATTCACTGAGGCGGACCGACTATGTCGTGATAGCTTCCGGAAGATGCATGGGTCTTCTGGACAGACAGATCATTGATCTTGATCCGAGTGGTTTTATTCTCTGCAACGGTGCCTATGATCTGGTTGGGGATCAGACGGTATTCCGCGATTCTTTCAGTAAAGAGGCTGTCGAAAAGATCCGCGAAGTCACCGTAGCTTACAATGGTTTTTATATTTTTGAAGCACTGAATGAGATGTATGTGGATTCTTTTGATTCAGATGCGTTTCAGCTGTTTATGAGCGGCTGGGCAAAAGTGCTAAAGGGTTTTGAAGAGAGTAAGGTCGCAGATAAGCCGTTTCATATTGCGATGATCGGTTTCTGCGATGAAGATTCCTGCCAAAAAGCCGGTGAACAGCTGAAAGATATTGCAGATCTTGCCAGACATAAAGGATTTTATTCTTATGATGTCAATATCAAGGGAATATCCAAAGCGACAGGTGTAAACAGGATCCGGGAATACCTGAACATACCGTATGAAGATACCTACGCATTCGGAGATGCACTCAATGATCTGGAGATGCTGCAGGCAGTCGCTCATCCGGTCATCATGAAGAACAGCGATCCCGCTTTAAAAACCTATGGATTTGAAGAAACGGGTGATGTTCTGGATAACGGCTTTTACCGGTATTTACTGACGAACAAGTTGATTAATCCTCTGTAATTGAGTAGAATAGAAAGGTAGTAAAGGAGAAGAAAATGGGTTTTGGTGATAAATTAAAAGAATTCATCGCACCGGAAGTGGAAGATGAAGAACAGCTGGAATTGACGCAAGAGGAAGCAAGAGCCGTTTCTTCTTATGAGAAGGGTATTCTACAGAGCTCTTCCTCGATTACTGCCAATACGAATATTGTTCTGTTTGAACCTCGCAACTTCGATGAAGCTGAAGAGATCGGACATCACATCAAAAACAAGAGAGCCTGCTGCGTGAACCTGCACAGGATGCCATCGGAATACCGTCAGAGAATCATTGATTTTCTGTCTGGTGTTGTATATGGAGTAGACGGTTCAATCAAGAAGATCGGTGAAAACGTGATTCTGTGTTCACCGAAGAACTTACAGGTCGGTGGCGACATCAACCTGAATGATGATTAAGCTAAGAATAAGACATGTCTGAATAACGGGTGTCGTAGAGAGTCAGGGTAGGGTGAAACCTGATGCATAGTTATTCAGGAATCACTTAGGAGCTCTGATAGGAAAACTATCGGCGTCGCTCGCGTTAAGAGTTTGAGTAAGAAATGAAGGTGGTACCTCGCTGCATCAGCGACCTTTGGTAGCACCTTTTTAATATGAAAAAGGAGAGACAGATGGAATACAAAGATACATTGCACATGCCTAATACGGAATTTGAAATGAGAGGCAATCTTCCTAACAAGGAACCTGATATCCTGAAGAAATGGGAAGAGGACGATCATTATCATAAGATTCTAGAGAAGAACGAAGGAAAAACGCCTTTTGTTCTGCATGACGGTCCGCCTTATGCCAACGGCAACCTGCATGCCGGTACGGCTATGAACCGTATCATCAAGGATATCATTGTCAGATCCAAGGCGATGCTGGGATACTATACGCCATTTTTCCCGGGATGGGATACGCATGGTCTGCCGATCGAAAATGCGATCCAGAAGCTCGGTGTAAACCGTAAACAGGTCTCTGCAAAGGAATTCAGGGAGAAGTGTGAGGAGTATGCCCATAAGCAGATCGCGCAGCAGATGGCTACGGAAAAGCGTCTGGGACAGATCGGGGATTATGAACATCCTTACATTACTTTAAATAAAGAGTTCGAAGGCAGACAGATCCGCTGTTTTGCAAAGATGGCACTGGATGGAATGATCTTCCAGGGCTTAAAGCCGATCTATTGGTCTCCGTATCAGGAAACGGCTATTGCGGATTCCGAAATCGTCTATTTCGACCGCAAGGATGCGACCATCTATGTCTGCTTCGATGTAAAGGACGGCAAGGGTGTCCTGGACGGGGATGAGAAGTTCGTCATCTGGACGACGACGCCTTGGACACTGCCGGCAAACGTTGCGATCACGCTTCATCCGGATTTCGAGTATGCGGTTGTTAAAACGGAAAAAGGGAAACTGATCGTTCTCAAGAGTCTAGCTGAAAAACTGATGGAGAAGTTCGGACTTACCGACTATGAAGTATTAAAAACATTCAAAGGCAGTGAGTTGGAATCCGTTGTCTGCCAGCACGTTCTTTATGACGATAAAGAATCCGTCATCTGTCTGGCTGAATATGTTACCGATGAAGACGGTACAGGATGTGTCCATACGGCAGGCGGTCACGGTCTGGATGACTTCTATACGACCCAAAGATACGGACTGCCTACGGTATGTCCGGTTGACGAGAAGGGCTGTTTCACTGCAGAAGCAGGAGAACAGCTGCAGGGCAAGTTCGTACTGGATGCCAACGAGGATGTCATCGAGATCCTGAAGAACAAGGGTTCGCTGATGAACATCGAATGGGTTACCCACTCTTATCCGCATGACGACAGACTGAAGAAACCGGTCATTTTCCGTGCCACGACACAGTGGTTTGCTTCGATCGAGAAGATCAAGCCGCAGCTGCTGGAAGCGATCAAGGGAGTCAAGTGGATCAACTCTTTCGGCGAGCTGAGACTCACCAACATGGTGAAGGACCGTAAAGACTGGTGTATCTCCCGTCAGAGATTATGGGGCGTTCCGATTCCAATTATCTATAACGAAGACAAGACGCCGATTATCGATGCGGATGTCTTTGAACATATCGCAAAACTATTTGACCAGTACGGATCTAACGTCTGGTTTGAATCAGAAGCGAAGGATCTATTGCCTGAAGGCTATAATAATCCTGCTTCTCCAAACGGAAACTTCACGAAAGAAACCGATATCATGGACGTCTGGTTCGATTCCGGTTCTTCCTGGAATGAACTGATCGCCAGAGGCTATTCGTATCCTTGTGATCTGTATTTCGAAGGTTCTGACCAGTACAGAGGCTGGTTCAACTCCTCTTTGATCGTATCCGTTGCGACTCATGGTACAGCGCCATACAAATCCGTGCTTTCTCACGGCTATGTCTGCGACTCCAAGGGTGAAGCGATGCACAAGTCGGTAGGAAACGTTGTCGATCCGCTGGATATCATCAAACGATACGGCGCCGATATTCTTAGACTCTGGGCTTCTTCGGAAGACTTCAAGGCCGACATGAGAATCGGCGACTCCAACCTGAAACAGGTATCCGATCAGTATCGTAAGATCAGAAATACCTTCCGATTCATGCTGGGCAACATCAATAAGGACGATTTCACCAAGGCCGATCTGGTCGATTATGAACATCTGGAACCTGTAGATCAGTACATGATGGTTGCCCTGAACGACATGACCAGAAAGACAAAAGAAGCCTACGACAGCTATGATTTCGTCCTGGCTACATCAGTAATGACCAACTTCATGACTAATGAACTGTCGAGCTACTACTGCGACTTTGCGAAGGATATCCTGTACTGCGACGAACTGGATTCTCCACGCAGAAGAAAGGTACAGACTGTTCTTTATACCGCTGTGGATTATCTGGTAAAACTATGGTCTCCTGTTCTGGCTTATACCAGCGAGGAAGTCTGGAAGCATTTCGCATCAGGCGAAGCCGAGAGCGTCCACTATGTTCATTTCCCTGAAACAAAGGATTATGAAGGTCAGGATGCGATCAGATCTTCCTTTGACAGACTGCATCAGATCAGAGCAGATATCTTTAAGGCCAGAGAAGATGCGATCAACGAGAAGATCATCGAAAAGCCGATGCAGGCACACGCCATCCTCCATGTCTCCGAGGAAGACAGAAAGCTGCTGGAAGACGCCTTCGGAAACAAGATCGCCCAGTGGCTGATCATCGCCAAGGTGTCATTCACCGATGAGACGCTGCCGAAGTACGATCAGATCGAAGTCAAGATCGAAAAGGCTCCGGGTCATGTCTGCCCGCGCTGCTGGAATATTGTGGAAGAAGAAAACGAAGACGGACTGTGCGACAGATGCGCCGCTGCCGTTAAGAAGTAATGAATAAAAGGAAGCTATGGCTTCCTTTTTTGTCTTCCCATCTCTAAACAGCAGAGCGTTTTAGAGTATAATGAATAAAATGACTACTGTTAGATTAAAGAAAAACGAAGGACGTACGATCTCTGCCGGTGGGCTATGGATCTTCGACAATGAGATCGATCATATCGACGGTGAATACAAGAACGGTGATCTGGTAAAAGTCGTTTCTTTTAAGGACGACTTCCTGGGCTATGGCTATATCAACGATCATTCCAAGATCAGGATCAGACTTTTAAGCAGGAATGAAAACGATACGATCGATAAGGATTTCTTTGTCCGCAGATTTCAGGATGCCTGGGAATACAGAAAAAGTGTAACCGATACGAAGTGCTGCAGAGTCGTTTTCTCCGACTCCGATAGACTTCCGGGGCTGATCGTCGACAAGTTCAACGATATCCTGGTATTCGAGATCGATACATTGGGTATGGATGTTCGAAAAGAGGTACTGAAAGAAGCGATTCTGGAGATGTTTGAGAAGGACGGTGTATCCATCAGGGGCATCTATGAAAGAAGCGATGCCAGAGTCAGAACATTGGAAGAACTGGAAAGAGTAAAAGGGTTCTTAAGCGATCCTTTCGATACCTTGATTGAGATTGACGAGAATGGCATAAAGCTGGAAGTTGATATCGCGGAAGGGCAGAAGACCGGGTACTTCCTGGATCAGAAATACAATCATCTGGCAATCAGAAAACTATGTGAAGGAAAAAGAGTACTGGACTGCTGCACCCATACGGGAGGCTTTGCCTTGAGCGCAGCTCTGACAGCCGATCATGTCATCGGGATCGACGCATCCCAGACAGCCGTCGATCAGGCCATCAGAAACAGCCAGCTCAACGGCCTTACCAATACGGAATTCATTGTTGCCGATGTTTTCGATTATCTCATCCAGATGCAGCAAGAAAAACAGAAATTCGATGTGATTATCCTGGATCCGCCTGCCTTCACCAAGTCCAAGAATTCTCTAAAGAACGCTTCCAAAGGATACAAGGAAATCAACTACCGGGCAATGAAACTTCTGAATCCCGGAGGTTTCCTGGTGACCTGTTCCTGCAGCGAATACATGACCAGAGATCTGTTCATGAAGATCATCCTGTCATCCGCTAACGACGCTCACAAGCGCCTTAGACTGGTTGAAAACAGAGCCCAGTCTCCGGATCATCCGATCATTCTGGGAAACAACGTTTCTGAATATCTGAAATGTATTATTGTACAGGTAAACGACAGATAAGAAAAACGGGCTTAATGCCCGTTTTTTTTTATGCCAGTCTGACTTCCTTGATCCCTTCCACTTCATCCAGGATCAATGCTTCCACGCCTTCCTTCAAAGTAAAATCCAGAGCCATGCAGCCGACACAGGCTCCATGTACGCTGACATATACGATGTCGTCTTCCAGTCTTTCGAATCTGACATCTCCTCCTTCACTTTGAATATATGGTCTGACTTTTTCGATCGTCTTTTCGATCTGTCTGATTTTTTCTTCTGTATCCATAATCTACTCTCCATATCAAATATATCACTCTAATTTAAAAAAAGCTTGTAAAACGATTATCACAGAAACGCTCTTAGGTCATGGGATACATGTTATAATGATACAGATGAGTTCGATCAATGACTACAAAGTAGGGATGACGGTATATGGAAAAGTAACGGGAATCAAGCCTTACGGCGCTTTCGTACGCTTTGACGACGGGGTTACTGGACTGATCCATATTTCTGAGATCTCCAACGGTTTCGTCAGAAATATCGACAGTTTCGTGAAGATCGACGAATACGTCATGGTCAAGGTGATCGATATCGACAAGGAACACCGGCAGCTGAGACTGTCCTTTAAGGCTTTATCTCAGAATACCCGCAGATATGCGAAAAGAGTGAAATTCATGGGAATGCCGGAAAGTGTCAAAGGCTTTGGAACGATTAAGGATAAGATGCCCGAATGGGTCAAAGGAGAATACCATGATTAGACTGGATCTAAGGAATGCCAAACTGAATGAGGACCTCTCGTTGTGGCAGGATAGAGTAAATAAGGCACATGACAATCTGCATAACAGGACAGGAAAGGGCAGTGATTTTCTGGGCTGGGTAAAGTGGCCTGAGAATTTCGATAAAGAAGAGTTTGCCCGTATTCTTACCTTAAGAGACAGAATGAAGGGAAAGTATGATACGGTGCTGGTCTGCGGTATCGGCGGTTCTTATCTGGGTGCCAGAGCGGCTCTGGAGATGATCAAGGGTCTATATCCGAATGACGGTATCGAAGTGATCTTCATCGGCAATACTTTCTCCCATACCTATCTGTCACAGGTACTGAACCATATCAAGGATAAAGAAGTCGTACTGAATGTCATATCCAAGTCTGGAACGACAACGGAAACATCCGTTTCCTTCCGTATCTTTAAGCAGTTTATGGAAGAAAAATACAAGGATGAAGCAAGTTCCAGAATCTATGCCACGACCGACAAGGCCAGAGGCACTTTGAAAGAACTAGCCGATAAAGAGGGATATGAAACATTCGTGATTCCTGACGATATCGGAGGAAGATACTCCGTATTTACTGCGGTAGGTCTGCTTCCTCTGGCTCTGGCAGGTGTTGACATTGAAGCGCTGATGAAAGGTTCTCTGGACGCTTCGAAGGATCTGAATACGCCTGATCTGCAAAAGAATCCGGCATATCAGTATGCGGTAGCCAGAAGGATCCTGGAAAACATGGGATATACCGAGGAATACTTCATTACCTACCATCTGCAGCTGACGATGATCGCGGAATGGTGGAAACAGCTGTTTGGCGAATCTGAGGGCAAGGAAGGAAAGGGTATTCTTCCGACAAGTGCCTGCTTCACGACCGACCTGCATTCGCTGGGACAGTACATTCAGGAAGGCAGAAAGGGTGAATTCGAGACGATCCTGTATGTCGACGACATGGCGGATGATATCGTCTTCCCTGAGGATAAAGATGATCTGGATCATATGAACTATCTGGCAGGGAAAAAGCTCTCCTGGGTCACGGAAATGGCGTTTGAAGGCACTTTAAGCGCACACAGCGACGACGGAAACAATCCGAATCTGGTCATCCATCTGAAAGACAACAGTGCCTATTCCTTCGGTTACATGATCTATTTCTTCTTCATTGCCTGCGGCATGACCTGTTACCTGCTGGATATCAATCCGTTCAACCAGCCGGGTGTAGAAGTATACAAGAAGAAGATGTTTAAGCTTCTGGGAAAAGAATAATATTGAAAGAAAACCTTAGAATAATCTAAGGTTTTTTTATTATGATCTATTGGTATCAGCTACGTTTTCTGACCGGAATGCATATCTCGCTGACGTAGTCTTTTGAAGACGGATCTCCCGGCAGATAGTTCTCAATATCGTAATCCGGGATCAGATCGTATTCTGCAGTCGACAGCCATTCTTTGTAGATCTTTTCCCACATTCCCTGAATGGCATCAGGAGACGGTCCGATACATTTGAAGACCGCCCAGGTATATTCCGGAATGTGAATGATCTCGAAACCTTCCGGGATACCTTCTACATCCGAAGCTTTGCAGCCGATTCCGTAGCGGAACTCATCACCGTCTGTTTTCTTCTGTGCACAGATTCCAAGATAACCCGGAACCTTTCTGTACTCCTCGTTTTCATAGTATTCATCCCAGAACGCAGGGATTTCCTTGTCGCTTGTTTCTGGATGAAAGTCTTTCGCATGCATGAGAAGATCCATCGCTTCCCATTTTTCAATCGTATATTCCATGATAGAACCTCCTTCAATCGTTAAATGGACGGTATACCGGTTCATGTACTGAATGGAACTTCCTTTTTTGACCTGTACCGGTGAACAGCCATGAAACCTTGTAAATGCCTTTGCAAAGCTCTCTGGCGAGTCGTAGCAGTACTTCAGCGCGACATCGATGACTTTTTCATCTTTGTTGATCAGATCCGCTCCGGCCTGGGAAAGACGTCTTTTCCGCAGGTATTCCGCCGGAGACATGTCGGTCAGAAGAGAAAACGCTCTCTGGAAATGGAAAGGGGAAAGATTCACGCTTTTAGCGATGTCCGCAAGCGTTATCTCGTCACACAGATGATTTTCCATGTATTCGATGGCGTTGTTGATCGTGTTGATCCAGTCCATTCGGTATGCCTCCTTTCACCATTGATTATAGAAACATATGAAATCGCAATCCTGTTCTAGATTGCTTTGTTTTGTCTGAAATAGGGCTTCAGGAGTTATTCTTCAATATCTTTTTTCCGATATAGGTGAATCCCGGTGACTGATGTCCGTTCATTGTTGTATAGACGATGTGTTCGTATTCTTCCGTTTCAAAGTTGCTGAACAGTTCTGTGATATGTTCTTCGGTGTGATGTCTACAGATCGCTCCTTCCGGAAGTATGAAAGCTCCGTAAACGCCAAGCTCTTTCTCATATTTCCGGTAGCGTTCCTGATTTCTTTCGTTTGGATTCAGCAGATAATCATTCACATACATAATTCCGTTCGGTTTCAGGATCCTGTGGATTTCCTCGATCAATGCTTCCTGTTTCTCGTCCGATACGATACAGGTAAGTACAGCAAACAGAATCACCGCATCAGCGCTTTCATCTTCCAGAGGAATCTTGCCTTCTTCCATCGTTTCAAAATGAATCAATGGGGATTCTCTTCTGGCACGTTCAATCATCATTGGAGAAAAGTCGAATCCCGTAAGATTCTCATATCCTTCCTCTTGCAGAATCTTTAAGACTCTGCCGTATCCGCAGCCAACATCGACAATAACGGAATTCTTCCTGACGTATTTAGAAAAGTACTCTCCGTTAAAGGGAAGGGTAAAAGTCTTTGTTTCCGATACACTGTTCCAGTATTCTTTCTGATCCATTTCGTTACCTCCTAGATAGATAATCCCTTTCATCGTTATATACCTTTTCTTTT
This sequence comes from uncultured Solobacterium sp., assembly GCA_964529805.1. GTDB lineage: Bacteria > Bacillota_I > Bacilli_A > Erysipelotrichales > Erysipelotrichaceae > Colivicinus. Next base: position 65,376 of record CAZGZT010000004.1, on the reverse strand, counting down.
ACTGATCAGTAACATGATCCTGCGGATAATGACGCCAACCGCAGAAGCAATAAAAGAAGGAGCAGCCAGCTGTAGAGCGCTGCTGTCAACCGAAAACCCACCGTTTGCCATAAAAATGTAAATCAGCGCAGACAGGCTACCCGACATTAGAGGTATGATCCATGTATTCTTTCTATCACCTGTAGCCAACCCGTAGTAAAGCGAAAGAAATGGCATGAAAAAGAGATAGAAAAGAAGATGCCAGATCGGGTCTTCGCTTCCGAAATACCAGTCGATCAGCTGCCAGATCCCCATTGCAAGCATCAGCAATATATAGATAAGGGTCGTTTTGTCTTTTTTGAACATGTTCATACTTATATACAATTATATATCGGAAGAATTCATAGTAGAAATCCTCTTTCCTTACTTGGAAAGGGTATGAATCTGTTAGAATAAAGATAGAAAAGTAGAGGAATAAACAATATGAAAATAGGTATCTTTTATGTAGTATCCGGTACTGCTGCGGCAGCGATCGCAAACGAGGGGAACTATCCGTGGCTGAAGAAGCTTTCGGAAATGACCGGCTTTGAATTTGAAGTAACGGATATCGATCACATCAACGACTATGATCTGGTCTTTGATTTTGTCGGAACAGGAGGCACGGAAGGCATCTTCCTGAAGGATCTGGACCGTCTGCCGAAGCCTTGCTTCCTGCTGACGACCGGCGCAAACAACTCCCTGGCTGCATCCATGGAGATCCTTTCCTATCTGAGACAGCATGATATTCCGGGAGAGATCCTGCATGGCAGCGATGAATTCGTCGCTCAGCGTATCGCGGATCTTGCGAAAGTCTTCAAAGCAAAGAAACGTCTTGAGAACTTCCGTTTTGCCAGAGTTGGAGAGCCTTCCGACTGGCTGATCTCCTCCGATGTAGATGCGAAACTTTCGAAAGAAAGAAACGGCATTGAGATCATCGATGTAACGATGGAAAAATTCTTTGAGGAAATAAAACGCAGGGAATACGTAGACAACAAGTATACGGAAATGATCAAGGCCAAGGGCTATGATACCAAAGAGATCGAAGAAGCAATGTACATTTATGGAGCCTTGAGAAGGATCGTAGACAAGTATCAGCTGGATGGTCTGACAGTAAGATGTTTCGATCTGCTGGATACAGTTCATTCTACCGGATGTACTGCATTGGCGATACTGAATGCTGACGGGATTTACGCATCTTGTGAAGGAGATGTGCCTGCCTTGATTTCAATGGCTGTTCTTGGAGAACTGACCGGCGAACCTGTCTTCATGGCCAACCCTAGCCGTATCGATACCGATCATAATCAGATCGTATTTGCACATTGTACGCTTCCTATTACGATGCCGGAAAACTTTGAGATCATGACGCACTTCGAATCGCAGCTGGGTGTTGCTTTTAGAGGCCATATCACAGAAGGCCCGGTTACCGTCTTCAAGTGCAACGGCATGATGGATGAATACTTCGTTACTGGCGGCGAGCTTTTAAAGAATCTTACGGAATACAATCTTTGCCGTACACAGATCCAGCTGCATCTTGATAAACCGGTCGATTACTTCCTGAAGGATTCAATCGGTAATCACCATCTGATTGTGAAAGGCAATCATGTAAGGCTGATTGAAGAATTCTTTAAGTGGAATAAGAAATAAAAACATGAACAATGAAGAACTGATCAGACTGGCGTTTGAGGCTAGAGAGATGGCATATGCGCCTTATTCTCACTGGAAGGTCGGAGCTGCTTTACTGACTGAAAATGGAAAGGTGTATAAAGGATGCAACATCGAAAACGGCGGTTTTACCGCTACGGTATGTGCTGAAAGAACGGCATTCTTTAAAGCGGTTTCCGAAGGCGTGTATGACTTCAAAAAGATCGCAATCGTAGGCGGGGACGAGGTCAGAGGATCCGAAGGTTACTGTACTCCATGCGGTGTCTGCCGTCAGGTCATGTCCGAGTTCTGTAAGCCGGACGAGTTCATCATCATCTGTGCAAAGTCAGAAAAAGAATACAAGGAATTCACTTTAAGACAGATGCTGCCGGAATGCACTTTTGTCGTTGACAGCAGTGATGGCTACGGATTCAGAGGTTAGAACAGATCAAGACTATCAGAGACAATTATAAAGACAGCTTAGGCTGTCTTTAGCATATGTTTATGCCTGCTTTAGTTGCTGATATAATGAATAAAAAGAGGGTAATTATGAAGAAGATACTTAAAGGAATGCTGATTCTGTTTGTTGTGCTAATTTTTGCGGCAGGCGGATTTGTATATTATGTCTATCGCACAGTTAACAATGTCGATCAATACAGTGATCGTTTTGTAGATTATGAAACGGAACTTGCTGAATATGAAGGAAGCGAATTTGAGGACTTTATCTTCTACGACAAGGACACATGTCTGTTCTATTATAAGGTACCCTTTGTGTTGCTGTATAAAACGGTAAATGCTAAATCCATGACTGAATTTCTGGGTTTGCCGAAAGATGCGCAAATCAAGCAGATCGGTCTTGAGCTTGATATAGAAAACAAGAAAGTTGATATCTATCTGGATATTTCTTATAAAGATCTGATTGATACCTGTTTGATCATTAAGACCGACTATATGGTTTCTACAGATAGAACATGTTTGGAAATGCGTTATGATGATTATTATATCGTTAATGATTATGTCACGGATAAGCTGAGAGAGTATGTCAAGTCAGAAAAGGGCGATCTGATGTTTACGCAGTATTTTCCTCGAGATGTAGAATACTATCAGATGCCTAACTTCAGAACCAGCTGTGTTTATGGTGTTTCTTACGAAGGCGGATTTATCAATGCGATTTATGACATTCAGGAAGCGCTGGAGTTTTACCTGCAGTTCTTCCCGAACGAGAGTTTAAAGGATAAACTGAAAGCAGTCGAGCTGGCAGTAGAAACAAAAGGGATCGCTCACTAAGATAAGAAACAGTTTGAATAACAGGAGACTTATTTCAAAAAAATAAGTCTTTTTTTGTTTTGATTTAGGAATCGTCGTTTTTTCCGGTAATAATGATTAGGAGGTTAAAAGATGATAAAGAAAATCCTGATGATTCTGATTCCGGCTGCCATTGCCGGTATCTGCCTGTATTTATCAGCAAGTGCCTATCTGAAGTACTCAAAAGATTACATAAAAGTGTATGTGGCTTCCCATCAGATCGCCCAAAGAACCATGATCACTGAGAAAGATCTGAAAGAAGCGGAAGTTCCAAAGGAGTTCCTCACCGATGATGTTTTTCTGAAGAAAGATGACATCCTTGGAAAGTTTGTCCGCCTTTCTTATTCCATTCCCAAGGGATCGCTGTTCTACAAGGGATCGCTGGAAAGCGACATCAAGGATCTTTCATACACGCTTCTGATGAAGGGACAGGTCGTCTATGACATTTATGTCAGTGAAGTCAAGGCCAATACCGGAAATCTGAATACCGGAATGTATGTGGATCTATATCTGACGATCAATACAAACGATAAACCGGTCAGCGATCTGCTTCTGGAACATTGCCGTATCATTGGATTATATGATGTGAATGGGAAACAGATCCTGAATTATGATAACGACAGCAGAGTAGGGATCATTTCGCTGGCAGTTAGTCGCGATGACGTCAGCATCATCAACAAGGCATTGACGGTAGGCGAGATCAGGATCGTTGCCGGATCTGATACGTACAGCACGGATCTGTTAAGCAGGCTGAATGAAGATTCAGAACTTCTTGCGTATCTGCAGTAGTGATAGAATGGTGGTGTGAAAAAAACCGTTAAGGCGATCCTGCTGCTGTTCTGGATGGGATTGATCTTCTATTTATCCGGTCAGCCGGCCGATCTGTCTACCGAGGTATCCGATGCCGGCGTCAGCTGTACCAGCGATCTGCTGTCACATGTTTTATACAGAACCGATACGGAAACGATCGCTTCTTTTCTGAATGAAAACATCGCATATGTCAGGAAAGCGGCACATGTTTTCGAATACTTTGTTCTGGGTATTCTGGCATCCATGAACAGTCGTGAATTCCTGAATAATAGAGTCTTTTCAGTATCCCTGATCTTCTGTTTTATCTATGCGCTCAGCGATGAGCTCCATCAGCTGTTCGTACCGGGACGTTCCGGAAGTCTGACAGATGCTCTGATCGATCTGTGCGGTGCATTCATCGGAATCTTTCTTTATCATCAGTTTATTCAAAAATGGAGAAGAAACTGATTATTCTATTGTTTTTAATGACCGGCTGCCGCAACAGCAGGGCATATGCCTGCAGCCGTTATTCTAATGACGATTCCATAACAATCAATCTGAACGCCATAAACGATACGATCCTGGCAATTCACGTCAGAGAGGCTTATAAACTGCCTCACACGCTGCTTTATGACAAACAGAGAAAATCTTTTCTGGACTCTCAGCTGGACGACTCCTATCATTACGAAAACAGTTATCTGGTCAGGGAATACGACCTGTTTCCGGATGAGGACTGCAGCCTGCAGATGACCCTGGAGGATCTGAAAACCAGGAGGTATATCTGTGAGTGAAAAACTGATGCCTAGAGAGAAGGCTTTGTCGTACGGAATCTCTTCGCTGAACAACAGCGAACTGATCGCCCTGGTGGTGAAAACCGGAAACAAAGACAAGAACGTTATGGAACTGGCTGAAGAGATCCTGGATACCGCCAACGGTTTCTCTAATCTGATGACTCTGTCCTATGAAGAACTGATTTCGATCAAGGGAATCAAGAAAGCCAAGGCTTTGGAGCTGATGGCGATCCTGGAGATCGCTAAAAGGCTAACGAAGCTGGAAACGATTTCCGAGCCTCAGCTGAATGAACCGAAGAAGGTTGTGGAATGGCTCAGAGCCAATCTAGGTTATTCTCCGCAAGAAGAATTCTTTGCGGTATATCTCAACGGGAAGGGCGGGATCATCAAGTCGGAAGTCCTGTACAAGGGAAACAAGAACAGCGCATCCGTAGGAGTGGATGAGATATTAAGAAAAGCGATCCTGCTGAAGGCTTCCGGCCTGCTTGTGGCACATAATCATCCAAGCGACAACGTCAATCCTTCAGATGCCGATATCCAGCTGACCAGAAAGCTTTTTTCTTCAGGAAGAATGATGGGGATCCCTCTGCTGGATCATATCATTATTGGAAAGACCGGGTATTTCAGTTTTAAAAACCATAATATGCTAGAATAAGAATATGAAAAGAGTTTTTCTTGTTTTTCTGTGTCTGGTGTTGTGTTCATGTGCGGTACATGGAAATCTGATAAATGAACTGGATGCCGTATTCAACGATGCCGGAAAGGCAGAAAAGATAAGACATAATAATTTTACGGAATATGTAGACTATTATCTTCCTAGCGACATCAGTGAAGAAACGGCCGACAGGCTTTCCTGCGTCTTCGTCTACAACCGTTCCAGAGTCATCATGGATATCAATATTTCCGGTATTATCAATGAAAGGTATTACGATGAACTTCCTTTGGAAACAGAAGGCTTCTTTGATGAAAGTAAACTCTTCTACAGGAAAGAAGGCACATATAAGGACAATGAAGGAAACGACAGGGAGTATATCTTCCGTGTCTATGAATATGATGAAGAATATCTTTTGCATTTTCTGACGAAGGATCTGGTTTTCTACGGGTATGGGGAAAGAAATGACCTGATTCCTTTGGCTTCAAGGATCTTTCTGATCGCCAGAGGCGCAGATGTGAGAACCTCTGCAGTACTTGCCGATTTTTCTACGATCGATGTAATCGACTACCATAAGAAACAGGTAAATCTGTTTGAAACGATCATGCCGGTCAACGGTTCAATCAATGATTTTCTGCTTGAAACGGATGAAACGGAATCAGGAGAATAATCATTGTATCACTGCTGAAATGGTGTAAAATGAGGGAAAGAGATCGCTATGAAAGAAGAAATAAAAAAGAAGTTTATCGATATTCTGTTTGAGCCGGAAGATGATGACGATGATCCTTCTTTGCTGGTAGAAGACAGACCGAATAAGAAAAAAGAAGACAGTACGATCAAGGCGGCAGATATCCTTTATCATAAGTCGGAGAAGTCGGCTTTTATTGATCTGGATGAAAAACCGAAGGTCCTTAAGCCTGAATCAAGGACCGGCGAACCTTATGAATTCTCTACTCAGATCTCACCGATTTTCGGTGTCCTTAAAGGGGGAGAAAAGCCGGAAGAAGAAAGGAAGGATATCGATGAATCGCAGATCAATAAACCGGAGGATTCTCATCTGGAGATCATAACTTCTCCGATTTACGGATATGCTTCTAAGGAAACCGTACTGAAGGATGAAAAGGAAGAAGAGCCGGAACTGGAACCGTATGACGAGGAAGAACTGCACCGTCTTCTTTTGAACGAGGATGAACGTTACAGCCGTTATGACGATGATATGGATCTTTTTGACGACACTTTCGGAGATGATGACTGATGTATTATTTTATCGGTATTAAAGGCACGGGAATGGCCTCTCTGGCTGTTATGCTTCATGATCTGGGCTATGAAGTTTGCGGTTCCGATCTTGAGAAGCATTTTTTTACGGAAGATGAGCTGGTTAAAAGAGAAATTCAGATCCTTCCTTTTGACGAGAACAATATTAAAGAAGGCTATACGGTAATCATCGGCAACGCTTTCCTTGAGGACTTCCCGGAAGTAATACGGGCCAGGAAGCTGTGCAAATGCTACCGTTATCATGAGTTCCTTGGCGAACTGATGAAAAACTACAAGACCGTCAGTGTCTGCGGTTCTCACGGCAAGACAACCACCACGACTCTGGCAAAGACCGTTTTCTCGGCATTCAAGAAGACCGGCTATCTAATCGGCGACGGGGAAGGGTATCTGGCAAAGGACAGCGAGTATCTTTGTGTGGAATCGGATGAATTCAGAAGACATTTCCTGTCGTATTATCCGGAGTATGCCGTTATCACCAATATCGAGATCGACCATGTTGATTATTTCAAGGATGAGATGGATTATTTCAATTCCTATCAGGAATTTGTTGATCATGTCAAAGAAGCTGTATTCTATTACGGCGATGATGAATGGTGCCAGAAGCTGAAATTCAGAGTGCCTTCCTATTCCTTTGGATTGACACCAAACAACGACTACTATCCGGAAAATATTGAAAGCGACAGCAAAGGAACATCCTTCGATCTGATGTATCATGGTGAGAAACTGTACCGTTATGCCGTTCCTTTTGTCGGAGATCATCTGCTGATCGACGTACTGGGTATTATTTCTTTAGGAAACTACATGCGTTTTGACCATGAGAAGATCGAGGAAGCGCTGCAGTCCTTTGTAGGGCCTAAAAGAAGATATGTCATAGAAGAGTATAAAGATACCGTCTTCGTTGACGATTATGCGCATCATCCGACAGAAGTCAAAGTTACCATCGAAGCATCAAGAAAGAGATATCCGGATAGAAAGATCATTGCCATCTTCAAGCCACATCGCGCTTCGCGTGTAAAATACTTTGCAGAACAGTTCAGAGATGCCCTGACGCTGGCTGATGAGATCTATCTTCTGGATTTCACCTCCATCGATGATAAGCAGGACGGTACGAATATCGACATCACCTATCTGGCGGACATGATCCCTTCAAGCCATGTCTTAAGCGAAGATGAAAACGGCGCAAGAAAGCTGGCCGCATACAAGGGAGAGTGTCTGGTATTCATGTCCAGCAAAGATATCTACAATATCGCAGAAAAGGTTAAAGAATTGCTTTAATCTTTTTTTGTAAAGGCATACAATTCCATTGAAAAAATTTTCATTATAGATTAGAATACAAGAGTAAGGATGGTGAAAATATGGACGCTTTTATATTGGCTTTAAGAGATTTATGTAAAGATCTGCTGCCGACGTTTGGTGCAGCAAGTCTTGTCTGTCTGATCATTTTACTGATAAAACTGATCAAGGTAATGGACAGTGTAGATGTTACGCTTTTAAAAACGCATGGTACGATCGATCTGGTAGACAAGTCGATCGAGAAGGTACAGGCTCCTCTGGATACAGCTGTTAAAGTATCCGGAACAGTCGATAGGGCCCATGACGCGACGCTGGAAGCGGTGAAAGACGCAAAGGAATTCGTCACGAAGAGTGCCGGCGAAGTTAAAGAGAAGATCTCCGAAATCATGAAGGAATCTTCCAAGGAGACTGATGAACTGAAAGAGCCGAGTCCTGAAGATATCATAGGAGGATAAGATGGATAAGAACGTTGAAAATACTGTAAGAGCAGTCATCGATGATTTAAAACATAAAATCGAAGAGATCAGCGTTGCCGCCGATCAGTGTGATCCTTCTGTAAAAGAAGAAGCTTTTCGTGTCAGAGACAAGGCTGTCAATGCCTTAAATGGGGTAATTACCAAAGTCGGGAAATCCATCTCAAAGCAGAATGATCCGGAAGAAGTCTACAAGAGTCTAACTACAGTAATAGAAAAATCAAAAACGCTTTATAATAACGCCATCAATAAAATCGGAAAACTGGGCAGTCAGAATGTTAAAAAGAAGAGACCATTAACAGATGATATCGAATCCGGCATGGAAAGCATATTTGACCATGCGGAAGGTTTTACCGGTTATACGGAAGGAGCAGAAAGAAAGAGTTCCTTGAATAACATGGGATTTGTTTCCGATTCTATGGACAGGCAGGCTGTGGAAATATTAAGAAGCTGGCTGTCGCCGGGTGGAGAGAAGAAATGAAAAAGGTAACGATCTATGAGGTAGCAAAAGAAGCGCATGTTTCGCTCGCTACCGTATCAAGAGTCATTAACGGATCCAACGTTGTTAAAGAAGATACGAAGAAAAGAGTAGAAGAAGCCATTACGAGGCTTGGCTATCGTCCAAATGCGATCGCCCAGGGTCTGGCGCTTTCCAGAACGACTACGGTCGGACTGATCCTTCCTTCTACTTCCGTATCCTTTTTCAGCAGGGTCATCAATGGACTGTGCGATGTTGCCAAGATCTATGATTACAATGTCTTTCTTCATACGATCACGGAAGGCGTGACCGATATTAAGGAGATCATCGATGAAGTGATCAAGTCGCGTGTCGACGGTGTCATTATCTATGCGGACAAGGATCTTGACGATTCCGTAAAGCTGCTGGAAGAATACAGCATTCCGATGGTCGTAATCGGAAACAAGATCTCATCAGACAACATTTGTTCCGTCTATGTAGATTACGAGAGAGCCGTCTTTGAGCTGTGCGATAGCTATCTGGAGAAAGGTATTACCGATATTGCGATTCTCCAGGACTACCGTAACGATCTGGTATCGTCATTCATGCGTAAGGGTGCCGAAGACGCTTTCAGGAAACATGATCTGGAATACAAGGGATTTGTCGAAGTATCCAAGGACAACCGCTCCACTTACAAGTTCCTGAAATCCTATTTCAAGAACCACAGGCATCAGGCATTCATCGCCAACAGAGATTCGCAGGCTCTGGCAGCGCTCAATGCCGCTACGGGAAATGGAATCAGCATTCCGGAAGACATGGAACTTGTCTGCATGAACGAAAGCAAGTATACATCTTCCGTACGTCCGGAAATCAGTTCCTTTGTCGTACCGTCCTATGATCTTGGAGCTATCTCCATGCGGCTGATGACAAAGATGCTGAAAGATGAAAACGTCGAAGAAAAAGAAAAGTGTCTGGATATTCTGTATTCACCAAAAGATACAACCAGACAGTAGAGGTAAGCATATATGGGAATTTATGAAGAACTGGTGTGGAGAGGTCTGATCAAAGACGAATCCTCACCTGAAATAAAGGATCTGCTGAACAAAGGCGGACTGACTTTCTATATCGGAACCGATCCAACCGGAGATTCTCTCCATATCGGTCATTTTTCTTCGTTCCTCATCTCCAAAAGGCTAAAGGATGCCGGGCATAATCCGATCCTTCTGGTGGGCGGAGGAACAGGTCTGATCGGCGATCCGAAACCGGATGCGGAAAGACCGATGATCACGGTAGAAGAAGTACAGCACAACTATGAGTGTCTCAAGAAACAGGCTTCCGATATTTTCGGTTTTGAAGTCGTAAACAACTACGACTGGCTGAAGGATTTCAGCTATATCGACTGGTTAAGAGATGTTGGTAAGTTCTTTAATATCGGCTACATGCTGAACAAGGATATTGTCAGAAGAAGGCTGGACGAAGGCATTACATATACGGAATTCTCCTACATGACGATGCAGGCATACGACTTTCTGCATCTCTATCAGACCCGCAATGTAACGCTGCAGGTTGCCGGACAGGACCAGTGGGGCAACATTACCGCCGGTATTGAACTGATCAGAAAGAAACTGGGCAAGGAAGCGTACGGCTTCACGATGCCTCTTTTAACCAAGGCTGACGGGCAGAAGTTCGGAAAAACCAACGGCAAGGCGATCTGGCTGGATATCAACAAGACTTCGGCGTATGAAATGTATCAGTTTTTCATCAACTCCGAAGACAGCAAAGTCATCGACTATCTGAAATTCCTTACCTTCCTGCCGAAGGAAGAAATTGAAAGACTGGCGGTCTCTAATACAGAACATCCTGAATTAAGAGAAGCCCACAAGGCTTTGGCAAGAGAAGTGATCACTTTCCTGCACGGGTCTGAAGCATATGAATCGGCTGTCAAAATCACCGAGACTTTCTTTAGAGGTAATCTGAAGGATCTGACCTATGAAGAACTGAAGCAGGGAACAGCCGATCTGGAAAAAGTACATATTGAAGACGGTTCACCTCTGATTAATACGCTGGTAAGCATCGGTGCCTGCCGTTCCAACAGGGAAGCCAGAGATCTGATCAGCGGATCATCAATCTCTGTCAACGGAGAAAAGGTGACAGACCTCAACTTCGTACTGAAAAAAGAAGATGCATTCAATCAGGAACTGACGATAATCAAAAAAGGCAAGAAATTCTATTATGCAGTTGAATTCTAAGAAAATCATATCCCTTCTGTTTGCGCTGATCCTGCTTTGTTCCTGCACGGAAATCGGTAAGAAAAAAGCCGATCCGAATGAACGCTACGTTCTTATGGTCGAAACGTTGCAGGAACATGAACTGTTTGCGGAGGAATCCAGCTATTTTGACATAACTGTCGACATGGCAAGGATTGAAGGGGGATACCGTTACTACATAACGATCGACAATCCCCGTCTGGCAATGTATGATGTCGAACTGCTGGCGATAGAGAAGGGCATAAACTATATGAATAACATGGCCGCCAACGTCGGTATTTTTGAAGATACCAAATACAACATGATTCCGAACCAGTCAAATCCGGAAAAGGGATATGTCAAGGGCATCGTGGCATCCGGCGTCAGCAGTTCTCCGGAAACAACTCTTTATGTTTTCGTACAGTTTAAGAACGCCGATCATACATCGGCTCATTCAGAGTATTTTAAACTCGATGTAAGATACGAGGGAAGATAAATGAATAAAGAAAAAATGAAACAGTCATTGCTGATGGGAGCTTTAACAAGCTCTTTTGGCATTTTTGTTTCTAAGCTTCTGGGACTTCTTTATTATTCGCCGCTGTCACAGCTGGCAGGGGAAGCCAATATGGCCTTCTATTCCATCGTCTATACTTACTATGATCTGCTTCTGCAGATCTCTCAGGCAGGCATCCCTTTTGCGATTGCTTCTCTGGTAGCAAAATACAGTTCCAAGAACGACTACAAGACTGTGCTGACAGTACGTAAGACCGGAACAAGCATTGTCGTGGGTCTATCGGCTGCGGTAGCACTGGTGCTGCTGTTTATAGCCGATCCTTTGTCCAGACAGTCTCTAGGCTTTTCTGCTCCGATCGAAGACATCCGCAGTCTTAGAATCATGTTCAATATTCTGGCAATTGCCGTAATCATCGTACCGCTGTTAAGTGCGGTCAGAGCCTATGTGCAGGGACTGAAACGTCTTGATCTCTATGCTTCATCGCAAGTTCTGGAACAGTTCGTTAGAGTGTTCTCGATTCTTTTATTTGCGTACGTCTTTGTCAGACTGCTTTCGTTTAAGGAGATATGGGCCATTTACGTTGCGATCGCAGCCGCTTCTCTTGGAGCGATTGCTGCATATCTGTATACTGTAGCCTTAAGCAAGAAAGATGTTTCACAGGTTGAAGAACTGGCAAAGCAGCAGGAAAGCGAAGCGGAATGTTCTGAAAAAGACATCCTGAAAGAGATACTGACGCTGGGAATTCCTTTTGTCATCATTTCTTTCCTGGGAACAGCCGGACCTCTAGTCAATACGACATTCTTCCTGGATTACATGAGCAAGGTCAACGGGCCGTCGATCTACGAGAACGCCAAGCTGGCATCTGGTATTCTTCAGGCCAATGTCGCCAAGATCGCCAATATACCTTCGGTTCTGGCGCTTGGTTTTGGTTCAGGCATGGTTCCGTATCTGGCTGAATCACTGGAACAGCACGATGATCATAAGATCACGGAACAGATCAATCAGATTCTGGATACCGTATCCTTCATTCTGATTCCGATGATTGCCGTATTTGTTTTCTTTGCGAAAGACATCTACTACATCATGTACGGCAACTACAATCTTCAGCTGGGAACCAGGCTTTTCGCCGTCAGCTGCATTCAGATCTTCCTGGGAACGATCGCTCCGATCTTCTCTTCAATCATGATGTCCCTGAAACTGAGAAAAGACGCAATCATCGCTTTGATCATCAGTTTCGTGATCAAGTTCGTTTCCTTCTTTCCGATGGTCAGACTTTTCGGTGCCTATGGAATGATTTATTCTTCGGGTCTTTATTATCTGACCCAGATCGTTCTGTATTTCTATTCCTTACGTAAGAATTTCCATATCAACGTCAAGGAAGCATCCCGCCGTTTTGTGTTTATTGTACTGGCTTCACTGCTTATGGTAGTTCCTGCCATGGCGATACATGGCATCATTCCGTTTGAATTCGTCAACGGCATCGCCGGCAGACTAAAAGACGTCCTGATCATGGGATGCCTTGGAATCGTAATGCTGGCAGTGTATTATTTCGCTTCTGTCGGTTTCAAAATACCGCAGAAGATTTTCGACATGGAAGAGATTTCAGTCCGTAAGCTGATCAGCAGACTGAGAAGATAAATAGGAAATCACTTCGTCGATCAGTTTCGGAGGAGTGGAAGCTCCGGCTGTCACATAGATCTTATCGACATCCTTAAGATCTTCATTGTTGATATCTTTATAGCTTTGAATCAGAAAAACCTTTTTGATTCCTTTTTTTCTGCCAATATCGGCAAGCTTGTCGGTATTGTTTGATTTAATATCGCCTACGACATACAGAAGATCGCAATCTTCAAGATCGCTTACCGCTAGCTGCCTGGATGAAGTGGCATTGCATATCTCGCCTTCGATGATGATATCAGGATATTTTTCCTTAGCAGAATTCATCAGATCAGACAGTTCCAGATAGGACATCGTCGTCTGATTGGTCAGAAAGACTTTGTCATTATCGATCTGCAGTTTTTTAAGGTCTTCTTCATTGGTTACAAGATGGATATGGTCCGATATCGAAAGCACGGCTTCGGCTTCCGGGTGTTTTCTCTTACCGAAGTAGATGACATCATATCCTTTACTGAGATACTCCTTAATGATATTTTGGGTCTTTAAAACATCGACACAGGTTGCATCGACATAACGCAGGCCTTTGTTTCTGGCTTTTTCTTTAATAGAATCGGCAATTCCATGTGCCGTAAAAATAACGATTCCTTCGTCTATTTCATCAAGCAGATCGGACTTGCTTGTGTATGTATCATCCAGCGTAACGATCCCCAGATCGGCCAGTTCCTTTGAGACGTATGAATTATGCACCAGCATTCCCAGCACATAAATCTTCTCGTTTGGATTTTCTTCTCTGGTCTTTTTCGCAAGTCTTATAGCGTTGACCACGCCCTTGCAGTAGCCGCTCGGAACCACTTTCCTTATTTCCATAAACTCATTATACACAATATGGTAGAATATATGAGTATGAACACGAAGCTCAAAGAAAGCACCAGAAAATTCATTGAACTGAACGGTTTCAAGGAACTGACGGCCGTTCAGAACGAGGTTTTAAAATACACTTCCGGACATAAGGACATCATTGCTTTGTCCAAGACAGGAACAGGAAAGACCCATGCCTATCTGATCCCGGTCATGGAGATGATCAATCCGCAGTCCGACAAGACGCAGGTACTGATTTCTCTGCCTACCAGAGAACTGGCATATCAGGTCTATCAGAACGCTCTCTTGATGAAGGAAGTCTATACAGATCTGAGAATACAGCTGGCAGCAGGCGGAACGGATAAATCCAGATCCATCAGTAAACTGGAAAAGACGCCGCATATCGTAATCGGCACGCCGGGAAGAATCAAGGATCTATTCGTATCCAACGCCTTGAGAGTCGATTTCGTACAGATGTTCATCATCGATGAAGCGGACATGACCCTGGAATTCGGCTTCCTGGAAGATATCGATGCGGTATTCTCCCACATGGTTAAAGATCCGCAGGTCCTGTGCTTCTCCGCAACTTTCCCGGAAGAGCTGCACGCTTTCGTCAGGAAATACCTGAACAATCCGAAAACCGTTGTCGTAACGGACAAGAAAAGAGATCCAAGGATCAGACACGTCCTGATCAACTGTAAGCATAAAGAATACAAGGAAGCCCTGTATGACATTCTTGGCGGCTTTAAGCCTTATGTATGTCTGATATTCGCCAATACAAAAGATGAAGCAGACGATACCTACAAGTATTTAACCGAAAAGGGGATCAAGGCACTGCTGATTCACGGCGGTCTGGATTCCAGAGATCGTCAGAAGGCAATCAAGGATCTGCAGGCCAAGAAGTATACCTACGTAATCGCATCAGATGTGGCATCAAGGGGTATCGATATCGATGGAATCTCTCATGTCGTATCACTGGGTCTTCCGAAACAGCTCCAGTTCTACATGCACAGAGCAGGCAGAACAGGAAGAAACGAGAAAGACGGAACCTGCTACCTGCTGTATAAGGAAAGCGATATTCCGCAGATCAAGATTCTGGCTTCAAAAGGTATTAGCTTCACAGCTAAAGAATACAAGAAAGGACAGTGGAAAGAAGCAGGCAATCCGACCAAGAAGAGACAGATCAAGACCGATCTGAATGAGAAAGAAATCGTTAAGACTCTCTACAGAAAGAACGAGAAAGTCAAACCGAACTACAAAAAGAAAAAGAATCAGGAAGTAGAGAGGATCAAACGGAAAAAGAGAAGAGAATTCATTCAGTCCAAGATCAAGGAAGAAAGAATCGAACGCTATAAGCAAAATCAGAGAAACAGGGATAAATAGCCCTGTTTCTTTTGTATAATTGGTATATGGAATTCAGGAAATACATCGGAGATGAGGATTTCTACAAGAAGGTATTAAGAGTGGCTTTACCGTGTGCCTTGTCGCAGCTTCTTTTAAGCTGTCGTTCCATTTTGAGTTCCATCATGGTATCTTCGATCGGTATGGTTACGGCTGTCGGAAATGCGGCAAACGTCCTGAATCTTCACGATTATCTCCTGTGGGGGATAGAAGCTGGCGCCGCCTTGTTTGGAGCACAGTTCTTCGGTGCAAAACAGTACAAAAACATGGCCAGAACTCAGGGCATATTTCTCCTGTTTTCATTGCTGAATGCCGGTGTATGGATTCTTGTTACCTTTGTTTGCGGAGACAGGCTGCTGCTGTTTTATCTCAACGATATAGAGATCATGCCGTATTCCTGGATCTACCTTAAATACGTCATGGTATCGGTCATCTTCATGTGCATCTCTTTGTCCTTTAAATGTATGTATCAGGCCATGCACAAGACCAGGATCACCTTTATCATGTCTCTAAGTTACGTCATATGTAACATCATCTGCGACTATCTGTTTATCTTTGTTTTCAAATGTGGTGTAGCAGGTGCAGGAATGGCTATCCTGATCAGTGAATTCATCTGTGCCGCCGGCATATTCATTTATTCGCTAAAGACCAGGCCTGTTTTTTTCTTAGGATTAAAAGAAATGTTCTCTTTTGACTTCAGTTTCATTAAGCCGTTTATTCAGAAAGTCCTGCCGATCGCATTCAATGAGATGCTGTTCGGATTCGGACAGTCTCTGTTCAATAAGGCCTATGGCATGCTGGGAAGCTCTTCCATGGAAGTGATCTACATCGGTTCTGAAATACTTTCCCTGGTCCTGTTTATCGTCTGGGGCTATGGGGAAGCGGTATCCATTCTTACCGGTACACTGTTAGGCAGGGGACGTATCGAAGAAGCCAAGGAAGAATCCCGTAATCATCTGGGTCTGTCTTTTGTCGTAGGACTGCTGCTGTGGCTGTTTATGGTGCTGCTAAGCCCGTTTTTCCTGCATCTCTACCATATCGGCGATCCTGTTACGTATAATGCCTGCAGAGGTCTTCTGGCTGTTTACGGCTTAAAGGCATTCCTGAGAGTCTTCACCTATGTCATGTTCTGTACATTAAAGGCCGGAGGCGATTCCAGGATCTACAATCTTCTGGATTCCGGCATCATGTATGCGGTAGGCATCCCGTTCGCCTTTGGCGGCGTCTATTTGGGCATTCAGAACATCGTACTGCTCGTACTATTGTGTCAGATCGAACAGGTCGTAAGGTTCGTTCTGACTTTAAAAAGATATAACAGTTATAAATGGGCAAATAATCTGACAAGGCTGGTGAATTAGTATGAAAGTTGGTTTTATCTCATTAGGTTGTGCAAAGAATCTGGTTGACAGCGAAAACATCATCGCTCTTTTCGATGATCCGTTTTTCGAGTACGAGTATGATCTGAAACAGTGTGAAACGATCCTGATCAATACCTGCGGATTCATTTTAAGCGCGAAAGAAGAGGCGATCGATACGATCCTGGAGATTGCATCCTATAAGCAGGACAAACTGAAGAAACTGATCGTTACCGGTTGTTTCGTACAGCGCTATTATGAGGAATGTCTGGAAGAATTCCCGGAAGTCGATCTGTTTGTGCCGATCAGAGATTATGACCGTCTTCCGCAGCTGCTTTCACAGTTGTTTAATCATCATTTCATCAATACCTACGGAAAGAACCGTAAACTCGTAAACAACAGCTACACGGCCTATCTGCGTATTTCCGACGGCTGCGACAACCGCTGCGCCTACTGCGCTATTCCTTTGATCAGAGGCAACTGCCGTTCCTTCTCTATCGAAGACAACGTCGAAGAAGCGAAACGTCTTCTGGAAATGGGTGTAAAGGAACTGAATGTGGTAGCCCAGGATACGACTTATTACGGACATGATCTGTACGGTAGATTTGCCTTAAAGGATCTGATTAAAGAACTGGATCAGCTGGATTTCAGGTGGATCCGCATCCTGTACATGTATCCGGACGAGATCGAGGAAGATCTTCTCATCGAAATGAGCAGGTGCAGGAGAGTGCTTCCGTATTTCGATATTCCGATCCAGTACGGAAACGATACTATTCTGAAACTGATGAACAGAAGGGGCAGCGTAGAACTGATCAAAGAAAAGATCGCATTAATCAGAAAGTACTTCCCGAATGCCGTAATCAGAACAACCCTGATCGTCGGTTTCCCGCATGAAACAGAAGAAACTTTCAACGACACTCTGAAACTGGTTAAGGAGATCCGTTTTGATTCTTTAGGCGCATTTACCTTTTCTCCGGAAGAAGACACCAGGGCCTATGAGATGGATGAACAGGTCGATGAAGAATTGAAGAATGAACGATATGAAAAGCTGATGCTTGAGCAGCAGCAGATCATCGAAGAAAAGAATCAGGAAAAGATAGGGAAAACCTATACCACACTGATAGAAAGATATGAATCCCTGTTTGACCGTTACATCGGCCGGACCTACATGTCTGCACCGGACGGGATCGACGGCGTCGTATACATCAAGACGGATCAGGAACTGCAGATCGGTTCTTTCTATCCGATTACGATTACGGGATACAAAGACTACGATCTGATCGGTTCTGTAGCCGAGAATGAAGAAACAGTATTGTGACAATACTGTTTTTCTTTATCTAATAACCAGGCAATGCATTATATAATAAATACAGAAGAGGTAACAGATAATGAATTACTATATCGGTATTGATTTAGGCGGTACGAACGTACGTATCGCGCTGGTTGATGAACAGGGAAAGATCGTCAAGGATGTCATCGCGCCTTCCCATGGTCTGGAAGGACCGGAAAAGATAGAAGCGAATATCCTGGAACTGTTAAGACAGTTTGATCTGACGGATGTCAGATCTATCGGTCTGGCTATCCCCGGTCCGGTCGACGGAGAAAGAAACGTTATAACGCAGGCTACGAATATTCCGGGATGCGAGAATTATCCTTTTGCCGACAACATGCACAAGGTAACAGGTCTTCCGGTATTCCTGGATAACGATGCCAACGCTGCAGGTCTGGCAGAAGCCGTTCTAGGTGCAGGCAAAGGCTACCATGAAGTCTACTATCTGACACATTCAACAGGCATCGGCGGTGCTCTGGTTGTGGATGGAAAAGTCATCTCCGGTCATAAAGGATATGCCGGTGAAGTGGCGAACGTCATCGTTGATCCGGATGCGAAACAATATCCCGTCTATGCTCATTTGAACCGCGGCGGAGTCGAGAGTGTCGCTTCGGGTACGGCAATCGGTCTGAAAGGAAAGGATCTGATCGGTGATGAAGCAGATACTGCAAGAAAAGTATTCGCTCTGGCTGCAGAAGGCAATGAGATCGCACTGAATATCATCGACAAGATGTCAAAGGATTTTGCGACCTGTCTGGCGGATATCGCAGCGATCTGTGCACCGGACTGCTTCGTCATCGGTGGAGGCTGTTCTCATTCTTCCGATCAGTATTTTGATCTGGTAAGAGAATACTATAAATCAATGGCTCATCCGACGATGAGAGAGGTTCCGATTCTCAAGGCTGAGCTTGCGGAACCTGGCGTACTTGGCGCAGCAATGATTGGTAAATCACATCTGGAGTAGAAATATGGAATATAGACAATTAAAAGAATATATCTGTTCTGATCAGATCAACGAATTATTAGAAAAGATCATCTGCAGCAAGGATCTGGAAGCGGAAAAGAAACGTTATCTGGCTTTGCTGGAAGATGCCTATGTAATGTATGGAGAAGGAGACTACCATTTCATTTCCTCTCCGGGAAGATCGGAGATCGGCGGCAATCATACCGACCATCAGCACGGTCATGTCGTGGCGGCAAGTCTGAACATCGACAATCTGGCTGTGGTAAAGAAAAACGGTACAGATGTCGTCAACTATGCCGACCGGGCTTTTAAAGTAAAACCGGTCGATCTCAATGATCTGGAAAAGCATCCGGAAGAAGTCAACACTTCCGAGTCTTTGATCAGAGGCATCGCTGCCAGACTGAAAGAGCTGGGATATGAAGTCGGTGGATTTGACGCCTTATGCGAATCAAGAGTTCTGGTAGGATCCGGCATCTCCTCATCAGCATGTTTTGAGGTCCTGCTGGCAGAAGCATTCAATGCCTTGTTTAACGAAGAAAAGATCACCCCGGTAGAAAGAGCGCTGGTTGGTCAGTATGCGGAAAACGTCTATTTCGGCAAGCCTAGCGGACTGCTGGATCAGACAGCGATTTCTGTGGGCGGTTTTGTTACGATCGATTTCAAGGATCCAAAAGAACCTGTAATCGAGAACTATGATTTCTCATTTTCCGACTACGGCTATGAACTGATTCTGGTCAATACCAAAGGCGATCATTCCGATCTTTCTCATGAATACGCAGCTGTTCCTGGCGAGATCAAGGAAGTGGCTCATGAACTGGGTGTAGAATATCTGGCAGACTCTTCTTTAGAAAAGCTTTTATCTGATTTGAAAGGAATCAGAGAGAGAGTAAAGAACGACAGAGGTGTATTAAGAGCCATCCATTTCTATAACGAAGACAGACGTGCTGTCGAGGAAAAAGAAGCCATCATTGATAAGGATATTGATAGGCTTCTGAAACTGATGAAAGAATCCGGAAGATCTTCTTTCGAATATCTCCAGAACGTTTATCCGGCATCCCGTCCGGCATCGCAGTCTCTGGCGGTAGGCCTGGCTCTGGCGGACATGGTTCTGGGTGAAGAGGGTTCCTACAGAGTCCATGGCGGCGGTTTTGAAGGAACCATACAGGCGATCGTACCGGTAGGAAAACTGGATGAATTCCGGAAGACGATGACTTCCGTATTCGGCGATGACTGCCTGCTGGAAGTCAGAGTAAGGCCATTCGGAACAAGATTCGTTGTATAAATCACATTGTGAAAGATTTGTGAAATAATTATCGTTGAAATCGTTTACATTATTTATTAGAATAATATATAAGGGTTAAAACCCGAGGAGGAAACAAATGAAAAAGCTTTTAAGTGTATTGCTTGCTGCCTTAATGGTATTTGCGCTTGTCGGATGTTCAGGCTCAAAGGAAGAAGGCGGCGAACCTACTACAAGTGCTGAAGATGTAGCTGTATTCTGGTACACATATTCTGATGTTTATCTTTCAAGTGTACGTGCTGCTATGAACGAAGCTATGGACAAGGCTGGTCTGAATTACAAAGACTATGATGCTAACGGATCACAGGCTGACCAGACAAACCAGATCGACACTGCTTTAGCAGCTGGCGCAAAGGTTCTAGTTGTTAACCAGGTCGACTCAGGTTCAGACGACGTTACTAAGACAATCTTAGACAAGGCTGCTGCTGCAGGCGCTAAGGTTGTATTCTTCAACAGAGGTGTTTCTGAGGACGTATTAACTGCTGCCGGTTCAACATTCGTTGGTACTGACTACGAACAGGCTGGACACATGGAAGGCAAGATGATCGGTGAATACCTTGTTGCCAACTATGAAGCTACCGACTTAAACGGCGATGGTGTTATCCAGTATGTTATGTTCAAGGGTGACGAAGCTAACCCAGAAGCTATCTGCAGAACTCAGTTCGGTCAGGAAGATGCTGATGCTGTCTTAACAGCTAACGGCAAGCCTGCTCTGGCTTACTTCGATTCTGCTGCTACAACCAAGTATCTGTTAGATGCTAACGGAACTTGGTCAGCTGCTGCTGCGAACGAGCACATGGAAACCGTTCTTTCTCAGTATAATGCTGACAACGGCAACATGATCGAGCTGGTTATCGCCAACAACGACGACATGGCTCTTGGTGCAATTGAATCACTGAAGAACCATGGCTACAACAAAGAAGGCGAAACAGTAATTCCAGTATTCGGTGTTGATGCTACTGATGCTGCAAAAGCTGCAATTAAAGAAGGTTCTATGACCGGTACAGTAAAACAGGATGCTGTTGGTATGGCTGATGCTGTTACTACAATCGCTAAGAACTATGTTGAAGGCGCTGACGCATTCGCAGGCATGAATGCTGCTTACGAACTGGTTGGTACTTGGAGAGTTAATATCCCTTATTCAGCTTACAACGGCGAATAATTTCAACTACAGTTAAACAGATGATATGCAGTCACATTTATTTGTGACTGCATATTTGTTAATGAACTCTATTTAGGGGGTTATCTATGAGTGAAAAGAATGTTCTGTTAAAAATGGAACACATATCGAAGTCATTCCCGGGCGTAAAGGCTTTGGATGACGTTCAACTGGAACTGAAAGCAGGTACGGTTCATGCCCTGATGGGTGAAAACGGTGCCGGCAAGTCAACGCTTATGAAATGCCTTTTCGGTATTTATCATAAGGATGAAGGCCAGATCTTTTTAGATGGCAAAGAAGTAAATTTCAAGGACTCCAAGGACGCGCTTGAACATGGCGTAGCCATGGTGCATCAGGAACTGAACCAGGCCTTAAAGAGAAATGTCATGGACAACATGTGGCTTGGGCGTTTCCCGATGATGGACAAGCTTCCGGTCGTTTCGGAAAAGAAGATGTACGAACAGACGATGGAAGTATTCAAGGATTTAGGTATCAATGTAAATCCTAAAACAATTATGTCAGAGATGCCTGTATCTCAGCGTCAGATGGTTGAGATTGCCAAGGCAGTATCATATAACGCAAAGGTCATTGTATTTGATGAACCTACTTCCTCCCTGACGGAAGTCGAAGTAGAACATCTGTTTAAGATCATCAATGACTTAAGAAACAGAGGGTGCGGAATCATATACATCTCTCATAAGATGGATGAGATCCTGCGTATCTCCGATGAAGTGACGATCATGAGAGACGGCAAGTATATCGCTACCAAAGACTCGAAGAACGTTACGATGAACGAAATCATTAAACTGATGGTTGGTCGAGAGATCACCAATGTCTATCCGCCGAAAGACAACGTTGTAGGCGACAAGTATCTGGAAGTAAAGAATCTGTCTGCCGAGTATTCCAAACTGGAAGACGTCAGTTTTACCGGATACCGCGGTGAAGTACTTGGCGTTGCCGGTCTTGATGGAGCTGGACGTACGGAACTTCTGGAAAACATTTTCGGTATCGCAACAAGAAAATCCGGAGAGATCTATGTCGACGGAAACAGAGTACTGAACCGTAATTCACGCGAATCGATCAAAAACGGATTCGCAATGCTTACAGAAGAAAGAAGAGCTACCGGCATTTTCGGTGTCAGAGACATTCAGGCAAACTCTACAGTGTCTTCATTAGAAAGATATCTTAGGGGAAAAATCCTGCTAGATGACAAGAAAATGTCCGAAGCTACTCAGTGGGGTATCGATACATTAAAAACAAAGACGCCGAGCCAGAAGACACAGATCAAGAATCTGTCAGGCGGTAATCAGCAGAAAGTCATCATTACCAGATGGCTGCTTACGGAACCAAACATCCTGCTTCTGGATGAACCAACCAGAGGCATTGATGTCGGCGCTAAGTACGAAATCTATGAATTGATCCTGAAACTGGCAAAAGAAGGGAAACTGGTTATCGTTGTTTCTTCAGAAATGCCTGAACTGCTGGGTATCTGCGACCGTATTCTGGTCATGTCAGGAGGAAAGCTGGCCGGTGAAGTCGATGCCAGAAAGACCTCACAGGAAGAGATCATGACTCTTGCTGCAAAATATGTCTAATAAGGGGGTTTCCATGAATAAGAAAATAGACAGAAAAAAAATACTGGATCTGATTCTGAACAATGCTATGTATATCATCATTGCATTGGTTGTCATTTATGTTGCGATAAAAAGACCTAAATTCCTCGGCGTCGCTTCAATCATAAACATCCTTTCACTGACTGCAGCAAAACTGCCGATTGCCTTAGGTATTGCCGGATGTATCGTACTTGCCGGTACAGATATTTCCGCCGGCAGAATCGTCGGTCTTTCATCAGTTATTACTGCATCACTGTTGACCAACGTATCCAAGATTTGGCCACAGCTGACTCAGGCTTTGCCTATTCCTTTGGTATTGCTGATTGTAATCGCCGTAGGCGCTCTAATCGGTTTCGTTAACGGATTCTCCGTAGCAGAGTTCTCTCTGCATCCTTACATCGTAACGCTTTCTACTCAGCTGATCACCTACGGTATCATCCTGCTGTACATGCAGGGAGGCACAAACAACGGCATGTCTCTTTCAGGCATGATTGAACCATATAAGGAGCTGATTACCGGTACGCTGTTCAAGATCGGTACCGTATCCGTTCCAATGTATGTTCTGTATGCTTTGATCTTTACGGTCGTCATCTGGTTCATCTGGAACAAGACCGTTTTCGGAAAGAACATGTTTGCCGTAGGTTCAAACCCGACAGCTGCCGAAGTATCAGGTGTCAATGTCAAGAAGACTATCATCATGGTATTCATGCTGGCAGGCGTCATGTATGCGATTACCGGCTTCTTTGATGCGGCACGTATCGGTTCCGCGACAGCTGCAACCGGCCAGAACTATGAATCCGATGCGATCTCTGCCTGTGTCATCGGCGGCGTATCATTCGTCGGCGGTACCGGAAAGATCTCGGGCGTGCTTGTCGGTGTTCTGCTGCTGCAGGTCATCTTTACCGGTCTGAACTTCCTTTCTGTTTCCGCCAACATGCTGTATATCATCAAGGGTTTGATCATCTTGATCGCCTGTGCGATAGACATGCGTAAGTATCTCACCAAGAAATAATGGAAGAGAAACAGAAAACTGTAAAAAAGGAAAACAAAGAAGGCGAAACTGCGGTTTCGCCTCTTAGTTTGCATAATATCTATAAAGATATTCATATTTCTGTTAAGACACTTGACTACATTATCGTAGTTCTTGTGGTACTTCTGATACTCGTATTGATAATCGGATTAAGCAATCGCGGTTTTCTGATTGAATATGACACCAGAGGCGGAACACCGGTAGAAACACAGAAGAAGATGTACGGCGAGAAGATCGACATGGAGATTCCGGAAAGAGAAGGGTATGTATTCGAAGGATGGTCGACATATCCCGACTGTTCCGTTTTATGGGATGAAAACATGGAAATCAGCGGCACCATGAAACTATATGCCTGCTGGATTGAAGACTAGTTTCTAAAACGAAAAATCATCGTTTACTCAAAAGGATCTAACGATCCTTTTTTCGTCTTTTCAGAAAATCTTGTGAAAAAAAGACTAAGTGATTATAATATTTTCCATGAAAGCATCATTTCCGATGCTTATCATTATTTATCGGGTGATGTTAATGACCGGATCGTGAAAACGGTAATGAAATCACCGGGATTTGGGGGATAACTTATGAGCAGCAATGTCAATACGATCGTTGTTGGAGCAGGGCGTATAGGAAGCAATATTGCCAAAAAACTGCAAAAAGAGAACAGAAACGTTCTCCTGATAGATAAAAACAAAGAAAAAATCGCTAAAGTCGATGATTTCAGCGGTTTTGTTGAAACGGGCGACGCGACGGATCTTTCTTTCTTGGAAGAAAACGGAATCAAAGATGTCGACAGAGCCGTTTTTGTTACCGATGATGATAATACGAATATTTTTCTATCTGATATCTGCATTAAGCGATATGGATTGAAAGAAATCTACATACGTCTCAACGATTCCAGAAAAATCAAGATCGTTAACGAGAATGTCCGTTGTATCTGTCCTTTTGATCTGTCTCTGAACGAGTTTTCGGATCTGCTGAAAGGAGAAGAGAAATGAAGATCGTAATTGCCAACGGCATGCATAGTGCAGATTATATCATTCATAAATATCACAACAGATACAACGATTTGATCGTAATCAACAACCGGGAAGAAGCCTGCCGCTATCTTAGCATGAATAACGACATTCCGGTCATGTATGGACAGGCTACCAGAGAAAGTGATTTAAGAGAAGTCGGTGCTGAAAATGCGGATCTTTTCATTTCTCTATCGAAGAACGACATGGAAAACTACGTGGCCTGTCAGACCGCTAAAAAGCTTTTGAACGTAAAACGCTGCATTTCAACAGTAACCAATCCGAAAAACGTCGATATATTCAAAGAACTGGGAATCGACAGTGTTCTTAGTTCTACATATATTCTCGGTGAACAGATCAGAAATGCTGCCTCAATTGAAAATCTGATCAATTCGCTTAGTCTGGAAGATGAGAAAATCATTATCGTTGAACTTAAGATTACCGATAAACTTCGTGTCGAAGGTATGTGTCTGAAAGACATCGGTATTTCCGATATCGGAAGCATCAGCGTCATTATCCGCGGACAGAAATCCATTATTCCAAACGGAAATACCCAGCTGATGGCTGATGATAAAGTGCTGCTGGTAACCAACGAAGAAAACAGGGAAGCGGTTCTTAAGGTATTTCAAAGGAAGAAATAATGAATAAGTATTACCGTCTTGTTTTCTTTTATCTAAGCATTTTTATCGTTGTTACAGGATTGATACAGCTTCTGCCTTTGATAATCCTGCCTTTTTATCCGGAGGAGATCTCCTATGCGACGTGTTTTCTGATACCCGGCTGTTGTGCGATCCTATGTGGAAGTCTCATCCATCATTCGCTTAGAAAAACGGAAATTATCCGTCTGGAAAGACACTATGATGCCTTACTCGTTGTATTGATCTGGCTCTGTGCAATTCTGATCAGCACTGTGCCATGGATCTTAAAGGGCGATTATAGTTTTACGCAGGCTACTTTCGAGATGACCAGCGGTTTTTCGACGACAGGTCTTTCCGTTGTCGATGTAGAGAGTACACCGCATGTATTTCTGCTTTTCAGAAGCATTACACTTTTTGTCGGCGGAGTAGGCCTGGTTCTTATCCTGACCTGCGCTTTTTCTGACAAATACGGTTTGAATCTGTACAATGCCGAAGGACACAACGACAGACTGATGCCGAACCTGGCTAAATCCGCCAGACTGATCCTGACTTTCTATTCCGTATATATCCTTTTTGGAATCATCGCCTATACGCTTCTTGGAATGCCTCTTTTTGATGCCGTGAATACTTCGATCGCAGCTCTGTCTACCGGAGGTTTTTCCGTACGCAATGAGAGTATCTATGCCTATCATTCTCTGGGTATAGAGATCGTAACGATCCTGTTGATGCTGCTGGGGCAGACCAATTTCCTGCTGCATCTGAGCCTGGTGAGAAGAAAATTCAGAAATATCTGGCATCATTGCGAAACAAAGTTCTTTATCATCGTCTTTATTACCGTTTTTCCTTTTATGGCTTTAAATCTGCTGCGTTATCACTTTACCGATAATGCACCGGAAGCGATCCGTGTGGCTTTGTTCCAGTTTGTCACCAGCATCACAACGACCGGTTTCATTTCCGTCAAAGACATGTCGCTGCTTCCAAGCGGATTTACCACTTTCATGATCCTGCTTATGCTGTTTGGAGGAAATCTGGAGTCTACCGGCGGCGGCATCAAGCAGTATCGTATCATTGTCTCTCTGAAAGGAATCTATTATTCTTTAAAAGACACCGTATCAAACAGACACATGATCAAGACTCATTACATCGAAAGAATAGGCAAGAGGCAGGAGCTCCCTGATTCGGAGATATCTTCCATGACAAGCTACATCCTGTTCTATCTGATCCTGTTTTTTGCCGGATCACTGATATTCGCGCTATACGGGTATTCCCTTCAGGATTCCATGTTCGAATTCGCATCGGCAATCTCGACGGTTGGCCTTTCTTTGGGTATTACCAGCTACAGTGCCAGTCCGGTGATCCTGTGGACGGCTATCATCGGCATGTTCCTGGGAAGGTTGGAGATCATGGTTGTATTTGAATCCATATTCAGGGTATTCAAAGACATCAAAAGAAAAGAGAATATTTAAGTAAAAGGTCGTAAGACCTTTTTTCATATGTTATAATCTAGTTAGAGGTGGATATGTATCATATCAGTGATATTAAAAAGTATATACGTTGTCCGCGTTACTACTTTAATAGCATAAACTCCAGCAATCCATATCGTCCTTATTTAAGGTCAGACGAAAACATTGTCGATCTGATCAAACAGTTTTTAGGTATCGAAGAATGCTTCACCGGAGAAAGAAACGACCCCCCGGAGAAGTTCCTTGAAGCAAAAAAGGACTACGACTGGTTCGTTCATCCGCGTTTCGTGGAAGATGAGCTGAGAATAAACGTTCCTTTTATTCATAAGACATACAGAGGTTTTGATCTGTATTTTGTCTATTACGGGACCCAGATCAAGGATCTGGATCTGGTCAGTTACCGGATCTCTACCCAGCTTTTGAAAAAGCAGGGCATTCCTGTCAGCGACATCTTCGTCATCTACATGAACGGAGAATATGTCAACAGGGGTGTTCTGAATCCCAAGAAACTCTTCCTGTGTACAGATACCTTTAAGGGCCGCAGCATTTTCGCACAAGTCATACAGAGCGAATTCGACTATGAATCCGTGATCAGAAAGATGAAGAAGGCGGAATCGGAAACCATTCTTCCGGAAAAAAGCCGTGCCTGTCATCAGAACGGGGTATGCGAGTTCTATGACGAGTGTTTCCCGGATGAACAGCTGCTGGAAGACGACAGTATACTGACTCTGGTTTCCAGCCAGAACAAGAACAGGATGTATGAGGAAGGAATCAGACTCCTGAAGGATGCCGATCCTAGACAGGTCGAAGGAAACAAGGTCCAGTATGCACAGATCATGGCTTCAAAAGACGGTGGACTGTTCTGTGACCGTCTGGCATTGAAACAGTGGCTCAAGAAGCTCAACGACAGGCCGATCTCCTTCATCGATTTCGAATGGGACAGATATCTGATTCCGGCTTATCGGGAGATGAAACCTCTGGATGTGCTGTGCTTCGAATTCGCTCTATACTACATTGATGAAAACGGGCACATGGAGCATCGTACCTTCGTATCCACGGGAGACTGCCGCAGGGAATTCGTTGAGGCACTGCTGGAATATCTGCCGGAAAAAGGGCCGATCCTTGCATATAATGCCACGGGTGCCGAATGTCTTAGACTGCAGGAGCTTGGCGATACTTTCCCGATGTACAAAGAAAAACTGGATCAGATTATCGCCCGTTTTACGGATATGGCCGTTCCTTTTGTCGAAGGATACGTATATGACGTCAGGATGCAGGGAAACTATACGTTAAAGAAGCTGGTTGACATCTGTTCCAACTATTCCTATGATTCCCTGGATATTTATGACGGCATGGAGGCGGTATACAACTGGCGCAACATCGACAAGAACACGGCAGAAAACGGAAATGAGATCATAGAGAACCTGAAAGAATACTGTTCACTGGATGCCTATGGACTGTTTCTGGTATATAAATGGCTGATTAAACTCGTCGTAGAGTCTGAATAAAATAGAGGAGGTAGACTTATGAAATTCGCGATTTATGGTGAAAATGTGACTGTCAATGACAAAATGAGAGAAAAGATCGAAGATCGTCTCTCCGCTTTGAACAAGTATGTCGTCATTGATGAGAGTCAGAGCGCAAGAGTAACAGTAAAGGTTTACAGCGCCGGAGGCCTCAAAGTAGAAGTAAATGTTCCTACGAAAGTAGGATTGATGAGATCAGAAGTCGTTCATGAAGATTTCTCGACCGCACTGGATCTGGCGATCGACAAACTTGAAGATCAGATCAGAAGACAGAAAGGACGTCTGTCCAGAAGACACAAGGATTCACTGGCGGAGAACTTTGTTGAAGAAAACGATGTCGAAGATGATACACCGGTCAGGACCAAAACGGTCTATGCGGAAGAAATGGTGCTGGATGAGGCCATCATGCACATGGAGATGCTGTCTCATTCCTTCTTTGTTTACAAGGATACGGACAGCGAAAGACTGGCTGTCGTCTACAAGAAAAACGACGGAGGATATGGTCTTCTAGAAGTAACGGAATAACGTATTTATCGGATATATGATGTCTATGATCCTTTTGAAAAAAAGGATAAAACATGAATAAGGAAAAATTCGAAATCGAATTATTATCAAGAAACTACTTAAACAGCAAGCGTATCATCAAAGAGACGGAAGAAGACATCATTCATACCAGTTATGAAAGGCTGAAAGCCTATCGTCGCATCGTCTCTCATATTGAGAACGTAGCAGAAGGGTTGGGTGAAAAGGAAAGACTGATCATTCAGAAAGAAGTTATCGAAGGAAGAAGCGGCAAGTGGTATCTGGAATACTTCTCCGCTCCTTCCTACTACCGTCATCGCAGAAAGGCATATTCCGAGTTTCTGCGTTGTCTCTAAATACGAAAGAAAGTATAATGATGTTAGAAAAATGGGGGTTTTAATCTATGCTAAAAGGAATAGCGACTTCAAGCGGTATAGCGATCGGTAAAGTCTATAAGCTTGAACAGCCCGAGATCGTGATCAATGAAGCACAAGGAGATCCGGAAAAAGAACTTAAGGTTTTTGAGGATGCTCTAAATAAGACGATCAGCGATATTGAAGCGATCAAGGAAAGAGCCAGCGCTACGCTGGCGGAAGAAGAACTGGCGATCTTTGATGCCCATCTGATGATGGCTCAGGATCCGGAGTATTCCAGCCAGATCGCCGATATGATCAAAGGCGGTGCTATGGCAGATCATGCGACAAAACAGGTTTCTGATATGATGGTCGGCATGTTTGAGGCGATGGACAACGAGTATTTCAAGGAAAGAGCCGCAGACATCAAGGACGTATCGTTCAGACTCTTATGCAACATTCTGGGTCAGACTATTCCTGATCTTACTGCTATCGATGAAGAAGTCGTTATCGTAGCCGAAGAAATGACCCCGTCTGACACGGCACAGCTCAATAAGAAGTATGCGCAGGGCTTTGTTACGGAAATCGGCGGAAAGACTTCTCATGCTGCTATCATGGCTGTATCTCTGGGCATTCCGGCAGTTGTCGGATGCACCGGTATCATGGCCGGATGCAAGCACGGAGACAGGATCATTCTGGATGCCAAAGAAGGTACTGTCATCGTTAATCCTACGGATGAAGAACTGAAAGAATATACCGAAAGAAGAGATGCTTTCCTGAAAGAAAAGGAAGCACTCCAGATTCTGAAAGACAAGCCATCCATCACATTGGATGGTCACCAGGTTGAACTGGTATCCAACATCGGTTCTCCGAAAGATATGGATAATGTTCTGGAAAACGGTGCCGAGGGTGTCGGTCTTTACCGTACGGAATTCCTGTACATGGAATCAACGGACGACTTCCCAAGCGAAGATGCCCAGTTCGAAGCATACAAGGTCGTTCTGGAAAGAGCGCAGGGTCACCGCGTCGTTGTCAGAACACTGGACATCGGCGGCGACAAGAAGCTTCCGTACTTCGAATTCGATCCGGAAATGAACCCGTTCCTGGGTTACCGTGCAATCAGACTCTGTCTCGACAGAAAAGACATTTTCAAGACACAGGTCAGAGCACTATTAAGAGCTTCCGTATATGGAAAACTGGCAATCATGTTCCCGATGATCGCTACGATCAATGAATTCAGAGATGCAAAACAGTTTGTTCTTGATACCAAGGAAGAACTCAAGAAAGAAGGCATTGCCGTATCGGATGAAATCGAGATCGGCATGATGGTTGAGATTCCGGCTTCCGCCGTACTGGCAGATGAATTCGCAAAATACGCCGATTTCTTCTCCATCGGAACCAACGACCTGATCCAGTATTCCATGGCAGCCGACAGAATGTCTGAAAAGGTTGCCTACCTGTATCAGCCGCTGAATCCTTCGATCCTGAGACTGATCAAGATGACCATCGACGGTGCACATTCCCAGGGCAGATGGTGCGGCATGTGCGGCGAAATGGGCGGAGATCCAATGGCTGCTCCGGTACTGCTGGGACTTGGACTTGACGAATTCTCCATGTCCTCTTCAAGAATACTGCCGACAAGAAGAATTATCACTTCACTCAACAAGAAAGAAATGGAAGAGCTTGCCGGAAAAGCGCTGAAGTGCCACACGGAAGAAGAAGTTGTCAAGCTGGTCAACGAAGCATTAAAAGCATAAGAAACAGGGATGCACAGTCATCCCTGTTTTTTTGTAGAAAAATTAAAAAAATCGTATTAAAATAATAACAGAAAAAAAGGGGTAATATTTATGGGAAGAGCGCATGAAGTTAGAGCTGCGGCAATGGCTAAGACTGCCGCAATGAAATCAAAAGTTTATTCGAGATATGGCAAGGAGATCTACATCGCTGCCAAATCCGGCGTTCCTGACCCGGATATGAACCTTACATTAAGATCCAAGATCAAAGAAGCGAAAGCCAACCAGGTTCCTGCCGACGTTATCAAGAGAGCAATTGAAAAGGCAAAAGGCGGAGGCAACGAATCTTATGATGCATTAAGATATGAAGGTATCGGTCCTAACGGAGCTACCGTTATCATCGATTGTCTGACTGATAATTCCAACAGAACGGTTGCAGCCATGAATCAGTGCTTCAACAAGGCTCACTGCAAGCTGGGCGTCAAGGGTTCCGTATCTTTCAACTACGACAACCTTGGAGTCCTTTCATTCAAGTATGATGACGAAGATACAATGCTGGATACGCTGATCGAAGCGGATGTCGATGTGAACGATATCGAACTGGAAGACGGTGAAATGACGGTCTATACGGCTCCTGCCGATCTACACAAGGCCCAGGAAGCGATCGATGCTTTGATTCCGGACTGCGAGTATTCGGTCTGCGCCATCAAGATGCTGCCGCAGGAATATGTGACCCTGACGGATGAACATGACAAGGAAATGTGGCAGAGACTGCTGAACCTGCTGGATGAAGTAGATGACGTTCAGGAAGTCTACCACAACGTTGAGATGTAGTCTTATAAACTTATTGATCATAAAAAGCTCCTGAAAAGGAGCTTTTTAACGGTTTATTTAGGAATCTTTCGTTTTTCCGGGAATTATGTATAGGAAGTAAGAAAGATGAAAATAGAAAAGAAGATACAGGAAAGCTATGTTCCAAGGCATTTAAAGAAAGAAATAGTCATTGTTCAAGAAATGCAGAAACCTGACAGGCAGTCCGGGATGAAAAGGCTGAAGTTTATACCCCTGATTGTTTTGTCTGTATTTGTTGTACTAACATATTTTGTTAAAGAATCATTCATAAGCGATGATCAGAATTCTGAAGACAATATAGATCCGATGCCTGCAGAATACCGGAATGTCTGGCTGGAGAATAAGTCGATAAATCCCGATTATGTGGGTCAGATCATCTTCGATTCCGGACTGATTGATCTGCCTTTTGTACAGGCAAAGGATGTATATGACGAGAACGGGAATACCTATGTATTCTATACGGCGGAAGGGGATCTAGTTACAAATGTAGATGAGTATACCGGTAATGATGTGTACATCTGGAAGAACTGGAAGACCGGAGCATACGACAGATACGAGGAAGGCGGATCCGTATTCATGGATTACCGCAACAGCCTGGATGACTGGAATCTGATTATCTACGGACATCATTTTGCGAGAGACTATGATCCATCAGGATCAAAACAGTTTACTCCCATGGACTTACTTCTAGAAGAAGAAAACTATGATAAAAGCAGTTCACTAAAACTGATACTGGATAACGAGATCCGGACTTATGAAATCTGTTCTGTAGCAATTCTGGATGCAAGAGACGAAGAACAGCTGGAGCTTGTCAAAACAGATCTGGATTATGATTTAGAATTCCAAGATTATGTGGATTTGATTGCAGAGCTTTCCCTATACGACACAGGA
Source organism: uncultured Solobacterium sp. (assembly GCA_964529805.1). GTDB lineage: Bacteria > Bacillota_I > Bacilli_A > Erysipelotrichales > Erysipelotrichaceae > Colivicinus. The sequence continues at coordinate 32,307 of CAZGZT010000004.1, read as the reverse complement.
AAACAGATTCAGGAAAACGACAGTCTACTGACTTTGATTACATGTATTGAACATCAGCCTGAATTGAGACAGGCAGTTATTTGCAGGGAGCTTTCTAGAAAAGAGTATTCTGATTAAAAAACGATTATCTGCATATACGATCAGATAACCGCTAAAAAATCTCTAGAAAAAAAACAAAAGGCACCTTAGGTGCCTGTATGTTTCTCTTAACCCAATGTTGCTACAGCTTTAGCTAAACGTGCTTTATGTCTTGCAACATAGTTTTTATGTTTTAAATGGCTTGTTGCAGCTTTGTCCAGAAGTGCATTCGCGTCATTGAATGCTTTGACAGCAGCTTCCTTATCATTGGCAGCTACGGCAGCGTTGACTTTCTTGATCGCAGTCTTCAGTCTTGACTTTTCAGAACTGTTCTTTAAGTTCGCTTTTGCATTTGTCAGAGCTCTCTTCTTTTGAGACTTAATATTTGCCATATATCCTCCTTTTCGATTTGCTTATTTATTATAAGCAAATAAGCTGAAAAATGCAATAAATAGCTTAAATCTTTAATTTATAAAGAAATAAAGGGTTTTCCATCAGTATTCTTCATCATAAAACATCACTTGAAAGGCATTATAATCTAAAATGAAAGGGAATTCTCCATTAAGAAAACAGGAGAAGAATATAATCATGAAAAGAAGAGGTTTAGTAAAGATGCTGCTGCTAATGTCCATGTTTACGATGATCTGCGGATGTAGTGCAGATTCCGAGAAAACTGAAGAAGTTCCTACAGATGACGGGATCCATTATTCGGATGATTCGTCCGGTTTTGTATTACTTGCGGAAGCCGTTCCGGATGTTATTCTGGAGATCCGCTACTATTCTACATACAACTTCGTAGGAGACAGAATTGACGGATACGAAGAGCCCGTGGCTATCCTAAGTAAAGAAGCAGCCGAAGCCTTGAAAGAAGTCAGTGATGAACTGATCACAATGGGTTACCGTCTGAAAATCTTCGATGCCTACAGACCTCAGAAAGCCGTAACCCACTTCATGAACTGGGCTCTGGATAAGGACGATACCCGCATGAAAGAATACTTCTATCCACAACTGGAAAAGGATGTCCTGTTCCCGCAGGGATACATTGCGGAACATTCCGGTCACAGCAGGGGAAGCACGGTAGACCTTACACTTTTCGACGTGACTACAGAAAAAGAAGTAGACATGGGCGGTACTTTCGACTATTTCGGAGAACTGAGTCATCCTGACTACATGGACATCACCGAGGAACAGTACGCCAACAGGATGCTTTTAAGAGAAGTGATGCTGAAACACGGATTCAAGCCTCTACCCGAGGAATGGTGGCACTTCACCCTGGAAAACGAACCTTATCCGGATACCTACTTTACCTTCCCGGTCAGTTCTGATTCCATCAAATAATCAGAAAACATCCTCAATCCGGGATGTTTTTTCTTCAAAGACAGATAATGTATAATAGTAGTGTTATGAACTACAGACAAAGGATCGTATTCATGGGAACGCCGCAGTTTGCCGCAGATATTCTGAAGGGTCTTTTAGAAGCCGGTTTTAACGTTGTAGGCGTCGTTTCCCAACCTGATAAGGTATTTGGCAGGAAACACTTGTTAAAGCCGTCAGAAGTCAAGGAAACAGCCTTAAAATATAATCTGCCGGTTATTACGCCTGTGAAAATCCGTAATGAATACGATGAGATCCTGAAGCTGGATCCGGAACTGATCATTACGGCTGCCTACGGACAGATCATACCGAAGGAACTGCTGGATTATCCTAGATATCATTGCATCAATACCCATGGTTCTCTGCTTCCGAAGTACCGCGGAGCATCCCCGATCCAGACGGCTATCATGAACGGAGAAACTCAAACCGGCATGACCATCATGTACATGAACGAGAAGATGGATGAAGGGGATATCCTGTATCAGGAAACGATCGACATCGACATTCATGATACGGCTACAGTCATGTTTAATAAGATGAGCAGACTGGCTTTGGACATGCTACTGAAGATACTGCCGGATATCTTTGAAGAAAAAGTAAACCCGATCCCGCAGGACCATGCTCAGTCTACCTATGCCCATCTTCTGGATAAAGAAACAGAACACGTCGGTTTTAAAGAGGATACACTTGCAACATACAATCACATCCGCGGACTGCTGGAACAGCCGGGATGCTACTTCGTCATGAAAGGCAGGAAATACAAGATCGAAGAAGCTTTCTTCGAGTTACGCGATCATACAGAACCGGGCGTATTCAAAGGACTGGAAGAAGACTATCTGCGTCTGGACTGCAATGACGGTTTCATAAAGGTTTACCGGATCAGACCGGAAGGAAAGGGTTCCATGGATGCCAGGGCGTTCTATAACGGTACAGGAAGGACATTGACAGGTGAGCAGCTTGGATAAGAACAGAATCAGGAATTTTTCCATCATCGCACATATCGACCACGGCAAGTCTACGCTTGCGGACAGGATTCTGGAACTGACAGAGACCGTATCCAAGAGAGAGATGCAGGATCAGATCCTGGATTCACTGGACCTGGAGCGGGAAAGAGGGATCACGATCAAGCTGAATGTCGTGCAGCTGAAGTATCATGCCAAAGACGGTCAGGACTATGTTTTTCATCTGATCGATACTCCGGGACATGTGGACTTTTCTTATGAGGTTTCAAGATCTCTGGCAGCCTGCGACGGTGCCATTCTGGTTGTTGACGCATCTCAGGGTATAGAGGCTCAGACTTTGGCAAATACTTATCTGGCTCTGGATAACGATCTGGAGATACTGCCGGTCATTAATAAAATAGATTTGCCTAGTGCGGATGTTGAGAGAACGAAAAAAGAGATCGAGGAAGTGATCGGTCTGGACTGTTCGGATGCGCCTTGCATTTCTGCGAAAACAGGGCAGAATGTAGAGGATGTTCTTGAAGGGATAGTGAAATACCTTCCATGTCCGAAAGGCGAGGCAGAAAAGCCTTTAAAGGCCCTGGTATTCGATTCCTACTATGATTCTTACCGCGGTGTTGTGGTTTTCATATGCATTAAAGACGGAACTGTCAAGGTTGGTGACAAGATCCGGTTTATGCAGACGGGAACTGTCTATGAGGTAACGGAAGTCGGTGTCAAGACGCCGAATGAAGTCAAGAAGGGTTCTCTTTCTGCCGGAGAGGTCGGCTATCTTTGCGCATCCATTAAATCCATTCAGGATATCCATATCGGCGATACTATCACTTTAAACGACAATCCTTGCGCAGAAGCACTGCCGGGTTATCGGAAGATGAATCCGATGGTCTACTGCGGCATGTATCCGACTGATAACAATAAATACAATGATCTCAGAGACGCCCTGCAGAAGCTGCAGCTCAACGATTCCAGCCTGACATTTGAAGCAGAATCCTCCAAAGCTCTGGGTTTTGGTTTCCGTCTGGGATTTCTTGGATTGTTACATATGGAAGTGGTCCAGGAAAGACTGGAAAGAGAATACAATCTGAATCTGATTGCTACGGCTCCATCGGTCATCTATAAAGTTACTTTGACCGATGGAACAGTGAAATACATTGACAACCCAAGTCTGATGCCTGAAAGCAATCTGATCGAATACATCGAAGAACCTTATGTGGAAGCTTCCATCATGGTTCCGAATGAATACATGGGAGCCGTCATGCAGCTGTCACAGGACAAGCGCGGCATATACAAGGACATGATCTACATCGATACCAACCGAAACCAGCTGGTCTACGACATGCCTTTGAGCGAGATCATATTCGAATACTTCGATAAGCTGAAGTCCGTATCCAGAGGCTACGCTTCCTTAGACTACGTTTTAACGGGATACCGCAAATCTAATCTGGTTAAGATGGATATTCTGATCAACGGTGAAGTGATCGATGCCCTGAGCATCATCGTACACCGCGACTTTGCCTATAAGCGTGGACAGGCGATTACCGTCAAGTTGAAAGAGATTCTGCCGAAGCAGCAGTTCGAGATCCCGATTCAGGCTGCAATAGGAAATAAAGTGCTGGCTCGTACCAATATCAAGTCTTTAAGAAAAGATGTTCTGGCGAAGTGCTACGGCGGTGATATTTCCCGTAAGAAGAAGCTTCTCGAGAAACAAAGAGAAGGCAAGAAGCGCATGAAGGCGGTGGGAAGCGTCGAGATACCGCAGGAAGCTTTCATGGCCGTTCTGGCATTAGACGACGATGGCAATTAACCATCTTTATGTCCATGTTCCATTCTGTAAGGCAATATGCTACTATTGCGATTTTTGTCATCGCGTTTATGATGAAAAACTGGCTGATAAGTGGCTTGCCAGAATAAGCAGGGAAGTAGAAGAAAACTGTCAGGATCAGTATGAAACGATCTATATCGGCGGAGGAACGCCTACTTCATTAAGCGATGAACAGCTTAATCGTCTTTTAGATATGCTGGATCCTTTTACTGCAAACGTCATAGAATACACGATAGAAGTCAATCCGGAATCTCTGGATCAGAACAAGATCGATATCATGAAGAAACACGGCATCAACAGGGTCTCCATGGGTCTGCAGACTGCCGATGATGATCTGTTGAAAACATTAGGCAGAAAACACTCTTTTAATGATGTGAAGGATAAGATCGTTCTTCTTAAAGACAACGGAATCTCCAACATCAACATCGATCTGATGTACTCTTTGCCGGGACAGACCATGGAAATGCTTCAGGAAACCTTGGATAAAGTCCTGGATTTAGATGTGCCGCATATCTCTTTGTATTCTTTAACTATTGAAGAGAATTCTGTTTTCGGTAGGAAAGGGATTAAAACCCTTGATGAGGATACGGAAGCGGACATGTACGAGCTGATTGAGAAAACCTTAAGCGAGAAAGGATATATTCACTACGAAGTATCAAATTACTGCCTGGAAGGATATGAATCCAGACATAATCTCGGATACTGGAACTATGACGATTTTCTGGGGATCTCCCTGGGAGCGGCTGGCAAAACAGGGAATAACCGATATACCAATACCCGTTCTTTTGAAAAGTACTTCAATGAAACAGATATCCGCGATGAAGATCTGTATCTGAGCAGGGAAGAGATGATGTTCGAAAATATCATGATGTCCTTAAGAACAATTCATGGTCTTAATATTAATGAGTTTAATATGCGCTACGATGCCGATTTCTTATCTGATTACGGAAAAGTCATCAAAAAACTTCGTGATGATTTAATTATCAAAAACGGTCAAATTCTAGTAAAAAACATGGCCCTTCTACATCCATTACTGTTGGACTTTATGGATTGCATAGTTGCTGATGGAGATGAACAAATTATGTGTTGATTATGTGAAATTAGTGTTAAAATATTATTTAGAGAAAATCTGCACATGCAGATAAGAATAATGGTGAGATACATATATCTGAAAAAAGGGGGAGTATCATGGCCACAATTAGTCTACAACATATACAGAAAATCTATCCAAATGCTGCTGTAAAGGAGAGAAGGAAAAAGAAAGGCGACGATCCTGAAAAGAAGAAGAACAATCTCAAGATTACGGATGAAGGTGTAGTTGCCGTTGACGATTTCAATCTGGAGATTGCCGACAAGGAATTCATCGTCTTCGTTGGTCCTTCCGGCTGCGGCAAGTCTACGACTTTGAGAATGGTCGCAGGTCTTGAGGATATTACCAGAGGAGATCTGTACATCGACGGCGTCAGAATGAACGACATCGAACCGAAGGACAGGGATATTGCCATGGTCTTCCAGAACTATGCGCTTTATCCGCACATGACAGTCAGACAGAATCTGGAATTCCCGCTGACACTTCGCAAGGTCCCTAAAGAGCAGATGAATAAACAGGTTAATGAAGCCGCAGAGATTCTGGGTATCACTGAATATTTGGACAGAAAACCTAAAGCTCTTTCAGGCGGTCAAAGACAGCGTGTCGCAATCGGACGTGCGATTGTCCGTGAGCCGAAGGTGTTGCTGATGGACGAACCTCTGTCCAATTTGGATGCAAAGTTGCGTAATCAAATGAGAGCCGAGATCATCAAACTTAGACAGAGGATTGATTCGACCTTTATTTATGTCACACACGACCAGACCGAAGCCATGACTCTGGGTGACCGAATCGTAATCATGAAAGACGGAGAGATCCAGCAGATTGGAACACCTCAGGAAGTTTTCGACAATCCTGTCAATACTTTTGTAGCAGGATTCATAGGTATGCCGCAGATGAACTTCTATGACGGTAAGCTCGTCAAGAATGGCGATAAATATGTTATAGAGGTTTTAGGCGCAAAAATCGTTCCGACGGAAGATAAGCAGAAGCATCTGAAGGAAAGAAATACGCCGGAGATGGATATTATTGTTGGTGCCAGACCTGAACATATCTCCCTCAAGAATGTTGATGGCGCGATGATGGAAGGATCCGTTGATGTTTCGGAAATGATGGGCAGTTCCGTACACATTCACCTCAACGCCGGTGGACACGACAGCATCATTATCGTTCCGACTCTGGAATTGGGAGGACAGGATCTGTCATACGGTTCGAAAGTCCGTTTCACCTTTGCTCCGAACGTCGTACATATGTTCGACAAGGCAACAGGCGAGAATCTGGAATATAAGTAATGGTGTTGGCTGATTCTAATCAGTGAACATAGATTTGTTAAGGAGGAAATGAATTACAATGAGTATCAAAAAGCTTTTTACTCTGAGCTTAGCCGTACTGATGACTTTAGCATTAGTTGGCTGTTCAGCTAAACCAAGCGAAACTCCTGCTGACGACAAAGTCGCAGTAACAGTCACCGTTTGGGGACCACAGGAAGACCAGTCAGATGATAATGGCAAATGGCTGCAGACAATGTGCGAGAACTTCGCAGCTGCACACCCTGAATGGGAAATCACATTCAATTACGGTGTCTGCTCTGAAGGTGATGCCAAGACGAACGTTACAACTGACCCGGCTGCTGCCGCTGACGTTTATATGTTCGCTAACGACCAGATCCCTGATCTTCTGAAAGCTGGCGCAATCGCTGAATTAGGTGGCAGTACTGTTGAGGCCATCAAGAAGAACAATTCAGGCACAACCGTAAATACTGTAACATATGATGGTTCTGTATATGGTGTTCCTTTCACTGCAAACACCTGGTTTATGTATTATGACAAGAGCGTCTTCACTGAAGAAGATGTTAAGTCTCTGGACACCATGCTCGAAAAGGGCAAGGTTGCATTCCCACTGAACAATTCCTGGTATCTGGCATCATTCTACGTAGCAAACGGATGCACACTGTTCGGACCTGACGGCGGCGACGCTGCTGCTGGATTCGACTTCTCAGGTGACAAGGCTGTAGCAGTAACAGACTTCCTCGTTGACCTGGTTGCTAATCCTAACTTCGTAAACGGCGATGTTTCTACTGGTACTGACATCAGTGCATTCTTCTCAGGAACCTGGGATGCCCAGAAGGCTTTGGATGCATATGGTGATAACCTCGGCATCTGCGCTTCTCCGGCTTACGCGCTTGGCCAGCTGAAGGCATTCGCTGGCTCAAAGGCTATCGGTGTTAACCCACAGACTGCTCTTTATGCCGAACATCCTGAAATTGCTGTTGCTTTAGCAGCATATCTGGGAAGCACAGAAGCTCAGCAGGCTCACTATGAATACAGAAAAGGTGAAGTTATTCCTACTGATTCAAACATCAACGTTGGAGACGATGCTCTGGCAAAGGCACAGATGGATACGATGGAATATGCTTCAATCGTTCAGCCGTTACAGGCTGATATGGGCAACTACTGGGGTCCGGCTCAGTCAATGGGTGACGAACTCGTTGCTGGTACTGTAACTCATGAAAACGCAGCAGAAAAGACGGAAGCCATGAATGCTGCCTTGAATTCTTCAGTAGTTCAGTAATTTACGTTTTTACACTGAAACCGCGGTCAGGTCTTTGATCTGACTGCGGTTTTCCTCTATTGATATATCAGGAGGTTATTTATGGAAAATAATCGTTCAAATGTGAAAAATGCATTATTACATGGCGATTTGTACACGAGACTGTCTGCTATCATAATGGGAGTCGGGCTGATCGGACATAAACAGATTGTGAAGGGCATTATTATCCTGATTCTTCAGGTAGCTTTCATCTTCTATATGGTTACGACCGGTATTGGTTCTTTGCAGATGATGCCGTCTCTAGGTACAAGAGCACAGGAAAAAGTATGGAATGAAGCCAAACAGATCTTTGAATATACGGCCGGTGACAACTCCCAGCAGATTCTGCTGGCAGGTGTGATAACATGTTTTGTCATCGCAGCAATCATCGTTCTATGGGTCATTCAGCTCAAACACTCCTACAGACTTCAGGTCGAACTGAAGGAAAAGGGACATGTACCGACATTCAAAGAAGATATCAAGAATCTTTTTGACAAGAATCTGCACATTACTTTAATGAGTTTACCTTGTCTAGGCATTCTCGTCTTTAATATCGTTCCGCTGGTCTATATGATCTCTATGGCCTTCACTACCTATTCAAAGGAAGACGAACATCTGATGCTGTTTGACTGGGATGGACTTCATCAGTTTTCCCGTGTTCTGAATCTGAACGGAAATATCGGCCGTCAGTTCGCGCAGGTACTGAAATGGACGATCATATGGGCGATTTTTGCTACATTCCTCAACTACATCCTGGGTATGATTCTTGCTATGGTCATCAACAGAAAGGATACGAAAGGCAAGGCTTTCTGGCGTTTCTGCTTCATCCTTTCGATTGCAGTACCGCAGTTCGTTACTTTGATGATCATGAATATCATGCTGCAGCCTTCAGGTGCCATCAATATCCTGCTGCAGAATCTGGGACTGATCAGTTCACCGTTGCCATTCTGGCAGAATGCAACGTGGGCTAAGATCACGATTATCGTCATCAACATTTGGATCGGTATTCCTTATACGATGCTTCAGATCACCGGTATTCTGCAGAATATTCCTGCTGAACTATACGAAGCCGCCAAAATGGATGGTGCCGGTGCGGTAACGATCTTCTTCAAGATAACACTTCCGTACATGCTGTTTGTTACGACACCTTACTTGATCTCCAGCTTTGTTGGTAATATTAACAACTTCGGCGTCATCTACCTGCTGTCAGGCGGCGGACCGACCTATGTCGGCGATACTGCCGGCCAGACTGACCTTCTGGTCACCTGGCTGTACAAGCTTACCGTTGACCAGCAGTACTACAACCTCGGCGCCGTTATCGGCATCATGACATTCGTAATCCTGACGGTTGTTACGCTTATAACCTACAGGAATTCCGGATCCTATAAGAATGAGGAGGCGTTCATGTAATGAATAACACTGCAGAGAAAAACAAACTGAGTCCTCGTAGAAGGATTGTCAATTTCCTTGTACATCTGTTGCTAGCCGTACTGGCTATTATATGGGTACTCCCAATCTTCTGGATTGTTCTGACTAGTTTCAGAGCTGAACCGGGTGCCTATACTAACACCTTCCTTCCGCAGGGCTATACGCTGAACAACTATATCAAGTTGTTCACCGATCGAAATGTCTTGAACTTCCCGAAGATGTTCCTGAATACGCTGATTATTGCGATCTTCTGTTGCGTCTTCTCGACTTTCTTTGTTTTGTCCGTCGCATATTCGCTCTCCAGGATGCGTTTTGGTTTCCGTAAGACTTATATGAACATTGCCATGATTCTCGGTCTGTTCCCTGGTTTTATGGCCATGGTCGCCCAGTATTTCATCCTGAAAGCAATGGGCCTTACAGAAGGATCAATGATAAGGATAGGCCTGATTATCGTTTACTCCGCCTGTACAGGTTTGGGCTTCCAGATCGCCAAGGGATTCTTCGATACGATCCCTCGTTCGATCGACGAGGCCGCCATTATTGACGGAGCAACCAAGTGGCAGGTTTTCACCAGAATCACGATGCCTCTGGCTAAACCAATCGTAATCTATACAGTCATGACTTCGTTCATCGCTCCATGGGTCGACTTTGTCTTTGCAAAAGTCATATGCAGAGCCAATGCTGACCAGTTCACGGTCGCCATCGGTTTGTGGAACATGTTGCAGAAGGAATACATCTACCGGTGGTACACCTGCTTTGCAGCCGGTGCGGTAGTTATTTCCATTCCTATCGCCATTCTGTTCATCTACATGCAGAGATTCTATGTTGAAGGTATGTCAGGTGCTGTAAAGGGCTAAAAAAACTAAAATTCAAACAAACGGCATGTCTTAGGACATGCCGTTTTTTATTAAGTAAATATGATTTAAACACTGAAATGAGTTCTAAAAATTTTCCAATATTTGTAAATGAATGATTTAATTCAAGATTAAAGGCATCTTTCTCGATGCCTTTTTATATAATCGGTTATTTTAGGATCACGGAAGTATATGGACCGATTTTCAATTCTCCCTTGGTGTAGCTAGCTTCGTTCAGACCAGCCTGTTCCAGAATCTCTTTAAACATATCAGTCTTGATTATGAGCTCCATATTGGAAATGTTATGAATCAGATAGGTAGTTTCTTCTTCGTACTCAATCGCAAAACCACAGGCATTCTTATTTTCCAGATTGAGTTGCGTATATGTTCCTCTTGCGATTTGCGGATAGTTCTTTCTGATCCTAATCAGATGTATGTAATGCTGCAGCAGACTGTTTTTATCCTGTAGCTGATCCGAAACTGAGCCATTTATCTGATTGGCAATATCATACGTAGTTCCTTCAGGATCTTTGACGCTGTCTCCGTCACCCCAAAGCATTGCCAGTCTTCTGTTGGCATCCGTATTTGCTGAACCTCTGGCGCCTTTCATGCCGATCTCTTCGCCATAGTAAACAAATGGAGAACCCGGAGCCAGAAGATACAGATTCGCGCCGATATAGGCACGTCCATTAATTACCGCCAGATAACCTGCGGCTCTATCCATATCGTGATTCGCAATGAAATAGATCGGCATCGCTTCAGGATTCAGCTTTTTGATCTTATCCTGATAGGTTACAACATATTTTGCATACGTATCAGCATTTCCACCTGCAACAGCTTTGGCTATCAGACCATCCGCTCCAGAGACTGTGAAGTTAAAACAGTTCATTTCTTTTACATAAAGATCCGTTTCACCATCTCCGCTCCATACTTCTCCGACAAGATAGATGTCTTTCTTAATCTTTCTTAACTCGTTCGTATACCATTTCCAAAAATCGGTAGAAGCAGGATTATTGTTCAGATAAACGTATTTTGCCGCATCGAAGCGGAATCCATCAACACCCTTAGCCAGATAATATGCAGCTATATCCAGAACTTCATTTCTGACGTCCTGATTGTCGAAATTCAGCTCCGGCATCGTATAGGAAAAGTTACATTCATATGTTTCTGCAGTTCCGTTTAAATCACAGAAACTGCGGTTTACCGGCTTTTCATCCTTTGATGCATATACATAGTAATCATAGTATTTATTCTCCGTATCGTTGTTCTGATGAGCTTTGGTGAATTGTTTGAACCATTCATGATCTCCGGCTGTATGATTGATGGCAAGGTCCAGAATTACCAGCATATTTCTTTCATGGCAGAGTCTGATTAGTTCATCCAGATCTTCCTGTGTTCCAAATGCCGGATCAATCACATAGTAGTCGCTCGCATCGTACTTGTGATAGGAAGGAGACTTGAAAACCGGCGTAAGCCAGATGCCCTGTACGCCCAGAGAACTCTTGGAATCGACGTTGCCGTCATTGAGATAATCAATACGGTTTATAATGCCTTTGAGATCTCCGATTCCATCGCCGTTGCTGTCGGAAAAAGATCCGACAAAGATCTGATAGAATACACGGTAGTTGTCATCTGTTGTATCCGGCGTCTTTTTGCTTGAACAGGATACGCAAATCAGCATAATCAGCAGTAAAGCACATAGTTTCTTTTTCATGATTAATCCTCCAGCAGAATTCAGCGGGGTATCATCCGTCTTGTCCCAGGCTCCGTTAACTTCTCCTTCGGTGAAGATAATCAAGCCATTCACATTTTTCATATCAATACCTCACTTTTATTTTAATATTTAAGTTAGAATAAAAGATAGAGAAATCGAGGATAATTATATGAGCATTACTAGAAGTGCAGGAATCCTGCTGCCGATCTCATCCTTACCATCGGACTACGGTATCGGAACATTGGGGAAAGAAGCCTATCGTTTTGTGGACTTTCTGGTTAAGGCCAACCAGTCCTACTGGCAGGTTCTTCCGGTAGGGCATACCAGCTACGGTGATTCACCTTACCAGTCTTTTTCATCCTTTGCCGGGAATCCGTATTTCATTGATCTGGATCTTCTGGAAGAAGACGGACTTTTAGATAAAAAAGACTTAAAGAAGATAAAGGTAAATGATCCGGTATATGTCGATTACGGCGATCTATATGTGAACCGATATCCGCTGCTGTATAAGGCATACAAAAACGGAATAGAGAAATACCGGAAAGAATTCGATAAGTTTGTCTATGAAAACGAAAACTGGCTGCCGGACTATGCTTTGTTCATGGCGGTAAAGAAGTACTTTGGCATGAAGTCCTGGCTGGAATGGAAAGACGAGGATATCCGTGTAAGGAAAAAGGAAGCACTGGAACACTATACGGTAATGCTGGAGGAGGATATCCGATTCTATGAGTTCCTGCAGTTTCTGTTCTATAGGCAGTTTATGGATCTTAAGGAATATGCAAATAAAAACGGGATCAGGATCATCGGAGATCTGCCGATCTATATCGCAATGGATTCCTGTGAGGTATGGGCTGACAGCAGACAGTTCCAGCTAAATGAAAAGACAAAACAGCCGAAAGAGGTAGCGGGCGTACCGCCTGACTATTTCTCCAAGACCGGTCAGCTCTGGGGCAATCCGCTCTATGACTGGAAATACATGAAGTCAACCGGATACAAGTGGTGGCTGGAAAGGGTGGAAGGTGTCAGCAAGTATTTCGATGTGATCCGTATCGACCATTTCCGCGGTTTTGAAGATTACTGGGCCGTTCCGTATGGCGACAAGACAGCCAAGAACGGACGTTGGGTAAAGGGGCCTTCTGTAGACTTTATCACTGTATTAAGGGACTGGTTCAGCAATATTCAGTTCATAGCGGAAGATCTAGGCATCATTTCGGATGATGTCGTGAAACTGCTTCAGGTATCCGGCTTCCCGGGAATGAAGGTCCTGGAATTCGGCATGGCTCCGGATGGGTCAAGCTCCCATGCACCGCATAATCATACGGAAAACTGTGTCTGTTACATCTCTACGCACGATAACGTTCCGATCATAGGATGGCTGAACAATGCCAAGAAGAAAGATCTGAAGTATGTGAAGCAGTACTACGGTCTGAATGAAGAAGAAGGCTACAACTTCGGATTTATCAGAGGCGGAATGTCATCTGTGGCAGCTCTGTTTGTCGCACAGATGCAGGATTATCTGGGTCTGGGAGAAGAAGCAACGATGAATGTTCCAGGCACTCTGAACAACTGGAGATGGCGTCTAAAGAAAGGCCAGTTAAGCAATAGACTGGCCAAGAAGATCACTGATATTACCCATGTCTACAACAGGGGAAGAAAAGCTTAAAAACCGCTTGAAATAGACATTGAATCATGTTATATTGATTAGGCATTGTTGCTGAGTCGGAAAGCATCTCCGGCTTCCGACACGGTTACAATCATAAAAAAGAAAAAGGAGAAAAACATGCTAACAAAAGAAGAAAAGGCTAAGATCGTTAAGGATTATGCCAGATTTGAAGGCGATACCGGTTCTGTAGAAGTTCAGGTCGCACTGCTTACCGCTACCATTAACAAGCTGACTGTACACATGCAGCAGAACAAGAAAGACTTCCATTCCAACAGAGGTCTGCTGATGATGGTAGGTAAGAGAAAGAGCTTACTGGAGTATCTGAAGAACAATGATGTTAACAGATACAGAGATCTGGTTGCCAAGTTAGGATTAAGAAAATAAGCATAAAAGAAGCAGGGAAACCTGCTTTTTTTTATAAAATTTAGTGAACCGCTGTTTATTATATTGTGTTACAATGATTATAGTAAACGGAGGTTCATTTATTATGGCTCAGAAACTGAAGGATGAATCAAGACAGGCAATAATCAATTCAGCCAAGGAAGAATTCCTGGAAAAAGGCTATAAAAACGCTTCTATGCGCAATATAGCTAAAAAGGCAAATATGACGGTTGGTAATCTTTATCGTTATTTTCCTAGTAAGGAAGACATCAACCGGATGATTGTAGGGGATACATTAAAAGAGATCAACAACATAGTCTGTAGCATAACATCTGACAGCGTTTCGATGGAAACCAGAGTTTTCAACATCAAGGCTGATGTAAATGAACTGAGCGATGTCATGAATCAGCTGGCGGACAGGCTGGTGGATGTCTATCAGAAACATAAGATCGAATTCAATATTCTGATGATGAATTCAGGAGTCAATAAAGAACTGATTGAATGGTTCTCGAAAGCCATTAATTCATTGATCGATCAGCATTTTCCAATTGAAGGTTTTTCCAATGAAAAGACCATTCTTTCAAGAAGCTATGCAATCTCCATTTTTGCCGGTATGAGAGAGATATTCAGGAGAACGACCATAGAGAAAGATAAGCTGAAAATACTTGTTAAGACTTATTTAAATTCATATATTGTGATGCTGGACAGCGATATAAGAAAGCTGGTGAAGTAGATGAGCTTTATTTCATTCCGCAATGTATCAAAGATCTATCAGATGGGAGAAGTAGAAATCAAGGCTCTGGATGACATGTCTTTTGATATTGAGAAGGGGGAATTCGTTACCATTCTAGGTGCTTCCGGTGCGGGAAAGACTACGGTTTTGAACATTCTCGGTGGAATGGATACCGTTACCAGCGGACATGTTATCGTCGATGAAGAAGACATTGCCGGATACAATCAGAAAAAACTCTGTGAATATCGCAGGAACGATATCGGTTTCGTTTTCCAGTTCTATAATCTGGTACAGAATCTGACGGCCAAGGAGAATGTCGAACTCGCTCTGCAGATCTGCAAGTTCCCTCTGGACCCGGTAAAGATGCTGAAACTGGTTGGACTTGAAGACAGAATGAACAACTTTCCTTCACAGCTTTCCGGTGGCGAACAGCAGCGTGTTGCGATCGCCCGTGCCGTAGCGAAGAACCCAAAGCTTCTGCTTTGCGATGAACCTACCGGCGCGCTTGACTACAAGACCGGTAAACAGGTTCTGAAAGTCCTGCAGGACATGTGCTTTGAAGAGCGAATGACCGTTGTGATCGTTACCCACAACAGTGCTTTGGCGGACATGGGCAACAAGGTGATCCACATCCGTTCCGGCAAGGTCGAATCCATTAAAATAAACGAAAACCCTAAGAATATCGAGGATATAGAATACTGATGTTTCAGATCGACACTTTCAGACTAATCAGAAAAACAGTCAAACGCTTTTTATCACTGACACTGATCGTTTTAATCGGTGTAGCTTTTATGATGGGTCTGATGTCGAATCCTTACATCATGCGTAAGAGTGTCGACCGTTTCGACGACAGATATCATCTTCAGGATCTCCAGCTGTATTCGGCCTACGGTTTCTGTATTGATGACATTAAGGCTTTAAGAGAATCGGATGATATCGATCGGCTTTTTGCCTCTAAGATGGTTGATGTTTACTGTACCAGACAGGATGGCAATGAGCTTGTCGCCAGAGTCACGGAGCTGGAAAGAAGCGTAAATCAGTTTACTATAAGTGCCGGAAGAATGCCGCAAAAGGCGGATGAATGTGTACTTCTGGTCAATTATATCGGTGAAAGCGATTATTATCTTGGTGAAGAATTTAAACTCTGGCTGGACGACGATATTCATGAATATCTGAAAAACGATCATTATACCGTTGTCGGATTAGCCAAATCTCCCGAATACATCTGTAACGTTTTCGGAACCTCCAATCTGAAGAATCAGGAACTGAACATGGTTCTTTATGTTCCTAATTCCAATTTTGTATTTAAATACTATACAACCATATACATGACTCTGAAAGACGCAGACAAGTATCTTTCCTATACGAAAGAATACAACGACTTTGTTGATGACAGGAGTACGGATATTGCCGATATTGCCTTTGTCCAGCAGAATTATCTGAAAGATCAGATCAAGGAAGAAGCGGAAGAAGAACTGCAGAAGGCGACCGAAGAATTTGAAGAGAAGAAAGCGGAAGGACAGGCTGAGCTGGATGATGCCGCCCAGAAACTGAATGACGCCAATATCATGATCGTGAACTATGAGGCTGAACTGGACATGCTGAACATGCTGATCAGCAGACTGAAAGCTACAGTCAGAGAAGATGATGCGAACGATTTCTCTCAGCAGGCACAGGATTTCGCTATGTCCCACGGCATAGATCCTTCCGTTCTTTACAGCGCGGATGTTAGAGAATACGCCAAGGCGGCTCTGGATGAAGCACAGTCTACTTACAACAGCCTGAACTACCAGATCAAAAAAGCCCGTGAGGAATACGAAGCAGGGCTGGAAGAATACAAGGAAGGGGTTCTTACTTTTAATGACGAGATCGCCAAGGCGGAAGCGGAACTGAGAAAAGCCAGACAGGACATCGATGATCTGCCGAAAGCCAGCTGGACGCTTCTGGATCGGGAAGGCCATTATTCCAGCTACATGTATGAGAGTACCTGTAAACAGATGGCAGCCATCGGCTATGCTATGCCTTTACTGTTCTTCCTGGTGGCAGCTCTGGTATGTCTGACAACCATGACCAGACTTGTCGACGAACAAAGAGGCCAGATCGGCATTTATTCTGCCTTAGGTTTTACCAAAAAACAGATCATCGGAAAATATGTTTCCTATGCCTTCCTGGCTGCCGTGATCGGCGGTGTTTTAGGCATTCTTCTGGGACAGCTGATTTTCCCGACTGTCATCTATAAGACCTGGCGTCTGATGTATGATCTTCCGGAAATGGAACTGTCTTATCCTCTTCCTTACATTGCCATCTGTATGCTGTCTTTTTTAGGACTGATGTGCGGGGTAACGGCCTATGTCGTATCAAAGACCCTGAAAGATGTTCCGGCTTCCCTGATGCGTCCAAAGGCTCCTAAAAACGCCAAAGAAATCCTGCTTGAAAAGATCTCTTTCATCTGGGAAAGACTTTCCTTTACCTCCAAGATCACCGCCAGAAACCTTTTCAGATACAAGTCCCGTTTCCTGATGACCGTCATCGGCGTAGCGGGATGCACAGGTCTGCTGGTAATCGGATGGGGCGTCAAGGATTCCATTTCGGATGTCATCGATATCCAGTTCGGGGAGATCTTTGCCTACGACTATCAGATCTCTCTGGAGAATGATCATCATCTGGAAGAAAACCTGGAAATCCTGAAAGATGATCTAAACAACGAGACAGTCATTCCGTTCATGTCCTATACCGGAAAGCTGTATTTCAACAGCAAGAACGATACCGCATCTGTCATTGTGATGGAACCGAGGAATGCCTTTGTTACCATGGATCTAAGAAGTGCGAATAAAAAAATGCCGATAAAACTGAACAATGAAGGAATCGTCATTTCCCAGAAGTTCGCCAAAAACAACGGCATCAAGAAAGGGGACATGGTCATCCTGGAATCAAAGAACGGCTATAAGGCCGAAGTACAGGTCAGTGAGATCTGCGAAATGTATTTCCAGCATTATATCTTCATGTCCGAAGCCATGTATCAGTCTTTATTTGAAGAAGAGATCAAGGATACCTTTATTGCAATTAAAACTTCTGATCCAGACTCTTTGATGGAAGACTGTAAGCAGTTGAAAGACTATATCTCCGTCGTCGACTTCTCCAGCATGATCGACCAGTTCCAGACGATGATCAATGCATTAGATTTAATCATTGCGGTCATCATCATCACTTCAGGTTCTCTGGCTTTTGTCGTACTGGTCAATCTGACTCAAGTCAATATCTCGGAAAGAGTCCGGGAGATCGCCACCTTGAAAGTGCTCGGTTTCAACGAACACGAAGTGAATCTGTACATCTTCAAAGAGATTCTGCTGCTGACCCTGATCGGCGGCATTCTGGGACTTCCTTTGGGCGTACTGGAACATCATTTCATCATGAATGTCATAAACATGGAGATGGTCATGTTCGGAATGAATATTTCCGTTCTGTCCTTTACCTATGCCTTCCTGATAACCTTTGTATTTACGGCTATCGTCCTGTTCTTCATGCGTAAGCCGCTGGAGCAGATCAATATGGTAGAATCATTAAAGAGCGTAGAATAATGCTGCAGATCAACGGAATCAAGCTTAGAATCGATGAAGATGAAGCGGTTCTAAAAAAGAAGATCGAAAAGAAACTGCACGGGAAAGTGAAGTCTTTTGTGATACGAAAAAAATCCCTGGATGCCCGTAAGGAACCGGTTTATGTCTACAGCGTTCTGGTGGATATAGATCATGAAGACAGATATCTGAACAAGGATATTGTCAAATATGTTCCTGCCGATCTGAAAGCGAAGCATCAGTCCAGAGATCAGGTCTGTATCATTGCCGGATACGGGCCTAGCGGGATTTTTGCGGCTTGCCGACTGATTGAAGCAGGATTTAAGGTAATCGTATTCGAGAAAGGAAAAAGAATATCTGAGAGGCAGAAGGATGTAGACCGTTTCTTTAAGGAAGGAATTCTGAATGAAGATTCCAACGTGCAGTTCGGTGAAGGAGGAGCGGGAACCTTTTCTGATGCCAAGCTGACCACCAGGATCAAAGATCCTTTCATTGACTACATTCTGGATGTTTTCGTAGAACACGGAGCCGATCCAAGCATACACTATGAACCGCATGCCCATATCGGAACGGACGAAATCAGAAAAATCATTGAAAGAATTACCGATAATCTGATGGAAAAAGGATGTGAATTCCATTTTTCCGAGCCGGTCCGGGATCTGATCCTGGATGATTCACATAGAGTAACGGGAATTAAAACGGATAAAGATACATATTCGTGCGACTGTTTTCTTTCCGGTATCGGTCACAGTGCCTATGAAACGATAAGAATGTTTGAAGAAAAGGGCATCTATATTGAAAAGAAAGACATCGCTTTAGGATTCAGAGTCGAACATCCGCAGAGTCTGATCGATGCCAGACAGACGGGCAACTTGGTAAAAGAAGCAAACGAATACTTCCTGCGTTATAAGGGCGAAAAGGGTGTCTATTCTTTCTGCATGTGTCCGGGCGGCATCGTGATCCCTGCCATGTCAGAAAAACAGACCATCGTCACCAACGGCATGTCTTATGCCGCCAGAGATTCAGGTATCGCAAACAGCGCGATCCTGATACAGATCCGCAAGGAAGAGTTTGATGACGGATATGACTATCTTCATGAGATAGAAAGAAAAGCCTATGATCATTCCGGATCCTATCAGGCTCTCTCACAGAACATTTCCGACTTCATGAACAACAAACTGGAACCTTTGATCAGAGAATCTACCTATCCTTTAGGAACCGTTCTCTATGACTTTAATCAGTTCTTTAAAGAAGAAGATCTGCAGATCGTAAAGGATGCCTTGAGAGACTTTGACCGCAAGATCCCGGGATTCATTAAAGAAGGCATTATGCTCGGTCCTGAAACACGTTCCTCCTGTCCGATCAGGATCAAGAGAAACGAAACATACGAATCGGTCAATACGCCCGGACTTTATCCGATGGGCGAAGGAGCGGGATACGGCGGAGGGATCATGTCCTGCGCACTTGATGGCATACGGATCGCAAATGCGATACTATTGAGATATGAACAGATATCAGGAAAGTGACAGTACTTCCTATTCGCTGGGAATGTCGTTGACGATCGAACTGCTGAAGCAGCATCCTGAGAAAGTCAGGGAGATTTTACTATCTCAAAAGGCAGTAAAAAACAGTCAGCTCGATCTGCTTCTGGATCTGTGTAAAAAGAACAGAATCGTTCCAAAATACGACGATCAGCTGATCGAGAAACTATCTGTGAAGGAAAACTGCTACTGTATAGGCGTTTTCAGCAAGTATTCTGAGGAAGTGAAGCAAGGAAACCATATTGTTCTCTACGGATTCAGCGATTTCGGTGAACTGGGAACTGTACTTAGAACATCTGTTTCTTTTGATTTCAAGGACATCATCCTGATCAACAGCGATCTGGACTACTTCGATCCCCGCTGTATTAGAGCTTCCATGGGTTCTTTCTTCCATTGCCGTATCAGTTCCTATCGGGATCTGGATGCCTATTTAAAAGAACATCCCGCCCGGAATCTTTATCCATTCGTATCTGATGGAGATAAGGAATTGTCGGATCTTGTTTTAAATGAACCGTATTCTATAATGATTTCTCAGGATTTCAAAGGTCTGGATCAGATGAAAGACGGCGGTTATTATCTTGACCATAAAAAACAGAAAGAGATCTCTCTTTCCATTCGTTCTTCCATCATTCTGGCTCATGCCTATTACTTGAATCTTAAGCGGTAGCTGCACCTTTTACATAACGGCGAACTGATGACATGTGCCTTGAATTCCTGCACAATTTTTTTATATGCAGGGGAATTGATGATATGCGCAAAACCGCTTTCTTCAAGAGAACCGATCACATTATGGGCCTTAGGATCCAGGCAGCATAAAGTTACTTTAGAATCAACCGTTATCCCCAGCATATCTACTCCGCCGTGGCATGTTCCAACATCACCGATCTCTGGATCGGAGATTTTAGGCCACTCAAAGAGTTCTTCAAAGTATATATAGGTGTTTTCTTTTAACTGATAGGAATTCTTTTTTGATGTTATTTCAAAAGAGTATTTCTCTTTCAGTCTGTTTAGATAATCATTAAGCTTTTCATTCAGATTATCAGGATCATAGAAACGCAGTTCGATTACTGTATCCCTGTCTTCTTCCAGCAGCTGATCTATCGTTGTGAAATAATCATCGGATATGCTCAGATTGTTAACGCTGTGCAAAGAGATGGAAAGCTTCCTTAAACATGGATGTTTCAGCAGATCCGGGTGTTTGTTCAGCAGTGTGCCGTTGGTAACCAGCTGCAGTTTCATTTCATTTTCATCCAGAATATCAAGGATCCTGTCAAAATCCGGATGCAGCAGAGGTTCGCCCAGGATATGCAGATAAACATAGCTGCAGAAAGGTCTGATCTGTCTGATGCAGTCTTTGATCTTTTCAAAAGGCATAAAGCTTTGACCCTTCTCGTAGGTGCAGAAAGGACAGTTCAGATTACAGGCGTCCGTGATTTCCAGATAGATCCTCTTCATGACTCAATTTTACTATGAATGAGATTGTAAAAAAGCTTTATTTACGCTAAAATTGATACGAATGAGGGAGTAGCTTGCGTAGTATTACGTGTCAAGCCAACAATCTCGGCTTTATGCCTGGTTTGCCTTAAAAAGCGAGACTCATGTATGGCTTAGTGTTGTGCATGGGAATATTCGGTTCAGTGTCTCATGCATGTGCATGAGTTTTTGTTTTTTAAAGAAAGGATCTATATGGAAAAACATTATTTGGAAGATGCTGCTGAAGTACTGAAACAGGTGAATTCCACGCCAAACGGTCTAAGTTCCCAAGAAGCGGCGAAAAGACTGGCGGAAAACGGCAAGAACAAGCTTCAGGAAGCGGAAAAAACGCCGTTGTTTAAACGGTTTATCAATTCGATCTCTGACCCGATGATCATCATGCTGCTGGCGGCGGCTGCCATTCAGGCTGTTGTGAACGTCCTACAGATGGAAAACGGTTTCCGTTTCTCCGAGTTTGCCGATGTCATCGTTATCATGGCTGTCGTTACGATCAATACGATCATGTCTCTGATTCAGGAATCCAAGGCGGAAGGTGCCATGGAGGCGCTGATGCAGATGACGGCTTCTACATCGAAGGTATTAAGAGACGGAAAGATCGAGATCGTGAAGTCGGAAGATGTCGTCTTAGGTGATGTCATCGTATTTGAAGCAGGCGATACCGTTCCTGCGGACTGCAGAATTCTCGAATCGCATTCGCTTAAGGCGGAAGAAGCTGCCTTAACGGGTGAATCCGTTCCGGTCAACAAGATCATCGACGTACTGATGTGTGTCGACGGCAAGGAAGACATTACGTTAGGTGATAGAAAGAACATGCTTTACAACGGTTCTACCGTGGTATATGGACGAGGCAAGGCGGTTGTCGTAGCCTGCGGCATGGATACGGAAATGGGCAAGATCGCCGACGCTTTGAACAAGTCGGAAAAAGAACTTACTCCGTTACAGAAGAAGATGGGAGAACTCTCCACTTTCTTAACAAAACTGGTCATCTGGATCTGTGTCGTCGTCTTTGCGGTGGGCGTTGTTGAAACGGTTCTGGTATCTAAAGAGAAATTCTCTCTGGCTATGCTGGGAAGCGCAACTCTGGATACTTTCATCGCAGCGATCGCTTTGGCTGTTGCGGCCATTCCGGAAGGACTTCCTGCCGTTGTAACGATTATTCTTTCCATCGGTGTTTCTGCCATGGCAAAACGTCAGGCTCTGATCAGAAAGCTGACTGCCGTAGAAACGCTGGGATGTACCAATATTATCTGTTCCGATAAGACCGGAAC
Organism: uncultured Solobacterium sp.; assembly: GCA_964529805.1. Taxonomy (GTDB): domain Bacteria; phylum Bacillota_I; class Bacilli_A; order Erysipelotrichales; family Erysipelotrichaceae; genus Colivicinus. The sequence continues at coordinate 9,744 of CAZGZT010000004.1, read as the reverse complement.
TCTTACCCAGAACAAAATGACGGTCGTGGATGAATTCACTGCCGACAAGGCGCTTCTGGCAAAGGCCATGGCCTTATGCTCGGATGCCGAGATCGGCATCGGCGAAACGTCCGCAACCGGAGAACCTACCGAATGCGCGCTGGTCAACTATGCCAACAGTCTGGGCATGCCGAAATACGAACTGGAAGATCAGCAGCCAAGAAAGGCCGAAGCTCCGTTTGATTCCAACCGTAAGATGATGTCTACGATCCATCCTGATACATACGGCTATGTACAGTACACAAAAGGCGCTCTGGATGTCATGCTGCACAGATGCACGGGATATCTTTCCGAAAAGGGTGAAATACCTATTACCACTGAACTGAAAGAAGAAATCCTGAACAAGAATAAAGAATTCGCTTCAAAGGCGCTTAGAGTACTGTGTGCCGCCTATAGAAGATACGACAATCTGCCGAAATCAGATGATCCGGAAGATCTGGAACACGATCTGGTATTTATCGGTATCGTCGGTATGATCGACCCTTGCCGTCCGGAAGTCTACGATGCGATCAAGGAATGCCGTTCTGCAGGCATCAGACCGATCATGATCACAGGAGACCATAAAGATACGGCTATCGCCATCGGTAAGGATCTGGGTATCATCACCGATGAAGATCAGGCCATTGAAGGCCATGAACTGGATCAGTATTCTGAAGAAGACATGCTGGATGTCGTTACGAGGTATTCTGTCTATGCCAGAGTACAGCCGGAACATAAGACAAAGATCGTCAACGCCTGGAAGGGCAGAGGCATGGTTACAGCCATGACCGGAGACGGCGTCAACGATGCGCCATCCATCAAGGCTGCAGATATCGGCATCGGCATGGGCATTACCGGAACGGATGTTACGAAATCCGTTGCAGATATGGTTCTGGCGGATGACAACTTCGCTACCATCGTTAACGCGGTAGAAGAAGGAAGAAAGATCTATGACAACGTCTGCAAGGTCATCCAGTTCCAGCTTTCTACCAACCTGTGCGAGGTCATCATCATGTTTGTGGCATCGCTGCTGAACTTTACGATCCTGACGCCTGTTCATCTGCTTTGGATCAACATGGTCACGGACTCTTTACCGGGACTGGCTCTGGGCATGGAAAAGGCGGAAGGCGACGTCATGCAGAGGAAACCGCGTAATTCTTCTGACGGAATCTTCGCCAACGGCGCCGGTGTAGACATGGTATGGCAGGGCATTTACCTTGCGATCATTGAACTTGCTGCCTACTTCATCGGTCTGTATCTGGAAACAGGTACGATCAAAGGCTTCTTCGGCGTTCCTGACTGCGTCAATGCGATCGCAATGGCTTTCCTGACCGTCAACTTCGCCGAAATCGCCTGTGCCATCAACATGCGTTCACAGACAAAATCCATCTTCTCAGGATCCATGCTGAAGAACTTCAACTGGTGGCTGCTCGGTGCGGTCGTCGTAACCGTTCTGATTACCTTGGCTGCAATCTATGTTCCGGGCCTTTGCACCGTATTCGGTCTGCATCCTGGCACATTCGAATTCAAGGAACTGCTGATCTGTGTCGGTCTGGCTCTGTCTACTTTCCCGGTATTCGAGCTGGGCAAGGCGATCCGCAGATCGTTCAAGAAATAATAAACAAGCCATGCATCGCATGGCTTTTATTTTTCTTCTTTTTTATTGAAGTATAGATTCAGATGTTCCTCGTTGTACAGGCTCAGCAGGAAGTTTTCTTTTGCCTGAGGGTATTTATGATAAATAGAGTGTAATAGTTCCTTTATTTCCTGTCTTTGCGTATATCCATCATTTGGGCATCCTGACTTGATGATCGGGATTTCCAGCTGTCTGCAGGTCTTTGCGATATCCGATTCAAAAGACAGACAGAATGGACGGATGAATGTCGTTTCCGAGTGATCCAGATACATCTTCGGATCAAAAGTAGCGACTCTTCCGCCATAGATCATATTCATAAGAAGTGTTTCGATCGCATCGTCGGCGTGGTGGGCGAACGCCACTTTATTGCATCCGAATTCCTTGGCCTTACGGATCACGGCGCCTTTCTTTAAGGTTGAACACAGGGAACAGTCGATCCTGTCCTTATGCAGATTCAGCTTTAGAATGTCCGCAATCTTCGATTCATCGCATTTGATTTCAATATCGTACTGTCTGAACCATTCCAGAAGCGGTGTAATGTCTTCTTCACCGAAGTTCAGATCAATATGGATTCCGACCAGTTCGAAATCCTTCTGATAAGTATTCCTGGAAAGAAAACGGTACAGATACAGCGTATACAGCAGTAAAGAAGAATCTTTCCCGCCTGAAAGACCGACAGCTATCCTGTCTCCGTTCTCGATCATCTGATACATCTGGTCCGCTTTCCTGACCTGTGCCAGGATCTTTTTCATTGACATGCATTCATTATAACTCATGTTATAATTTTCCTGTATGAACAACGTTCTGTTTGTTGATAAACCTGCAGGCATTTCATCTTTCGATGTCTGTTTCAAGCTAAGAAAAGTATTAAACACAAAGAAGATCGGACATACCGGTACGCTGGATCCTAACGCTACGGGTGTGATGATCGTTCTTTATGACAAAGCGACAAAGGCGAATCAGTTCCTGGTTTCCGACAGTAAAGAGTATCAGACCAGAGTCCTTTTGGGCGTAAGCACGGATACGCTGGATACGGACGGAAAGATCATCGAAGAAAGAGATTATATCCTTCCTGAAAAAGAACGCCTGGAAGCCGTTTTAAACCGTTTTAGAGGTGATCTGAAACAGGAAGTCCCGATCACGAGCGCAGTTAAGGTAAACGGCGAGAGACTCTATAAATATCAGCTTAAAAATCAGGAAGTAGAACTTCCTGTAAGAGATATCCATGTCTATTCGATCAGTTTGGATGAAATCTATCCGGACGGCTTTTCCTTTACCTGCAAGGTTTCTTCCGGCACATACATCAGAGCTCTAGTCAGAGATATCCTGAAAGAACTGGATCTGATTGGAACGGTTTCACAGTTAAGAAGAACCGCTATCGACAACGTTAAAGCTGAAGACTGCGATACCTTAGAAGACATTCTGCAGGGGAACTACAGAAGTCACGATCTGCTGGAACTGCTGTCATCCAGATACGAGACTGTAGTCCTGGATGATTTAAGTGATGTGAAGAACGGAAAACCTTTAGAACTGAATGCCGATACAGAACAGGTATTGATCAGTGACGGAAAGGAGGCGGTAGCGATCTATCAAAAACAGGACGGACTCTACCGCTGCGTCAGAGGCTTATGGTAATAGAGATAGACATTCATCAGGAACTCCCTATGTTAAATGATACAGTAGCCTGTATCGGCTATTTTGACGGCGTTCATCTGGGACATCAGCAGCTTCTTGATATGATCCTGAAAGAAAGCCACCTTTCGCATGTCGATCCGACCGTGATCTGTTTTGAACCTGATCCGATACAGATCATTACCGGAAATAATCCTGTACATATTCTGAACTACAGACAAAGAATCGTTAAGCTTCAGGAATACGGCATCGAAGATATCATTGTCTTCCGTTTCGATGAAGATCTGATGAGGATGGACGGGAAAGACTTCATCTTTAACTATCTTAACAGGATGAATCTTCTAAAACTCATCTGTGGCTATGACTTCTCTTTCGGAAGCATGGGAAAGGGCAATCCAGAACTTTTGAGGGAATGCGGAAACTTTGAAACAGTCGTTATCCCGGAATATGCGTATGAGGGTGAAAAAGTATCCTCTACCAGAATCAAGGAAGCTCTGTCTAGAGGCGATTTCAGCCTCGCTGAAGCGCTTTTGGGCTATGAGTATTATACAGATATCAAGATCGTAAAATGCAGTAAAAACGGCTCAAAATGGTTGATAGAAGCGATACCGTCAGATCCAGACGTCATTATCCCGAATGAAGGATCTTATCAGGGGCTTGATATAAAAAATGATCTGTTGATATTCAATAGTAATATTCCTTATAAAACAGGAGATCTGATCCGTATCCGATATAAAGACTATGAAAGAACTGTTTGAGGAAAGAGCGAAAGAATACTTCGGCGAAGACAGTTCCCGATTCATGGAACTGCTGAAACAGCCTTGCACGCAGGGCTTTTTTCTCAATACCAGGAAAATGGAAAGAGAGAAGATTTCGGATATTATTGATTTCCCTTATCAGGAGAACGGCTATTCTTCAGACAGTTTTTATCATCATGAAGAAAACATCGGTAAAACGATAGCCTATGAACTGGGTCTGATCTATCCCCAGGAGATAGCCGCTTCTCTTACGACAGAAAGCATCGATAAAAAAGATGTATCCATTGTCGTGGATCTGTGTGCCGCACCGGGAGGAAAGACAGTCAACATCCTGAACAGACTTTCAGCAGATGTTTTATGTATTTCCAACGACATGAATTATTCCCGCTGTCTGTCCCTGGCTCAGAATCTGGAAAGACTGGGTCTTGACAATACGATCATCACGAACATGAAGTGCGATCAGCTGGCGCAGCAGCTGGAAGAATATGCGGATATCGTGATCCTGGATGCGCCGTGTTCCGGAGAAGGGATGATCAGGAAGTATCCGGAAATACTGGACAGTTATTCGCTTGAGAATATCAAAAAGCTTTCTCAACTGCAGCAGGAACTGCTGGAAGATGCCTACAGAATTCTGAAGAAGGGCGGTCAGCTGGTTTATTCCACCTGTACGTACGCTTTTGAAGAAGATGAGCAGCAAATCACAGATTTCTTATCCAGACATCGTGACATGTATTTGCTTCCTGTGAAAGAACAGGGAAGTTCAAGGCTGGAAGGTACAAGAAAGCTTTCGCCGTTAAATGGTACAGAAGGGCAGTTCTACTGTCTTTTGAAGAAGGACGGTAAACAGAATACAAATTACATAAAAGAGCTTAAAACGGTCCAAAACAGGCTCGTAGAGGATTTTATCAAGGACAATCTGGATCTGGATGAGTATTATCTCTATTCCTTGCATGATCAGTTCTATCTTTCACTGAAACCTATGCCTGATTTAAAGAAAAACGTCATCCGATACGGGATATGTATAGGAGAGATCAAGGGAAAAAGATTTGAACCGAATCATTCCCTGTATCGGGCCAACAGTCTGAAAGGAAAGTACAGATATTCATATGATCTGAATGATGAAGAATATGAAAGGTTTGTTTCCGGACAGGAGATTTTCTGTAAACTGGAGAATCACTATTATCTGCTGACGCACCATGGCACTTCGATCGGTTTTGGAAAATGCAGCAATGGTGTCATTAAAAATAAATATCCTAAAGGATTAAGAAGAATGATATAATCATTTTTGAGGAAAAAGATATGGAACTGAAGAAAAACGATATTGGGAACTATGTAATCAGTGAGAAGGCATTTAAGGATATCGCGAATATTGTCTGCTCGAATATAAAGAACATTTATCCGGTAAAGAAGGAAAAAGAGTTTGCCGAGTGCAAGCTGAACAAGAACAATGATCTGTCTTTGACGGTAGCGATTCGTATCAAGCAGGGTGCGGATATCGTGAAACTGTGTTCCAAGATACAGGACGAGATCAAGGAAAGTATCCTGCTGATGACCGGTATTGAATGTAAGAGGATCGATATCGACATTCAGGGATTTGAAAACAAGAAGAAATAAAAAAAGCTCGGATATCCGAGCTTTTTAATTAATCGGTTATGCTTAGCAGCCCGTCTTCGATCTTGACGTATTTCGTTACGATGTTATGGGCCGTTTCGGCTGTCACTGTTATTGTGCCGTTTGATATTTCTTCTGACGTGATCGTGAAGGTCAGGTTGTTGCCATCCTGCTGAATTGACAGTCCTTCAAAGGAAGATGGAGACCATGACCATGAGAAGTCGGTATCGTTTCCGTATGAAGCAATCAGTTTCAGTGTATGTCCGTCGCTGTCGTAAGCAGTTACGGTAAGCTTATACTCTGCAATATAGTATGTACATGTATAGGTTGCATCCGGATCGGATACGATTTCTGTCTGTCCTTTCGGGACTTCTTCATGGGATATATCGTTTACGACAGAGAACATGCCTTCCTTTTCGTTATCGATAATCGTATTCAGGACAATAAAGCTATACTTATCTACCCAACTCTGTACTTCATCAAGAGTACTGCCTTCTTCAGGAACGGTGAATGAGAGTTCAGCTGATTTTTCTACTTTGGCTTTATTGGAAGTAATATTACCTCTTTCGTAGCCGTAATAGAGTTCAACAGTAACCTTATCTCCAGGATTCAGATCGAGGAAGACAGTATCATGACTTTGCCCAATGGCGATATGTTTGGTTCTTGATTCGTTCCCGGTAATTGTAATATCAGCCATGTATTTGATTGGACCATAGAGTTTTGTATAGTCAAACAGACATTTGCCTTCAGCGGCAATGATCACATCGCCGTTTCCGTTCTTTAAGGAAATATCTTTTGTATCGGAAGCTTCTTCCAGTTTCGATTCATCAGGATATTTCGGCCATGTAATTGATAAATCGCCATTATTGCCGAGTTCTACTTTATATCCCGAACCTAGGTTTTCAATCGTGGCATCCGCCAACGGTACCAGTTTCACGGCATCCGATTTGATCAGACCGGTCGTTCTTAAGGTTTCATCCATGCCGTCAACAAATGTGGCGTAAGGCCAGGTTCCGATGATATGGGTAATGGATGATACACCGGAAGGTCTGGTAAGTCTTTCCGGCTTGTTTTCTCCGTATTCGTAGGCTGCTTCCAGGATCAGGTGAGCGATATGACCCTGCGGTCTATCGTTGTTGTAGTAGTCTTTGGTGATATAGGACTGTTGTCCTGCTACGGCTTTTTCATAACCGACCCAAGTCGCAGTGGTGTATTCGCTTGTCGCAGCAACCAGCCATCCATCCTTTATTGCACCGGATGGAATGCCGAATTCTCTTCCGGAAGTACCGTAATCTGTCGTACCGGTCTTACCGTAGACGTCATAGTCTTTTGATCTGACATACAGATAGGTTCCGCCAAATTCCGCTACGTTTGAATGCATCAGTTCAGTCGTCAGATAGGCCGCTGCCTCAGAGATGACCTGCTTGGATTCGTAGATAGGGGTAATAGGGGACTTGCCGTTGGTGAATTCGATTCTTTCAATGGTATGCGGTGTATTGTATACGCCGTAGTTCATGATGGCTGCATAGGCTGCCGCATGTATGTAAGGCGTAACTTCGCAAGTCGATCCGCCGATCGCATACTGAATATTGAAATCGTCCAGAGTAAAGTTGTAGCCTAGAGACTGGGCGTAATCCACTACATAGTCGTAGCTCTTTTCTTCCAGAACGGCTTTCAATGTCTGGATCGCACAGGTATTGATGGACTGACCCAGTGCATCCTTTAAGGTGACATCGCCGACATAGGTTCCGGAATCGTTGTATACCGGGATCTGATTGATGGAGTTGAGCCACATCGGTGCATCGCACAGAACATGGTCGGTTGCCCAGCCAAGGTTTTCAAAGGCCAGTGCATAATCCAAGATCGGTTTGATAGAAGATCCAGGCTGCTTATACTGTTCGGTCGCATGGTTCAGAAGCAGCTGTCCGCCTCCGGCATAGTTTCTGCCGCCCAGAATACCGACGACTTCACCGGTTGAGTTCTTGATACAGACGGAAGCGCACTCGAAGAATTCATCAGGGAAGGTCAGATAGTCTTCCGGCATGTTTCCGGCCTGAATGGCGTCCATCTGTTCCTGAATGCCCTTGTTCATATAGGTATAGATATGCATCGTCGTGGTATACGGATCAAGTCCGGTCAGACTGATGACTTCGGAGATGACCTGGTCGACATAGGCCTGATAAGGTACGCCTTCGCCTTCCTTGTCGGAAGAGTAAGGATCATGCAGCAGATCTTCGATCCTGACGGATTTTGCCAGTTCATATTCCTCCTGGGTGATATAGCCGTGGTTCTTCATCTGATAGAGAACCGTTGTCAGACGTTCCTGGGCGTCTTCCAGATGATAGAAAGGGTTGTACCAGTTCGGAGCGTTGATGACACCCGCAAGCAGAGCACCTTCGACCAGGTTGAGTTCGGTAATGTCCTTGCCGAAATAGTACTGGCTGGCTTTCTGTATGCCACGGATGTTGTTGTCGCCGCCGAAATTCAGTTTATTGACATAGGATTCAAAGATATCCTGTTTTGATCTGTTGTGTTCCAGTTCCATGGCCAGAGCGATCTCCTGCGTCTTTCTCTTGACGCCGCTGACGCCGCTTCTGGCAGCCTGCTGGCCCGTTTCGTCATCAACGAAATAGGTATTCTTGACCAGCTGCATGGTAAAGGTAGAACCGCCCTGTTCAAAAGATCTGGCGATAACGTCTTCGATCAGAGCCTTGGTAAAACGAGGAATATCAAAACCGTTGTGTTCAAAGTAACGGGAGTCTTCTATGGCGACAAAAGCGTCGACGACACAGTTCGGGATCTCTTCATATTCGACATTCTGACGGATGACGGTGCCAAGGTTTGCGATCTCATCGCCCTTGGAATCATAGATAACGGAAGATTCGGACTGATTGAAATCCGCCACGTTGAGTGTCGGCTTATCTTTCAGCATCGTACTGATCAAGAATACGCCTGCTCCTACGCCAATGAACGCCAGAACAAGCATCAAGGAGATGATGATCGCCCAGACATGTACTTTATTGATTCTTCTTCTCGTCTTTACTTTTTTTGTCATAATAACTCCCTAAATTCCATATACTTTGTTTACGGTTTCCAGATAATCACATGGTTTCTGGTAAGTCAATGGGATTTCAAAACCGTTTTCACTGATCCAGGTATAAGGAAGAGATCTCCTGTTGCCGGACTGGTAGAAATCGATAAAATCCTGTGCTCTAATTAAAAAGTCTTTATTATAGTAAGTCATCCTTAAAATAATAAAAGCGATAGCCCCGTGTCTCAGTACATCAGATAAATGCCTGATCTGATGCGGATGAATCGATGAGAAAGGGAAAGAGGTCTTGGAGTTGCACTCTTTCGCTTCAAAGTCGATATACTTCCCCAAGTATATGCCGTTGTAGTCGGTCGTTGACGCGACTTTGAAGTAGGCTTCCGTGATCCTGGCGGCGCTTCTTTTCGGATAATCGACGTTGACGATGGTGATTGGTGTCGGTTTCTTGTAGATGACAGCGATATCGTTGGTGAGGTAATACCGGTTTGTCTTGTTGATGTCTTCTTCCAGAGACATGCCGCGGTTTGCTGCAGAGGTATTCGGTTTGACATAAACTTTGCTGCTGTTAGGATACTTCATCTTTTCACCTAGTGAATATTATATAATATTGATATATGAAATGCTAGTTCGCTTGATTGCGAATAGATTTTAAGTTATTATTTATTGTGGGAGAAAATATATGGAAAAGTTAAATCTTACGCCGGAAGAGATTCTCAACAAGGAGTTCAACGTCGATTTCAAGGGCTATTCACCATCTGAAGTAGATACTTTTCTTGATACCGTTCTGGAAGACTACCAGATCATGGAAGAGAATGTTCAGCAGCTGCTGGATACGATCAACGATCTGCAGGCTCAGGTCAAGGAACTGACATCAAAGAATATCGATCTGGAGGGTAGAAAGGTTGCCTTTGATCTGTCTAATACGACTTCATACAGTTCAGTAGACATTCTAAAGAGAATCTCCCGTCTGGAAGAACAGATATTAAACAAATAGCATTCATTCAGTCGCTGGGAATCCAGAGGAAAGTCCATGCTCGCAC